>CAVYNE010000028.1:0-385236 GCA_963769715.1 uncultured Actinomycetes bacterium
CGTCGGCGCCGTGCGCGTCCATCAGCGGCAGCGGCTCGAGCACGTTACCCAGGTGCTTGCTCATCTTGCGGCCGGTCTCGTCCACGAGCAGCCCCACGCACACGACGTTCTCGTACGCCGAACGGCCGAACACCATCGTCCCCACGGCCATCAGCGAATAGAACCAGCCCCGGGTCTGGTCTAGCGCCTCGCAGATGAACTGCGCCGGATACGACGCGTAGAACTCCTCCGCGTTGCGCAGCGGCGCGCCATGCTGCGCGAACGGCATGGCGCCCGAGTCATACCAGACATCGATCACCTCTGGTACCCGCCGCGCCAGGGCCTCGCACCGCGGGCAGTCGAACGTGATCCCGTCCACGAAAGGCCGGTGCGGGTCAAGCCGCCTCAGGTCCCGCCCGGCCAGTTCGGACAGTTCGGCCAGCGAGCCGACGCAGGTCAGATGGGACTCCGAGCACACCCACAGCGGCAGCGGCGTGCCCCAGTACCTGGTCCGGGACAGCGCCCAGTCCACGTTTTTCCGCAGCCACTCGCCGTAGCGGCCGTGCTTGACCGTCTCGGGGTACCAGTTCGTCCGCTCGTTCTCGGCCAGCAGCTTGTCCTTGATCGTGGTGGTCCTGATGAACCACGAAGGCACCGCGTAGTAGAGCAGCAAGGTGCCGCACCGCCAGCAGTGCGGGTAACTGTGCACATGCCGTTCGGACCGGAACAGCAGGCCGCGATCGCCGAGATCGGCGATCAGCCGCCGGTCGGCGTCCTTGAAGAACATCCCGCCGACCATCGGCAGGTCGTCCTCGAAGTGCCCGTCGGGCCGGATCGGGTTGACCACGGGCAGGCCGTACGCGCGCGACGCCTCCATGTCATCGGCGCCGAACGCCGGCGCCAGGTGGACGAGCCCGGTGCCATCCTCCGTAGTCACGAATGACCCTGGAATCACAATATGAGCGTCAGGGATTTTGATGATGCCGAACGGAGGTTGGTAACTCGCCCCAATCAATGCCTGCCCGCTGAACCGGGCGGCGACGTGCCATCCATCGCCGAGCACCCGGGCGAACAGGTCGTCAGCAACCACCACCCGGTCGCCATCCCCGGATCGGCGCGCCACCACGTAGGTGGCGTCCGGGTGCACCGCCACCGCGGTGTTGGAGACCAGCGTCCATGGCGTGGTGGTCCAGACGAGCAGGTCGGCGCCCTCGAGCTCGCGCGATGTGCCCTCGGGCAGCGTGCGCAGCCGGAACCTGACCGTGATGGCCGGGTCGGACACGATCTGGTAGACGTCGGGCTGGCCCAGTTCGGCGTCGGACAGCGGGGTGCCGCAGCGCGGGCAGTACGGGCTGATCCGGTGATCGCGAACCAGCAGCCCCTGCTCCCAGACTCGCTTCAGTGACCACCAGACCGACTCGATGTAGGTCGGGTCCATGGTGCGGTAGGCGTTGTCGGTGTCGGCCCAGTAGCCCATCCGCCGCGACATCTCCAGCCACGCGTCGACGTGCCTGAGCACCGACTCGCGGCAGCGCGCGTTGAACTCGGCCACCCCGTACGCCTCGATGTCCCGCTTGCCGGTGAAGCCGAGTTCCTTCTCCACCGCGACCTCGACCGGCAGCCCGTGGCAGTCCCAGCCGCCCTTGCGCGGGACGTGAAACCCCTGCATGGTCTTGAACCTGGGAAACAAGTCCTTGAAGGTGCGCGCCTCCACGTGGTGGGCGCCAGGCATCCCGTTGGCGGTGGGCGGTCCCTCGTAGAAGATCCAGGCGGGCCCGCTCGCGGTCTGCTCTAGTGACCGCTCGAAGACCCTGGCGTCCTGCCAGCGGGTGAGTACCTCTTGCTCAAGCGCGGGCAGGTCGACCTGCGCGGGGAGCGGCTGGAATCCCTGCACCGGCCCAGAGTAGCTGAAGCCCGGATAGGCTTTCTCAATGAACTCCAGGCGGTATGCGAATCGTGCAGCCAGCCGATAGGCAAGCAGCGCCAGGAACGCCGCTGAACGGCCCGGCCCTCTCCCCGCCCGCGCGGCCGCGCCGGATCGGGCTGCTGATTGCGGTGGCCGTGTTCGTCATCGCGGCCGACGTCATCTCCAAGGCCATCGTGGTGGCCAGGATGCCGGACCATGCGCCGATCCGGCTGCTCGGCGGGCTGCTGACGATCACGCTGACCCGAAACGGCGGGGCCGCGTTCAGCATCGGCACGTCGATGACGATCGTGTTCACCGCCATCGCCCTCGGCGTGATCATCTACATCCTGCGCGCCGCCAGGAACCTGCGCAGCATCGGCTGGGCCATCACGCTCGGCCTGCTGCTCGGCGGGGCCACCGGCAACCTGCTCGACCGGATCTTCCGCGCGCCAGGATTGTTCCAGGGGCACGTGGTCGACTGGATCGAGTTGCCGCACTGGCCGGTCTTCAACCTGGCCGACTCCGCCATCGTCTGCGCCGGCGTGCTGGTCGTGCTGCTCGCGTTGCGCGGGATCCGGCTCGACGGCACCAGGGCCGCCCGGGAACCCACATGACAACTCCGGGCGAGCGCCAGGTCGCGGTACCCGACGGCCTGGACGGCGAGCGGCTCGATGCCGCGCTGGCCAGGATGTTCGGGCTGTCCAGGTCCCGGGCCGCGGAGCTGATCGGCGACGGCCTGGTCGTGCTCGACGGGCGGACCGCGTCGAAATCGGATCGCGTGCTGGCCGGGGATCCGCTTCGGGTCACCCTGCCGCCGCCGCGCCCGGCCGAACCCCCACGGGCGGTCGAGGGCCTGGTCGTGCTCTACGAGGACGACAACATCGTCGTGGTGGACAAACCCCGCGGCGTCGCCGCGCACCCCACGCCCGGCTGGTCGGGGCCGACCGTCACCGGCGGGCTGATCGCCGCCGGGCACACGGTGGCGACCAGCGGCGCCGCCGAGCGCCAGGGCATCGTTCACCGGCTGGACGCGAATACCACCGGCGTGATGGTCGTGGCCAAGAGCGAGCGGGCCTACAGCGCGCTCAAGCGCGCCTTCCGCGAGCGCACCGTGGACAAGCGGTACCACGCGCTCGTGCAGGGGCACCCCGATCCGCTGCGCGGCACGGTGGACGCGCCCATCGGCAGGCACCCGTCCGGCGACGGCCGCTTCGCGGTGGTCAGCGACGGCCGCCCGAGCGTGACCCACTACGACACGATGGAGGCCTTCCGAGCGGCCAGTCTGGTCCGTGTGCACCTGGAAACCGGCCGGACCCACCAGATCCGGGTGCACATGGCCGCTCTGCGGCACCCGTGCGTGGGCGACCTGCTCTACGGTGCCGACCCGGTGCTGGCCGCCAGGCTCGGCCTGACGCGCCAGTGGCTGCATGCGGTCAGCCTGACGTTCGCGCACCCCGCCGATGGCCGCGAGGTCACCATCACCAGCGACTACCCGCCCGACCTGGCCCGCGCCCTGGACATCCTGCGCGCCGAAAGCTGACCACCATGGAGATCGCCGAGCACATTGCCATGCTGCGCCGCCAGGGCGACCTGCTCGCCGATGCGGCCGAACGGGCCGGGCTCGACGCGGCCGTGTCGCCCTGCCCGCCCTGGCAGGTCCGGGACCTGCTGCGGCATACCGGTTACATCCACCGGTGGGCCGCCAGGCACGTCACCGAGCGCCCCGGCCGGGTCATCGACGGGCTGACGGAGGCGGAGATACTGCGTGGCGGCGCGGCCGACCCCGAGTTGCTCGCCTGGTTCCGGGCCGGTTATGCCGCGCTGGCGGAGACCCTGGCCACAGCCGATCCCACCCTGGAGTTCGCGACCTTCATGGCCGCACCGTCCGCGCTGGCGTTCTGGGCGCGGCGCCAGGCCCACGAGACCGCCATCCACCGGGCCGACGCGGAGAGCGCAGCCGGCACGACGCCCGAGTACCCGGCGGAGTTCGCCGCCGACGGCATCGACGAGCTGATCATGGGCTTCGGGCGGCGGCGCAAGTACCAGCCGGCCGCTGGCACCGAAGGCGGCCGGCTGCGCGTGCTGGCCGCGGACACGGGCCAGGCCTGGTCCATCCAGGCGCACGAGGGCCGCCTGCAGCCGCGCCGCGACGCCGACGATGCCGCGGCGGATGCTCCCGGGTGCGTGGTCAGCGGCGCCGCCTCCGGCGTCTACCTATACCTGTGGAACCGCCTCGACGCCATCCAGGCCGGTGTCACCGTCACCGGAGACCCCGGCCTGCTCGCGTCCTGGCAATCCAGCGTCCGGGTCCGCTGGAACTGACCGCGCCGAGGTGCTCGCCGTGATGTCGCAGGTCGGGGATTTCCGGCGGGGGCGCTGAACGCGGTATGGCGCAAGTGCGGCAAGCCGGACTGCGCCTGCGCCCAGCCTGGTCACCGAGGGCACGGGCCGCAGTGGAACCTGACCCGCCGCATCGGCGGCAAGACGGTGAACGTGCACCTGAAGCCCGGGCCGGAGCTGGAGAAAGCCGAGCGGGAGGTCGCCGGGCACCAGGCCTTTCGGAGATGACCGCCCTGGCCGGCGCGGAGGTCTCCTTCGCCCGCGCGGCCGCCCTGCTGGCCGGCCTGGCCGGCGTCACCATCAGTCCCCGGACAATCGAGCGGTCCGCTGAGGCCACCGGCGCGGCCGCCCGCGCCGCGGCCGGAGCCGAGGCCGCCGCCATCCGCACACGCACGATCGTCCCGCTGCCGCCTCCCGAGCCGGTCCCCGACATGCTCTACGCGGAGACCGACGGGACCGGCGTGCCGGTCCGCGCCAGCGAGACCGAGGGCCGCCAGGGTAAATCAGAAGACGGGAAGGCCGGGACCCGCGAGGTCAAGCTCGCCCGCCTGTTCACCGTCTCCAGGCTGGATGAGGACGGCAGGCCGGTGATGGACGCCGGCTCCTCCACCTACGTGGCCACCTTCGACGGTAAGGACGCCCTCGCCGAACTAGTCGAGGTGTCTGACAGACACCGCGACTCAGAATCCCGAAGCTCACGACCCAGTCAAGATCATCTCCAACAAAGCTGTCGTGCACCCAACTGACCGAACTGACCAGCGTCGCCCAGGATTGTCAGACCCTAATGCTACCGTCAAATACATGTTCGATATACAGGAGCCGGGCTCTGTTCCCGGCAGTGCCATCCCTGTCCCCGACGCCCCTGCCCCGGTGCCACTGGAGCGGCTGGAGGCGCAGATCTGCGAGCTGGCCGGGCACCTGACCGCCGCGACGTGCCGGTTCCTGGTCCTGCTGGCCGACTTCGATGCCCGCCGCGGCTGGGCCAGCTGGGAGATGAACAGCTGCGCGCAGTGGCTGTCCTGGATGCTTCACGACCGCGACGGCGGCATCCTCCGGCTCGGCCGGCGGCGGCGGCGGCCGAACGCGGCGCTGCGCCGGGCGGCCCGGGAGCGGGACAAATGCCGGTGCCGGTTCCCCGCCTGCGAATCCCGTCGCATCGACCTGCACCACATTGTCTACTGGAGCCACGGCGGGCGCACCGACCTGGACAACCTGATCAGCTTGTGCAAGTACCACCACATGCTGGTGCACGACTGCGGCTACCTGATCGCCATCGCCCGCGACAGCACCTTCGTGTTCTACCGGCCGGACGGCGCCGCGATCCCGCCCAGCCCGCCGCTCCCGGAACCCGCCGGGGCCATCGCGGACTGCCACGATGCGGACATCACCCCAGAGACGATCATCCCGCCGTGGTACGGCGAGCGGCTGGACCTGGACCACGCCATCTACGTCTGCCTGGCGAACGCCCGCACCGACCGGGAACAGCAGGCAGGCCGTGAACAGGCCGGCGACCCCGCGGCCCGGCGCCGCGTCCGGGTCTTCGAGCCGGAAGGCTGGGCCGACCGGATGCGCCAGTACTACGACGAACATGCGACCAGAGCGCCGCGGCCGGTACTAGTCCCGATACCTGTATGACCCAGTCGGCGCGCCAGACCCGCGGCGAGGGCCTGTCTCCGTTAAGGTGGTGAGCACCGGTTGATAACTAAACGCGCAGGCCCAGCGGGGTCATGCGCGCTGCGTCGCATGCCCTGAGGAGGCGGATCGTCATGGCAGAGTCCGGTGCGCCGTTCGCTCACCTGCACGTGCACACCGAGTACTCCATGCTGGACGGCGCCGCCCGGCTGAAGGACCTGTTCGCAGAGGTCAAGAGCCAAGGCATGACGCACGTGGCGATGACCGACCACGGCAACATGTTCGCCGCCGCGGAGTTCCACCGGCAGGCCAAGGAGGCCGGCATCACGCCGGTGATCGGGATCGAGGCCTACGTCGCGCCCGAGTCCAGGAGCAACACCAACCGCGTCTTGTGGGGTCAGCCGCACCAGAAGAAAGACGACGTCTCCGCCTCCGGGGCCTACCTGCACAAGACCATCTGGGCCCGGGACAAGCAGGGCCTGCATAACCTGTTCAAGCTCTCATCCCGCTCGTACGCCGAAGGCTGGCTGGTCAAGTGGCCGCGCATGGACAAGGAGATCATCGCGGCGCACGCGTCCGGGCTGATGGCCTCGACCGGGTGCCCGTCGGGCGAGCTGCAGACCAGGCTGCGGCTCGGCCAGTTCGACGAGGCGCTGAAGGGGGCGGCCGAGTGGCAGGACATCTTCGGCAAGGAAAACTACTTCCTCGAGCTGATGGAGCACGGCCTGGACATCGAGCGCCGGGTCCGCGACGGCCTGCTCGAGATCGGCAGGAAGCTCGGCATCCCGCCGGTCGTGACCAACGACTCGCATTACACCCGCGAGCAGGACGCCACCAGCCATGACACCCTGCTGTGCATCCAGACCGGCAAGACCCTGGCCGACGCCGATAGGTTCAGGCTCGAGGGCGGCGGCTACTTCATCAAGCCCGCGCTCGCGATGTACGGCATCGACGGCAGCGACTACTGGCAGGAGGGGTGTCGCAATAGCCAGCTGCTGATCGCTGACCGGGTCGATGCTAGCGGCATGTTCGAATTCGTCAACCTGATGCCGCGCTTCCCCATCCCCGATGGATTCGAGTCCGAGGATGAGCTGTTCCGGGCCGAGGTGTGGAAGGGCATGGACCGGCGCTATCCGGGCGGGTACGACGAGCAGCGGCGCCAGCAGGCCGAGTACGAGATCCAGATCATCTGCCAGATGGGGTTCCCCGCGTACTTCCTGGTGGTCGCGGACTTCATCATGTGGGCCAAGAACAACGGCGTCGCGGTGGGTCCGGGCCGCGGCTCGGCGGCAGGATCGATCGTCGCCTACGCGATGGGCATCACCGACCTGGACCCGCTGGTCCACGGTCTGATCTTCGAGCGCTTCCTCAACCCCGAGCGCGTGTCCATGCCCGACATCGACATCGACTTCGACGAACGTGGCCGCGCCGACGTGATCAGGTACGTGACCCAGAAATGGGGCTCGGACCGGGTCGCGCAGATCGTCACCTACGGCACGATCAAGGCCAAGGCCGCGATCAAGGATTCCTGCCGGGTGCTCGGCCACCCGTACGCGCTGGGGGACAGGATCACCAAGGCGTTCCCGCCGGCCGTGATGGGCAAGGACATCCCGCTGTCCGGGATCTTCGACGAGGCCAATTCCCGGTACAAGGAGGCGGGCGAGCTCCGCTCCCTGTACGAGGCCGAGCCGGAAATCAAGCAGGTCATCGACACCGCCCGCGGGATCGAGGGGCTGGTCCGCCAGCCGGGTGTACACGCGGCCGGCGTGATCATGTCGGCCGAGCCGCTGACCGATCACATCCCGGTCTGGACCCGGCACTCCGACGGCGCGGTGATCACGCAGTTCGACTACCCGACCTGTGAGGGCCTCGGGCTGCTGAAGATGGACTTCCTCGGCCTGCGCAATCTCACGATCATGGCCGACGCGGTGGCGGCGATCGAGCGGAACCGGGACATCTCAATCGACCTGCTGAGCCTGGCCCTGGATGATAAGCCCACCTATGAGCTGCTAGGGCGGGGGGACACGCTCGGTGTCTTCCAGTTCGACGGCGGGCCTATGCGCTCGCTGCTGCGGATGATGAAGCCGGACAACTTCGAGGACATCTCCGCGGTCGGCGCCCTGTACCGCCCGGGCCCGATGGGGGTTAACTCGCACACCAACTACGCGCTGCGCAAGAACGGGCAGCAGGAGATCACGCCGATCCACCCGGAGCTCGAGGAGCCGCTGCGCGAGGTGCTTGAGCCGACCTACGGCCTGATCGTCTACCAGGAGCAGGTACAGAAGGCCGCCCAGATCCTCGCCGGCTACACGCTCGGCCAAGCGGACCTGCTCCGCCGCGCCATGGGCAAGAAGAAAAAAGAGATCTTGGACAAGGAGTTCGTTCCGTTCCACCAGGGCTGCCGGGAGCGCGGTTATTCGGATAAGGCGATCCAGGCCGTCTGGGATGTCCTCGTGCCGTTCGCGGGCTACGCGTTCAACAAGGCGCACTCGGCCGCGTACGGCCTCGTGTCGTACTGGACCGCTTACCTGAAGGCGAACTATCCCGCCGAGTACATGGCCGCGCTGCTCACCTCGGTGGGCGACGACAAGGACAAGTCAGCGCTGTACCTTAGCGAGTGCCGCCGGATGGGCATCAAGGTGCTGCCGCCAGACGTCAACGAGTCGGTGGCGACGTTCGCGCCGGTCGGGAAGGACATCAGGTTCGGCCTGGCGGCGATCCGCAACGTAGGCGCCAACGTGGTCGAGGCGATCATCGCGGCGCGCAAGTCCAAGGGCGAGTTCACTGGCTTCACTGACTTCCTGCGCAAGGTGCCCCTGGTGGTGTGCAACAAGCGGGTGATCGAGTCACTGGTCAAGGCGGGCGCGTTCGACTCGTTCGGGGACCCGCGCAAGGGCCTGGTGCTCGTGCACGAGCAGGCCGTCGACGCCGTGATCGACATCAAGCGCAACGAGGCGATCGGGCAGGACTCGTTGTTCGGCGGCGACGCCGAGGCGGAGGCGGTCTTCGACGTCCCCGCCCCGGCCGGGGAGTGGGACAAGTCCACCCTGCTGAACTTCGAGCGCGAGATGCTCGGGCTTTACGTCTCGGACCATCCGCTGTTCGGCGTCGAGCACATCATCGCCCGGGAAAGCGACTGCTCGCTCGCCGACCTGATGGCGGAGGAGGCCGAACCGCGGCCGCGTAGCGGCGACCGGTCAGACGCGCAGATCGTCAAGGTCGGCGGCATCTTGTCCGGGGTACAGCGCAAGGTGACCAAACAGGGCAACCAGTGGGCCGCGGCCATCCTTGAGGACCTGGGCGGGGCCATTGAGGTGCTGTTCTTCCCGCAGACCTACCAGCTGTACGCCACCTCGATCGCCGAGGACGCGGTGGTGGTGGTGAAGGGCAAGGTAGACCGCCGGGACGACGCCCCCAAGCTGATTGCCATGGACCTGACCATCCCGGACCTGTCCGCAGATGACTCAGGCCCTTTCGTGGTGTCGATGCCGGTGGCCCGGTGCGTACCGCCGGTGGTGGAGCGGCTCCGGGAAGTGCTGGTCACCCACCCCGGCCCGACCGAGGTGCACCTTAAGCTTCGCGGCCACGAGCGCACCACGGTGGTCCGGCTCGACGACAAGCTCCGAGTAGCCACCTCACCCGCCTTGATCGGCGACCTGAAGCAGCTACTCGGCCCTGCCTGCGTCAGCTAGTCGTGCTTGGTTAACCGGCCCGGGGCCGATGAGCTGGTCCAGGAAGGTGCGGTACAGCCGCAGCGTCTCGCGCAGCCCTTCGGTGTCGGCGTTCGAGCCCTCGCCCCACCGGCCTCGCAGCGAACGCTGCTGCTCAGCGATGGCCCGCTGCCGCTCCTGGATGGCCGCTTCCAGCCTGGCGGTGACCTGGGCGACGATTTCGGCGGCCTCGGTCACCGAGGCGTGCGGGTCGTCCACGAACTTGAACTGGACCTGCTGCCATTGCTCGAGGTACACGGCGCCGTCCGCGATCAGGCTCCCGTAGCCGAGATCGCTGAAGTCACCCCGCGTCCCGGCCGCCTCGCCTGGCCGCGACTCGGTACCGGCCGGGGCCGCAGCGGCATGCCGTCCCGCGATCCCCGTCGCCTCGCCAGCCAGGGCACCAGCGGCCGCGGCGCCGTAGGCCGGGACGCCAGCGGTCTGGGCGGTGCCGGCTGGGACATCCGCGGCGGCCTGGCGGGTCAGCGGGTCCGTACCCGAAAGGTCCGGGGGAACCGGAACGTCCGGGCTGGTCACGGCAGCCGCCTCATCCTGATCGGTCACCCACGGCGGGTTGGCGCCCGGCGTGTCCGTGCGCGAGATGTCCGCGTTCGTCCTGTCCGTGCTCGGCGCCATGGCGTCTGACCCGGTAGCCGCTTCTGAGCTGGTGACGACCCTGTTTCCAGCTGCCTGATCCGGATCCGGCTGCCCCTGGTCCGTCTCGTCCGGGTCTCCACGTAGGGCGGAGGCCACCTTCTGGAAGGCGGTCTTCGGCCTGGACTGCCCGGCGGCGTATTCTTCGTTTTCCTCGTCGGGGACGGCGTCGTCATGGACGACGTATCCGGGCCCTCTCGTCTGGTCGTACTGATCCTGCGTCATGGGATGATCTCTCCTTTGAGTACCTATCGAGGCGTGTCTGCGGTCCGGTTGCCGTTCTCCGCGGCTAGGTCGCTGTTCTCCGCCATCCGGCCGCCATGGTCGGCGACGGGGTTATTGGCGACGGAGGAATTGCTGCTGGCGGCGCGGTCAGGGACCTCCGCGACACGGTTGGGCTGAGCGTTGTCCTCCCGCAGGCCGGTCAGGTCATCGAACAGCGCGCGGTAGCGAATCATCGCTTCCCTGAGTTGCTCAGTGGTCGCCCCTTCGATCCGCAGGGCCAGCGTCTGCCGGTAGCCCTCAAGCGAACCGGCGTGGTAGACGGACAGGGCGTCCATGCTGGCGTTCCTGTCGTCGGCGGGATATCCGCGGTCTCGCATGACAGCCCAGATCAGCGTGCTGGCCGCGGCGACCGCTTCGGCCGGGGTGTCAACGAACCGCTCCTGGACCGCGGTCCAGTCGCCGCTGTAGCTGGCCTGCTGCTCGGGCGAAAGCTCGTGGATTCCGAGCGCCTCGACACGCCGCTGCCGGGCGGCCAGCTCGGTGTCAGCCTTCTTCCTGCTGCCCAGCTGCTGGGCCAGGCGGTCGTACTCCGGGCCGAACTGGCGGCGCAGCCGGGCCCGCCGCAGCTCAACCGAGGCCACCACGATTGCTGCCACCACGATGATGACGATGATGACGATGCCTATTATTGCTCCGGTCGACATTATGACCTCCGTGAGGTGTCGGAACGGCAGTCCGACTCCCCTCGATGAACCGGGCTAAACAGGCAACTGGCTCTCACCCCGGGACCAGGGAAGACGCGGGGAAGAAGACCCGGGAAGAAGACCCGGGAAAAAGACCCGGGAAATCAGCCGCCGGTGAGATTGCGCCTGATGGCGGTCAGCGCGTGGATGACCGTCTCGCGCTCACCCGGCCCGAACGTCGCCAGCGCCCGCTCGGTGACCTCGATCCTGCCCGAGGTACACGCCATCGAGCCGAAGACGATCTGACGAGTACGATCGTGCCCGGAGCGATGAAGGCGACAAAAGCAAGACCGAGGGAGGACCGACGAAGGGGCGACTGGCCGCGTTCGTAGCGGCTCTGGCGGGCAGCGCGGTACTCGGCGTGGCGGCCGGGCTCATCTGGGCCGCGGTGGCGCCGCGGGCGGTACTGCAAGAGATCGGGCCCGGCGAGGCCGAACTAGTCAACGCCGAGAGCCACGCGTTCATCGTCGCCGACGCCTGGTTCTGCCTGATCGTCGCGGTCGGCGGGGTGATCACCGGCGTCGTCGGCTACCGCCTTCTCGTCCGCCGGGCCGGCTGGACCGCGGCGGCCGGGCTCGTCCTCGGCGCCGTGGCGGCCGCCCTGCTCGCCCTTTGGGTCGGCGAGAACATCGGGCTCGGGACCTATAACCACCTGCTCGCCACCAGCCGAGACGGCGCTTTCTTCCACGCCTCGCTGGGGCTCGGGGCCAAGAGCGCGCTGGCATTCTGGCCCGGGCTCACCTCGGTCGTCCTGCTGCTGGCCGAGTATGGCGGCTTCCGGCATGTGGACAGAGGGGCCGACCAGGAGGCACTCTCCGTAGACTAGGCGCGTGATTTCCCGTATCGACCTGCGCGGCCACGCCCCGGGTAGCCTCAGCCGAACCGCCCTGGCCGGCGTGCTGCCACGCGCCACGACCGATGTCGAGGCGGCCGCGGCACAGATCCGGCCCATCTGTGACGACGTCAAGCGCCGCGGCGCCGAGGCCGTCCGCGAGTACACCGCCCGTTTCGACGGCGTCGACCTGGCCACCACCCGGGTGCCGGCCGAGGCCCTGGACGAGGCGCTGGCCAGCCTCGATCCCGCCGTCAGGGCCGCTCTCGAGGAGGCCATCAGGCGCACCAGGCGCGTGCACCAAGCGCAGCTGCCGCCGGAGACCCCGACCCGGGTCACCGGCGGGCTGACCGTCACCGGCCGCTTCGTCCCGGTCGGCCGGGCCGGGGTGTACGTCCCCGGCGGGCTGGTGGCCTACCCGTCCTCGGTCGTGATGAACATCGTCCCGGCCCAGGTCGCGGGCGTCGGCGCGATCGCCGTGGCGTCGCCGCCGCAGGCCCGTCTCGGCGGGCTGCCGCACCCGTCCGTGCTCGCCGCGTGCGCGCTGCTCGGCGTGCACGAGGTACACGCGGCCGGCGGGGCGCAGGCGCTGGCCATGTTCGCCTACGGCACGTCGGACTGCGCGGCGGCCGACGTCATCACCGGACCGGGCAACGTCTACGTGGCCGCGGCCAAACGGGTGCTGCGCGGCGTGGTCGGCACCGACGGCGAGGCCGGCCCGACCGAGGTGGCCATCATCGCCGACGACTCCGCGGAACCCCGCTACGTCGCCGCCAACCTGGTCGCGCAGGCCGAGCACGACGAACTCGCGGCCTGCCTGCTCATCACCACCGACGTCGCCCTAGCTGACAACGTCGAGGCCCAGCTCACCAGGCAGGTCCCGGCCGCCCGGCACCGCGAGCGGGTAGAAAAGGCCCTCAACGGCCAGTCGGCCTGCGTGATCGTAGACGACCTCGACGCGGCCCTCGCGGTGAGCGACGCGTGGGCGCCCGAGCATCTGGAGATCCAGGCCAGGGACGCGGCCAAGCTGGCCGCGCGGGTCACCAACGCGGGCGCGGTCTTCGCCGGCCCGTACTCGCCGGTCTCGCTCGGCGACTACCTGGCCGGCTCGAACCACGTGCTGCCGACCGGGGGGACCGCGCGGCACACCAGCGGGCTGTCCGTGTTCCCCTTCCTGCGGCTGGTGAACGTGGTGGAGTGCGACCGCGAGACGCTAGCCGCCAGCGCCCCGCTGATCGACGCGCTCGGCGGCGCCGAGGACCTGGACGCCCACGTCCAGGCCGTCCGGGTGCGGGTCCCAATCCAGGGCCCGAGAATGGACACTGAACCGTGACCGGGGCTCGCACCCTGCCCGTTCGGGATGATCTGAAGGACCTGCAGCCATATGGCGCTCCGCAGATCGACGTGCCGGTCCGGCTGAACACCAACGAGAACCCCTATCCGCCGAGCCCCCGCCTGGTGCAGGCGGTCGCGGCCGCGGTGGCGCGGGCGGCGGGGACCCTGAACCGCTACCCGGACCGGGACGCGGTCGAACTGCGCAAGGACCTGGCCGACTACCTCGGGCACGGCCTGACCGCCCGCCAGATGTGGGCGGCCAACGGGTCCAACGAGGTCATCCAGCAGTTGCTGCAGGCGTTCGGCGGACCGGGACGGCTGGCGCTTGGCTTCGACCCCGGTTACTCCATGCACTCGCTGATCGCCAGGGTGACCTGCACCGGCTGGGTCTCCGCGGACCGCGACGAGGACTTCGGCCTCGACCCGGAGCGGGCGGCCCGGGTGATCACCGAGCACCAGCCGAGCCTGGTCTTCCTGACCTCACCGAACAACCCGACCGGCACCGCTGCCCCGATGGCGCTGGTCGAAGCGGTCTGCGCCGCGGCGCCGGGTCTGGTGGTGGTCGACGAGGCGTACGCGGAGTTCGCCCGTGCGGGCACGCCGAGCGCGCTCACGCTGCTGCCGCGTCACCCGCACCTGGTGGTCACCCGCACCATGTCCAAGGCGTTCGCGATGGCTGGCGCCAGGATCGGGTACCTGGCCGCCGCGCCCGAGGTGGTCGAGAAGCTGCTCGTGGTGCGGCTCCCGTACCACCTGTCCGCCGTCACCCAGGCGGTGGCGAGGGCCGCACTTGCGCTGGCCGCCGAGCCGCTGGCCACCGTCACGAGTCTTCGGGCCGAACGAGATGGGCTCGTCGCCTGGCTCAGGCAGCGGGGCCTCGCGGTGGCGGACTCGGATGCGAACTTCGTGCTGTTCGGCGAGTTCGACTCGCGGCGCGCGGTCTGGCAGGGACTGCTCGACCGCGGCGTGCTCGTCCGCGAGGTCGGCCCGCCGCGCTGGCTGCGGGTCACGGTAGGGACGCCCGCCGAGATGGCGGCGTTCCGTGCGGCCCTAGATGAGGTGCTGAGCTCATGAACCGAGTGGCGCGGGTGGAGCGGCTCACCCGCGAGACGCAGATCATGGTGGAACTCGACCTGGACGGCATCGGGGTGGTCGAGGTCGGCACCGGCGTGCCGTTCTTCGACCACATGCTGGCCCAGCTGGGCAAGCACGGCTCCCTCGACCTGACCGTGCGGGCCAAGGGCGACGTCGACATCGACTCGCACCACACCGTTGAGGACACCGCCATCACGGTCGGCCAGGCGCTCAAGGAAGCGCTGGGTGACAAGTCCGGCATCGCCAGGTTCGGCAACGCGCTGGTGCCGCTGGACGAGACGCTGGTGCAGGCCGCCGTGGACCTGTCCGGCCGGCCCTACGTGGTGCATCACGAGCCGGACGGCATGGCCCCGCTGATCGGCAGCTACGACACCACGCTGACCCGGCACATCTTCGAGTCGCTGGCGTTCGCCGCGGGGATCTGCCTGCACGTCCGGGTGATCGAGGGCCGCAACGCGCACCACATCGTCGAAGCCCAGTTCAAGGCGGTTGCCCGGGCGCTGCGCGCGGCGGCGGCGCCCGACCCGCGGGCCGGCGGCATCCCGAGCACGAAGGGCGTGCTGGCCTGATGCCGCGGGTGGTGGTGCTTGACTACGGATCGGGGAACCTGCGTTCGGCGCAGCGCGCGCTGGAGCGGGTCGGCGCGCAGGTCGAGGTGACGGCGGACGCGGACGCGGCGCTGGAATGCGACGGGCTCGCCGTCCCCGGCGTGGGCGCGTTCGCGGCCTGCATGGCGGGGCTGCGCGCGGTCGGCGGCGACAAGCTGATCGCCCAGCGGCTCGAGCTCGGGCGCCCGGTGCTCGGCATCTGCGTGGGCATGCAGGTGCTGTTCGCGGCCGGCCTGGAGCACGGGGTGCGGACCGACGGCTGCGGGGCCTGGCCGGGCACGGTGGAGCGGCTCGACGCCGGCGTGCTGCCGCACATGGGCTGGAACACGGTCACGCCACCGCCGGACTCGGTGCTGTTCGCCGGGATCGCCCCGGGGACGCGGTTCTACTTTGTGCACTCCTACGCGCTGCGCGCTCCCGGCGCGCACGAACTAGCCGCGGCCGGCGCCCGGATCACCTGGGCCGAGCACGGCGAGACGTTCGCCGCCGCGGTAGAGAAGAGGGTAGGGGAGGCGGGTGGGGTGCTGGCCGCGACCCAGTTCCACCCGGAGAAGTCCGGCGACGCCGGCGCCGCGCTGCTGTCCAACTGGCTGGAGACCCTGTGACTAAGCTCACCCTGCTGCCCGCCGTCGATGTTACCGAAGGGCACGCGGTCCAGCTCGTCCAGGGCGTGCCCGGCAGCGGCGGCCAGTACGGCGACCCGATGGAGGCGGCGCTGGCCTGGCAGCGGGCCGGGGCCTCGTGGATCCACCTGGTGGACCTGGACGCGGCGTTCGGTCGCGGGTCGAACGCGGACCTGCTCGCGGACGTGGTGCGCATCCTCGACGTTCAGGTGGAGATGTCCGGCGGCATCAGGGACGATGAATCGCTGGCCCGCGCGCTCGGCACCGGCTGCGCCCGGGTCAACATCGGCACCGCGGCGCTGGAGAACCCGGACTGGGTGCGTTCGGTCATCGCCCGGCACGGCGAGCGGATCGCGGTCGGGCTCGATGTCCGGGGCACCCGGCTGGCCGCCCGCGGCTGGACGGCCGAGGGCGGGGACCTGTACGAGACGCTCGACCGGCTGAACGCCGAGGGCTGCGCCCGGTACGTGGTCACCGACGTGCTCAAGGACGGCACGCTGCGCGGCCCCAACCTGGCCCTGCTCCGTGACGTGTGCGCGCGCACCTCCGCGCCGGTGGTCGCCAGCGGGGGAGTGTCCAGCCTGGCTGACCTGCGCGCGGTCGCGTCGCTCGTCCCCCTCGGCGTAGAAGGCGCGATCGTCGGCACCGCCCTGTACGAGGGCGCGTTCACCTTGGCGGAAGCATTTCGGGCCCTGGCCGAGGTCGCGTCATGACGGTTGCGGTCCGGGTCATCCCCTGCCTGGACGTGGACGGCGGCCGGGTGGTCAAGGGGGTCAACTTCCGCGAGCTGCGGGACGCCGGCGACCCGGTGGAGCTGGCCGCCTGCTACGACGCCGAAGGGGCCGACGAGCTGACCTTCCTGGACATCACCGCGTCCAGCGGTGGCCGGGACACCATGTACGACGTGGTGCGGCGCACCGCCGAGCAGGTGTTCATCCCGCTGACCGTCGGCGGCGGCGTGCGCAGCGTCGAAGACGTGGACCGGCTGCTGCGGGCGGGGGCCGACAAGGTCTCGCTCAACACCGCCGCCATCGCGCGGCCGGAGCTGCTAGCCGAGGCAGCAGCCCGGTTCGGGTCGCAGTGCGTCGTCCTGTCCGTGGACGCGCGCCGCGCGTCCGGACCGATGAGTGGCTTCGAGGTGACGACGCACGGCGGCCGGGTCGGCACCGGGATCGACGCGGTGGAGTGGGCCCGGCGGGCCACCGAGCTCGGCGCGGGCGAGATCCTGCTGAACTCGATGGACGCGGACGGCACCACCGCCGGCTTCGACACCGAGCTGATCCGGGCGGTGCGCGCCGTGGTGACTGTGCCGGTGATCGCCAGCGGCGGCGCGGGCACGCTCGCCCACTTCGCGCCCGCCGTGGACGCGGGCGCAGACGCGGTGCTGGCGGCCAGCGTGTTCCATTTCGGCACGCTGCGTATCGGCCAGGTCAAGGAGGCCCTGCGCGGCGCCGGCCACCCGGTCCGCTGACCCGGTCAGTGGCCGGTTCCTGTTGCGCCCGAGGTATCTGGGGCGGCGCTGGTGGTGGCCGACATCGCCGCGCCGACGATGCCGGCGTTGTTGAGCAGCGCCGCGGGCACGATGCGGGCCCGGATCCCGGTCAGCCGCGGCACCCACTTATCCGCCTCCTTGCTGATGCCGCCGCCGACGATGATCAGGTGCGGGGACAGCAGCGCCTCCATGTGCTGGAGGTACTCATCGACCCGGCCGGCCCACCTACCCCAGCTCAGGTCGTGCAGTTCCTTGGCCCGCTCGGACGCGCGCTTCTCCGCGTCGGTCCCGTGGATCTCGATGTGCCCGAACTCGGTGTTCGGCACCAGCACGCCGCGGGTGAACAGTGCGCTGCCGATCCCGGTGCCGAAGGTCAGCATCAGCACGGTCCCGTTCTCGCCGGTCCCCGCGCCGAACGTCATCTCGGCCACGCCGGCCGCGTCGGCGTCGTTCAGCACCCGGACCGGGTCGCCCGCGGCCTTGCCGAACAGCGCGCCCGCGTCCAGCCCGATCCAGGCCGGGTCCAGGTTGGCGGCGGTCCTGATTTCGCCGTCGGTGACCACGCCGGGGAAGGTGATGCCGACCGGCCCTGACCAGCTGAAGGACGTGGTGAGCTGTTTCACCACGTCCGCGACCGCGTCCGGCCGAGCCGGGCGCGGCGTGGGGATCTTCTGCCGTTCGGCGAGCAGCTTGCCCGTGGCCACGTCCACGGGCGCCGCCTTGATCCCTGAACCGCCGATGTCAATGCCGAGTACGTGCATGGGATTAGCGTAGTGAATGCTCTGCCTGATTGCCGCGCGCCTGACGCTCTGCGAGCCGGGCCAGTCAGGTAATATCGCGAGAGGGGACAGATTTCTCCTCAGAGAGGATGTGGCGGGTGCGCTGGTTCAAACTCGCCGCCATCGGGGTCGGCATACTGATCGCGTTCCTGGTGGTCGGCTCGGTGATCGGCTTCATCATTGGCGCCGTGACCAAGCTGGTACTCGCCGCGCTGGTGGTCGGCGCGATCGCGGTGGCCATCAAGGTGGCCAGTTCCCGGCGGCAGGTCTCGAGCAAGAAGGCAGAGCGTGAGGTCCGCGAGCCCGACCACCCGCAGTACAGCAGGCCGCTGCCGCGGGCCGACGTCGAGCCCGTCTCGACTCCGTACCCGCCGTCTCGCCCGGCCGCCCAGGACGTGGACGACGAACTGGCCCGGCTCAAGCGCGAGATGGGCGGCTAGCCGCTACCAGTTCGCCGCGGCGAGCTTGGTCACCGCCGCCTGGGTCCCGTCCATGCGGACGTTCGCCGCGGTCCGGCGGCCCATCACCCACATGGTGAGTTCGGCTGGGCTGCCGATAACGGTGACCGCGGGCGTCGCGTTCTTCGCCGTGATGCGGTAGGCCGGCCCGTCAGGATTGACCCCGGTATCGATGTCGTCCCTGGCCAACTCGACGCCGACCGGCGCCTTGCGGAGCATGAACCGCGCCATCCGCAGCCGCTGCCAGAGCATGTCCGATTCGCCGTCGCTGAGCGCCCTGGGCTCCCAGCCGGGCGCGGCCCGGCGTACGTCCTCATGATGCACGAAGAACTCCACCCCGTTGGCGCGCTCGTCCACGCCCGGGAGCGCCATCACCGACAGCCGGGGCGGGCCCGACCTGATGGTCCGTACCAGGTCGGGGAACGGGGTCCGCGCCCTGATCCGCTGCTGTACGCGGGCCGTGTACCCCGCCAGCGGGCCGCCTATCACGCCGGCCGCCGCGTCCGGGCGGCGCTCGCGCAGCACCAGGTGCGCGGCGAGGTCGCCGGTGGTCCAGCCTTCACACAGCGTCGGCGCGTCCGGACCAGTCTTGTCCAGCAGCGCGCACAGCGCGAGACGCTCTTCGGAGGAGTAGCTCACCCGCCGATCGTAGTTGCCATTGCTACCCTGGCTGAAGTCTCGACGCTGTGCTAACCCGGGGGGCGACCCCCGGACCCCCGAGGAGGGAACGATGCTTGACCCTGCCATCGCGGCCAGGCTGAAGCGCGATGCGTCCGGCCTGGTCGCGGCCATTGCCCAGCAGCACGACACCGGCGAGGTGCTGATGCTCGGGTGGATGGACGACGAGGCGCTGCATCGCACCCTTACTACGGGCCGGTGTACCTACTGGTCGCGCAGCCGCCAGGAGTACTGGGTCAAGGGCGACACGTCCGGGCACTACCAGTGGGTCAAGTCGGTGGCGCTCGACTGCGACGGCGACGCCCTGGTGGTCAAAGTCGACCAGGTCGGTGCCGCCTGCCACACCGGCGGCCGGACCTGCTTCGACGCCGACGTGCTCCTGGGAGAGCAGGACGCGGACCTGCTCCTTAACGGGCACTGAGCTCTGGTGCCGGTGATGCGCAGGGAGTTCGTGCTGGTGCTGCTGGCCGGCGCGGTCGGGGCCGGGCTGGTCGTGCTCGCCGTCCGCCAGGCCTGGGCGCAGGCCATCTTCACCCCACCGCAGCCGCTGCCCGCGCAGGACATCTCCGTCACCGGGCAGCAACTCGTCCCGCTGGCCAGCGCGCTGGCGCTGGCCGCGCTGGCTTGCCTGGCGGCGGTGATCGCCACCAGGTCGGTGACCAGGCGCGCCGTCGGCGCCCTGCTGGCCCTCCTCGGCGCGGGCGCGGCGGTAGCCGCATCGGTCGGCGTGCGTACCGCGACCGTGCTCGCCGTGGCGCGAGCCAGCGCCCTGGACGGTCCTCTGGGCGGGTCCACGACGAGCGGCGCGTCCTCGGGCGGGGCCGTGCACGGGATCGTCATCTCGGGAGCAGGCCGGGCGGTCCTGGCGGGCGCGCCCTGGCGCGCGGCCGCCGTGGCCGGTGCGGTCGTGATCCTGCTGGCCGGCCTGGCCACCATCTGGCGCGGTGCGCGCTGGCCCGTTATGTCCTCTCGCTTCGAGCGGTCCGGGGGTCTGCAGCGGCCGGCCGGGGCCGATTCTGCGGCCATGTGGGAGTCGCTGAGCCGCGACGTCGACCCGACGGCCGATGGCGGAACGCGTACTTAGGACCGAGGTGGTCTCGGTCCTGCTGGCGGAACACGAGCCCGAGGTCGCCGAGATGTCGGCTCGCTACCTGCGCCGGGACGGACTGCGGGTCCGTCTGGTGACCACCCCGGAGCAGGCGCTGGCCGAGCTGACCGGCGGCCCGGACGCCGCGGCCGTACTCGACTTGACCATGCCCGGTCTCGATCCGAGGCGCATCCGCCGCGCGCTGCGGACTCCGGTCATCTTCCTGGTGGCCGGTCCTCGCCCGCGCGGCCTGGCCCGCAGCGGGGGAACGACTGGCCCACGGCGGTGGCTGGCCCGGCCTTTCGGCCCCCGCCAACTGGTCGCCATGGTCCGCGACGTGCTGGCCGCGCGGGTGCCGTCGCAGGCCCAGGGCGCGGAACCAGCCGGGGTTGAACCCCAGGCCGGGCCTGCCGCAGCCGGGCCCGCCGGCCGGGCCGTCGGCGGGCTCTGGCTCGATGACAGGACTTTGACGGTCCAGACCGCGGTGGCGGGCGGCCAGCCGGTGACACTGACCGCGACCGAGTTCGCGATCCTCGCGGCCCTGCTGGACCAACCGGGGCGCGTCCTGTCCCGCCGCCAGCTGCTCGCCGCCGCGGGCCACCCGGCCGCCGGTGACCGGGCCGCTGACGTGTATATCTCCCAGCTCAGGGCCAAGATTGGGTCGGCTGGCGTGATCAGGACGGCCCGCGGCGCCGGCTTCGCGGTCGATCCATGACCAAGGCGGCGTCGGCGTGATTTCAGGGGGGCAGTCACCGGGGCACCTGGGCGGCCGGGCTACCATCAGTGGCGCAACAGTTCCGACGCGAGGGGACAAGCGAACCGCGTGAGTGTGCTCGACGAGATCCTAGACGGCGTGCGTGCCGATCTCGCCGAACGGCAGCGGCGCATCTCTCTTGAGCACCTGAAGGAGATGGCGCGGCAGGCGCCGTCACCGCGGGACGCGATGGCCGCGCTGAAGGCGGAAGGCGTCAGCGTCATCGCCGAGGTGAAACGGGCCAGTCCGTCACGGGGCCAGATGGCGACCATCGCCGACCCGGCCGCGCTGGCCGCGGAGTACGAGGCCGGCGGCGCCAAGGTGATCAGCGTGCTGACCGAGTCGCGGCGCTTCGGCGGCAGCCTGGAGGACCTGGACGCGGTGCGCCGGGCCGTGCAGGTACCGGTGCTGCGCAAGGACTTCGTGGTCAGCTCCTACCAGCTGTGGGAGGCGCGCGCGCACGGCGCGGACGTGGTGCTGCTGATCGTGGCCGCGCTTGAGCAGAGCGCGCTGGTCTCGCTGATCGAGCGGGCCATCTCGATCGGCCTGCTGCCGCTGGTGGAAGTGCACGCCGACCCCGAACTCGACCGGGCGCTCGACGCGGGCGCCACCGTCATCGGCGTCAACGCGCGCAACCTGGCCACGCTCAAGGTGGACCGCGGGATCTTTGGCCGAATGGCCGGCCAGATCCCGGACGGCATCGTTAAAGTGGCCGAGTCCGGCGTCCGCGGCCCCCGCGACCTGCTCGCCTACGCCGCGTCTGGCGCGGACGCCGTGCTGGTCGGCGAGAGCCTGGTCACCGAGAAGGACCCGCGCTGCGCCGTCGCCGACCTGGTCACCGCGGGCTCGCACCCCGCGCTGCGAGGAGAACGCGGTTGACAGCCACCCAGGACGCCCAGTTCATCGAGATGGCCCAGCCTGCCGAGCCCGATATCGCCCCGGTGCCGGACGTCTCCGGCCACTTCGTGGTCGGCGCGGTCGGAGTCGCCGAGGAGGGCGGGGCCAGGGAGGCCCCTGGCGTCGCCTATGGCGGGCGGTTCGCCCCCGAGGCGCTGATGGCGGCGCTGGACGAGCTGACCGCCGCCTACGAGCAGGCGCGCCGGGACCCGGTCTTCCGAGCCGAGCTTGACGGGCTGCTGCGCGGCTACGCGGCTCGGCCGACGCTGCTTACCGAGGCCAGGCGGTTCGGCGAGCAGGCTGGCGGCTGCACGGTGCTGCTCAAACGCGAGGATCTCACCCACACCGGGTCGCACAAGATCAACAACGTGCTCGGCCAGGTGCTGCTGGCCCGGCGGATGGGCAAGACGCGGGTAATCGCGGAGACCGGGGCCGGCCAGCACGGCGTGGCCACCGCGACCGCGTGCGCGCTGCTCGGCCTGGACTGCGCCGTCTACATGGGCGAGGAGGACACCCGCAGGCAGGCGCTGAACGTGTCTCGGATGCGGATGCTGGGCGCCGAGGTCATCGGTGTCACGACCGGCACCCGCACGCTCAAGGACGCCATGAACGAGGCCTTCCGCGACTGGGTGAGGTCGGTCGGCCACACGCACTACTGCATCGGCTCGGTCGGCGGCCCGCACCCGTTCCCCATGATGGTCAGGGACTTCCAGCGGGTGATCGGCCTCGAGGCCCGCGAGCAGGTGCTCGAGACCACCGGTCGGCTGCCGGACGCGGTGATCGCCTGCGTGGGCGGCGGCTCCAACGCCATCGGCATCTTCCATGCCTTCATTCCCGACGTCCAGGTGCGCCTGATCGGCTGTGAGGCAGGCGGCGACGGGCCAGGCCCCGGGCACCACGCGGCCACGCTCACCAGCGGGTCGCAGGGCGTGCTGCACGGTATGCGGACCTTCGTGCTGCAGGACGGTGAGGGCCAGACCCTCGGCACCCACTCCATCTCGGCCGGCCTGGACTACCCGGGCGTCGGCCCGGAGCACGTCTGGCTGATGGAAACCGGCCGGGCCAGCTACCGCGCCGTCACCGACGCCGAGGCGATGAACGCCTTCTCCGTTCTCTGCCGGACCGAGGGCATCATCCCGGCCATCGAGTCCGCGCACGCACTGGCCGGCGCGCTTGCCGTCGGCCGGGAACTCGGCCCTGGTGGCCTGATCGTGGTCAACCTGTCCGGCCGCGGCGACAAGGACGTGGACACCGCCTCGAAGTGGTTCGGGGTGTGAACGGCATGAGGCGTCCGGGAGTCACATCATGAGCGCCGTCTCGGTGGCCTTCGGCAAGGCCAGCGCGGACAACCGCGCGGCCCTGGTCGGCTACCTGCCGGCCGGATTCCCCACCGTGGACGACGCCATCGTGGCCGCGCGGGCCATGGCCCAGGCCGGGGCCGACATCATCGAGGTGGGCCTGCCCTACTCCGACCCGCTGATGGATGGCCCGGTGATCGCCGAGGCGGTGCAACGGGCGCTGGCCACGGGGACCAAGGTCGCCGACGTGCTCCGTACCGTCGAGGCGGTCGCGGCGGCGGGCGTTCCCGTTCTGGTCATGACCTACTGGAACCCGGTCGACCGGTATGGCGTGCGCGCCTTCGCCCGTGACCTGGCCGCGGCGGGCGGCTCGGGGCTGATCACTCCCGACCTCCCGCCGGAGGAAGCAGGCCCCTGGCTGGACGCCTCGGACTCCCACGACCTGGACCGGGTGTTCCTGGTCGCGCCGAGTTCGACCGGCGAGCGGCTGGCCGTGATCGCCGGAGCCTGCCGCGGTTTCGTCTACGCCGCCTCGCTGATGGGCATCACCGGTACCAGGGACGCGGTCAGCGGCGACGCGAGCGGCCTGGTCGAGCGGATCCGCGAGCACACCGACCTGCCGGTGGCGGTCGGCCTCGGCGTCAGCAACGGCGCCCAGGCGGCCCAGGTGGCAGCGTTCGCCGACGGCGTGATCGTCGGTTCCGCCTTCGTCCGGCGGCTAGGTGAGGAAGGAATAGACGCCGTCCGGGAGCTCGCTACCGAGCTTTCCGCGGGAGTTCGCAGAGCATTGTCTTCTTAGCTGTCCTGCCCAGCTGTCCTCCCGGCAGACCGAGTAATCTCGCAAGATGCCGCTCGCGTCGATCCCGAGCCCTGGCCACGCCGCCTGGCGGCTGGGACCGTTGTCGGTGCGGGCTTACGCGCTGTGCGTCATCGCCGGGATCATCGTCGCGGTCGTGGTGGCCAACCGCAGGTACCGGCGCTCCGGCGGCCGGGGGGAGGCACAGCCCGGGGTCATCCTCGACGTGGCCGCCTGGGCCATCCCGTTCGGCCTGGCCGGCGCGGCGGCGCACGCCATCCTCCTGGACACTAGGCACGACTTCGGCCACGCGTACCGGCTGTGGCACGCCGCTACGGTGGGGGTCGCGGCCATCGGCGTGCCGGGCGCGGTGGCGCTCGGCACGGCCGGCGCGTGGATCGCCTGCCGCCGGGCCCAGGTGCCGCTGGGACCGGTCGCGGGCGCGGCCGCGCCTGCCCTCGCGTTCGGACTGGCCGTCAGCGGCCTGGGCAACTGGTGGGCGCAGCAGTGCTACGGCCGTCCCTCGACGTGGTGGTGGGCGGTGCGTATCTCGCCCGAGCGCCGCGTGCCCGGTTACGAGAACTACGCCACCTTCCAGCCCGCCTTCTTGTACCAGTCGCTGTGGGAGATCGTGCTGGGCTTCGCGGTGATCTGGGCGTCCGGCCGGTTCGCGCTCAGCGGCGGGCGGACGCTCATGCTGTGCGCGGCCGGGTACGCGGCGGGCGGCTTCTGGGTGGAGTCGTTGCGCATCGGCCCATTGCCCCACGCCCTCGGCATGCGTTACGGTGCGCTCGGCGATATCGCCGTTTTCGTCCTCGCCGTGGTGGGCATGTACCTGACCAGACCCGGGCGCAAACCGCCGACTCGCGCCTACCCCAAGCGAGCCCTGGTAGAGGATTCTTCCGGTGATGTAATGTCTGTGTAACAGGGCCAGTGTCGTCCCCAGCGCACTGATGTGGCGTTTTCGAGAGACGACGGGAGAGCGCATGGCGGCTGCTGGCCTTTACGACCCCCAGTTCGAGCACGATGCCTGTGGCGTCGGTTTCGTCGCGGACCTGTCCGGACGCGGCGGTCACGATGTGGTGGCCAGGGCACTGCAGGTGCTATGCAACCTCCAACACCGGGGCGCCCAGGGCGGCGACCCCGGGACCGGGGACGGGGCGGGGATCTTGACCCAGATCCCCGACGAGTTCTTCCGCGCGTCGTGCGGCTTCGAGCTCCCGGAAGCCGGTGCCTACGCGGCGGGCATGGCTTTCTTCTCTGCCGAACGGCACCTGGTGACACCCGCCCTGGCCCGGCTCGCCGCGGCGGAGGGGCTGACCATCCTCGGCTGGCGCGAGGTCCCGTTCGACATCACCGCCTGCGGCGACGGCGCCCGGGCGGTGCTGCCCGACGTGCTCCAGCTGTTCGTCGCGGGCGCCGAGGGCCAGCACGGCATGGAGCTCGAGCGGATGGCGTTCTGCCTGCGCAAGCGGGCCGAGCACGAGGCCGGCGTGTACTTCGCCAGCCTGTCCGCCCGGACCATCGTGTACAAGGGGATGCTGTCCGCGCCGCAGCTCGGGCCGTTCTTCCCGGACCTGTCCGACCCCGGCTACGGCTCGGCGCTCGCGCTGGTGCACTCCCGGTTCTCCACCAACACGTTCCCGTCCTGGCCGCTGGCTCACCCCTACCGGTACGTGGCGCACAACGGCGAGATCAACACCGTCCGAGGCAACCGCAACTGGATGCGGGCCCGGGAAGCCATGCTGGCCAGCGACCTTATCCCGCCGTCGAAGGATGGTAAGGGGATCGAGCGGCTCTTCCCCGTGCTCAACGCCGACGGCAGCGACTCGGCCAGCTTCGACGAGTGCCTCGAGCTGCTGCACATGGGCGGCCGGTCGCTGCCGCACGCGGTGCTGATGATGATCCCTGAGCCGTGGGAGAACCACGAGGAGATGACGCCGGAGCGGCGCGCCTTCTACCAGTTCCACTCCGCACTGATGGAACCGTGGGACGGCCCGGCGCTAATCGCGTTCACCGACGGCTCGGTGATCGGCGCGGTGCTCGACCGCAACGGCCTGCGGCCCGGCCGGTACTGGGTGACCAGCGACGGCCTGGTCGTGCTGGCCAGCGAGGTCGGCGTGCTCGACATCGATTCCGACCCGAGAACCACGGTGGTCAGGAAGGGCCGGCTGCAGCCGGGCCGCGTCTTCCTGGCCGACACGGTGGCCGGCCGCATCGTGGAGGACGAGGAGGTCAAGGCGGCCCTCGCCGCCGAGCACCCCTACAAGGACTGGCTGCACGCCGGCCTCATCTACCTGGACGACCTGCCCGATCCCAGGGCCAGGGGGGTACGGGGGGACGGGCAGTCCCCCCGTGCCGGGGGGTCCCCGGGGGGTCGACCCCCCGGGGGCAAGCACAGTGACGCTGCAGCGGATGCACGGGTACACCGAGGAGGAACTGCGGGTCATCCTGGCCCCGATGGCGCGGACCGGCGCCGAGCCGATCGGGTCCATGGGCACGGACACACCGGTGGCGGTGCTGTCCAGCCGGCCGCGGCTCGTGTTCGACTACTTCACCCAGCTGTTCGCGCAGGTGACCAACCCGCCGCTCGACGCCATCCGGGAAGAGCTGGTCACCTCGCTCGGCACGATCACCGGACCCGAGCAGAACCTGCTCGAGCCGGTTCCGGCCTCCTGCCGCCAGATCGTGCTGCCGTACCCGGTGATCAGCGACAACGACCTGGCCAAGATCGCGCACATCAACGACGAGGGCAACCTGCCCGGATTCGCGTCGCACGTGGTAGATGGCCGCTACGACCCGCGCGGCGGCGGCGAGGGCCTGCGCGTCCGGCTCGCGGTGATCTGCGCCGAGGTCTCGGCCGCGATCCAGGCCGGCGCCCGGCTGATCATCCTGTCCGACCGCCAGGGGGGTTCGGGGGGACGGGTAGTCCCCCCGAACGAGGGGTCACCGGGGGGTCGCTCCCCGGGGGCAGACACTGCGCTCGTCTCGATCCCGTCGCTGCTGCTGACCGGGGCGGTGCACCACCACCTGATCAAGCAGAAGTCGCGCACTCGGGCCGGGCTGATCGTGGAGGCCGGGGACGTGCGCGAGTGCCATCACGTGGCCCTGCTCATTGGCTATGGCGCTGCCGCCGTCAACCCGTACCTGGCCATCGAGTCGGTCCGGGACCTGGTCCGGCGGGGCATGGCCGGGGATCCGAAGCTGACCGAGAAGAAGGCCGAGGCCAACCTGCTTAAGGCCCTCGGCAAGGGCCTGCTGAAGATCATGTCCAAGATGGGCGTGTCCACCGTCGCCTCCTACACCGGCGCGCAGATCTTCGAGGCCATCGGCCTGGGCCCGGAGGTGATCGAGACCTGCTTCGCCGGCACCACCTCGCGCCTGTCCGGCGTGAGCTTTGACGAGCTCGCCGAAGAGGTCAGGCTGCGGGCCGGCCACGCGGCCGGCGGCCCCGGCATGGCGTTCCGGCGGCTGGAGGGCGGCGGTGAGTACCAGTGGCGGCGCGACGGCGAGCCGCACCTGTTCAACCCGGAGACGGTCTTCAAGCTGCAGCACGCCACCCGCAGCGGCCGGTACGAGGTCTTCAAGGAGTACACCGCGCTGGTCAACGATCAGTCGCGACGGCTGATGACACTGCGCGGGCTGCTCCGCATCCGCGGCGTCGACGAGGCCAGCAGCGCACCTGATCAGGGCGAAGCACCCCAGCCCGTTCGGATCGATGACGTGGAATCGGTGGCCAGCATCGTGCAGCGGTTCGCCACCGGAGCCATGTCTTACGGCTCGATCTCGGCCGAAGCTCACCAGACTCTCGCGATCGCGATGAACCGGCTGGGCGGCCGGTCGAACACGGGCGAGGGCGGCGAGGACCCGGACCGGTTCATCCCGGACGCCAACGGAGACCTGCGCCGCTCCGCGGTCAAGCAGGTCGCCAGCGGGCGGTTCGGCGTCACCAGCGAATACCTGGTCAACGCCGACGACCTGCAGATCAAGATGGCGCAGGGGGCCAAGCCAGGGGAGGGCGGCCAGCTGCCAGGGAACAAGGTGTACCCGTGGATCGCCAAGACGCGGTACTCCACGCCTGGCGTAGGCCTGATCTCGCCGCCACCGCACCACGACATCTACTCGATCGAGGACCTGGCCCAGCTGATCCATGACCTGAAGAACGCCAACCCGGCGGCCCGGGTGCACGTCAAGCTGGTGTCCGAGGTCGGTGTGGGCACGGTCGCGGCCGGGGTGTCCAAGGCGCACGCCGACGTGGTCCTGATCAGCGGGCACGACGGCGGCACCGGGGCGGCCCCGCTGACCTCGCTCAAGCACGCGGGCGCGCCGTGGGAGCTCGGCCTGGCCGAGACCCAGCAGACGCTGCTGCGCAACAAGCTGCGGGACCGGATCGTGGTGCAGGCCGACGGACAGCTCAAGACCGGCCGGGACGTGATCATCGCCGCGCTGCTGGGCGCGGAGGAGTTCGGCTTCGCCAGCGCGCCGCTGGTGGTGTCGGGCTGCGTGATGATGCGGGTCTGCCACCTGGACACCTGCCCGGTCGGCGTGGCCACGCAGAACCCCGAGCTGCGGGCCCGGTTCACCGGCCAGCCCGAGTTCGTGGTGACCTTCTTCGAGTTCATCGCCGAGGAGGTCAGGGAGTACCTGGCCCGGCTCGGGTTCCGCCGCCTGGAGGACATCATCGGCCGGGTGGACCTGCTGGACGCCGTGCTGGCGGTGGAGCACTGGAAGGCCTCCGGGCTGGACCTGTCCCGGGTCCTCTACATGCCCCCGCTGCCCGAAGGCGCCGCCCTGACCTGTAAGCAGAGCCAGGACCACGGCCTGGACAAGGCGCTGGACAACACGCTCATCCAGCTCGCCGAGGGCGCGCTGGAAGAGGGGCGCCCGGTCCGGCTCGACCTGCCGATCAGGAACGTCAACCGGACCGTGGGTACCATGCTCGGCTACGAGGTGACCAGGCGCTGGGGCGGTGAGGGGCTGCCCGAGAACACGATCGACATCTCGTTCCGCGGCTCGGCCGGCCAGTCGTTCGGCGCCTTCCTGCCGCGCGGCGTCACGCTGCGCCTCGAAGGTGACGCCAACGACTACCTGGGCAAGGGGCTGTCCGGCGGCCGGATCATCGTCCGGCCGCCCGCGCAGGCCGCCTTCGCCGCCGAGGACCAGGTCATCGCGGGCAACGTGATCGGCTACGGCGCCACGGGCGGCGAGATCTTCCTGCGCGGCATCGTGGGCGAGCGGTTCTGCGTGCGGAACTCCGGCGCGCTCGCGGTCGCCGAGGGCACCGGCGACCACGGCTGCGAGTACATGACCGGCGGCCGCGTGGTGATCCTTGGGCCGGTCGGCCGGAACTTCGCGGCGGGCATGTCCGGCGGCATCGCCTACGTGCTCGACCTGCCGCGGATCCGGGTGAACATGGAGATGGTCGACCTGGACCAGGTGGATCCGGAGGAGGCTGGTGACCAAAACGAGGGCAAGTTCCTGCGCGAGGTGGTGGAACGCCATCACGCGGAGACCGGCTCGGCCGTCGCGGCCAGGCTGCTCGCGGACTGGGATCCCGGCCGGTTCACCAAGGTCATGCCGAAGGACTACAAGCGGGTGCTGTCCGCCGCCTCGCAGGCCGAGCGCGAGGGCCGCGACGTCAACGAGGCCGTCATGGCCGCGGCGCACGGGTGAGGGAACGGTTTAAATGGCTGACCCGAAGGGTTTCATATCCACGCCCCGCGAGACTCCGGTCCGGCGCCCGGTCGACCTGCGGCTGCGGGACTGGCACGAGGTGTACGAGCCGTACCCGGCCAGCCGCCTGGAGCGGCAGGCGGGCCGGTGCATGGACTGCGGCATCCCGTTCTGCCACCACGGCTGCCCGCTGGGCAACCTGATCCCGGAGTGGAATGACCTGGTTCTGGCGGCACGACTGGCAGGACGCCGCCGACCGGCTGCACGCCACCAACAACTTCCCCGAGTTCACCGGGCGGCTTTGCCCAGCGCCGTGCGAAGCCGCCTGTGTGCTCGGGATCAACGCGGACCCCGTCACGATCAAGCAGGTCGAGGTGGAGATCATCGACCGGGCGTTCGCGTCCGGCTGGGTGGTGCCGCTGCCCCCGGCGGCCCTGTCGGGACGGACGGTCGCGGTGATCGGCTCCGGCCCGGCCGGGCTGGCGGCCGCCCAGCAGCTGAGGCGGGCCGGGCACGCGGTGACCGTGTTCGAGCGCGACGACGCGCCCGGCGGCCTGCTGCGGTACGGCATCCCCGAATTCAAGATGGAGAAGCGGCACCTGGACCGGCGCCTCGATCAGATGCGGGGCGAGGGCACCGAGTTCCGCTGCGGCGTCGAGGCCGGCACCGACATCACGGCCGGAGAACTGCGGGCGGCGTATGACGCGATCGTGCTGAGCGGCGGTGCCCGGGTGCCGCGCGACCTGCCGCTGCCCGGGCGCTCGCTGGACGGCATCCACCAGGCCATGGAGTACCTCCCGCTCTCCAACCGGGCCGTGGCGGCCAACCCTGGTGATCCGGCCGACCCGGCCATCAGCGCCCGCGGGCGGCACGTGGTCATCATCGGCGGCGGCGACACCGGCGCGGACTGCCTGGGCACCGCGCACCGGCAGGGCGCGGCCTCGGTGACCCAGCTCGAGATCCTGCCCCGCCCGCCCGCGACCAGGCCCGGCCACCAGCCGTGGCCCACCTACCCGATGATCTACCGGGTCTCCAGCGCGCACGAGGAAGGCGGCGAGCGCACCTACGCGGTGACCACGCTGGAGTTCGTCGGCGATTCCGCGGGCCGGGTGCGAGCGCTGCGGCTGGCCGACGCCGCCGGGTTCGACCCGATGCCGGGGACCGAGCGCGACCTGCCCTGTGACCTGGTGCTGCTGGCCATGGGCTTTACCGGGGCCGAACGGCCCGGGTTGCTCGCCGACCTCGGCGTCGAGTTCGACCAGCGGGGTAACGTGGCCCGCGACGGCTCGTACGCGACGTCGGTGCCGGGCGTCTTCGCGGCCGGGGACATGGGCCGCGGCCAGTCGCTGATCGTATGGGCCATCGCCGAGGGGCGCAGCGCCGCCGCCGCCGTCGACCGGTATCTCGGCGACCGGGAATCGGTCGGCCTGCCGGCCCCGATCGCGCCCACGGCCCGTCCGCTTACCTGAGGCTTTACGCTCTGGGGTGGATCGAAAGATCAGGTGTATTGCGTACGGACCGCATATTCTGCGGCCAAGGGGATGTAACGGGATCGATGGCCAAAGGGCGGGTAGGTAATGACAGCGTGTCCGGAGGGCCACCACTCGGCTAGCGATGACTTCTGTGACGTTTGCGGCACGCGCATCGGCGGGAATCCCGCCTTCAGCCCGGGGCGGACGATAGGGAAGCATCACGGTCTTAGGCCAGGTTCGGCGAACGGTGGCGAAACCTGTCCGGGCTGTGGAGCGCCGGTATCCGGTCAGTTCTGCGAGGCGTGCGGTTTCAGTCCCAGGGTCCGCAGTCCGTTTGCTCCATCCGCCCCGCCCGAATCGCTGTTCCCGCCGGTCTCCAGGCCCGACTCGCTGTCCTCGCCCTGGGCCCGGATGGAGCCGTCACCCTCCTCGTGGAGCTTCGCGGAACCGCCGACCGCACCCGGCGGCCTGCCCGGGCTGCCGTCCTCTCCGCCGGACCAGTCCGCCTGGCCAGACGAGCCCGAACCACCAGCTGGGTCCGCGGCTACGGACCTGCTTGCATCACCATTCACACCCGCCCCTCTGGACCACCCTGAACCGTCGTCCTCATTCCGGGCTCCCATGGAGCCGCCCTCCATGCCCGAGTTCCGGCCTGAGTCGTCGCCTGCGGTGGTGGTCGAGCCGCCGCCTGAGGTGCGGCCTGGGCCGTCGCCCGCGGTCGTATTCGAGTCGCCGGCGGCACGTACCGCCCGGCCGGACCTCAATGCCCCAGCCGTCCCGCCTGCCTTCTCAGTCCCGCCGGCAACAACACCTCCATCATCGTTCATTCCGGTCAGCTGGACGGTGCTCGTTGCCTCTGACCGCGTCTACTACGACCGGATGAAGGCAGTGCGCAGCCTGTATGGTCCGGACGTCGCTTTTCCGGCTCACGCGCCCGAACGGCGGATCCCGCTCGTCGGCAAGCAAATGCGCATCGGGCGCTGGAGCGCGGCCCGGGAACTTGAACCGGAAATCGACCTGGCTGAGCCGCTGGTCGACCCGGGCGTCAGCCGCCTGCATGCGGTGCTGGTCGCCGCGCCGGACGGCACCTGGTCGCTCATGGACTCAGGATCGGCCAACGGCACGTTCCTCAACGGCCGCAAGATGGCCATGGGGGACCTGGTCACCCTGCACGAGGGGGACAGGATCAACCTGGGCGCGTGGACCGTCATCACGATGTACCGCGGCTAGTGCGCGGCAGCCCTGCCGGGCGTCAGCGAACTGTCTGTGCGTATCCCGCCCAGCCCGTCCTGGTGGTATTAACTTAGTAAATTCAGACGGCGCCGGAAGGCCGGTGCACGAGCGGTGGTGGCGGTCGACAACATGACAACGAGCGTCGGCGTTTCAGCCGGCCAGCGGACGCCCGCGCCGGCCGCGCGCCGCTCCTGGCGGCGGTCCCGCCTGGACACCGCGACCACCCCCGCCCGGCTCCGGCTGCTGCTCGTCCTCTTGGTCCTGCTCAGCTTGGCCTGGGGGGTGCTGGCCGCGCTGACCGCCAATCAGCACGCCTCGGCGGCCGCCGACGTGGTCGCGGTCAGCGAGCCGCTGAGCCTGGACGCGGAGCAGATCTACCAGAGCCTGTCGGACGCCGACGCGACCGCGGCGAACGCGTTCCTGGCCGGCGGGCTCGAGCCCGCCGCGGCCCGGCAGCGCTACGAGGCCGACATCACCCAGGCGGCCATCCGGATCGAGGCGGCCAGCGCACTGGTGGGTTCGTCCGCCGCCCGGACTCAGTTGCCCAGCCACCTGTCGAAGCAGGCGTCGGCGGCCGGCTCGGCCGTCGGCGACGACCTGGCCACCTTGTCCGGGCAGCTGCCGGTCTACACCGACGAGGTGGGCACGGCCCGGGCCGACAACCGGCTCGGCTTGCCGCTCGGCGCGGCCTACCTCAGGGAGGCCTCCGCATTGCTGCGCGGGACGCTGCTCCTTTCGGCCAGCGACATCTACACCCGGGAGAGCGGGCTGCTGACCTCGGCCAGCGCGCAGGCGACCGGGCTGCCGCTCGTCGTGGTCGCGGTGGTGATCGGCCTGGGCATCGGCTACGTGCTTTTCCGCTCGTCGCGGTGGCTGGCCCGGCACAGCCACCGGATGGTCAACTACGGCTTGCTGCTGGCCGCCCTGGTCGGCCTGGTCTCGCTGGTGTGGCTGGCCGGGGCCTTCGCGGTGGGCCGGTCCGACCTGCTGCATGCCCAGCAGCAGGGCTCAGCGCCGGCCCAGGCGTTCGCCCGGGCGGACGTGGCGGCGCTGCGGGCACACGCGGATGAGAGCCTCACCTTGATCGACAACAGCGGAGACGACGCCTACCAGCGGGACTTCCTGGCCCAGCAGAAGCTCCTCGGGCCGCTGCTGGCCGCGGTGCAGGCGTCGGCGGGTAACGGCGCCGCGGCCGACGCTCAGGCCTGGTACCGGGCGCACGCGGCGCTGCGCGCGCTGGACGGCGCCGGGCACCACGCCGCGGCGGTGCGGTCGGCCCAGACCGGCGACGCCGCCACCAGCTTCGCGCGGCTGTCGGCGACCCTCAGCGCGGGGATCGACACCCACCAGGCCGTCTTCGCCTCCAGCGCCCGCGGTGGCCGGGACGCGTTCACCGGCCTGGCCGCGGGCATGATCGTGGCGTCGCTGGTGATGGTGGCAGGCTGCTCCTGGGGGCTCAGCCGCCGGCTCGCGGAGTACCGGTGAACGCGCGGCCCCGGTGGCCCCGGGGAACCTGGCCGCGCGCGCTGCTGGTGATGCTGGCCACGTTCGGGCTCGTGCTGGGTGCCGCGGCGGCCGCCGCCGCGCCAGGCCAGCCACCCGCCATCCGGGCGGCCCGGACGGTGAGCGCACCGGGCGCCGCGCGCGTGGCCGGTGCCGCGGCCGCGTGTAATCCGAAGGCGAGCAGCCTGAGTCCGTCTGGCCCGCCGCAGGTGACATCCGGCTCGTTCATGGCGAAGATCCGCGCCCGCGGCTACCTCATCGCCGGGGTGGACCAGAGCACCTACCACTTCGGCTTCCTCAGCCCGCTCACCGGGCAGATCGAGGGTTTCGACATCGACATGATCCGGGCGGTGGCCCAGGCCATCTTCGGTAACCCGGACAAGGTCGAGTACAAGGCGATCTCCGACGCGCAGCGGATCACCGACGTCCTCTCCGGGGCCGTGGACATCGTGGCGCACACGATGACGATCACCTGCCTCCGGCTGCAGCAGGTCGACTTCTCCAGCGTCTACTTCGACGCGGCCCAGCGGGTCCTGGTGCTGAAGAACTCCACCGCGAATAGCCTGACCGCCCTGCGCGGCCAGAAGGTCTGCGCCACCAGCGGGTCCGACTCGCTCACCTTCATCACCAATCACGGGGTCGTCCCGGTCGCCGTACCCTACTGGACCGACTGCCTGGTGCTGCTGCAGCAGGGCGACGTGGCCGCGATCTCCACCGACGACTCGATCCTGGACGGGCTCGCCGCGCAGGACCCGTGGACCAAGCTGGTCGGGCCGCGGCTCACCGACGAGCCCTACGGCCTGGCGATCTCCAAGCAGCACCCGGAATTCGTCCGGTTCGTGAACGCGGTCCTGCAGCAACTGCGGACGGACGGCCAGTGGCGGGCCAGCTACGGGCACTGGATCGGCGCCCCGGTTCCCGCCCCGCCGCCGGCGCAATACGGGGGCTGACCGATGACGGGGCTGACGAGGGGAGCGCGTTGGCGATGAGCACCTGCACGAGCTGCGGCGGGACGATCGAGGACGGGTACTGCAACGTCTGCGGCCTAGCCGCCGCGCCGGTCCCGGTCCCGGCTTCCGCCCCGGCCGGGTCGGCGTCCGCGCCAGCCGGGTCAGCGTCCGCAGGGTCGGGGTCGGGGTCGGCGGTCAGCCGCCGGACGTCGGGCGCCCGGGGTTCCCGGCGGACCAGCGGCCGGTCGGCGCGGGGCCGGCTCGGGGCGGGGCTGGTCGAGATCCCGCCGGTGCCCTACCGGGACCCGGCCAGCGCCGTGCTCGCCAACCCGCAAGTGCCGGAGAACCGGCGCTTCTGCAGCGGCTGCGAGCAGCCGGTCGGGCGCGGCCGGGACGGCCGCGCCGGGCTGACCGAGGGGTTCTGCCGGAACTGCGGCACCCGCTTCTCGTTCAGCCCGAAGCTGGAGCCGGGCGACCTGGTGGCCGGGCAGTACGAGGTGCTCGGCTGCCTCACCTTCGGCGGGCTGGGCTGGATCTACCTGGCCCGGGACCGCAACGTCAGCGACCGCTGGGTGGTGCTGAAGGGCCTGCTGAACACCGGGGACGCGGACGCGATGGCGGCCGCGGTGGCCGAGCGCCAGTTCCTGGCCCAGGTGGAGCACCCGAACATCGTCAGGATCTATAACTTCGTGCAGCATGCGGACCGGCGGAGCGGGGAGTCGGCCGGGTACATCGTGATGGAGTATGTGGGCGGTAAGTCGCTCAAGCAGATCTTGCAGGATGCGCGGGCGGCTGGGGGTTCGGTGCCGGTGGCGCATGCGCTGGCCTACGCCATCGAGGTGTTGCCGGCCCTGGGGTACCTGCATGACCGGGGCCTGGTGTACTGCGACTTCAAGCCGGACAACGTCATCCAGACCGAAGAGCAGCTCAAGCTCATCGACATGGGCGGCGTGCGCGGGGTCGACGGCGACGGGCCGATCTACGGGACCGTCGGCTACCAGGCACCCGAGATCGGGGCCGACGGGCCCTCGGTGCCGTCGGACCTGTTCACGGTCGCGCGGGCCCTGGCCGTGCTCACCTTCGAGTTCAAGGGCTACCAGAGTTCGTACAAGTTCACCTTCCCAGACGGGGTGCCGCTGCTCGAGCAGCAGGAGTCGTTCGCCCGGCTGCTGCGCCGGGCCACCGACGCCGATCCGGACCGGCGCTTCGGCTCCGCGGGCGAGATGGCCGAACAGCTCACCGGCGTACTCCGCGAGGTGCTCGCCGTGGCGGACGGCACGCCCAGGCCCGCGTTCTCCACGGTGTTCAGTCCCGAGCTCCAGGCGATCGGGACCGGAGACGACGCCGCGGGAGCTGCCCTGGCCGCGCCGGGCGCCGCGGAGATCATCGCGGGAATGCCGATGCCGCAGGTGGACCGGGCCGATGCCGCGGCCGGCTACCTGGCCACGTTCGCCGGGCTCGATTCCGGTCAGCGCGCGGCCGCGCTGGCCCGGGCCGTCTCGGGTGACCCGTCCGTGCCGGCCGAGGTGACCACATCCGCCGAGACGCGCCTGGCGCTGGCCCGCGCCCAGCTCGACGTCGGTGACTATGACGGGGCCGGGGTCACGCTGGCCGATCTGGCCGCTGAGGACGCGTCCGACTGGCGGATCGCCTGGACCGACGGCCTGCGCTGGCTCGCAGCCGGCGAGGCGGGCGCGGCCGCCAAGGCGGGCGCGGCCGCCAAGGTCGGCAGCGCGGGCGCCGGCGGTGCCACCATCGCGCGCAACGCGTTCGACACGGTGTACGACCAACTGCCCGGTGAGCTCGCGCCGAAGCTCGCGCTGGCCTTCGCGGCCGAGGCCGCCGGCGACGCCGCGGTGGCCAGCCGGTATTTCCGGCTCGTCTGGACGGTGGACCGGTCCTGCATCAGCGCGGCGTTCGGCCTGGCCCGATCCTGCCTGGCGGCGGGCGACCGGCCGGGCGCGATCGCGGCGCTCGCGGCGGTGCCGGAGACGTCCAGCCATCACGCGGCGGCACAGATCGCCGCGGTCCGGATCCTGGTGTCGCCCGGCGTGAGCGGCGACGACTTGCGGCAGGCCGACGGCCGCCTGGGCAAGCTGACCCTGGACGAGGCGCGCCGCCAGCAGCTCACCGTGGAGATCCTGCGCGCCGCGCTCGGCTGGGCCAGCTCCGGGCAGGCCCCTGCCGCCGGGCGCGCCAACGGCCTCATCCTCGGCTGCGAACCGAACGAGCGCGCGCTGCGCTTCGGCCTGGAACGCGGCTACCGGGCGCTGGCCCGGCTGACCTCCGATCGCGGCCGCCGGATCGAACTGGTCGACATGGCCAATGCGATCCGGCCGAATACCTGGTCATGACGCCAAACCGGGCGGGCACGGGCGCCCCGGATTGCGGGCAAAATAGTGAACATCATGGTTCATCGGTTCCGGTGACTTGGAGCGGCATGGCGGGTCAGCCCAGGATCAGGCGCCTGGCGGAGTACCGATGACCGTGCCGATGCTGACCAGGGACCAGGCAGGCGCCGCGGTCAAGGCCGCGGTCGCCGAGCGCGACGCCATCCAGGCCAATCTGCTCGAGCTGGACTCCAGCTTCGGCAAGCAGTTGCTGGCCGGGGCCGAGCTCACCGGGGACACCAAACGGCGCTGGGACGCGTCGGCGGCCACGCTGGCCACCTTGTGGCAGGTCTACTCGGCCTACTCAGCCGTGGTCGACCAGGCTGCCGAGGCGGTCGCCGGGCACCTCGGCCCACGGGAGCTGGCGGCGATCACCGCCTTGCTCACCGGGCGCTCGGTCCAGCTGGCCTCGGGTCCCGCCCCGCTGGCCGGCCGCGATCTGGCCGACTCCGGCCGGGAGGACCTGACCCTGGCCACGGCGGTGGCCCGGATGCGCGGCGCCTTCGGCGCCGTGACCGAGGTGGTCACCGCCGCGGAGCACGTGTGGACCGAGGTCGCGGGCCGCCTGGACGCGAGCGGGCGCGAGCTGGCCCGGGTCGCGCCGCAGGCCGAGACGCTCGGGGACGAGGCGCTGACCGGCGACCTGGCCGCCGTCCGGGGCAAGCTGGCCCGGCTACGCGACACGCTGAACTCCGACCCGCTGGCCTTGTGGCTTGGTTCATCGGGACCGGGCGGCGCCGCGGTCGATACCTCCGGGGCGGACCGGCTGCAGGAGGAAGTCGCCGCCGTCGCGACCCAGGTCGATGAGCTGGTCCGGTTGCGCGACGACGCCCGCCAGCGCATCGCCGGGATAACGGCGGTCGCGGCAGCGGCCCAATCGGCGCGCGAGGACGCTGTCGCCGCCTGGCAGCAGGCCGCGGCGAAGATCGCCACCGGGGCGTTGCCGCCGCAGCCCGCCACCCTGGCCGGCCTATCCGCCCGGCTGGCCGGCCTGGGCCCGTTGCAGGCCAGCGGCCGGTGGACCCGCCTGGGGTCTGAGCTAGATCTGCTCGACCGCGAGCTGGCCGCCGCGACGGCTAGCTTCAAGGAGGCCGAACGGGCCGTGGTGGCAGCCATGGCCAAACGTGACGAGCTGCGCGGACTGCTCGGGGCTTATAAGGCCAAGGCCGCCCGGCTCGGCGCGATCGAAGACACCGGCCTGGCCGAACGGTACGACCAGGCCCGTGACCTGCTCTGGACGGCGCCCTGTGACCTGGCCGCGGCCGAGGCCGCGGTGGCTGGCTACCAGCAAGCCGTCCTGGGGGTGCAGCCGCGGTGACGTGCACTCAGCCGGGCGGCCGGATCGAACGTGTTGACAGGGCCAACGAAATCCGGCCCCGGACGCTGACATGACGGCCCGTGGCCTGGATGATGGCCTGATGCACGATGGCAATACGGGAGTCACCTGCCCCGCCTGCGGCGGGCCGGCCGGCGCCGCGGACAGCTTCTGCGAGTCGTGCGGGACCGAGCTTGCCCCGCCCGTCAGCAGCACCGGCCCCGCCGGGTACACCGCGCAGTGCCCGGTGTGCTCGCTGGACGAGTCGGCCCCGCCGAGCGCGATCAGCACCGAGGGCTACTGCGAGTCGTGCGGCCGCAAGGTGCCGTCCGGCCGCGACCACGTCGAGCTCAACCTTGAGCTGCTGGCCGGGGTCACCGATCGCGGCCTGCGGCATCCGCGTAACGAGGACGCGATGGCCCTGGCGACGACGGAGACCCCGGGCGGGCCAGTGGCGATCGCCGTGGTCTGCGACGGGGTGTCGTCCTCGCCGCGCCCGGACGAGGCGTCGCTGACCGGCGCGCAGGCGGCGGTGCGGGTGCTGCTCAGCTCCATCAGGCGCGGCGACGACCCGGACGAGGCATCCAGGGCGGCGGTGCGCCAGGCCCACGAGGCTATGGCCATCCTGGGCACTGCGTCCCGCGCACCGTCGGCCACCTACATTTCCGCGATCACCGGCGCGGACGCGGTCACGATCTGCTGGCTCGGCGACAGCCGCGCCTATTGGCTGGCCACCGATTCCGATGCCAAGCGACTGACCAGGGACGACTCGCTCGCTGAGGAAATGGTGGCGCAAGGTGAGCTGACCGAGGCGCAGGCCATGGCCTCCCCGCAGGCCCACGTGATCACCCGCTGGCTCGGCGCCGACGTAGGCACGGCCGAGCCGCACGTCACACGGTTCGAGCCACCCGGACGCGGGGTCGTGCTCGTCTGTTCCGACGGGCTGTGGAACTACCGGCCCGAGGCGGCAGGCCTGGCGGAGCTCGCGCTCCCGGCTGCGTTCAACGACCCGTCCAGTGCCGCCGACGCGCTGCTGAAGTTCGCCCTCGACGCCGGCGGCATGGACAACATCACCATCGTGCTGGTCCCGTTCCCGCTAGTACGGCCGGCGCCGTTACCGAGGAGAAAACGCCATGACCGACTCCGGCTTCACCGTCGACGTCGACCAGAACCAGTACGTGCCCGAGGGCGGCCGCGACGTGAGCGCCGTGGTCACCGTGACGTCCGGGACGGACGTCGCCGTCGCGGCTCCGTCGGGCGGCGCGGGCAGCGCCGAGATCATCATCATCGACTGCTCGGGGTCGATGGAATATCCGCCGACCAAGATGACCCAGGCCCGGGCCGCCACCGCCGCCGCGATCAACGTGGTCCGTGACGGCGTGGGGTTCGCGGTCATCGCGGGCACCAGCACCGCCTGGCCGGTTTTCCCGCCCGACGGTCGCATGGCGGTCGCGGGCGCGTCGTCGCGGGCCGCGGCGAAGCAGGCGGTGACCGGGCTGCGGGCCAACGGCGGCACCGCGATCGGCCAGTGGCTCGGGCTGGCCCGGCAGATCTTCGCGGGCTACCCGGCTCAGCTGCGGCACGCCATCTTGCTCACCGACGGCAAGAACCAGCACGAGACGCCCGCCCAGCTCGCGGCCGAGCTCAGCCGGTGCGAGGGGGTGTTCAGCTGCGACTGCCGCGGCGTGGGTACCGACTGGGAGGTCAGCGAGCTGCGTACGGTCTCCACCACGCTGCTCGGCACGGTGGACATCGTGCCGGACCCGGCCGGGCTGGCCGCCGACTTCGCGGCCATGATGGAGAACGCGATGGGCAAGCAGGTCGCCGACGTCTCCCTGCGGGTGTGGACGCCGCAGCACGCCACGGTCAAGTTCGTCAAGCAGGTGGCGCCCGCGGTCGAGGACCTGACCGGCAGGCGCACCCAATCGGGACCGCAGGCGGGCGACTACCCGACCGGTGCGTGGGGGCCGGGGGAGAGCCGGGACTACCACGTCGGCGTCGAGGTCAACCCGGCCGGCGTCGGCCAGGAGATGCTGGCCGCGCGGATCAGCCTGGTCACGAGCTCGCCGTCCGGCGCTTCTGGGGGCGAAGTCCTCGCCCACGGGCTCGTCCGCGCGATATGGACCGATGACGAGGCGCTGTCCACCAAGATCAACCCGATGGTGGCGCACTACACGGGCCAGGCCGAACTCGCCGTGGCCATCCAGGAGGGCCTGGAGGCCCGCAAGCAGGGCGACGAGGAGACCGCGACGGCCAAACTCGGCCGGGCGGTCGCGCTGGCGCACCAGTCAGGCAACGAGGACACCGCCAAGCTGCTGGCCAAGGTGGTAGACGTGGTCGATGAGGAATCCGGCACGGTCCGGCTCAAGAAGAAGGTCGAGGACGCCGACGAGATGGCCCTCGACACCCGGTCGACCAAGACGGTCCGGGTGAAGAAATAGCGAGCGGGGAAGGAGGCCGCGATGGCCGTCTGCCTCAACGGGCACGACTCGGCGAGCGATGACTTCTGCGACGTCTGCGGCATGCGCATCGGCGGCAGCCCCGCCACCGGCCCCTTGCCGGCGGCCAGCGGACCGCCGCCCTGGCCCGATGTCGCCGCAGAAACCTGCCCTCGCTGCGGCATCCCCAGGACCGGCCAGTTCTGCGAGGCCTGCGGCTTCAACTTCCAAGGTCCCCGTTTCATCCCGGCCGGCCCCCTGCCTCCCGCCGCGATCCCTCCGACCTCTATAGGCTCTCCGGCCCCCTCTGTCCCACCAGCCCCTTCAGCCGAGTCCGCCCCTTCGACCCCCTCAACCCCGTCGGCTCGTTCGGCCCCTTCTGCCGCTTCGGTTCCGCCCTCGCCGTCGATGTCCTCGTTCCCGTACCCGCAGGCCACCTGGACCGCGGTGGTCGGCGCGGACCGTGGCTACTACGAGCGAGTGCAGGCGCTCACCGGGCCGGAAGGCGCCGCCGTGACGTTCCCCTCCTACTGCGCCGAACGGCGTTTCCAGCTCGTCGGGAACCAGATGCGGATCGGGCGGCGCAGCGTGTCGCGCGGCCTGGCACCGGAGATCGACCTGACCGGGCCGCCCGCCGACCCGGGCATCAGCAGGCTGCACGCGGTCCTGATCGCGACGCCGGATGGCACCTGGGCCGTGCTCGACCCGGGTTCGGCCAACGGCACGCTGGTCAACGGCTCGGAGATAGCGACCGGGGACCAGGTGACCTTGCATGACGGCGATCGCATCAACCTCGGCGCCTGGACCGCGATCACGGTGCATCTGGGTTAGGAAATTCTCTACCTGGAGTAGGGCATCGGCGTATAACGACGGAGCATCCGAGGCACTAACGTATGCACATGATCACCAACCCGTCGCCGCGAGACCATGCCGAGGTCGACCTTGGTCCCGCTGCTGGCGTCAGCGACAGGGGCCTGCGGCATCACCGCAACGAGGACGCGATGGCCCTAGCCGCCGAGCAGGCGCCGGACGGCCCGACGGTGGTGGCAGTGGTCTGCGACGGCGTCTCTTCCTCGGCCCGTCCGCACGAGGCGTCGCAGGCCGCCGCGCAGGCCGCGCTGCCGGTGCTGGTGGCCGCGGTGCACGCGGGCGGGGATCTCGCCGTGGCCTCGCTGGCCTCGGTGGCCGCTGCGCGCCAGGCGGTGGCAGCCTTGCAGGGTCCCGGGGGCGACACCTCGGCGACCACGTTCGTGTCCGCGGTCGCGAGCGGCTACGAGATGACCTTGTGCTGGCTGGGCGACAGCCGCGCCTACTGGCTGGGCCAGCCGGCGTCGGAGTCCCGGCTGCTCACGCGGGATGACTCGGTGGCCGGGGGGATGGTCGCGGCCGGCCTGGCCGACGAGGCCGCGGCGATGGCCTCGCCGCATGCGCACGTGCTGACCCGCTGGCTGGGCGGCGACGCCGCGGACCTGGCCGACGACCCCGACCGTGCCGCGCACGTCGAGCGGTCCACCCCGCCCGGGCCCGGAGCCCTGCTCATGTGCTCCGACGGCCTGTGGAACTACCTGCCCGAGGCCGCGGACCTCGCCGGGCTCGCGCTGCCCAAGGCGCTGAGCGACCCGCTCGGCGCCGCCGCCGCCATGGTGAAGTTCGCGATCGACGCCGGCGGCGCCGACAACATCACCGTCGTCCTGATCCCCTACCTCGGCCCCGAGGCACCCTGACACCCTCAGTACTTGCGGCCAACGAACTCGTCAAGCCGTGCCACCGCCTCGCGCCGGGCCACGGATATGGCATTCCGCCGGGAGAAGCGCCACGCGACCCCGAGTTGATCCAAGGTCTCACCGCACAACCGGAGAATATCCCCGGACTCGTTGGTAAATATGTATCGTGCATACTCGTACCAGTGGTCGCCGTCCGCGAGACGTGCCCGTACCCGGTTAACCCCGCGATAACCGTCCGAGTGGAACAGCCAGCGGGCAAAGCGGCCGGGATTCACCGTCACAATAGTCCGCTGCCATGGTTGCAGTTCGATTTTACGCATGTGCTTCCGGCCCGCTCCGTGCTGCGGGAACAAGCACGGCCAGTGCCGGGAACAGCTGATCACTTCGGTGCAGCCATTCTGAGTTTGTGAATGTGCTTTCTGGGTGCCCCGAGTGGGATTCGAACCCACACTTTACGGTGTTTGAGACCGCACGCTCTACCTGTTGGCGTATCGGGGCGCAGCTCGCCCCATGGGGAGCGGCACGATGACAATCTACCTCGTCAAGGTACGCTCGTGGGCATGAGTCAGAACCCCGTGCGCGTGGTCATCGCCGAGGACGAGGCCCTGATCCGGCTCGACCTCAAGGAGATGCTGGAAGAAGAGGGCTATTCGGTCGTCGCCGAGGCGGGCGACGGCGAGTCCGCCGTCGAGCACGTCACGACGCTGCGCCCGGATCTGGCCATCCTCGATATCAAGATGCCGGTCCTCGACGGGATCTCCGCCGCCGAGCGGATCGCCGCCGAGCGGATCGCGCCGGTCGTCATCCTGACCGCCTTCTCCCAGCGCGAACTGGTGGAGCGGGCCCGCGACGCGGGCGCGATGGCGTACCTGGTCAAGCCGTTCACCAAAGCCGACCTGGTGCCGGCCATCGAGATGGCGGTCAGCCGGTTCGCCGAGATCCGCGCGCTTGACGTCGAGATCGGCACGCTGCGCGAGCGGCTCGAGGTCCGCAAGCTGCTCGACCGGGCCAAGGGCCTGCTCCAGTCCGAGCACGGGCTGAGCGAGCCGGAAGCCTTCCGCTGGATCCAGAAGACCTCGATGGACCGCCGCCTCACCATGCGCAAGGTGGCCGAAGCGGTGATCGAGGGCAGCATGCGCGTTCCCGCGGAAACGCCGCAGCAGCAGCCCTGAAGGCCTGCAAAGCGAGAACCCGGGGGGCCGTTGGTGCCGTGTCCGCCTTCCCCGGCCGACACGTTGTCTACTTGAACCCCCCGGGCCCGCTGTCACCACGTTAGCGACCCCCCGCCTCGCGGTGCAAAGCGAGCCCTCCGCCGGGCCCTGGCGAGTTCAGCTGCCGATCACTCCCTGTTCACGCATCGGATCGATGCCATTGGCCTCGCGCCCGGGTACCTGGTCCCTGATCAGGCAGGTAAGCCGCGATGTGCAGACCCGGCGCCCGATCGTGTCCGTGATGACGATCTCATAGGTGGCCAGCGTCCGGCCGCCGTGCGCCAGGGTGGCGACCGCGGTGACCTCCCCGTCGCGGGCGCCGCGGTGGTGGGTCGCGCTGATCTCGATGCCGACCACCACCCGGCCCAGCCCCGCGTGCAGGGCCGCGCCCAGCGACCCGATGGTCTCCGCGAGCACGCAGGAGGCGCCGCCGTGCAGCAGTCCGTACGGCTGGACGTTGCCGGCCACCGGCATCGTCGCCACGACCTCGGTCCCGGAGGCCGACCGGATCTTGATGCCCATGCTGTGCGCCAGGGTGCCCTCGGCGGTCGTCACCGCGATGATCCTGTCCAGCATCTCCTGATCCATCCGTACCTCCGCTCGCGTGGCCCACGTCAAGGGTGCCATGCGCCAGGCCGGCGCCCCAAAAAGGCCCCCGATGCGACGCCGCTGCACACCGCAAGCCACCCCAAGATCACTGACAGCCCCAGATTCCGTCACATTTATGTGCGGTTAGGCGTGACTTGGGGCTTGTTAGCGCTCACAATTTAAGTTGGAACCTGTTTAGGAAGGGAGCGCATCATGCGCGAGATCGGAAGACAGAGACGTCTCCGTCGGTGGGTCGGCATCGGGCTGGCCGCCATGGTGGCGATCGCCGTCGGGGGGTCCCTAGCAGCCACCCAGGCCAAGGCGGCAAGCACTAAGCCAGCCGCTGCGGGACTATCCGTCAGCAGGCAGTTCTTCGGTGTCACGACCAACCCGCAAACCGGTAAGCCGGCGACAGTCTGGCGCTACACGCTCCGCAACAACAGGGGCATGAGGGTCCAGGTCATCACCTACGGCGCGACCATCCAGGACATCTGGGTGCCGGGCCGGAACGGCTCGGCCGACGTGGTGCTCGGCTACAAGACCCTGGCGGACTACGTCCAGTTCAACAGCCCGCCAGTGGCCCCGACCACCGGCGTGTACTTCGGCGAGACCGTCGGCCGGTACGCCAACCGGATCGCCAAGGGCACGTTCAGCCTGGTCCAGCCGGGCCAGGGGAAGGTCACGTACACCCTCCCCGTCAACAACGGGCCGAACGCCCTGCACGGCGGGATCGTCGGCTTCGGCAACATGATCTGGGCCGACCAGCCGGTCTTCCGCCCCGGCGCCGTCGGCGTGCAGATGACGCTGATCAGCCCGAACGGCGACCAGAGCGGCGCCGCTGGGTCCCCCGGCTGCCCGAACGGGTGCACCGGCTACCCGGCCGCACTCAGGGTCGTGGTGACCTTCACCCTGAACAACCTCAACCAGCTCGGCATCCACTACACGACCACCAACTTGTCCACGAACCTCAACACGGTCCTCAACCTGACCAACCACAGTTACTTCAACCTGGCCGGCGAGAGCTCGTTCCCCGGCTCGGCTTACGGCCAGTTCATCCAGATCAACGCGAACACGTACACGCCGACCGACACCACTTCGATCCCGCTCGGCTACCTGGCGTCGGTGTTCGGCACGCCGTTCAACTTCAACCGCTTCTTCCAGATGGGCGCCCGGATAGCCGACGTCAGCGCGCCGGACAATTCCCCGGGCTTCAACCAGCTCCTGGAAGCCCAGGGCTACGACCACAACTGGGTGCTGAACCGGAAGACCCCGGCCACCACCGGACCGCAGGGGCTCAACCTCGCCGCCCGCGCCTTCGATCCGAGCAGCGGTCGGCTGCTGACCGTCTGGACCGACCAGCCCGGCGTCCAGTTCTACACCAGCAACTTCCTGACCGGGACGCTGGTGGGCATCAGCGGCCACGCGTACCGCCAGGGCCAGGCGTACACCTTCGAGACCCAGCACTTCCCGAACTCGCCCAACCAGCCCAACTTCCCCTCCACCGAGCTAAAGGCGGGCCAGACCCAGAACACGACCACGATCTTCGCGTTCAACTAGTAACACCTCACGACACCGCTTAACCCTGGGTCCCCGTTCGCCACGTGCCACAAGCAGCTGGCGGACGGGGACCCTCAGCCCGTTCGGACCATAGGATCGGAACGTGGCGACACAAGTAACGAATTCTTCGGCCCAGGACCGCTTGCTGCTGCTTGACGGTCATTCGCTGGCCTACCGGGCCTTCTTCGCGCTGCCGATCGAGAACTTCTCCACCACCACGGGCCAGCCGACCAACGCGGTCTACGGGTTCACCGCGATGCTGATCAACGTGCTGCGCGACGAGAAGCCGACGCACGTCGCGGTGGCGTTCGACCGGGGCGAGCCGACGTTCAGGCACGAGCAGTACGTCGAGTACAAGGCCAACCGCCGCGAGACGCCCGAAGACTTCCGCAGCCAGCTCAGCCTGATCTTCGAAGTGCTCGACGCGCTCGGCATCAGGCGGCTGTCGGCGCCGGGCTACGAGGCCGACGACCTCATCGCCACGCTGGCCACGCAGGCCGAGGCGCAGGGCATGGACGTGCTCATCGTCACCGGCGACCGCGACGTCCTCCAGCTCGTCTCGGACCGGGTGACGGTGCTGATGACCAGGCGCGGCATCACCGAGATGACCCGCTTCACCCCGGAGACGGTGACCGAGAAGTACGGGCTCTCCCCGGCGCAGTACCCCGACTTCGCCGCGGTCCGCGGCGACCCCAGCGACAACCTGCCCGGCATCCCCGGGGTGGGGGAGAAGACCGCGACCAAGTGGATCGCGGAGTTCGGCTCGCTGGCGGCCCTGGTCGACCGGGTGGACGAGGTCAAGGGCAAGGCCGGCGACGCGCTGCGCGAGCACCTCGGCAACGTGCTGCGCAACCGCCAGCTCACCGCGCTGCTCACCGACCTGCCCGCCGAGACCGTCGGCGCCGTGCCCGGCGACCTGCTACCGGTGGCCTGGGACCGGGAGAAGATCCACCAGCTCTTCGACACACTCCAGTTCAAGGTGCTCCGCGAGCGCCTCTACCAGACCCTCCCGCACGGCCTCATCGGCGCGGTCGGCTCGGATCCCGACGTCCCGCTCGGCGGCGCCGCGGGACGGACCCAAAAACCGGAAAAAGCGGCTTTCGAGGTGGTGACCGAGCTGCTCGGACCCGATCAGGTCGGTGCCTGGCTGGCCGCCCATTCTTCGGCCGAACGGTCCGGGGTGGCAGCCACCGGCACCTGGGGGCGCGGAACGGGGAACGTGACTGGCCTGGCGATCGCGGCTCCGGATGGTCATGGCGCCTACCTCGACCCCGCCGAGCTCACCGAAGCGGACGACCAGGCGCTGGCCGCCTGGCTGGCCGACGTCGGCCGCCCGAAGGTGCTGCACGACGCCAAGGGCCCGATGCACGCGTTCGCGGCCCGCGGCCTGCCGCTGGCCGGGCTATCCTGCGACACGGCCCTGGCCGCCTACCTGGCGCTGCCCGGCCAGCGCACCTTCGACCTGGCCGACCTGGCGCTGCGCTACCTGGGCAAGGAGCTGCGCGAGGAGGCCGAAGACGGCCAGCTCACGCTGGACGGCTCGAGCGAGCGCGACGCCGCGACCGCCCTGGTGCTGCGCGCCCAGGCCACCCTCGAGCTCGCCGCGGCGCTGGAGGACGACCTGGACCGGCGCGAGTCCGTGGCGCTGCTGCGCGAGCTCGAGCTGCCGCTGGTCTCCGTGCTGGCCAAGATGGAGCGCGCCGGGATCGCCGCGGACACCGAGCACTTCGCGGCGATGTCCGCGACTCTGCACGGCGAGGCGAAGGCGGCCGAGCAGGCCGCGTACGCGGTGGTCGGCCACGAGTTCAACCTCGGCTCGCCCAAGCAGCTGCAGGAGGTGCTGTTCAACGAGCTCGGCCTGCCCAAGACCAAGCGCATCAAGACCGGGTACACCACCGATTCCGAGGCGCTGACCAGCCTGCTCGCGCAGACCGGCCACCCGGTCCTGGAGCACCTGCTGCGCCACCGTGACGTAGCCAAGCTGATGTCGATCGTGGACTCGCTGATCCCGATGGCCGGCGAGGACGGCCGGATCCACACCACGTTCAACCAGACGGTCGCGGCCACCGGCCGGCTGTCCTCCATGGACCCGAACCTGCAGAACATCCCCATCCGCAGTGAGCTCGGCCGCCAGATCCGGCTGGGCTTCGTGGTCGGGGAAGGCTACGAGTGCCTGCTGTCGGCGGACTACAGCCAGATCGAGCTGCGGATCATGGCGCACCTGTCCGGCGACGAGGCGCTGATCGCGGCGTTCGAGTCAGGACACGACTTCCACGCGGCCACGGCCTCCCGGGTGTTCGGCGTGCCGCCCGCGGAAGTGGGACCCGAGCTGCGGGCCAAGATCAAGGCGATGAACTACGGGCTGGCCTACGGCCTGTCCGCCTACGGGCTCTCCCAGCAGCTGCGGATCACGCCCGACGAGGCGCGCGGGCTGATGGAGGAGTACTTCAAAGAGTTCGGCGGCGTCCGGGACTACCTGCACGAGGTGGTCTCACGGGCCCGGATGGACGGCTACACCGCCACCATGATGGGCCGCCGCCGGTACCTGCCCGACCTGACCTCGGACAACCGGCAACGCCGGGAGATGGCCGAACGGATGGCGCTCAACGCGCCGATCCAGGGTTCGGCCGCGGACGTGATCAAGGTGGCGATGCTGGCCACCGGCAGCGCCCTGGCGGCGGCCGGGCTGCGCTCCCGGATGCTGCTGCAGGTCCACGACGAGCTCATCATCGAGGTGGCGCCCGGCGAGTTCGACGAGGTCCGCGACCTGGTATGCGCCGCCATGGCCGGAGCCGCCTCACTGCGAGTGCCCCTCGACGTCTCGGTCGGAACCGGCCGAAGCTGGGCCGAAGCCGCCCACTGAGGCCCATCAGATTTGAGACTGAGGCCGTATTGTGGCCGGTCTCAATTGACCCTCCAGGTTAACTCTCATAAGCTGAACACCGCGCCGTGTCCTCGTGCGTTCCGCCGCGATCGCGTGGTATCACACATCACGCGATCGGGCAGGCGGCCCGCCGGGCGTGCCGTGGCTGGCCTCCGTGCTGGTTCCGGTAAGTCCTGTGAATCCCGGTCACCTGCACGGTTACCGGCGTGTCCATCACTTTCCCTGTCCGCATCCGGAGCCAACCCACACATGACGAGCAGCACGCAAGCCAACTCGACCCCCAAGGTGGCGGTCAACGACATCGGGTCCGAGGAGGCATTCCTCGCCGCGATCGACGAAACCATCAAGTATTTCAACGACGGTGACATCGTCGAAGGAACAGTCGTCAAGGTCGACCGAGACGAGGTCTTGCTCGATATCGGCTACAAGACAGAAGGCGTGATCCCGTCACGCGAACTGTCCATCAAGCATGACGTCGACCCGCACAACGTGGTCCATACCGGCGAGCACATCGAGGCCCTGGTCCTGCAGAAGGAGGACAAGGAGGGCCGCCTGATCCTGTCCAAGAAGCGGGCTCAGTACGAGCGCGCCTGGGGCACGATCGAGAAGATCAAGGAAGAGGACGGCGTGGTCACCGGCACGGTGATCGAGGTCGTCAAGGGCGGCCTGATCCTCGACATCGGGCTGCGGGGCTTCTTGCCCGCCTCGCTGGTGGAGATGCGCCGCGTCCGCGACCTGCAGCCGTACGTGGGCAAGGAGATCGAAGCCAAGATCATCGAGCTGGACAAGAACCGCAACAACGTGGTCCTGTCCCGGCGCGCCTGGCTCGAGCAAACCCAGTCCGAGGTCCGTCACACCTTCCTTAACACCTTGTCCAAGGGCCAGATCCGCAAGGGCGTGGTGTCCTCGATCGTCAACTTCGGCGCCTTCGTCGACCTGGGCGGCGTGGACGGCCTGGTGCACGTGTCCGAGCTGTCCTGGAAGCACATCGACCACCCCGGCGAGGTCGTCGAGGTCGGCCAGGAGGTCACGGTCGAGGTGCTGGACGTGGACATGGACCGCGAGCGCGTCTCGCTGTCGCTGAAGTCCACCCAGGAAGACCCGTGGCAGCAGTTCGCGCGGACCCACCAGATCGGGCAGGTCGTGCCGGGCCGGGTCACCAAGCTGGTCCCGTTCGGCGCGTTCGTCCGGGTCGAGGAGGGCATCGAGGGCCTGGTCCACATCTCCGAGCTGGCCGACCGGCACGTGGAGATTCCGGAGCAGGTCGTCCAGGTGGGCGACGAGATCTTCGTCAAGATCATCGACATCGACCTGGACCGGCGCCGGATCAGCCTGTCGCTCAAGCAGGCCAACGAGGGCACCGTCGGCGAGGCCGTCGGCGACGACTTCGACCCGACCCTGTACGGCATGCCGGCCTCCTACGACGAGCAGGGCAACTACGAGTACCCGGACGGGTTCGACCCGGAGACCGGCGAGTGGCTGCCCGGCTACGAGAAGCAGCGCGAGGAGTGGGAGCACCAGTACGCCGAGGCGCGAGCCAGGTTCGAGGCGCACCGGCGTCAGGTAGAGGAATCCCGTAAGGCGGCGGACGAGGAGGAAGCGGTCCCGGCCGAGTCCGGCGACTCCGGCGTGGCGGCGGGCAACGGCGCCCCGCGGGCCGCGCGCGCCGGCGGCCGCTCCGGCGGGTCGCGCCCGCCTGGCACGCCCGGCGCGGTCACCTCGAGCTCGACCCCGGGGACCGGCGCCACCGGTACCCTGGCTTCCGACGAGGCCCTGGCGGCCCTGCGCGAGAAGCTGTCCGGCGGCCAGAGCTAAACCCAGCGGTACCGAAGGCGGCGCCCGCATCGCGGGCGCCGCCTTTGCGTTCCTGGCCTTTCGCATCCTGTGCGCCAGTATGCTGCGTGACCGGGTGCCCCTAACGGAAGGCGGTGGCGGTGCTGCGGGTCGGGCTCACCGGAGGCATCGGGTCGGGCAAGAGCGAGGTATCCCGGCGGCTCGCCGGCCACGGCGCCGTGCTCATCGACGCGGACCTGGCCGCCCGGCAGGTGGTCGTCCCCGGATCGCCCGGGCTGGCCCGGATCGCCCGGGCCTTCGGCGATGACGTGCTCCGTCCGGACGGCTCGCTGAACCGGGAGCGCCTGGGCGAGATCGTGTTCGCCGATCCCGGGCTGCGCACGAAGCTGAACGAGATCGTGCACCCGCTGGTCCGCCAGTGGATGGGGGCGGCCGAACGGACCGCCGTGCAAGCCGCTGACCCGCCCGGCCCCATCGTCGTGCACGACGTGCCCCTGCTGGCCGAGAGCCGCGGCCAGGACGCCTTCAACCTGGTCATCGTGGTCGACGTCCCGCCCGGGCTGCAGGTCGAGCGGCTGGTCAGCCAGCGCGGCATGGCCCCGGATCAGGCCCGGGCCCGGATGGCGGCTCAGGCCAGCCGGGAGCAGCGGCTGGCCGTCGCCGATATCGTGATCGGCAATTCCGGCTCCCTGGACGACCTGGACCGCCGCGTCGCCGACGTCTGGGCCGACCTGATGCGCCGGCTCCTGAGGAATGTCAGACCCCCCTCCTAGAGTTGAACTCTCGGAGGTCTAGGAGGTTGGCGTCGTGCGTCCCGTTACCGATTTGCAGCGCAAGGTCGCGCCGTTCCAGGTCATCACCGACATGGTTCCGGCGGGCGATCAGCCGACCGCGATCGCCGAGATCTCCGAGCGCATCCAGGCGGAGGAGGCGAACACGGTGCTGCTCGGCGCGACCGGCACCGGCAAGACCGCCTCGGTGGCGTGGATCGCGGAGCAGCTGCAGCGGCCGATGCTCGTCATGCTGCCGAATAAGACGCTCGCCGCCCAGTTCGCCAACGAACTGCGCGAGATGCTGCCTAATAACGCGATCGAGTACTTCGTTTCGTATTACGACTATTACCAGCCAGAAGCGTACGTCCCGCAGACCGACACCTACATCGAGAAAGACTCCTCGATCAACAACGAGGTGGAACGGCTCAGGCACTCGGCGACTAATTCGCTGCTCACCAGGCGGGACACCATCGTCGTGGCCTCCGTGTCGTGCATCTACGGCCTGGGCACGCCGCAGGAATACGTGGACCGGATGCTCAAGGTCAAGCTGGGCGACACCATCGAGCGGGACATGCTGCTGCGCAAGCTGGTCGGCATGCAGTACACCCGGAACGACCTGGCCTTCACCCGCGGCACCTTCCGGGTCCGCGGCGACACCATCGAAGTCATCCCGATGTACGAGGAACTCGCGGTCCGGATCGAGATGTTCGGCGACGAGATCGAGCGGCTTATGACGCTGCACCCGCTCACCGGCGAGGTGGTCAGCGAGGACACCGAGCTGTACATCTTCCCGGCCTCGCACTACGTGGCCGGGCCGGAGCGCATGGAGCGGGCCATCAACGGCATCGAGGCCGAGTTGGCCACCCGGCTTGGCGAACTCGAGCGCGGCGGTAATCTGCTCGAGGCGCAGCGGCTGCGCATGCGCACCACCTATGACATCGAGATGATGCGGCAGGTCGGCAGCTGCTCGGGGATCGAGAACTACTCGCGGCACATCGACGGCCGCGAGGCGGGCAGCCCGCCGAACACGCTGCTCGACTACTTCCCCGAGGACTTCCTGCTGGTCATTGACGAGTCGCACGTCACCGTGCCGCAGATCGGCGCCATGTACGAGGGGGACGTGTCGCGCAAGCGGGTCCTGGTCGAGCACGGCTTCCGGCTGCCGAGCGCGATCGACAACAGGCCGCTGACCTGGGATGAGTTCCTCGACCGGATCGGTCAGACCATCTACCTGTCGGCCACCCCGGGTCCGTACGAGCTCCAGCGCGTCGGTGGCGACGTGGTCGAGCAGGTGATCCGGCCGACCGGTCTGGTCGACCCCGAGGTGGTCATCAAGCCGACCAAGGGCCAGATCGACGACCTGCTGCACGAGATCAGGCAGCGGGCTGAGCGCGACGAGCGGGTGCTGGTCACCACGCTGACCAAGCGGATGGCCGAGGACCTGACCGACTACCTGCTCGAGAACGGGGTCCGGGCCAGGTACCTGCACAGCGAGGTCGACACGCTGCGCCGGGTCGAGCTGCTGCGCGAGCTGAGGGTGGGCGAGTACGACGTGCTCGTCGGCATCAACCTGCTCCGCGAGGGCCTCGACCTGCCCGAGGTTTCGCTCGTGGCCATCCTGGACGCGGACAAGGAAGGCTTCCTGCGGTCCGGCACGTCGCTGATCCAGACCATCGGCCGCGCCGCGAGGAACGTGTCCGGCGAGGTGCACATGTACGCCGACACGGTCACGCCGTCGATGCGGCGGGCGATCGACGAGACCAACCGGCGGCGGGAAAAGCAGGTCGCCTACAACGAGGCCAACGGGATCAACCCGCAGCCACTGCGCAAGCGGATCGCCGACATCCTGGACCAGATCGTCCGCGAGGACGCCGACACCGAGCAGCTGATCGGCGGCGGCGGGCGGCAGCAGTCCCGTGGCAAGGCCCCGGTGCCCGGCCTGTCCTCGCGCGCCCGCGCCGTCGCCGCGCAGGCGGGCGGACGTACCCCGGCCGGGGAGCCGACCAAGGAGGCCAGCGCCGCACGCGGTGAGCTCGTCGGCCTGATCACCGAGCTCACCGAGCAGATGCACGCCGCCGCCGCCGAGCTGCACTTCGAGGTGGCGGCCCGGCTCCGCGACGAGATCAGGGAGCTCAAGTCCGAGCTGCGCGGCATGCACGCGGCCGGCGTCTGACCCTGAGAGTCAGGGCCCGCGCCTGGCTCCCCCGGAATGGGTGAGGCGCCGGGGCCGTCAGCATGTGACGATCAGACCGTGGACAGGACCATGAATGCCCGCGGCCTGCCCGGTTGGCGGCTGCCGTGACGTCCGCGGCTGGTCTGCAGACGACGCCCGCCCAGAGCACGCCCGGCCAGCGCTGGCTCGCGCGTCTCAGCTTCGTGCTCGTGGCTGCGGGCATCGTGATCCTGTTGCTTTTTGCCGGGCTGAGGAGCCTGGCGATGCTGGCCGTGGGCGGGGCCGCCGCGGTCGCCAGCGTGGCCGCCGCGTTCTTCTTCCTTTCCCGGCGGGGCATCTGGCGCTGGCTGTCGCTCGCGGTCTTTGTCCTGGCGCCGATCGCCGTGATCGTCGTTTTCGCGTTCCGCGGCGTGCTCTGGGTGGCCATCGTCTCGGCCGCGGCCTGGCTGCTCGCGAGCATGACCGCACGCGTGGCGCTGGCCAGGGATCCCGGGGACTGGCGCATGCCCGAGCATCCGGCCGAACCGCCGGCCAGGCACCCGTACCTGATCATGAATCCGAAGTCCGGCGGCGGGAAAGTCGAGAAGTTCGACCTGAGGCGCAGGGCCGAAGACCTCGGCGCCGAGGTATTCCTCATCGGCGGCTCCGAGCCCGTCGACGTCGCCCAAGTGGCCCGCGAGGCCGTGGCCAACGGCGCCGATCTGCTCGGTGTCGCCGGAGGCGACGGCACGCAGGCCCTGGTGGCCGGCGTCGCCGCGCAGCATGGCATCCCGTTCGTGGTGATCACCGCGGGCACGCGCAATCATTTCGCCCTTGATCTCGGGCTGGACCGCGGGGACCCTTCGGCCTGCCTCGGCGCCCTTTCCGATGGTGTGGAACTGCGGGTTGACCTCGGGATAATCAACGACCAGGTCTTCGTCAACAACGCGTCCTTCGGCGCGTACGCCGAGGTCGTCGATACTCCGGCCTACCGCGACGACAAGCTGAATACCACCCTGAACCTGCTCCCGGACCTGCTGCAAGGCCACCGCGGTGCGCGGCTGTCCGCGCAGCTGGACGGCACGGAGATCAGGTCGCCGCAGGCGCTCCTGGTGGCCAACAATCCGTACGGTACCGGGGACGTGGCCGGCCTGAGCCGCCGCGCCCGGCTGGATCGCGGCATACTCGGCGTGGTGGGTGTCAAGGTGCGCAGCGCCCGGCAGGCTGTCGACCTGCTCCGCGGCCGGAGGGCCGCCGGACTGAAGATGCTGACTACCAAGAAGATCGAGATCAGCGCCGACGCGGCCCAGATCCCGGTCGGCATAGACGGTGAGGCAGTATCGATGCCGACACCGGTGACCTGCACCATCTCCCCATCCGCGCTCCGCGTCTGGGTGCCAAAGGACCGGCCGGGCGTCCCCGCCCCGAAGCCCCCGGTGAACTGGACCAGGCTGCGGCACCTCGCAGGTATCCGCCGTGATCGTGCTGAGATTGCGCCATGAGAGCTGCCTTGGATCGTGCGACGGGCATGGATGATGTGGTGCGCCGGGCCGGGGAATTGTCAGCGCAGACGATGATCTTCGACGTGGAGCCGCTGGTAGCTTTCTGGGACGGCGGTCAGGAGGCCCTTGACCAGGGGATTTCGCGGGTGCTCAGCGAAGTCGCGGTACTGCCGGCCTTGAAAGTGCTGTGCTTTGCCACCAACTCGCAGCGCCGCCCGTCGGTGGTGCCCGGCTCCGCCGGCGTCCAGGTAATTTACCTGGCCTCGGCGGGTAAGCCGCTGCGGACCGCGGCCTATCGGCGTTTCCCCCGGCCTGGGGTGGTAATCGGGGATCAGGTCGCCACCGACGGGATCCTGGCGCGGCGGCTTGGCTATGTGTTCGTGCTGTTCGACCCGCCTCTGAACGGCCTTCCTGTCGGGCCGCGGCTGATGGGTACCGCCGGGCGGCTGGTCCGGCCGCTGTTGTTCACCCAGGCCGACTGAGAAAGATTGTTGGCCCAAAGCGCTATCGCCTCGTGCCCTTAAATAAAAGGTCCTGGATTTACCAGGTCACCGGTGTTACCTGCGTAAATTCCTTTAGGCATGATTTACCGGCGGGGTATAGTGCGTGGCGGAGCGGGGGACGCTGCGAAAAGGCGAAGGCGGGGACAATGCCCTGGGTGGTCCGGGACGCGATCGACGACATCAACCGGGCGGTGGGTCGGCGCTGGCAGGGGTTGGACCGGCTGTTGCCCGGGCAGGCCGACCTGCCCGAAGGCTGCGCCCACGGTACCCACCGCCGCCCCGGATGGCGAGGCGGAGAGCGCCGGCCTGGTCATCCGGCCAGCCGGGCTAGGCGACCTCGACACCGTGACCGAGTTCGAGATGGGCGTGGTCCGCTACGACGCCCGCGGCGTCCAGACCACGCTGCTGCACTACGCGCTGATGAATCCGCTGTCCGGGCCGTTCTGGAACCGGATGGGATACCGGCCGCTCTGGACCGGATGGGAGGTGCGCCCGGCGGCTTCGCTGCGCTGAGAACCACGGCCATCTGAGGGCGATCGCAGGGGCGGTCGTCGGCGGGGCATGATAGTGGATGGCTGCGCCGGAATGCTGAGGGTCCGCTCATGGTTGCCTCAGAGAACAGCCGACTAGCCAGAGATACCGGGGGAGGTGTGCGGTGCTAGTCAGCCTGATCGCGGCTATCGTCGCGGCACTGCTATACGGCGTGGCCTCGGTGATGCAAGCGATTGCGGTGCGCGCGGCCAGCAACAAGCCGGCCAAAGACGCCTCCGGGGGCGTGGATCCCGGCCTGGTAGTGCGGTTGCTGCACCAGTGGCGGTTCGTGGCCAGCATCTGCCTCGACGCGCTGGGTTTCGTGGCGCAGCTCATCGCCTTGCAGCGGCTGCCGCTGTTCGCCGTCCAGGCGTTCGTGGCGTCGAACCTCGCGGTGACCGCCGTGGTGGCCTCGCGGGTGATCGGCGTGACCCTCTCCTGGCGGGAGTGGGCCGCGGTCCTCGGCGTGGTGGCGGGCGTCGGCCTGCTCGGCGCCTCGGCGGGCGCGGAAGGCGCCGCGCAGGTAGGCGCGGTGTTCAAGCTCGCCCTCATCGTGGCGATCGCGGGCCTGGCCATCGTCGGCCTGGCCGCGGCCAAGCTCAACGAGCCGTTCCGGACCACCGCGCTCGGCCTGACCGCGGGTTTCGGCTACGGGTTGCTCAGCATCGCGGCCCGCGTGCTGACCGGGTTCTCGCCGCTGGAACTGGCCCGTGACCCGGCCGCCTACGCGGTCGCCGCGGCCGGCATCATCTCGTTCATGTTCTACGCCACCGCCCTGGAAAGCGGCAGCGTGACGGTCGCCACCGCGGCCGTGGTGCTGAGCGAGACCATCCCGCCCGCCGTCATCGGGGTCATCTTCCTGGGCGACCAGACCCGCCGCGGACTGGCCGCCCTCGCCTGGGCAGGCTTCTTCCTCGCCGTCGCTTCGGCCGTTATGCTGGCCAGATTCGGCGAGGCGCACCATACGGAAGACGTCGCGATGGCCGACGCGGTGGCCCGCCGGCAGGCAAATGCCGGGCCAGCCGCCGCCGGCCTGTTATCCTGGTGGCCCGTGGACCTGCAGTTTTTCAGTGCCCTATTGGACACCGCCCTACCGGACACCACGGGAGCCTCATAGTGGCCGCATCATCAATCCATTCCCGGCCTGCCCATTCCCGGCTAGCAGAGACCAGACATCTCTTCGTCACCGGAGGCGTCGCCTCCAGCCTCGGCAAGGGACTGACCGCATCCAGCCTGGGTCGCCTGCTGAAACTACGGGGCCTGCGGGTCACGATGCAGAAACTTGACCCCTATCTCAACGTCGATCCCGGCACCATGAACCCCTTCCAGCACGGCGAGGTGTTCGTAACCGACGACGGCACGGAAACCGATCTCGACGTCGGCCATTATGAGCGCTTCCTGGACACCAACCTGTCCGGCGAGGCGAACGTCACCACCGGTCAGATCTACTCCACGGTGATCGCGAACGAGCGGCGCGGCGCCTACCTCGGCGACACCGTGCAGGTCATCCCGCACATCACCAACGAGATCAAGTCCCGCATCCTGCAGATGGCCGGCGACGACGTCGACGTGGTGATCACCGAGGTGGGCGGGACCGTCGGCGACATCGAGTCGCAGCCGTTCCTCGAGGCCATTCGCCAGATCAGGCACGAGATCGGCCGGGACCGGTGCTTCTTCCTGCACGTCAGCCTGCTGCCCTACATCGGCCCCTCGGGTGAGCTGAAGACCAAGCCCACCCAGCATTCGGTGGCGGCGCTGCGCAGCATCGGCATCCAGCCGGACGCTATCGTGGCCCGCTCCGACCGGCCGATCAACGCCAACCTGAAACGCAAGATCAGCCTGATGTGCGACGTGGACGAGGAGGCCGTGGTCTCCGCGCCGGACGCGCCGTCGATCTACGACATCCCCAAGGTGCTGCACGCCGAGGGCCTGGACGCCTACGTAGTGCGCAGGCTCGGCCTGCCGTTCCGCGACGTGGACTGGAGCGCGTGGGACGACCTGCTCCGGCGGGTGCACCGGCCGGCCCACAGCATCACGATCGCCCTGGTCGGCAAGTACGTGGACCTGCCCGACGCGTACCTGTCGCCGGCCGAGGCGCTGAAGGCGGGCGGCTTCGCCAACGACGCGCAAGTGAACATCCGCTGGGTGATCAGCGACGCCTGCGGGGAGCCGGAGGGCGCGGCCAGCGAGCTTGAGGGCGTGGACGGGGTGCTGATCCCGGGCGGGTTCGGGGTCCGCGGCATCGAGGGGAAGATCGGCGCGATCAGGTACGCGCGCGAGCACGGCATCCCGATCCTGGGCCTGTGCCTGGGCCTGCAGTGCATGGTCATCGAGGTGGCCCGCGACCTGGCCGGGCTGGCCGACGCGGACAGCGCCGAGTTCAACCCCGATACCCCGCACCCGGTGATCGCCACCATGGCCGACCAGGAAGACGTGGTGGCGGGGGAGCGGGACATGGGCGGTACCATGCGCCTGGGCCTGTACCCGGCCGCCCTCCAGCCGGGCACCCGGGTCGAGGAGATGTACGGCAGCACCTTGGTGGAGGAGCGGCACCGGCACAGGTACGAGGTCAACAACGCGTACCGCTCGGTGCTCGAGCAGGCGGGCCTGGTCTTCTCCGGGCTCTCCCCGGACGGGCACCTAGTGGAGTTCGCTGAGCTCAGCGATCATCCGTTCTTCGTCGGCACGCAGGCGCACCCGGAGTTCCTGTCCCGCCCGACCCGGCCGCATCCGCTGTTCAGCGGGCTGATCGCGGCCGCCCTGGCCCGCTCCAAGGCCGCCAGCGCGGCCGCCAGCGCCCGCGCCGTGGCCAGCGCATGAAAATTACCGACGAGGTTGTGCAGTGGCCCGTCGTCTCCTCGGCCGAGATGTTCCGCGGCCGGCTGGTCACCGTGCGGACCAACAAGGTCCGCATGCCTGACAATGAATTGGCCGAACGAGAGGTGGTCATCCACCCTGGTGCCGTCGCCGTGCTCGCCCTCGACGACGCCCACCAGGTGCTTCTGATTAGGCAGTACCGTCATCCGGTGGGCCGGCTGCTGTGGGAGATCCCGGCGGGCCTGCGCGACGTCGCCGGGGAGCCGCCGTGGGCTACGGCGCAGCGGGAACTGCTCGAGGAGGCCGGCTACCGGGCGCGGGACTGGCGGCTGCTCGCCGACTACTACTCCTCGCCCGGCTTCAGCACCGAGCGACTGCGCGTCTTCCTGGCCCGTGACCTGGAATTCGTCCCGGCCGCCGAACGTGACTTCGTGCCCAAGGGCGAGGAGGCTCACCTGCTGTCGGCCTGGCTGCCGCTGGACGAAGCGGTGCGCAAGGTCTTCGCCGGTGAGCTGCACAACGGGGTCGCGGCCCTGGGCCTCCTGGCCGGGTATGCTGCCAGGTCAGATGGGTTTGACCGGCTTCGTCCGGCCGATGCGCCCGAAGAGCAATGACGCTCTCGAGTCTGGAAGGACCACCACCATGAAGGTTGGAATTCCCCGGGAAATCAAGAACCACGAGTACCGCGTGGCGATCACGCCGTCCGGGGTGCACGAGCTGGTGCGCGGCGGCCATCAGGTGGTCATCGAGTCCAGGGCGGGGGACGGGTCGTCCATTCCGGACGAAGACTTCACCACGGCCGGCGCGAAGATCCTGCCGACCGCGGATGACGTGTGGGCCGAGGGGGACCTGATCCTCAAGGTCAAGGAGCCGATCGAGCAGGAGTACCACCGGATGCGCTCCGGCCAGGTCCTGTTCACCTACCTGCACCTGGCCGCGTCCAAGGCGTGTACCGACGCGCTGCTCAGCTCGGGCGTCACCTCGATCGCGTACGAGACCGTCCAGCTGCCTGACGGGTCGCTGCCGTTGCTCGCCCCGATGTCCGAGGTCGCGGGCCGGATGGCGCCACAGGTCGGCGCGCACCACCTGCAGCGTGACGGCGGCGGGCGCGGGGTGCTGATGGGCGGCGTGTCGGGCGTGTACGCGGCCAAGGTGGTCGTGCTCGGCGCGGGGGTCTCGGGCATGAACGCGGCCGCGATCGCGCTCGGCATGCAGGCCGAGGTGCTGCTGATAGACCGGAACATCGCCAGGCTGCGCCAGGCGGACGCCATCTACCAGGGGCACTGCCAGACGGTCGCGTCCAACACCTACGAGATCGAGCGTGCGGTCATCGACGCGGACCTGGTGATCGGCGCGGTGCTGGTGCCGGGGGCCAAGGCGCCCAAGCTGGTCACCGACGAGCTCGTGTCCCGGATGAAGCCGGGCGCGGTGCTCGTCGACATCGCCATCGACCAGGGCGGCTGCTTCGAGGGCTCGCGCCCCACCACGCACGCGGACCCCACCTACCGGGTGCACGACACGCTGTTCTACTGCGTGGCGAACATGCCGGGCGCCGTCCCGCACACGTCCACCTACGCCCTGACCAACGTGACGCTGCCCTACGTGGTCGAGATGGCCAACCAGGGCTGGCGCGACGCGCTCCGCGCCGATCCGGCCCTGGCCCTGGGGCTGTCCACGCACGCCGGCCAGCTGACCTGCGAGCCGGTCGCCGAGGCACACGCGCTGCCCTCCACCCCGCTCAGCCAGGTCCTCAACTGAGCCAGGCGCCGGTACCCGCCACGCTGGCCGTCCCTACGCTGGCCAACGCGGTCCGCGGCTACCTGCAGTACCTGGTCGTGGAGCGCGGGCTGGCGGCCAACACGGTCGAGTCCTACCGGCGGGACCTGCGCCGGTATATCTCGGTGCTGGCCGGCCGTGGCAGGACCAGGCTGAGTGAGGTCACCCCGGCCGACGTGGCCGAGTTCCTCGCCTCGCTGCGCGAGGGCGACGCCGAGCACGCGGCCCTGGCGGTCAGCTCGGCGGCACGGGCCGTGATCGCGGTCCGGGGGCTGCACGCGTTCGCGGTCGCCCAGGGCCTCGCCGGCACCGACCCGGCTCGCGAGATCCCGCCGCCGTCGCCGCCCCGGCGCCTGCCCAAGGCGATCACCCTGACCGAAGTAGAACGCCTGCTTGATGCGGCCGGTCCCGGCCCCGACGACCTTTCCGCGGACCCTCGCCTGCTGCGGGACCGGGCGCTGCTGGAGTTCCTCTACGGGACCGGAGCGCGCATCTCCGAGGCGACCGGGCTCGATATCGACGAGTTGCAGCTGGGTGAGGACCCGGTGGTGCGGTTGATCGGCAAGGGCAGCAAGCATCGGGTGGTGCCGGTGGGCAGCTACGCCGTGCGCGCGCTCCAGGCGTACCTGGTCCGGGCCAGGCCCGCCCTGGCCACGGCGTCCGGTCGGGCGTCCGCCAGCCCGGCGGTGTTCCTGAACGCCCGCGGCGGCCGCCTCACCCGGCAGGGCGCCTGGGGCGTGCTGCACGCCGCCGCCGGCCGGGCTGGCCTAGACCCGAAGACCGGTGTGTCACCGCACACGCTGCGGCACTCTTTCGCCACGCACATGCTCGACGGCGGCGCCGACATCAGGGTGGTCCAGGAACTGCTCGGCCACGCGTCCGTCACGACCACCCAGGTCTACACCCTGATCACGGTAGACCGGCTGCGCGAGGTCTACGCGTCGTCCCACCCCCGCGCCCTCGGCTGAGGACGGCCCGTCAGCGGAAGTGCCGGGTGAGCTCGCTCCTCGATCCTGGTCACGAGCTCGGTGAGGGTCTGGCCCAGCGGAGCATCCAGGGTCGCGGTGGCGTACGCGTCGCCGCGGGTGGCGCCCTGGTTGACGATCACGACCGGGTGCTGCTGCCGGGCGGCGTGCCGGACGTAGCGGAACCCGGACATCACGGTGAGCGACGAACCCAGGACGACCAGCGCGCGGGACCTTTCGACCAGCGCGTAGCAGGCTTCCGCCCGTGGCCTGGGTACGTTCTCGCCGAAGAACACCACGTCGGGCTTGAGCACGCCGTGGCACGCGGAACAGTCGGCGACCCGGAACGACGCGATGGCCTCGTCGTCTAGGTCGGCGTCCCCGTCGGGCTTGACCACGGCGGCCAGCTCCGCGTCCCAGCCGGGGTTGGCCGCCTCGAGCCGGCGGGCGAGTTCGGTACGCGGCGTCCGCTGCCCGCACGACAGGCAGATGACCCAGTGCAGGCTGCCGTGCAGCTCGGTCACGGCCGCTCCGCCCATCACTGCGCCCGCCGCCTGGTGCAGGCCGTCCACGTTCTGGGTGATGATCCCGGTCAGCAGCCCGCGGCGGCTCAGCTCGGCCACGGCTCGGTGTCCGTCGTTCGGGACGGCCCGGGCGAGATGCCGCCAGCCAAGGTAGCTGCGGGCCCAGTACCTGCGCCGGGCGCCGGCGCTGCCGATGAAGGTCTGGTAGGTCATCGGCATCGACCCAGAAACCCGCCGCGCCAGGCCGGTGGGACCGCGGTAGTCCGGGATGCCCGACTCGGTGGACAACCCGGCGCCGCTCAGCATGAGCACGCCGCCGGCGGCGACCACACCGGTCAGCACCCCGAACGAATCGGTGGCTCTCGCCTCGGTCGCCTGGGTCACGTTCGTACTCAGAGCGCGGCCGCCCTGATCGCCTGGGACACCGCCGCCGCGCCCTCCTTATCGAACAGGATCGTGTAGTGGTTCATCCCGGGCACGACCTGCGGCCGCAGTGCCGGGACACGTTCGGCCCATCCCGCCACGACCTCGTGCGGGATCAGCGGCGGCGGCTCGCCGAACATCCCGGCCGGCGCGGTCAGCAACGGCGTCGGCCGACTCAGCCGGCCGAGCGCGTCCGCGAACAGCTTCTCTGCCAGCATCTCGCGGCCGTCGGTGCGGACCGCGTCCCCGACGGCCCGCGAGCGCAGCTGCCCGGGCTCACCCATCAGGTCGTAGCGGACGTACGCCTCGACATCGGCGGTCCAGTGGCCGGCCAGCGCCGGGTGGACCCGCCAGAAGTCCAGGTACGCCTCGGTGCTCGGGAAAGTCTGCTCCAGCCTCGCGATCGCCGGGCCCAGGGTCGCGTCGAGGGTGGCGTCGAGGTCGATGCCTTCGGGCACCGGCAGCGGGAGACCGCCGTCCACCAGGACCAGCCTGCGCACCAGTTCGGGGTGCGCGTCGCGGGCCAGCAGCGCGATGTACGCGCCCATCGAATGTCCGGCGAGCACCGGCCGTCCGCCGAAGTGGCGCAGCACCGCCGCCACGTCGCTGGCGTGCCTGTCCAGGCCATACGGGCCGGGCAGGTCGCGGCTGTGACCACGACCGCGCAGGTCAGGAGCGGCCAGCGTCCAGTCGGACGGCATGTGGCGCGCGACCGCCTGCCATGCCATGCCAGAGGCCGTAATTCCGTGCACGGCGACCGCTACGCGTTTTCCTGTTCCCCACAGGAGCACACGCAGGTCCCCGCCGTCTACTGCCACATTTAGCAGTCGGAGTTGCATGTTCACCCTCCACGGTCCCGGCCGGTATGGCCAGAGCCGCCCATGTATAGAGCTTATTATCCGCCCAGACGTTGATCGCGCGACGACAAGTAGCCGATAAAAGGTTTACCGGTAAAAACCGTGCCATGCTGGACTGGGGATGGAATGCCAGGTAAACCAGGCTTGGAGGTGAGCGGGTCATGTCTTCGGCACTTAGTTACTCGTCTGGAGAATCCGCGGCGCCGCTGCTGGGCGACACGATCGGCGGCAACTTCGACGCCACCGTGCGGGCGTTCGGGGACCGCGAGGCGCTCGTGGACCGTACGGCCGGGCAGCGGTGGACGTATGCCGAACTCGCGGCCGACGTGGACGCGCTCGCGCTCGGATTGCTCGAGATGGGCATCGCCAAGGGGGACCGGGTCGGCATCTGGGCGCCGAACTGCGCCGAATGGACGCTCACCCAGTACGCGACCGCGAAGATCGGCGCGATCGCAGTGAACATCAACCCGGCGTACCGCGCCCGTGAGCTCGAGTTCGTGCTCAACCAGTCTGGCAGCACGCTGCTCGTCGCGGCCGAGAGGCTGAAGACCTCCGATTACGCCGGGATGATCGCCGAGGTGCGCCCGCACTGCCCAGAACTGAAAACCGTCGTGCTGCTCGGCAGCCCGCAGTGGCAGGCCCTGCTCGAGACCGGGCGCGGCCTGGACCGCGGGGCGCTTGACGCCATCGAGCTGGACACCGACGACCCCATCAACATCCAGTACACCTCGGGCACCACGGGCTTCCCGAAGGGCGCGACCCTGTCGCACCACAACATCCTGAACAACGGGTTCTTCGTCGGCGAGCTGTGCAACTATACCGAAGCCGACCGGATCTGCATCCCGGTGCCGTTCTACCACTGCTTCGGCATGGTCATGGGCAACCTCGCCGCGACCAGCCACGGAGCGTGCATGGTCATCCCCGCGCCGACCTTCAACCCGGTCGCGACGCTGCAGGCCGTGCAGGCCGAGCGCTGCACCTCGCTCTACGGGGTGCCCACGATGTTCATCGCCGAGCTGTCCACCCCGGACTTCGCCGACTACGACCTGTCCAGCCTGCGCACCGGCATCATGGCCGGCTCGCCGTGCCCGGTTGAGGTGATGAAGCAGGTCATCGAGCGGATGTCGATGACCGAGGTGTCGATCTGCTACGGCATGACGGAAACCTCGCCGGTGTCCACCCAGACCCGCACCGACGACTCGCTCGACCGCCGGGTGTCCACCGTGGGCCGGGTCGGGCCGCACCTCGAGGTGAAGGTCGTCAACCCCGAGACGGGCCGGACCGTGCCGCGCGGCACGCCAGGGGAGCTGTGCACCCGGGGGTATTCGGTGATGCTCGGCTACTGGGAGCAGCCGGACAAGACCGCCGAGGCCGTGGACGCGGCGCACTGGATGCACACCGGCGATCTCGCGGTCATGGACTCCGACGGGTACCTGGCCATCACCGGCCGGATCAAGGACATGGTGATCCGCGGCGGCGAGAACGTCTACCCGCGGGAGATCGAGGAGTTCCTCTACACCCACCCCGACGTCCTGGACGCTCAGGTCATCGGCGTTCCCGACGCCAAGTACGGCGAGGAGCTTATGGTCTGGGTGCGGCTGCGCGCGGGCGCCCCGGCGCTGACCGCCGAGTCGCTGCGCCAGTTCTGTACCGGGCAGCTGGCGCATTACAAGATCCCGCGGTACGTGCACGTCGTCGAGGAGTTCCCGATGACCGTGACCGGCAAGGTCCGCAAGGTCGAGATGCGCGAGCGCGCCATAGAGATCCTCGGCCTCGACGGCGGGTAGGCTCCGTGCGATGAAGGTCCTGATCGCCGGGGGCGCCGGGTACATAGGCAGCACGATCGCGTCGGCTTGCTCCGACGCGGGGATCAGCCCGGTGATCCTGGACCGCCTGGTGACCGGCAGGCGCGAGTTCGCGGCGGGCCGTGCGTTCTACCCGGGCGATATCGCCGACGGGCCGCTGATCGATCGCATCTTCGCCGAGCATCCCGGCATCGACGCCGTCATCCACTGCGCGGCCCTGATCGTGGTCCCGGACTCGGTCGCCAACCCGGTCGGCTATTACCGGGCGAACGTCGCCGGCAGCCTGGAATTTGCCGCGCACCTGCTGCGCAATGGGTGCGGGCGGCTGATCTTCAGTTCCTCGGCCGCCATCTACCGCGCCGGCGAGGACCTGAGCGTCGACGAAGACTCGCCCATCGACCCGCAGAGCCCGTACGCGCGGACCAAGGCGGTGTGCGAGGCGATGTTCGCCGACATCGCTGCCTCCCAGCCCATCCGCGTGCTGTCGCTGCGGTACTTCAACCCGATCGGCGCGGACCCCAAGATGCGGACCGGGCTGCAGTTGCGGCGGCCGACGCATGCCCTGGGCAAGATGATCCAGGCGAGCGAGGAAGGCGTCCCGTTCCCGATCACCGGGACCGACTGGCCGACCAGGGATGGTTCGGGCCTGCGGGACTACGTCCACGTCTGGGACCTAGCCGCGGCGCACGTGGCCGCGCTGACCCGGTTCGACGCTCTGCCCGGCCCGGTGGCGGTCATCAACCTGGGAAGCGGCGCGGGCACCACGGTCCGGGAGCTTCTCGCCGCGTTCAACCGGCTGGCTGACCATCCCGTCGAGGCGCGTGAGGTGGGCCGTCGGCCCGGCGACGTGGCTGGCGCTTACACCCGCATCGACCGCGCGGAGCGGCTGCTGGGCTGGCGGCCGCAGTATGACATCGCCGAGGGCATCCGCCATTCGCTCCGGTGGGCTGCGCTCCGCGACGAGATCCTGTCCGGCGGGAGCACTTAGCTTTCCTGGCGCATAGCTCCATATTTGCGGCGGAAAAGCTCCTCGTGGTCATACATGATGATGATCGCGAAGTTCCATGCTGAAGAGATTGAAAAATGATTGTATTGGCTGATATCAGAGGACGGCGTATGATCGAACAGCTTTGGTAGTCAGCCCCGTTCACCCGCCCCGGGGCTGTGGGGGAGCGGAGATGGGCCAGGAGCTTTCACGACGTACAGCGACAACGCCTGCTCGTCAACCAGAACCATCGTGGCCGGCGGTAGCGAGCACCACGGTGCGTTTGTGGCTGGACAGGCACCATCGGTACCCGGTGGGCCGGCGGCGGAGACTGGTGTTCCTGCTGAGCGCGCTGGTCGCCATGGCGCTCGGGGCCGGCGTGACGCTGGCCTTCACCCAGCGGGGAGCGGAGCCTACGGTCTCGCTGCCCGCCAGCAACCTCGGGCCGGCGACGAACGCGCTGCAAACGGCCGCGGCTGACCGTCACCAGGCGGCGGTGTGGATCGATCAGCAGGTGGCCTCGAGCGTGAACGTGGGCTGTGACCCGGAGATGTGCACCGAGCTGCAGCAGAGCGGGCTGCCCGCCGGTCAGCTCAATGAGCTGCAGCCTTCGGCCCCCGACCCGCTCGGCTCGGTCCTGGTCGTCGCGACGCCGGTGATCCGGAACCAGTTCGGCACCCGGCTGGCTAGCGTCTACGCGCCGCTGGTGATCGCCAGCTTCGGCTCGGGCGCGGAACGGGTCGATGTCCGCTACGTCGCGCCGGGCGGCACCGCGGCCTTCGAGTCCCAGCTCGCGACAGACCGCAGGGCCCGCATCGCCGCGGGCGAGCAGATGCTGACTAACAAGCACGTGCAGGTTTCCGCGGCCGCACGGAGGGCGCTTCTGGCCGGACAGGTGGATCCGCGCCTCCTTGTAACGCTTTCAGCACTTGCTCACCAATTGCCACTTGACCTGGTAGCGTTCGATGACCCTTCGCCCGGCGTGAGCTCGGACGTACCGTTGCGCGGCGCTGAAATTGGCGCCGCCGCGTCGGCTGGCCTGCCGGCGATGGTTACGTTCCTTAGTGCCCAGCGAAACCCGTACGCGCCCGCGGTGGCCCGCATCACCCAGGGTTCCAACGGCCAGTCTGTGGTGACTGTGCGATACGACGCTCCGGGTCCCATGGGGCTAGGAGGCTCATAGAGATTCAACCGCTTGGGGAGGGATCAAAGTGAAGTTTCGGAGAATTACTAGACGAATCACTATGCTACTGGCCGCCTCGGCCCTGCTGCTTGGTATTCCCGCTGCCGCTACCGCTTGGGCGACTTCTGCCACTACGGGTACCGGCTGGATCAGGCTCGCGCACCTGTCCCCGAACACCCCTCCCGTCGACGTATATCTCTATTCGTTCGGCAATTCCAACGCGCAGATCGTGCTGCACCACGTCGCCTACGGAACGGTCTCGCCGTACGAGGCGGTCACCGCCGGTGACTACAGCGTGGCCATGCGGGCCACCGGGGCCTCCCCGTCGAGCCAGCCGGTCCTGTCCACCAGCGTGACGGTCGAAGCCGATCACGCCTACACGGTGGCGGGCATGGGACCGGCGTCGGGCCTGCGGCTTCAGGTCCTGGACGACCAGCTGACCACGCCGTCGGGCAAGTCCTCGATGAGGGTCATCCAGGCCTCGCTGAAGGAGCAGACGGTCAAGTTCACCTGCGGCGGGCAGACGATCGTGCCCAAGGCGGCGTTCGCCTCGGTGAGTTCCTACACCGCCATCCCGGCGAACACCTGGACCATGGAGGCGATCGGTTCCGGCGACAAGTGGACGGGGAGCTTTGTGATGGCCCCGGGGACCGTGCACACAATGGTGGTCCTCGACGGGACCACCGGCCTTGAAGTGGTCAACCTGGTGGACGCAGCCGGGGCCGGCAAGCCGCCCGTGGGCGGGGTCACGACCGGATTCGGCGGCACCGCGGGCCATGGTCCTGGATCGCCGGCGCCGTGGCTCGCGCTCATCGGAGCCGGCGCGCTGATCACCCTGACCGGTGGCTTCAGGCTGGGCCGCCGCGGACTGCGCCGTCAGCTGAACACCGGGATCTAAACGATGCCGACCCGCAAGCCGGCCGCGATCGTTTTCGCGGCCGGCTTGGTCGTGATCGCGGCGGGAACGGCAGGCCTGCTGCTGACGCGCCACCCGACTCCGGCCCTGCGGCCGGTCGCGGCCGGGGTGGCGGCGCTGCCCGCGCCCACCGGCCTGATCGCCGCCCCGCCGCAGTCGGCCCAGCCCGCCCCGGTCGCCAGTCCGGTCTCGCTGACCATTCCGCTGATCGGCGTGAAGACCCAGCTGATCACGCTGGGCCTGACTTCCGGCGGCGCGTTGCAGGTGCCGTCCTCGACGTCCGTCGCGGGCTGGTACACGGGAAGTCCCCGGCCGGGCGCCGTCGGCTCGGCCATCATCGTGGGTCACATCGACTCGCTGACCGGTCCCGGGGTGTTCTACCGGCTGTCCGAGCTGCGCCGCGGGAACGACGTCTACGTCAAGCGAGCCGACGGGACTACGGCGGAGTTCCGCGTCACATCGGTCCAGACGTACCTGAAGGACCACTTCCCGACGCAGACCGTGTACGGTCCCACTCCCGACCCGGAGCTTCGCCTGATCACCTGCGGCGGTGCCTTCGATCCGGCTACCCGCCACTACCTGAGCAACATCGTGGTCTATGCCACCCAGGTGAGCTGACTGCCAAGCTAAGACCATGACGCCCGAGGAACGGTACGAGCAGCTGGTCGACGAGTTCACTGACGTGGACGGGGTGACGCCGCCCGAGGGCGGCAGCGGGTTCGGCCGCGGCGCGCTGCGCTACCGACGGAAGATCTTCGCGATGTTCGTCCGCGGCCAGCTGGTGGTCAAGCTACCCGGGCCGCGCGTGGACGAGCTTGTCGTGGCCGGCCACGGCGAGCGGTTCGACGCCAACAAGGGCACGCCGATGAAGGAATGGTTCAGCCTGGACCCCGAGTCCGCCCTGCCCTGGCCGCCGCTGGCCCGCGAGGCGCTGGACTTCGCCCGGTCCCCGCGATAACGAGGCCGCCGGCCGGGTTGCCCTCGCCGCCAAAGATGTAACAGTGCTGTTAGAATTAACCCGGTGGAGACATTTGCCGGGCTGGGCACCAGGATGCGGCACCTGCTCGAGCTGCTGGACGGCGACGTGGCCCGGGTCTACGCCGACCTCGGCGTTCCCGACTACCGGCCCCGGTACAGCCCGGTGGTCCGCGCGCTGGTCGCCCTCGGTCCGCTGTCCATCCGCGACCTGGCCAGCGCGGTCGGCGTGACCCACTCGGCGGCCAGCCAGACGGCCGCCCAGATGGCGCGCCACGGCCTGCTCACGCTGGAGCGCGGCGCCGACGCCCGCCAGCGCATCGCCCGGCTGACCGCCCGGGCCCGCGAGCTGCTCCCGCTCATCGAGGCGGAGTGGGCGGCCACCGGCGCGGCGGCGGCTGAGCTCGAGGCCGAGCTGCCCGCCGCACTCACCGAGGTCCTTCTGGCGGCCGAACGAGCCGTAGTTTCACGCCCCATGCACCTGCGTATCGCCGACGCGGCCCGGGCGCTACTGGCGGAGGCTGCCGCCGCGCCATCCGATGCCAGCCCCGGCGCCGAACGCCGTGCGGCCCTGCTCGCGATCGCCGGCCAGGCCCCCGGGGCGGCCTCGTGATGGCCCGGTGATGGCCCGGTGATGGGCAGAGCGTGGCTCACCGGACTGCTGCCCGACTTCGGCCCGGCCCGGGAGCACCCCGCGTTCCGGCGGCTGCTGGCCGGCGGACTGCTCTCCGCCCTGGGCGGCTCGATGACGAGCTTCGCGGTCGTGCTGCAGGTTTGGGACCTGTCACATTCCTCGCTCGCCGTCGGCCTGCTCGGGCTGACGTTTGTCCCGGTGCTGGCCGTGGGCCTGCTCGGCGGCTCGATCGCCGACGTGGTGGACCGCCGCAAGCTCGCGCTGGTCACCAGCGTGTGCCTGATGGCGGTTTCAGCCGCGTTCGCCGTCCAGGCCTACGCCCGGTCCGGCCAGCTGTGGCTGCTGTACGCGCTGGCCATGGCGCAGGCCGTGCTGCAGGCGGCCAGCGCCCCGGCCCGGCGCACGTTCGTGCCGCGGCTGGTGCCGCCCGAGCAGCTCACCGCGGCCATCGCGCTGAACACGCTGGCCGGCCGCATCACGATGCTGTTCGGCCCGGCGCTAGCCGGCCTGATCGCCGCCGCCTGGGGCCTGCAGACCTGCTACGCCATCAACACGGTCAGCTTCGTCGCGTCCCTGTACGCCATGGCCCGGCTCCCGGCGATGCGGACCCAACAACCCCGAGAACCCGCGGGGTCGGCCAAGCCCGGCCCCGCGCGGCCCGGCCCCGTGCGATCGGCCCTGCGCGCGACCGCCGAGGGCCTGCGGTTCATCCGCCGTCGGCCCGTGCTCGTCGCCGCGTTCCTGACCGACCTGGACGCCATGCTGCTCGGCCTGCCGGTGGCGCTGTTCCCGGCGCTGAACGCCGCGCACTTCGGCGGCTCGCCGCGGACCCTCGGCCTGCTCAACGCGGCCGTGGGCGTCGGCGGGCTGCTGTCCGCGGCGCTGTCGGGACCGGCCACGCGGGTCAGCCGCCAGGGCCGCGGCATGCTGGCCGGCACGATGATCTGGGGCGCGGCCATCGCCTGCTTCGGGGCAACCGCCAGCCTGCCCCTCGCGCTGGCGATGCTGGCCGTCGCGGGGGCGGCGGACACGCTCACCGTGACGTTCCGTGCCTCCATGGTGCAGACCGTGACCCCGGACGAGTTCCGCGGCCGGGTCTCCAGCGTCGAGTACATCATCGGCACCGGCGGCGGCCCCCTGGGCAACGTCGAGTCCGGCACGGTCGCCTCGCTGAGCACGCCCGCCGTCAGCGCCGTCACCGGCGGCCTGGGCTGCCTGGCCATCGCGGCCCTCATCGGGCTGCTCTTCCCCGCCTTCGCCCGCTACCGCACGGGCGCCGCCCCTGCCCCGCCCTCAGCCTCCGCCCCGCCCCTCATCGTTCCGGATCAAAGCAGCCAGCCTCTATAGGCCGGCGCAGGGGGATAGCCTGAGTCCTCGGAGGTGCCATGGACATCGAGGTTGCCGACAATCCGGACAAGGAACGCTTCGAGATCCTCGCCGACGGCGAACTAGCCGGGTTTGTCCAGTACCACCTGAGCGACGACGAGATCGCGTTTACGCATACCCAGACCGACGACCGGTTCCGCGGCCAGGGCATCGCCAGCCGCCTCGTGCAGTCCAGCCTCGACGCCGCCCGGGAGCGGCACCTGACGGTCCTGCCCTACTGCCCGTTCGTGCGGAACTGGATCACCGAGCACCGCGAGTACGCCAACCTGGTCCCGCCAGATCGGCGCCAGCAGTTCGGCCTGTGAGGTCGGATCCTCCTGGGCAGCCAGGAGTGGACGTCCAGGGCACACCAGTGACTGATGATCATCGCGCTAACGCCGCCTGGAGCTGGGCGCGGCCTTCCTCTATGCAGCGGCTCATCGGCGGACCGATGAGTTTTGCCGCCGATCCCCGTTACATGGGTGAGAATCGGCGCTGGCCGATTCCGGCAAGGAGGCTAGGAAATGGACTACAAGCTGGAACTGGTGCTAATCCCGGTCGCTGACGTGGACCGCGCGAAGAAGTTCTACCTCGAGAACGCAGGCTTCGTCCTGATCGTCGACACCCCGATCGGCGAAGGGCAGCGGGTGGTCCAGGTCGTCCCGCCGGGTTCGCAGTGCGCGATCGGGTTCGGCGCGGGGATCACCTCGGCCGCGCCGGGCTCGGCGCAGGGCCTGCACCTGGTCGTGTCCGACATCGTCGCGGCGCGGGCCGAGATGGCGGAGCGCGGCGTGGCGATCGGCCCGGTGCGCCACATGGTGTCCGGGGAGTGGGTGGACGGACCGCACCCGGAACGCGAGAACTACCAGTCGTTCGCCGACTTCACCGACCCGGACGGCAACATCTGGCTCCTGCAGGAAGTCGACCACGGCAAGGGCTGATAATGGATCGTTCGGACTTGGTGAGCACCGACCAGACGGTGAGCGCGGCGATCGCGGGCGACGAGCCCGCGTTCGCCGCCCTCACCGAGCGACACCGGCGTGAGCTGCACGTGCACTGCTACCGGATGCTAGCCTCGTTCGACGAGGCCGAGGACGCGGTGCAGGAGACGTTCCTGAAAGCGTGGCGCGGCCGGTCCGGCTTCGACGGCGGTTCGCAGTTTCGCGCGTGGCTGTACCGGATCGCCACCAACGTCTGCCTGGACATGCTGCGACAAAGCTCGCGGCGGACCGCCGGGAGGTCGTTCGCTGAGGTGCCCTGGCTCCAGCCGTACCCGGATGTGCTGCTGGAGGCGGCCGCGCCGAGCGACGAGCAGCCCGAGGCGGTGGCCATCCGGCGGGAGACGATCTCGCTGGCGTTCCTGGCCGCCCTGCAGGTGCTGCCGCCGAGGCAGCGCGCGGCGCTGATCGCCCGGGACGTCCTCGGCTGGCCGGCCGCCGAGACCGCCTCGGCGCTCGGCACCAGCGTCGCCGCGGCCAACAGCGCCCTGCAGCGGGCCCGGGCGACAATGCAGTCGCACCTGCCCGCCCGGCGCGCCGAGTGGTCCGCGCGGGAACCGAGCGCCGAAGAACGCGAGCTGGTCGAGCAGTTCATCGAGGCGCACGAACGGTGCGACACCGAGGCCGCCGTCGCGATCGCGGCCCGGGACATCCGGGTGACCATGCCGCCCGCGCCGTGGCGCTTCGACGGGCCGGACGCGATCAGGCCGCTCATGGCCAACGCGGCCTCGATGGGCGAATGGCGCCTGGTCCCGGTGGGGGCCAACCGGATGCCGGCTGCCGCGAGCTACCTGCGCCGGCCAGGCGACAGCGAATTCCGTGCGTTCAAGCTCGACGTCATGCGCATCGAAGCCGGAGTGATCGCGGAGATCACCACGTTCAACGCGGAGCTTTTCCCGGCGTTCGGCCTGAAGCCAACGCTTTGACGCGCTCCCCGGCCTGGAGGCCGGGGATTCCCGCCTGTCACGCCGCGTCCCGGCGTGGCTTCGGGCGGCTTCCTGTTTCACGGACCGCTGCCACCGCGAGCGGTGGTCTTACGCCGTCTCCGCAGGCGTTTAGCGTCTCCGCCTCCCCGGGCATCCCAGCCCGGGGTTTCCGTCCGGCGGCGACGATGCGGTATCCCTCGGTCAGGACGTTGACCGCGGCGTTGATGTCCCGGTCGTGGAGCGTCCCGCAGCCGGGGCAGGTCCAGGACCGGACATGAAGGGGTTTCGGGCCGTCCCGGCGTCCGCACGCCGAGCAGACCTGCGACGAGGGGTAGGACCGGGGGACCTTCCCGAACACCCGTCCGTACCGGCGGGCCTTGTATTCCAGCATGGCCACGAACGCTGACCAGCCCGCGTCGTGGACCGATTTGGCGAGCCGGGTCCGGGCGAGCCCGGCCACGCACAAGTCCTCGGCGTACACCGCTTGGCTGTCGCGGATGATCGCGGTGGAGGTCTGATGGTGGAAATCCCGGCGGGAATCAGCCACTTTCGCGTGCTGCCGGGCCACCCTGACCCGGGCTTTGTCCCGGTTGGCGCTCCCGCCGGCCTTGCGGGACAGGGCTTTCTGCAAGCGCCGCAGCTTCCGTTCGGCGCGGCGCAGGAACTTCGGGCTGGTGATCTTCCGCCCGTCGGAGAAGACAGCGAACGACGTCAGGCCCAGGTCGATACCTACCCCGGCCCCGGATGCCGGGAACCGGGCGGCATCGGCGGCGGGGCCGGGCTGCGCGACGAAACTGGCGAAGTACCGGCCTGCCGCGTCCCTGATCACGGTGACGCTGGCCGGGTCGCAGGGCAGCGGGCCAGCACGTCGCCGATCTTCGGCAGGCGCAGCTTCCCGCCGGGCGTGATCGTGAACCTCGCGTTGGCCGTGAACCGGACCGCCTGCCGCCCGTCCTTGCGAGACTTGAACCGGGGCGGCTCCATCTTCGGGCCCTTCCGCTCGCCCCTGATGGAGGCGAAGAAGTTCCGGTACGCGGTGTTCAGGTCCGCGAGGGACTGCTGGAGCATCACCGCGGAAACCTCGCCCAGCCAGGCCCGCTCCGGGGTGGCCTTGGCTGCGGTCAGCCGCTTCGATAGCTCCGCGTCGGTGACGTACGGCAGCCCGGCCGCATGCGCCTCCTGACGGGCACGGTAGGGTCGGTCCGGGGCGCGGTGCTGGCCTCTCGACCAGCCCGTTTCCCCGGACCGCCCTCCGCACCCGCCGTGCCCGTTCCCGGGCAACGGGCGCTCCACGAGCCCCGTCGGGGCGATGGTTCTTCAGGCCGCGCCGGGCCATGGGGAGGCTATCTTCGTGCCCCGGTAGGAGTAGCGGATAGTCCGCACCTTCGCGGGGTCGAAGAGGGTCACCTCCGCAGTAGCGGGCCACCATCCTCCGCCGCAGGCAAGTCGGCGCAGTTCCTTCCAGTTGCTTCGGCGGTACTTGCGCCGCAGCCAGCCGATGACCTGCCGCCACAGGAACGCGCGCAGGTAGCGGAAGGTGTCGTGCGAGACGCCGAAGCGGAAGTAGGCGGTCCAGCCCCGCAGCATCCGGCCCAGCCGGTGCAGCAGGACTTCCAGCGGCAGGTTGACGTCCTGCCGGCACACTGCCCGCACCTTGTCCTTGACGGCCATCAGGGCCTTCTTGGACGGGTAGGTGTAGACGTATTGCCGGTTGGTGCCTTTCTTCCGGTGGCGCTGGATGCGCCAGCCGAGGAAGTCCAGGCCCTCCTCGATGTGGGTGATCAGTGTCTTTTCCGGCGACAGGCGCAGGCCCATCGTGGACAAGACACCCGCTATCTCCTCCCGGAGTGCCTCCGCGTCGGCTCGGGTGCCGTGCACCATCAGGCACCAGTCGTCCGCATACCTGGAGATCCGGTAATTGGGCAGACCTTGAGCACGCCGTCTGGCTCGCCGGTAGGGACTGGCCGCGGGGCCCCCTGGTGCCTGGGCGATGTACTCGTCCAGGACCGAAAGGGCCACGTTGCTCATCAGCGGTGAAATCACGCCCCCAACGCAATAGATAATCCGGGTGCATGTCACCCTCCGTATCGGTGTCGCCTTGGTGGCCGCCGCCGTTAGTGGACCGTTCCCGGACCGGGATGCGGTGGCGGATGGTGATCTTCTCGGGTCCGATGAGGACGTCCTTGACGAGCAGCCGCAGTACCCGCTGGCGCTCGCCGGTGCTGGCGGTGGCCGTGTTGCCGCGCAGCTGGGTGAGGAAGCCTTCCAGGTCATCGGCGAGCTGGAGGTAGGCGTCGCGGTCGGCGGCCTGGGCGTCGAGCGCGTCGAGCTGGCCGCGCAGGCTGGCCTCGCGGGCCCGCAGGTCCGGCATCCGGGCGCGCAGCTCGTCGATGGTGATCAGCTGCTCGGAGTAGGCCCCGATCATCGCGGTGATCGAGGTGGCGGCCTTGGCCAGGGCCAGCTCGATCTGCTTGCGCTGGCGGGTGACCGGGTCGGACGTGCGGGCCTGGGTCAGCCGGCGGTCGATCTCGGCGCGGACCAGGGCCGGGTCGGCGAGCAGGCCGGCGATGTGGTCCCACACGACCTTGTCCAGGTAGTCGGCGCGGACCGGCTTGTTCCCGCACACTCTGCCGCCCTCGTAGCGGTAGTCGTCGGAGCCCAGGCACCGGTAGTAGTAGATCTTCTTGCGGGCGGTGGTCGTGGAGGTGCGGTAGTAGCCGTATCCGCAGGCCGAGCAGGCGGCCAGGCCCTGCAGCAGCGAGGGGACCTTGGTGTTGCGGGCGGCGAACCGCTTGTTGCCGGCCAGCCGCTGCTGCACGCGGGCGAAGGTCTCCTCGCTCACGATGGCCGGGACCGCGATCTCGGTCCATTCCTCCCGGGGCCGGTCCACGGCCTTGACTGCCCGCGGCGCGGTCCGTCCCTGCAGCCGGGCGATCCGGTTCAGCCCGGGCTGCTCGTGGATGATCTGGGTCTTGCCGAACACGGCACGGCCCTGGTAGGCGGGGTTGCGCAGCATGCCCCAGATCACCGACCGGTCCCAGCGGGACTTGCCGGTCCGGGTCGCGATGCCCTGGCTAGTCAGCCAGCGGGCCAGATCAGCGATGGAGGCGCCGTCGTCGGCGTAGCGGCGGAACATCTCCGCCACCAGCACCGCCTCATGCCCGATGATCTCGTAGCAGGCGCCGGATTCCGGGGTCTTGCGGACATACCGGTAGCCGAACGGGGCCCCGCCGAGCACGTTGACCGACCCGGACCTGGCGCGGTAGGCCTTGCCGCGCCGGTACCGTTCCATCAGCTGGGCCTTCTCGTACTCGGCGAACATGCCCCGGAACTGCACCAGCAGCTGGTCCTCGGGGCTGTCGCCGCGCGGGCCGTTGACGAACTCCACCCGGACCCCGGCGCGGGCGAACTCCTCGATCAGCAGCGCCTGGTAGGCGAACTTGCGGGCGAGGCGGTCCGGGGAATAGCACAGCACCACGTCCAGGCAGCCCTGCGCGGCCAGGTCCCGCAGCGCCTCCAGGGCCGGGCGGACCAGCGTGGCCCCGGAATGCCCCTCGTCCTCGAAGACCCACTCCGCCGGGACCTCAAGCCGGTGCTGCGCGGCATGGGCGCGCAGCGCCGCGGTCTGCGACCCGATCGTCTGGTCCTTCTTCTGCCGGGCTGAGGAGACCCGCGCGTAGATCGCCGCGCTCGTCACACGCTCCTCCTTCCTGCCCGGGCCGGGCGGTGCGGGCCCGCCGCTGCGGCACCAATATGGCGTAGGCCACTGACAAATCCGCGGACGCATGGCGGTCGTAGACGAATTCCGTCTCGACGGCCTTCCCGTTCACCTGCGGGGATGATCTCTGCGGCCCCTCGCGAGAAATTCCTCCAGGGCCTGGGCCACCACCGCCGAGATCGTCCGCCCCGATTCCCGGGCATGCTCGCGGACAGCCACGGCGAGCCGCCCCGGCAGCTTGACCGTGAACACCACGCCCGGCTCGGGCACCGGCACACGCCCGCTGCCCGCGGCCTGATCCACATACCGGCGGGCCTGCCGGGCCGAGCAGCCCAGCCGGCCAGCCAGCACGCGGGCCGCCTCCGCCCCGGCCACGCCGGCCTCCAGCAGGTCAGCAGCTGCGTTGACCCGCGCCGCGTGCTCAGCGCCCCCGGCGCGACGATCACCAGCCACGACATAAACATACAACCATAAATGTCAGCATGCCGGCGTGGCACGCCTGGCCGCACGATCGTCACGCTCACCGGGCCGGCCTGGCAGCCCGTGACCGCACGATCCACGACGCGACGGTCAGCACGGTGGACGCATCCCAGCCCGCCATCCACTCCAGGATCCGCCGGTCCCAGGCGCCCAGCTCGATCCCGGCCAGCGCGCCGGCCAGGATCTCCGCCTGCACAGCCCTCGGCACGAACCCCGCAGGCGGCACCTCGACCGGCCCGCCCGGCACCTGCCCGGCGTCCGGCTGCCCGGCCGTCACCGGCCACGCTCCAGCCGCCGGTAACCCAGCGTCACCTCGAAGCAGAAATTGCCAACTGTGTTGGGGGCGTGAGGATCGACCCTTGCGGAGTACCGGCGTTGTTCTCTCGCAGCACCCGGTCCTCACCGAGGATCCCGGCTTTGAGGAACGCCTTCACCAGGGCCAGGACGCGTTTATCACCGATCCGAAGCCGCACTCGGTCTAGCAAGGCCGAGTGCGAGATCTCGTCGGAGCAGGCCTTGATATCGCCCTCAACGATCCACTCATAGGAGCGGGACGTCATGTGGCGAACCTCGGCCACCGCATCATGTGCCCGGCGCCCCGGACGGAACCCGTAGGAGCACGGGAGGAAATCCGCCTCGAAGATCGGCTCCAGCACCAGCTTCAAGGACGCCTGCACCACCCGGTCCCGGATGGTCGCGACGGTGACTTCATACTGCCTCTCCTGCAGTCGTGTGCCGGGATGTTCCGGGTTGGCGGTGGTCAGGCCGTGTTGCCGGATCTGCTGGCATGAGCATGGCAGGTGGTGCCGACATTTCAGGGGCTCAGCGGCGGGGCCTGGTGCGCCGGGCTGCGGGGTTGAGGTGCCCGGATGCGGCGATGCGCTCGCGGCAGGCGGCCTGGATGCGGTCGTTCCAGGTGATGCATAGCCGGTTTCCCGGGCCGCGCCGCGCGTCGAGCTGCCCGGCCTGGATCCAGTCGTAGATGACGCCGGTGCTGCAGTGCAGCTGGCGGGCGGCCTCGGTGACGCTGATCTCGCCGTCCGCATACGGCGCTGGGACGGGGATGTTGTAGGCGTGGCGGATCCACGCCACGGCCTTGGCGTCGAACGGGCGGCCGTTGCCGGTGGTCAGCCCGGCGGCGTTCAGCTGTCCGGCCAGCTCGGCGGCTGGCATGACGGGGCCGAGCTGGCGGATCATCTCCACCGCAGGAGACGGGCTGCGCCTGGCGGTGCCGGGGTGGACGGCGCGGGCCACGCGCAGCTCGTCGGTGGCGCCGGTGTGCCAGCGGATCCCGATCCGGACCTTGCCGTGGTCGGGTTCGGGCAGCAAGGTGACGTCGGCGATCAGGGTGCGCAGCAGCCGCTTGCGGTCCTTGCTGCTGGTGGCCGGGGCGTGCCACAGCCGGGGCAGGTCGGCGGCGAGTTTCTCCAGCTCGGCCCGGCTGGGCAGGGACGGCAGCGCGTCGGTGGCGGCTTCCAGTGCCTGCTCAGCTTCGGCCAGGGCGGTGAGCCTGGCCTCCCAGCGGGCCTCCAGGCTGCGGGCGACCAGCCGGTTCTCCGGCTCAACCTGGCTGAAGGCGCGCTCGGCCCGGTCCGCGTCGTAGCGGGCGCGTTCGACGGCCAGCTCGGCGGCCCGGCTGACCCGCTGGTGCCGGCCGGCCACCTCATCAGCTGCTGACAGCGCCAGGGCGACCTGCTCGGGGGTCAGCGCGTCCAGCAGCACCCCGGCGACCGCGTCATCGACGGTGGCCGCAGCGACTGACCGGCAGGTGGGCGTGGTCAGCCGGTCGGCGCGGAAGCACTCATAGGAGGGGCGGGCATCGGTGTGGTAGCTGGTGCGCATCGGCTTGCCGCAGGACCCGCAGTAGATGATCCCCTGGCACAGCGCGCAGCCCTCCCGCGGCGGCCGGGCCCCGGCGTTGGTCCGGTTGGCTGCCAGCCTCGCCTCGTTGGCCAGGTAGTCCGCCCAGGTGATGTATCCCTCGTGGTGGTCTTTGATCAGTACCAGCCATTCGGCCCTGGGCCGTTGCACCAGCACGGTATGCACGGTGCCGCCGGGGTCGACGGTGCGGCGGGAGGTATAGCGGCCATGCACGTAGGCTCCGGCGTAGCACGGGTTCTTCAGCACGCCCAGGACGCGGGCGTGGGTGAGCTTCCCCCAGCGCAGCTGCCCCGCCCACGCGCCGCCGTAGGCGCGCAGCGGGAACCGGCGATCCTTGAACGCCGCGACCACTTCGTAAGCCGACCCGCACGCGGCGAACGCGGCGAACACGTCCCGGATCGCGGCCTGGACCTCGGCATCGGGGTCGATCACGATATCGCCGGCGTCGTCGTGGACCAGCCCGACCGGCAGCGGGGTGCGCAGCTCGCCGCGCCCGGCCGCGGCCCGCTTGTTGGCCTGCAGCCGCTGCGCCATCACGTGCAGTTCCATCTCTCCCATGGTCCCCTTGAACCCCAGCAGGACGCGGTCGTTCACGTCGGCGGGGTCGTAGACGCCGTCCGGGTCGATCAGCAGCGTGCCGGTGATCCGGGCGAATTCCGCCAGCCGGGCCACGTCGGCATTCGAGCGGGCCAGCCGGGTGATCTCGATCGCGAAGATCGCCCCCACCTCGCCGGAGCAGACCCTGGTCACCAGCTCGGTGAAGCCTTCCCGCGGCACCCCCCACTTGCCGGAGACGCCCAGGTCGGCGTCGATCACCTGGACCGAGGTGCGCGGCCAGCCCAGCGCGACCGCCTTGTCGGCCAGGGCGTACTGGCTCCTGGTCGACTCGGTGTGGTCGCGGAGCTGGGCCATCGAGGACTGGCGGGGATAGACCAGCGCCGCCCGGTCCCGGTGACTGCTCGTGATCTTGTGCTCGCCGTTCACCCATGCCTCCCAGCATCGAGATAGCCATGTTGGCCAGCGCTGCCACCGCCTCCGCCCGCGCGGGACCAGCCAGGACGGCGCCCACCGGCTACCGCAGCTCTCTGCGGGCCAGCAGCTCAGCGTTGATCGCCGAGATCTCCGCCAGCACGGCCTCGGCCTGCTCGCCCCGGTGCAGGCAGCGGCGCACCACCCCGGCCAGGGCGGCCGGCACGTACCTGGCCCGGCCGCGGCCGGACGGGCGCGGGGTGAAGTAGGCATACGGGCCGTGCGGCTCGCCGCGCTCGCACCGGCAGCCGGGCCTGCCGCACCGGCGCCCCTGCTCGGTCAGCGTCCCGGCCAGCACCTGCTCCACGTCGCCGAGCCGGGCCGCCGCCGCGCGGCGGCGGGCCAGCAGCTGGCGGGTAGACAGGCCCTGAAGATCGTTCTTGTGTGCATTCATCACACAAGAGAGTGCCGCGAACAGGACTCCGGGTCAACGACCACGAAGCGAACGGGCAAGCGTGTCGAGCCCGGCCAGGCCCTCGGCCGACAGCCGGCGTGCTAGCGGCTGCTCACCCCGGTCGGTCCAGGACTGCGACAGCGTGATCTGGCCGCTGACACCGCCCGAGCAGACGAACACCACGTCGGCCCCGCGGCGCCTGGCATAAAGAACCTGCAGCCGCTGGCCGTTCAGCGGGTGGAACGGATGAGTGACAACGACAAAATCCGAAGGATCACTGGATGACGCGGCACTATGCCGCATCCGTCGCGATCCCCAGGTAGCGAACCTTGCCGCCCGCTTTGGGAATCGCCCGCTGCCGCACCGGCAGGGGCTGGAAGGTGCGGGCCTTCAGATCCTCCCGCAGTTCACCGAGAAACCCTTCCACCCCGCGCACGTCCTCGATGTACCGGGCAGTCTCGCCGTCCACCCCGGCCGTGCGCGCACCCTTGTTCCGCCGCACGCGAATCCAGCCCACCAGCAGGAAGGCCGGATCGCACACGAGGTTATACAGGTCGTCGGATCGGCGCGAAGAATCCTCCGCCGACCAACGGTGCAGCTTGGCCTGGATCTCCAGTACCCGGCGCTCGGCCATGAACAGCGCCTGCTCCAGTTCGTCGGTATTCACCAGCGTCCTCCCGGTCTTCCAGTACGTCCACTGCTGACTTGCTGGCCCCCTTCGCCCTGTGGACGGCTTTCCCGCCCTCCGGCTACTACGAGGCCTCCGCCCCACTCGGTGGCCATCAGCCGACGACGGACCTGCCCTTCCGCCGGACCGGCTGTCCGGCGGTGAGGGCGGCACGAGTGGTTCCCACGTTCCCTGCGTGCCGATCGGCCAGGATGGGCGCCCAACTCTGCCCCGGCAGCCTCGCCGCGCCTACGCCGCAGACATTCGGCGCGGCCTCCTTGCCCGCAGACTTGGCGGTCTTCGGAGTCGGCCGCCCGCACTTCGAGCGGCCGCGCACTGCATCCCGGCCCAGATCCACCAGGTTCGAGCCGGTACAACGCTTACGGGGCTTTGCACGCTGGTTCCTCGCGTACGCCTTCTGGCCTTGCTTGCCGGACCCGCGCCGTCTGGCAGTGCCGACGCGTCCCGTCGTTGTCGGGGCTGCTTCCCGCCCTCACCGGCGTCCCCCGGATCAGGCTGCCCCCAGCTTCTACCGGGCCGCTGCGACGGCCCGGCGGTGGTGGTCTTTCACCTCCACTCGGTCATGCAGAACCTCGTGGCGCACCAGCCCGTCGTTGAACACCACCCGAGCGCACCCGAACGCCCGCGCCAGCGCGGCATGCTGGCCAGGAGTCGGGTACAGGCGGTAGTTGTACCGAAGCTGCATACCTCGATCATAGTTACGTTTTATAGCTGAAACCAGGACATCCGAACTGACCGATATCGTGTCGTCATCGTCGCATGCCCACGTGGCCTGCATGACTGAGTACCGGCATCCGGTGTTCACCGCAGCCCTCTATCTTGGAGTGCACAGAGCAGATCCTGCGGGACGCGTGCGGGGACTTCGGGACCGAACTGGCCCAGTTCAACGGCGAAGCGAACCTCGAAGAGATCGTGTCGGCGCCGGTCCTGCTCAAAGGGATCACGGTGCATCTGCGGGAGGTAAGCACCTCCTGAACGGCTCGGCCGGTGACGCTGCCAGCGAGCTGCGCCGCCGGCTGATCGTGGTCGCTGGCGAAAGCAGCGTCCTGGCCGGCTGGCTGGCCAGTGACATCGGCGACTCGGCCACGGCCCGCAACTTCTATGACACCGCGATCACAGCGGCGAAACAGGCAGACGATCCCGCAATCGCGGCATGTGCTCTGGCTTACCGCAGCTATATCCCCAGCGCCAAGGGCGCCAACGGCCGGGCGCGGATCCTTCTCACCGAAGCACTGGAGAATATCTCTGACACCGAATCCCCAGCAACGGTCGCGTGGATCGCGGCCCGGCACGCGGAAGAAAGCGCCCAGCTCGGCGACAACGCGCAGGCGCTGGCGTCATGGGGACGCGCCGAAGATGCATTCAGCATCTGCGACCCTGATGAGGACCGCGCCTGGACACGTTTCCTCGATCAGAACCGGTTCGACTCCTACCGCATCGCGACCTACTCGAAAATCGGCCGGCTCGACGAGGCGCAAGAAATCGCCGCTACCGTCCTCGGGCGCCTGACCCAGCCGGACAGGAAAAAAAGCGGTCATCATCTTCGAGGACATCGCCATGGCCCACCTGGCGCGCGGGTCCGTCACCGAGGCATCGCGGATCGCACAGCAGGGCCTCGCCGTCCTGCGGGAAACAGAATTTGCCATGTGGCTGCCGAAGTTCGGCGCGCTCGCCCAAGGACTGAACCGCTGGCAACGGCAACCGCAAGTACGGTCCTACCTCGAAGAGTTCGCCATGACAAAACGCCAGTTTGCGCTGTTCTCGCGTTAATCAATCCGAGGATAGCCGCCTGTTGCGGTCCCACCCCGCTGTCGGCTGGCGCCTTGATCCCAGATCCGGGTTCTGACCGCGATTCCTCGCGAGTTTTGACCGCGATTGCGGCTCTGGGATCGGCGCCTTTGTTCGTGAGAACTGGCCGCAGTCACCGGGCCGGGGTTGGGTGAGCCAGCAAGAGGCAGGCGTCGGCCGAGCTAGTCCGCTCGCTCGACACGCCAGCCTGTAAGCGTCCGATGAAGCCGAGGTCCGCGAAGGTTCCTGCGAGGCTGGTGTCCTCTGCCGCCGGGCCTGTCCGTCTATCAGACGAGTGGCGATCGCTGCTCCGAGGAGAGAAACGAGGAAATCCATGACAGGCAAGGCAATTGGATCAAAGGCGGATCAGCAGGCGGTTCTCGGCGTCCTCAAGGGCGTGCGCGAGGCGTGGGAGGCGAACGACGCCGAGGCGTTCGTGGCCGACTACCTGGACGATGCCAGCGTGGTTCAGCCCGGCGTCTACTGGAAGGACCGGCAAGAGATCCAGGGCAGCATGGCCGGTGCGTTCGCGGGCCCACTCAAGGGATCGCGGGTGATCGACCAGCCCCAAGACGTCCGGTTCCTTAACGAGGACACGGCCATCGTGATTAGCGAGGGCGGGATCGTTTTCCCCGGACAGAACGCCGTGCCGAGCGAGGGCACGGTCCGGGCCACGTGGGTGCTGGCCAAGCGCGACGGCCGCTGGCATGTCGCGGCCTACCACTACAGTGCCGCCAACTAGGGACCGGGATACGAGGCGGCTTCCCTGGTTCTGTGGGAAGCCGCCTTGTTCCCCGGTGGACTGTCCGGATGGCGTTACGGTCGCGAGTGGGCTTCGGCCGGAATGCCCTGTCCTCCTGGCACAGCCTTGATCGTCTAGTAGATATTAGATATTCGCGGAGCAGAGGAAGGAAGTTCTGTCGATGGCACTGTATGTGGCTTTGTGTTATTACGACCGGGACCGGTACTGGGACGAGCCTCCCGAGACCGAGTTCTCTCCCGAGTACACCGAGTTCGCTCGGCGGGCTACCGAAGCGGGGGTGATGCGCAGCGGTGAGGCGCTTCACCCGGTGACGATGTCGACCACCGTCACCGTCTCGGGCGGCAGGGGCGGCGACGTGATGTTGACAGACGGTCCCTACGCGGAGGCAAAAGAGGTCCTGGCCGGTTACTTCGTGCTGGAGACGGCCGATCTCGACGAGGCGGTCGGCTGGGCGGTCCAGATCCCGGCTGCTTGGAGGGGCAAGATCGAACTCCGCCCGATCGCGCCACACCACGCCTAGGCGTCCCCTATGGACGCCAGCGCCGCCCTGGTCGAGGTGCTCCGGGAGGAAGGCCCGAGAGTGCTCGCCACCCTGGTCCGCTACCTCGGCGACTTGCCGGTGGCCGAGGACGCCCTCTCCGAGGCCACGATCGCCGCGCTGGAAGCTTGGCCCGCTTCGGGAATCCCGGACAACCCCCGGGCGTGGCTGACCGTGGTGGCACGGCGCAAGGCGCTCGATCTGCTGAGACGGGAGTCGGCCAGAGCGGGCAAGGAGATCGCGGCGTACCGATGGGGAACGGAGCGCGCGAAGGACGAGACAGAGGAGGTGATCGACGCGATGGAGACCGAGAGCCAGTTGCGAGACGACATGCTGCGCCTCATCTTCACCTGTTGCCACCCCGCTCTCAGCCGAGAGGCCCAGGTGGCCTTGGCCTTGCGCACGCTGGCCCGCCTCGAAGTCGATGCCATCGCCCGAGCCTTCCTGGTGCCCGAGGCCACCATGGCCAAGCGCCTGGTGCGGGCCAGGGCCAAGATCGCCACCGCGCGCATCCCTTATGTCATTCCCTCCGACGCGGAGCTCCCCGATCGTCTGGCCGCGGTGCTGGCCGTGGTGTACCTGATCGCCACCGAGGCCCACGCCCCAACCGGCGGGGACTCGGTGGTCCGGGTGGATCTGGAGGCCGAAGCCGTTCGCCTGGCCCGATTGCTGGTGGAGTTGATGCCCGACGAGCCCGAGGTACTGTCTTTGCTGGCTCTGTTGTTGTTCACCTCAGCTCGCACTCCGGCGCGAAGCGATGCCTGGGGCCACGTCGTGACCCTCGCCAATCAGGACCGCGATCGATGGAACCGAGAAGCCATCGCGGAAGGATCCCAGTGGTTGCAAAGAGCTGTCAGCTGGTCGGGTGGTAAGGCGGGACCTTACCAGCTTCAGGCTCACCTGGCTGCGGCTCACTCCACCGCTACGAGCTGGGCCGAGACGGACTGGGACCGGATCATCGAGGTCTACGACCTGCTCGGGTCGGTCGCAGCCAGCCCAGTGGTGGCGCTCAACCGGGCCGTTGCGATCACGGAGCGCGACGGGCCTCAATACGGACTTGCTGCGCTAGGGTCCATCGTCGGCATGGAGCGGTCCCATCTCTGGCACGCCGCACTGGCCGACAACCTGCGACAGCTTGGCCGGACGGCAGAGGCCGCCGAGGAGCTGGAAACCGCCGCCGCGCTGGCGCCCACCGAGGGAGAACGGCGGCTGCTTCTGTCCCGTCTCCTCGACATGAGGTCCGAGCCCACCTGACAAATTCCAGGGCTGCAGGTGTCCTCTACTGGTTTCGCCGTTCGTCCCTTCACCGAACCCAGATCCCGATCTCGGAGAGATCACATTACCTAGAAAGGAGAAGGACATGACTGGCAGCAACCCCGGACAGACGATCTCGCAGGAGAAGTACGTGTCCGTGGCCACCTTCCGCAAGACAGGCGTGGCGGTCGCGACGGCGACCTGGATCGTCCCGCTCGACGGCAGCCGGGCCGGTGTCTTGACCTCCTCGGCCTCCGGCAAGGCCAAGCGGCTACGGAACAAGCCGAGCGTGACACTGCAGCCGAGCGACGTCCGAGGCCGGGTCAAAGCCGGCACCACGCCGGTGACCGGCACCGTTGAGCTGGTGACCTCCGGTCCGGACTTCGAGACGATCACGTCCACGGTGAAGGCCAAGTACGGCCTGATGGTGCCCATCATGCGGCTAGTGGACCGTATGCGGCACCTGGGCAAAGGCCCCTTTCCCTATGCGGACACCGGCGTGGTAATCACGCTCCAGGGCTGATTTCCCGCGGCGACCGTCGCGGGCATCAGCGGTCGGCACCTTGCACGGCCCGCGGGTCAGAAAGTCGCGGACGGGTTGCCCAGCCCGTCCCGGGTCGCGGCCAGCGCCGCCAGGATCTTCTCGATCGCCACGTCCCGGGATGCAGGAAGATGTCATCGGCGGGCGGGCGTCCCTCGGGGCAGACGACGGTGAGCGTGAGGACTTCCATCGTTCCGCCCGGGCCCTGCCCGCCACCCGCGGACACGCCGCACGCCCTACCCGTTGTTACGACATCGCAGGTCAAAGACTCACTTCACGACTTGCCGTGCTCCTGGATAGCCGCCCATCGGTCGAACTGAGCTTGATTTCCAAGGTTCCTGCCGATTCAGCGACTCAGGAAATTCCGGCTGAAGCACACAGAACTCATTTCCCCACGGATCGCGCAGTACCCAGAAGTCAAATCCGCGCTCCACTTGATGATCCCACCGGGTGGCGCCGAGCGCTTCAAGGCGTCCAACTTCGGCTTCAACGTCGTCGGACTCCAAGTCGAGAGGCATGCGTTCTTTGGCGGTCTTTCCGTCACTGGTCTTCTGCAGAAGGACCCGCACCTCAGAATCCGGGATGCGCAGCTTGCGGTATATGCGGTTGCTAATTTCGGGCAGAGGTTCTTCGGCAGCGTTGAGGTAGCTATTCACCAAGAGTCAGCGGCGTGATGTGACAGGTCCGGGGGTTGCGGCGTTATCCGGTGGGTTCGATGCTGGGCGGGAGCCAGGCGTTGCCCTTGAACAGGGCGCGGAGGGCGTCGAGTTTGCTGATGCCCCATTTCGCGGCGGTGGACAGGTAGGACTGGACGAGCGCGAACTCCGCGAGTCCGGTGAGTGTTCGCCAGCAGCCTCCGGAGCCGCGTTGCTGGACCTTGACGGGCCGGATCGTCCGCTCAGCTTCGTTATTGGAGAAGATGTCCAGGTCGGGGCGGGTTGCGAACCGCAGGATCATGTCTTCGAAGGAGCGGAACCGGCGGGCGAGGCGGCGGGCGTCCTTGGCGGTGGCGGTGCGCCGGTAGAGGTTGGCGGCCAGCCCGGTGGCGGCTAGTGCCCGGTAGCGGGTGACCAGGTCATCGAGGACCGCTGCGTCCAGGACGGACTGGCCGGCCAGGCGGGCGGCCGCGGCGGCGTCGCGGGCCTCGATCAGCAGGGCGGCCATCTGGGATGCCCACTCCTGCTGGGATGGCTCGAAGTCGTACAGGCCTTTCAGATCCCTGAGCAGATGGACTCCGCACCAGGCGTGCAGGGCGCTGGTCAGGTGCCCGTAGCCGGCGTAGCCGTCCCGGACGATCACGCCCTGGTAGCCGGGCAGCACGCCGCCGGCGTCGATCGCGTCCGCTGACCGGTCCCCGGTATGCATGCAGGTCAGATAGCGGGTGCAGGCCAGGTGCACGTACCGGGTCCCGCCGGCGGCGCGGGCCGGGGTCTCATCGGCATGGACCGCTGCCGCGGCCTTCAGCAGCTCCCGCACCCGGCCCATGAACCCGCTCGTCTCGACCAGCGCGGCGGCCTTCCCGCGGATCCCGGCCATCCACCCGGTCGACACCGCGATGCCAGCCAGCTGGCACAGCAGCAGCGTGGCCCGGTAGATGGGGATGTGGTGGCCGACGGCCAGGTTCGCGGCCTGCGCGCAGGTCTCCGGCCCATAGCTGGCCCGCGCCCGCACATGCGCGGGAAGCTCCCCGGCGGTCACCGTCCCGCACCCCGCGCACTGCTTCGCCTGCGCCACGTACTCGGTGACCTTCGGCGCCGGCGCCGGCTCGATGTCGGTGACCTGGTGACGGCGCTGCGCCGTGACCGGCTCCCCGGCCAGGCCCGCGCCGCATCCGCAGCACATGGCCGGCGGGCACTCGATCGTCTCATCCGGGTCATCCACCAGGCTCATCGTCATCCCCGCCTCGCCCGGCTGCTTTCCCGGCGGCCGTTTCCCGCGCTCGCGCAGCGAACGGTCGCTGCCTTTCTTCTTATACGGGCTATCGGAGGAAGGCGGACGCGATGACGTGGATGAATCCTTGCCGGCCTGCCGCTCCAGCTGTTCCACCCGGGACGAAAGCCGCTCGATCTGCGCGGTCAGCTCACCGATCAGCCGGTACGCCTCAGCCAGCCGCACCGCCAGCTCAGCGGCCGGCAGAGCGGACAGCTCCTCCGCAGAGGGCACACCAGGCACAGCGGGCACAACTGGCAATCATCACCACTCAGGCCAGCCAATCAACAACCCGGCCCGGCGTGTCGCCAGCCACCCCGCCCAGACCGCAGCCGGGCGCAAGCACGCTCGCTCACCAGCAAACCCTCATCCCACGTGAATAGCTACGCGTTGAGTGCCGCAGACCAGAACGAAACGCCTTGATCAAGATCAGGAACGTCAATAACAAAGTGGCACAGACGGCTGCGATGCATGGATAGCCACCCTCAGCTTCTGCTGGCTTGCCCGGTACTTTGCCTCGCTCTGCAACGTAGGTACCGCGTGCCGGAACGGTATAGACAAGCCCTTCATCCCGCAGGGCGGCTATCGCACGCCTAGCCGTAGAACGCGCAACCTCGTAGGTATCGACCAGCTCGGTCTCTGTCGGGATTCGGGTGTTAGGCGCATAGTGGCCAGACGCGATCTGGTGCTTGATGATCGCTGCGATTTGCCGGTACGGAGGTACCGGGCCAAGAGGGTCGATCCGCTGAGCTTGCACATGATCAACTTTAGATATCGCAGGCTGTTGTCATGCATGATCATACGTATCGATACGTATCGATACAGCCGATCCTAACTCGCTACTCTGTGCGATGCGGACCGCGCTGACGGGCCTCGCGTCTGCGGCGCGTACTGGCACACACGCGCCGCCAGGAAGACAATGACCGGATGCCCCGTTCGCCGTGTGTATCGCTAACCTGTCAGGGTGGAGATCGAGGATCGCGTTGCGCTGTCGACAGCCCGGAGGGTAGCCGTTGTCGGCGGGTTGCAGTAGTGCTGTGCAGCGAACATAGCGAGTGATAGCTGACATGGGCGGTTATCCTCACGGACTCTCACCGGTCAGTGCAAACCGAACGGCGGTGTTCCTCGCGTGTCCACAATCCCACTTGTGACGGTGACGCGGTACGTGACCCCCCTGCGCGAGGGCGGGTCGCTGCCCGCCATCGTCGAGGGGGACAATCTCGGCACCTACGTGATGAAGTTCCGCGGCGCCGGGCAGGGCCCGCTCGCGCTGGTCGCCGAGATCATCGCCGGCGAGCTGGCGCGCCGCCTCGGCCTGCGCGTCCCGGAGCTGGTCCTGGGCGAGCTCGACCCGCGGATCCCCGGCAGCGAACCCGACCCGGAGATCCAGGATCTGCTGCGCGCCAGCGAGGGCTTGAACCTCGGCGTGGACTGCCTGCCCAGCTCGTTCGGCTTCGACCCGCTCGGCTGGACGGCCGGCCGCGACTTTGCCAGCCAGGTGCTCTGGTTCGACGCGCTGGTGCACAACGTCGACCGCACCTGGCGCAACCCGAACCTCCTGGTCTGGCACCGCGACATCTGGCTCATCGACCACGGCGCCGCGCTGTGGTTCCATCACAACTGGCCTACGGCCGATCCCAAACGGCCCTTCGACGCCAGCGAGCATGTGCTGCGCGACCGGGCCACCGCACTGGCCGACGCCCACGATTTGCTGGCCCCGCAAGTGACCAGACCCCTGCTCGAGGAGGTGACCGCGCTGGTGCCGCCCGAGTGGTTCGGCGATCGCGGCGCGGAGGCCTACGTGGAGCACCTCCTGCTGCGCGCCCCGATCGTGCTGGAGGTGATCCGCGGATGACCCTGGATAACACGGCCGAGGTGTTCGAGTACGCGCTGGTCCGCGTGGTCCCCCGGGTGGAGCGGGGCGAGGCCATCAACGCCGGGGTGATCGTCTACGCACAGGCCTTCCGGTACCTGTGCGCCCGGATCGAGCTTGACGAGTCCCGGTTGCTCGCACTCGATCCGGCGGCGGACCTGGACGCGGTGCGGACCGGGCTGTCGGCCTTCGAGAAGGCCTGCACCGAAGGCCCGCTGGCCGGCCTCCCCCTCGGCGAGCGCTTCCGCTGGCTCACCGCGCCCAGGTCCACCATCGTCCAGCCCGGCCCCGTGCACAGCGGCCTCACCGCCGACCCGGCCGCCGAACTGACCCACCTCTTCGACACCCAGGTGCGAATTTGACCCCCGAGAACTTTGACCCCGTCGCGTATAACCGGGCTGCCTGGGACCGCGAGGTGGACCAGGAAAACGAATGGACCCGGCCGGTCGGGCCCGATGTCATCGCCCGGGCCCGGGCCGGTGACTGGTCGGTGGTGCTCATCGGATATGACCCTGTGCCCCGCGACTGGTTTCCCGCCGACCTCGCGGGGACCGCGGTGCTCTGCCTCGCCTCCGGCGGCGGCCAGCAGGGACCGGTCCTCGCGGCCGCAGGCGCGGACGTGACCGTATTCGACAACTCACCCAGGCAACTCGGCCGCGACGAGGAGGTGGCCGCTCGGGACGGCCTGGACCCCAAGACCATCAGGACCGTGCTCGGCGACATGCGGGATCTGAGTGCCTTCGCCGATGGCCGCTTCAACCTCGTCTTCAATCCGGTCTCAAACGTGTTCTGCCCGGACCTGGCCCCGGTCTGGCGGGAGTGCTTCCGCGTCCTGCGCCCGGCGGGCATCTTGCTGACGGGATTCATGAACCCGGATTTGTTCATCTTCGACATCGAGGCGCTCGATACGAGGGAGGAGTTCGTCGTACGCCACCGGATCCCCTTCTCCAGCGCAGAACTGCCCGAAGACGAACGCCAGCGCACCTACGGCGATGGCCCGGTTGAGTACAGCCACACGCTGACCGAACAGATCGGCGGCCAGCTAGCGGCCGGTTTCACCCTGACTCACCTGGTCGAGGCGCCGCACCACGCCGACGCCACGGCCCGGTACATGCCTGGATACATCGCCACCCGCGCGGTCAAACCGCCCCGCGCCTAAGGATCCAGCGGCTGCCAACGGTCCCCGTCCCCTACAGTGTGTCGCGTCACTGGAGCCGGAGCCGGAGCCGGAACCGGCATGGGTGTCACCTGTCGCATTCAATGGCCGGTTTGCCTGCGGCGCTCCTGAGATTCGACGGCCGAGCCCTTCGCGCAACATAGTTCTAAATCGTCTTGTTCATCGTCAACCTGTTTGATTTTCTTCTTTCACATGTGCCTGAACAGTCAGCATAGGTCACATTCCAGGTTGCGGAAGCAGCTTCTAGTGGCTATAATTTCGAATATAAAGACGACCGCTGGCCCCGGTGACCGGAGGACCTATGGCAGCACCCACAGCCCACAGCCCACGGGCCTGCCGCAGGGGACGAGGACCCAGCCGCAGGCTCCGCCGAGCCGGACGACCCGCTGTACGACGAGGCGGTGCCGTGGGCGCCGGTGGTGACCCGCCCGGACCCGATGCCCCAGGAGGAGCAGCAGACCCTACTGGACGCGGTCACAGACGACGACGCGCCGTGGTGGCTGGAGGAAGGAGACCACGACCCCGAGGATGACCCGCCGCCGGAGGACTACGACTTGGAGCAGGTCATCTCGGAGTGCCGTCAGATCGCCGAGGACCAGGCCAGCGCGCCGCCGTGATCGCCGCGGACTAGAAGATCACTTACTGGGCCCGGCAGCTGAAGGAAGCCGGGCTGGCCGGGTCGATGGATGAGCCGCGGGCGCGAGCCTATATGGACTTGCTGCTGGGCACCGACTCTAGGCCCGGCCAGGACGACCCGGGACCCGGCGGGTCAGGTCTGGACAGGCCGACCGACCCGGGAACACCGCCGGGGACCGGCGTGCTGTCGGCCGGGTTCGCCGGGCGCGTCAACCTGACCATCCCGCTGGCCACCCTGCTCGGCCTAGCCGAGCGGCCCGGGGAGATCCCCGGCCTCGGCCCCATCGACCCCGACCTGGCTCGCGACCTCGCCCGCGCGGCTGCGCAGAACCCCAAGACCACGTGGTGCGTGACCGTCACCGACCAGGACGGCTACGCCATCGGACACGGCTGCACCCGGCCCCAACCCAAGAGACACCGCAAGAAACGCGGGAAACCCGGGCCGCCGGACGGACGCGACCCACCCCGCGAAACCAGGGACGGGCCAGGGTTCGCCTTCACCGTCACCGACTGGCAGGGGCCACCCGACGACGGATACGGCACCTGGCAGCTGCACACCGGGACACCCGGACAGCGGGACCTTATCGTTACCCAGGACCCGATCCCCACCAGCGACTGCGACCACCGGTACGAGGCCAAGGGGCATGATCCCGGGGTCAAGCTCCGGCACCTGACCCAGATCCGGAACGCCACCTGCACCGGGGCCGGGCGGGCCTGTCAAGATAACGGTGTAACTTCTGTCTCTGTTGTTACTTCCGTCCCGCGCTGAGGCGGCCGTCGAAGGTGATGTCGAAGGCATTCAGGGCGGCCTTCCACCGGTTGGTCCAGCGCTTGCGTCCCCGTCCGGTGGGGTCCAGGCTCATGATCGCCAGGTACAGGCACTTCATGGCGGCCTGCTCGGTCGTTAGGAAGTGGCCGCGGGCGTTGACCGCCCGCCGCAGCCGGGCATTGATCGACTCGATGGCATTTGTCGTGCAGATCACGGTCCTTATTTCCCGGTCGAACTGCAGGAAGGGCACAAATTCCGCCCACGCGTTCTCCCAGAGCCGGATAATAGCGGGGTAGCGCTTTTCCCATTTGCCGCTGAATTCGGCGAACCGGTCCAGCGCCCCGGATTCGGATACCGCGGTGTAAACGGGCTTGAGGTCTTTCGCGATCTGCGCCCAGTCCCTCTTCGAGGCGTACTTGAAGGAATTCCGCAGGAGATGCACGATACATGTTTGCACGATCGTCTTCTCCCAGACCGTACTCACCGCGTCGGGCAGGCCCTTGAGCCCGTCGCAGACCAGCATGCACACGTCGGCGACGCCGCGGTTCTTGATCTCGGACAGGACCCGCAGCCAGAACTTGGCGCCCTCGCCGTCGCCGTGCTCGCCGGCCCACAGCCCCAGGACGTCACGCTCGCCGTCCACGGTGACGCCCAGGGCCAGGTAGATGGGGCGGTTGGCGACCTGGCCCTCGCGGATCTTCACGTTGATCGCGTCGATGAAGATCACCGCGTATACCGGGTCCAATGGCCGGCTCTGCCATTCCGCCAGGCCGTCCATGACCCGGTCGGTGATCGTGGTGATGGCCTGCTTGGAGACCTCGGCGCCGTAAACCTCGGCCAGGTGCGCGGCGATTTCCCCGTGGGTCAGCCCTTTCGCGGACAGGGAAATGACCATCTCGTCGACCCCGGTGAGCCGCCGTTGCCTCTTGGCGACGATTTTCGGCTCGAAGCTGGAATCGCGGTCCCGGGGTACCGAGATTTCCACCGGCCCGGTATCGGTGAGCACCGTCTTGGCGCGGCGCCCGTTGCGGGAATTGCCGCCGTCGCGGCCTTCCGGGTCGTGCTTGCCATAGCCGAGATGGTCGTCCAGCTCGCCTTCCAGGGCGCCCTCGATGACCATTTTCGTCAGCTTGCCCAGCAGCCCGCCCTCGCCGGTCAGCTTCAGCCCGCCGGCGCGGGCCCGCTCGGTGAGCTCGCGCAGCGCCTGCTCATCGGCCGCGGACAGCTCCGCTACGTCCTGGTCCTGGCCGGTCGTCACACTGGTCATATGGTGTCTCCTCCGTCCCGGAAGTTACACCGTTGAGATTACAGTCCCGGCCGGGCTGCCGAAGACCCGCCGCACAGTGCGACTTCGAGCACAACACCCCGTACGACCAGGGCGGCAGGAGCTGCCTGCGCAGAACGGCGATGTTGGTGGTTAATTCACGACACGCTATGCATGGTCCGTGATCTTGGGGGCGTGGCGGGGCAGTGTGCCGGTGCGGTCGCCCTTCCTCCTTCTGCGGCCGCAGAATCGGGTGTGTGATGTCGATGCGTGCGGTGCCGTGGCCGGATCCGGATCCGGTGGTCGCGGCGGCGATCCGGGCGAAGTATGCCGGGCGGCGGGCGCCGCTGGCGGTGGCGGTGCGGGACCGGCTGGGGCAGTGGATGGCTGATGAGCTGTTCGCGGCGGCATTCGGGGTGCGGGGCCGTCCGGGGTGGCCGCCGTCGCGGCTGGCGGTGGTGACCGTACTGCAGATGGCGGAGAACCTGGGCGGCCGGCAGGCGGCGGAGGCGGTGCGGACCCGGCTGGACTGGCAGTACGCGCTGGGGCTGGGCCTGGATGATCCGGGGTTCGATCACAGCGTGCTGAGCGAGTTCCGCGGCCGGGTCGCCGCCCATGGGCTGGAAGAGGCCGCGCTGGACGCGCTGCTGGCGAAGCTGGCCGCAGACGGCCTGATCGCGGCGGGGGGTAAGCAGCGGACCGGCTCCACGCACGTGATCGCGGCGGTCCGGGCGCTGCACACGACCGAGCTGGCCGGGGAGAGCGTGCGGGCGGCGCTGGAGGCGCTGGCGGCCGCGTGCCCGGACTGGCTCGCGGCCCGGTTCTGCGTGAGCGACTGGGACCGCCGCTACGGCGCCCCGGTCACGACCTGGCGGCGGCCGGCCCCCGGCAAGGCAGAACGGGACAAGGCCGCCCTGCAGTACGCCAGGGACGGGTACGCGCTGGTCGCAGCGTGCTATGAGGAGGCCGCGCCGCCGTGGCTGCGGGAGGTCCCGGCCGTGCAGGTGCTGCGCACCGTGCTGATCCAGAGCTTCACCCGGACGGTGGATGAGGACGGGCAGGAGGTGATCAGCAGGCGGGAACCCGGCGGCGACGGGATCCCGCCCGCCCATATCAAGATCTCCTCTCCCTATGACGCCGATGCCCGCTGGGGCGGCAAGAAGGACCTGTCCTGGCTCGGATACAAGCTGCACATCTGCGAGACCTGCGAGGACCCGCCGGCCTGCGGCTGCCTCCCCGGCCCGGCCACGGCGGGGTCCGGGCGGTGCGGCCATGACGTGCGGCCGAACCTGATCACCGGCGTGGCGACCACCCGCGCGTCCGTGGCCGACGCCGAGATGACCACCCCGGTCAACGCCGCGCTGGCCCGCAGGGACCTGGCCCCGGGCCGGCACTACCCCGACTCGGGATACGGCCCGGCGCGCCACGTGCTGGACGCGGCCAGGCTGTTCGGGATCACCCTGGTCACCCCGCTGCCCGCCGATTCCTCCCGCCAGGCCCGCGCCGGCGATGGCTACGACCGGACCGCCTTCGCCATCGACTACGACACCCGCACCGTCACCTGCCCCCAGGGCAAGCCCAGCACCGGCTGGACCCCCGTCCGGCAGGAAGGCCACGACAGGATCGTCGTCCGGTCCGGCATCACCACCTGCCGTCCCTGCCCGCCCCGCCAGCTGTGCACCACCGCCCGCCGCAACGGCCGGCAGCTGACGATCTTGCCCCGTGACCTGCACGAACTGCAGGCTGCCGTCCGGGCCGGGCAGCAAGGCGGAAACTGGCAGGAAGACTACAAGCGCCGGGCCGGGATCGAGGGTGCCGTAAGCCAGGCCGTCACCGTCACCGGATGCCGCCGGGCCCGCTACCGCGGCCTCGGCAAAACCCACCTCGAACACGTTTACTCAGCCGTAGCACTCAACCTCTGCCGCCTGGACGCCTACTGGAACGACACCCTCCTGAACCGCGGAAGAACCAGCCACCTGGCCCGGCTCAGCCTCGCCACGTCACGAACGGAATTAGCCACCAACATCAACGGCGGGCCCAAGTGCCGCCATGAGCATCGGCTCAAGCAAGACCCCCGCCGGCACGTCGACCAGCTTCCCGACTGCACCTTCCGGTGGACCACCCCCTCCGGGCGCCGGTACGACACCGAACCCACCCGGTACCCGATCTAGACCGCATCTACCCCGGCATGCGGGCAGGGTGAAGACGGTGGTTCGCAACAGCAGTGTGCCGATTCGGTTCCCGGTGATGCTGCGCACTCACAGGGCTGCGGAGAGAACCATCGGGGCCGTTGGTCCTCAAAGCACAGGCCAAAGGACCCAATGGTTCACTTGTGTCCGCAAGCGTAGCCTCCCGGTTGAAAGGACATTCTGGATTCGGGAGAGGAAGTGAACACATGACCAGGATCAGGGTGCTGCTCGCGGCCATAGCGGCGCCGGTGACAATGGCCGCAGTTGTGCTTTCGGCTCAGGGCGCGCAGGCATCGACGCCAGGATGTACGAACGGCGCTTACTTCGGGTACTGCGGCACCCAGGCGGACCATGGGAGCTCGGTGCTGGTGATGGATTCACGCGACCAGTCAGCCGCGACCAACAATCCCGTCATCGGCTGGGTCGACGCCGTGGCGGACCCGGGGACTGACTGGTTCCAGCTCGCCTACGCGGGCGACCCGTCGCTCGGTGTGATGTTCGTGTTCGCCCCTGGCGGGGTCATTACGGGCATGTGCGCCGCCGATCCCGGCAACGGCCGCGTCGTGCTGCGCGGGTGCAACGGGTCGAACTGGCAGCGGTGGATCGCCGCCCAGGTCGGCTCCACCGGGTACTTCACCTGGACGAACCGTGCCACGCACAGGATTCTGCGGTCCGGGGGGCGCGGCGGGCAGCTGGTGACGGTTACCCCATCCGCGATGATCGCTGGCACGCAGCAGTGGAAGTTCAGCAATTAAGCCCCAGCATCTGACCCTGTGCCCCTGCAGGGGTCACCCATGCCAGCACACCACCGAAGCCACCCGCTACCCCATTTAGCCAGTAGGAGACAGGACATAAGAGGCCGCACATCACACCTCTGCTAGAGGGGGCGATGTCGTTTGCTAGGGGGCGATGTCGTTAAGAGCATGGCCTCGACATCCCGCAGGGACCGAACCATCTCACCGTTCCACGCCACATTCCCGTCACTATCGCCGCGCACCATCTGCACCGCGGTCACACCCAGGGCCGCCGCTCCGGCGCAGTACAACGGGTGGTCGTCGACGAAAACGGCGGCCTCCGCGGCCACGCTCAGCTGATCCAGCGCCTGGTGGAAGATCGCTTCGGCCGGCTTGGCGGCGCCGACCTCACACGACAGGACCAGGACGTCGGCCAGCACCGCCACCCCGAGCTCGACCAGGAGATCCCGCGTGTTCTCGTCGCAGTTGCTGACGATCGCGGTCCTTACCCCGCGGGACCGGAGCATCCGCAGGAATGGCAGCACGTCGTCGTAGAGGCGCGCGCTCGCCAGCAGCAGTTCCCGGCTCTTGTCCGCGACCGAATCCACCAGGCCCGGCCCGGGCTCGGTGCCGCAGGCCCGCATGATCCGCGCGTAAGCCTCGGAGAGGGAAAGCCGTCCGTCGGTCACCGCCGGCTCGAGCCCCTCGAACTCGACGTTCATCGCGTCCGCCGCGATCCCGGCCAGCGCCGGAAGCTCAGTCCGGTGCGCGCTGAAGTCGCAGGTCAAGATGGTGCCGTAAGCGTCAAGGAGGCATGCCTGGAATCGTGTCACCAGGCCAGGTTAGGAGACGCCGCGTCCACTATTCCCCGTAGAACTCCGCGACGGCCGCCTCGTACCGGTCGAGCGCGCGCTCCACCGGTCCGCGCGGAGCCGAAGGCAGCCAGCGCACCGCCCGCTGGAATCCGGCCGCCGCATAAGACTCCAGCACCTTGGCGTCAGCCGGAACGCCCATGACCATCAGCCCGATCGGCCGGTCGGCACGCGAGCGCAGCTCCGCAGCCCGGTCCAGGATGCCGTCGGGGGCGTGATTGGGGAACCACGCGTCCCCGAACGCCAGCACCCGGTCGAGCACGCCCGGCCCGTTCCCGCCCACCAGCACCGGCGGATGAGGGCGCTGGGCGGGCTTCGGCCAGGACCAGATCCGCTCGAACGAGACGTACTCGCCCGCGTAGCTCGCCTCCTCGGAGGTCCAGATCGCCTTCATGGCCTCGACCCGCTCGCACAGCAGAGCCATCCGCCGCCGCGGGTCGGTCCCGTGGTTGGCCATCTCCTCCCGGTTCCAGCCCGCACCGACGCCGAACTCGAACCGCCCGCCGGACAGGAAGTCGACGCTGGCCACCTCCTTGGCGGTGATGATCGGGTCCCGCTCGACGACCAGGCAGATGCCCGAGCCGACCCGCAGCCGCGAGGTGGCGGTCAGCGCGGTGGTCACCGCCACGAACAGGTCGAAGGTGTGCGCGTACTTGCGCGGCATCTCTCCGCCGCCGGGGTAGGGAGACTGCCGGCTGGCCGGGATGTGCGTGTGCTCGGGGAAGAACAAAGATTCGTGCCCGCGCTCCTCGGCAAGCCGCGCCACCTCCGCGGGCCCGATGGCGTCGTGGGTCGGGAAGATCGCTACACCGATATCCATGCCACCAAGCCTAGGCCGCACCCCCCGGCCGCCACTTCCCCCACCTGGCTAACCGCCCGCCGCGACCACCATCACCCCGGGAACATCACCTCGACCTCCGGCAGCGACCGGACCACCCTAGTTCCCGCGGCCGGTACCTTCCCGTCAAGCTCGCCCCGGACGATCTGTACCGCGGCGATGCCCACGGCCACGCTGCCCGCGCAGTAACCCGGCTGGTCGTCGACGAATACGGCGGCCTCCGCGGTTACCCCGAGCCGGTCGAGCGCGCACCGGAAGATCTCCGCCGCCGGCTTGGCCGCACCCACCTCACACGACAGGACCAGGGCGTCGGCGAGCACGTCCACCCCGAGCGAAGTCAGCAACGGGCGAGTGTTCTCGGTGCAGTTGCTGACGACCGCGATCTTGATGCCGCGGACCCGGAGTTTGTTCAGGAACGGGATCACGTCGTCGAATAGGCGCGCGTTGGCGAGCAGCAGTTCGGCGTCCCGGCGCACCATCTCGGCGACCAGGCCGGGATGCGCATGCCGGCCGGACGCCCGCAGGATCTGGCCGAACGCTTCGGTCTTCGACATCCGCCCGTCGGTCAGCAAGGCCCCGAGTCGGCTGTACTCGGTGTCCCAGCTGCCTGCCGGGATGCCGGCCAGCGCCGGCACCTCCCGCCTGAGCGCTGAGAAGTCGCAGCTCACAATGGTGTCGTAGGCGTCCACGAGGCATGCTTCGAGCCGGGCCACACGATCAGCGTACGGGCCATTGCCCGCGATCGCGCACACTAGGTTCTGGCAGCCAGCCGAGGAGCCTGGGGAGCGGCCATGTGGCGACGGAAGACCACCGGGATCGTAGCCGCCGTGCTCGGCGCCGTCCTGCTCATCGCGGGCCTGGCGGATCACGTGTTCGCCGCCCCCAAGGCGGCGCTGTGCCAGTCCGGCCTCGGCCAGCTCGTGCAGGGCTTCGACGGTACCGTGGCTCACGACTGCGGCCTGGTGACCGCGCTCGAGTCGGCCGTCGGCTGGCTCCTGGTGGCCGGCGTCCTGACCGGGGTCTTCGGCGCGGCCGTCCTGTACAACGCCCGCACCGCCCCCCAGCCCGCGGCTCCTGCCGACCGGCCCCGCTTCCCTTCGTAATTTTTGCCCGAACGGGCCCGCGTTCCCCGCCCCGGTCACCTGCGAGCCTCGCGGTCGCGGCGTGGTCCTGGCCACCAGCCGGTACGGCTCAGAGATCCGCGACGGCCCGGGCCGGATCGGTTTCCGGTGCGCCGCCGGGTTCCCAGCCCTCGTCCGATCGCGTGTACGGATACCAGCGGAGATCGCGGCCGAGGCGAAGCTGCAGATTGCCCGCCGTAACCTGGTTGCCGCGGACGGCTTCCTCCGTGCCGGTCTTGGTGCGCAGCACGGCCCGCGCCGTCGTCAGCAGCTCAATGGCGTCCGGATCTTCCGCGGCCGGATCCCACTCGCTGCGTAGCGATTCCAGGCCGGTCATGCCGCCCTGCCGCCAGGCCAGCCCCTGACGGGCGAGGTCGCGGCTGCCTACTCCAGAGCGCGCTACCAGTGTCGCGAACGCGGGGGTGCCCAGCGCCCGGGCGGCCCTGCGGGCCAGGTCAGCGTCTGGATCGAGGTTAAGCCCGGCGTCGGCGGACAGGCCCATCGCCAGGTCCCAGGCCCGGCTAGCCGCGTCTGAGGCCAGCTCCACTAGGTCCTCGCGGAGGCCGGAACGCCACAGTGGCGGATCCACCGGAAGCGCCGCTGGAAGCCCGGGCCGCCCGGGCGGCAGCGGCACGGCGGGGATCGGTGCCGAGCAGGCTAGCGCGCCGAATGCCGTTCTGGCGTCCACGCCCTCATCGGCCATCGGCGGCGGCCCGGCGCCGGCATGACCGGCCGTCCCAGCTCCCGATGCGGACGCCTGGCCGGATGGCGTGCCGGCCGTCGCGCCGCGTCGGCGGGCCCGGACCCCGGCCAGTACCTGATCACGGGTCCGGCCGCGCAAGAGAAATAGCGTGAAGGGGTCAGTGTCCAGCGCGTCGGTAAGGAGGTAACAAGCCGCCGCCGAATGCTTGCACGGGTCCGCGTCGTCCGGGCAGCTGCAGCGCGGCCCTAGCTCACCGCCCCCGGGTAGCAGGTCTAGCCCCGCACTGGCCGCATCGTCGGCGATCTCGGGGGGCAACTCGCCATCCAGCAGCGCCGCCGCGTGGCCGAGCCGGGCCGAAATGGCGGCGAGCACCCGATCCCATTCGTCATCGGTGAACCGCCGCACCCGGATCCTGACCTCATACGGCTCCGTCTTCCGGCCTTGAACCTGAGCACGCGCCTCTCCCGGCGCGAGGGTCAGGCCCCCAACCGCGCCGGAGCGCGCGTAGTCCCGGCCGCGCGGCAGCCGGTCGGGATCCAGCCGCGCTCTCTGCTCCAGCGCCTCCAGCCAGGCCCGGCCCCACCAGGTCCGGCCGAAATCCTGCTGCCCCGGGCCCGCCCCAATAACCCCAGACGCTCCGGACACCTCAGGCATGTCGCCCGCCCCAGCCAAGTCCTCGCTCACGGGGCGGCTCGCAGGCTGACGAGCTCGGCGAGCTCGGTGTCGGACAGTTCGGCGATCCAGCCCTCGCCAGAACCGATCACGGCGTCGGCGAGTTCGCGTTTTTTCTCCAGCAGGGCCGCGATGCGGTCTTCGAGCGTCCCCTCGGCGATGAGCCGGTGCACCTGCACGGGGCGGTCCTGGCCTATCCGGTACGCCCGGTCGGTCGCCTGATCCTCCACCGCCGGGTTCCACCACCGGTCATAGTGCAACACGTGGGTGGCGCGGGTCAGCGTCAGGCCGGTGCCGCCCGCCTTGAGCGACAGCAGGAACACCGGCACGCCGCCGGCCTGGAACCGGGCCACCATCTCCTCCCGGCGCGGCACGGGAACCCCGCCGTGCAGGTACAGGGAGCCGATCCCGCGCGCGTCGAGATGCTGCCGCAGCAGCGTGGCCATCTGCGTGTACTGGGTGAAGACGAGCATCGATTCGCCGCCGGCCAGGATGAGGTCGGTCAGCTCGTCGAACGCGGCCAGCTTCCCTGACCGGCCGGCCAGCGGCCCCGGTTGCTTTAGGTACTGGGCCGGGTGGTTGCAGATTTGCTTCAGCGCGGTCAGCAGCTTGAACACCAGGCCGGCCCGCTCGATACCGTCGCAGGTTTCGATCGCCTTCATCGTCTCGCGGACGATCGCCTCGTACAGCGTGACCTGCTCGGCGGTCAGCGGCACGAACAGATCCGTCTCGGTCTTGCGCGGAAGTTCGGGCGCGATACCGGGGTCGGTCTTCTTGCGCCGCAGCAGGAACGGCCGGATGAGGGAGGCGAACCTGGCCGTTGCGTCGGCGTCACGGTACCGCTCGACCGGCACCGCCACGCGACGGGTGAATGCCTCCAGGTGCCCGAGCAGGCCGGGCGTCGTCCAGTCCAGGATGGCCCACAGTTCCGACAGCCGGTTCTCCACCGGCGTTCCGGTCAGCGCGACCCTGGCGGGCGCGGGCATCGCCCGCAGCTCGCGCGCGGTCCGCGACAGCGGGTTCTTGGCATGCTGCGCCTCGTCGGCGACGATCAGGCCCCAGCCGGCTTCGGCCAGGCGTGCCGAGTCACGCAGCACCACTCCGTAGGTGACCAGGACGATCTCGTCGACGGCTAGGTCCTGCAGGTGGCGCCCGCCTCCGTGGTACCGGCGGACGGGGATTTCAGGGGCGAACCGTCGCACCTCGCGCTCCCAGGTGCCGAGTAGCGATGCCGGGCACACCACGAGCGTGGGACCCGCTTCCACGTCTCGCCGGTGCAGGTGCAGCGCGATCACCTGGATGGTCTTGCCCAGGCCCATGTCGTCGGCGAGGCAGCCGCCCAGCCCGGTGTCGCACATCCCAGCCAGCCAGGCCAGGCCTCGCTGCTGATAAGGCCGCAGCGTCGCCTTGAGCCCTGGCGGCGGCGCGAGAGGCACCGGGGCGGACGCGATGCCCGCGACCTGGGCGGCCAGGTCGGCGAGCGCTCCTTCCGCGACCACCGTGACCGTCTCGCCGTCGATCTCCGCCGTGCCAGCCAGCACGGCGCCGAGTGCCTCGGACGCACGCATCCGCGTCCGCGGCGGGCGGCGCAGCCTGTCAAGCAGGGCCGGGTCGAGGATCACCCAGCGGCCCCGTAGTCTGATCAGCGGCCGTTTCGCTTCGGCCAGAGCGGCGATCTCGTCGGCGTCGAGCACCGCGCCGTCCAGCGTGAGCTGCCAGTGGAAATCAAGCAGCGCCGCAAGGCCGAACCCGGCCTCGGTCAGCTTCTCCGGCGCCGGCGTAGGGACGGCCCGCAGTTTAAGGCCGCCGTCCAGCATGCTGGACGGCCAGAGCACCTCGATGCCGATGCCGGCCAGCTCCTCGGCGGCCGGGCCGAGCAGGCTGGCCAGCGAGTCGTCATCGAGGTCGGTGACCGACGGGCTGGCCTGCCGCAGTATCTCGGCCAGCGGCGGCCAGATCGGAGCGCCGCGCCGCAGCGCCAGCAGTAGGTCCGTCTCCGCCTGCGGGCCGAACCTGGAGAGCACCGTCTCTGGCTGGCTCCACAGCGCGGCGGCGTCGACGATCAGGCTCGGATCGGTGTTGCTGCGCAGCTGCAGCACCAGCCGGAATGCTGGCGCGGACTCTTCCGCCCCTTCGCCCCATTCCGCTCCTTCGGACCTTGCTGCCGGATCCGCCTCCACCGCACTGGGGTAGTCGTCCTCGTCGTCGGCGAAGAGGCCTTCTTCGTCGTCGGCCATGAGCGGCGTCGCCACCGCCTCGATCCGCAGACCGAGACGTGCCCCGGCCGACAGGCCGTCGGAGGTGTCGGCGAGCCACTCCGCGAGATCGCTCACCCGCGTCAGCTCGGCGGCGGCGAAGGCCGGCGACGCGGTCGTCCTGGGCGCGGCGGGCGAGCGCGCGATCATGTCGGCGATCGCGTCCCAGAGGTCGCGGATCAGCGCTTCCGGAGAGCGGAGCCGCATCGGGCGCGAGCCGGGAACGGCCAGGGCATGCGCGGTCGGCGGGAAGACGGCGGCGAGTTCCCGCAGCCAGCTGAGGTCGGCCGGATCGAGCGGCCCGGCCCGCCAGACGTCCGAGTCACCGGCGCCGACAGTCGGCAGGAGACGACCGCGAGCGACCAGGCCCACGCCCGCGGCGGCCGCCGCGGCCCAGACCCGGACACTGCGCCGCATCGGCCGCCCGGCCTGCTCGCCGGGATCGACGCCGAGCAGCACCGGGAGGGCCTCGGCCAGCGGGATGAACTCGGCCGACATCAGGCGCTTGCGTATGCCGTATGTACCGCCGGGGAAAACCAGCTCCAGCTTGGCGGATCCCGAGCCGTTGCCCCAGAGCGCGAACACGCCGCGTCGGGGAATTTCGCCCGGTACAAAGATCAGCTCGCCGTCCAGCACGGGACCGTACACTACCGGCTCTCAGGCGAGTTGGCCGGAACTTCCCGGCAGGTGATAGTTGGTCACCTGGTCCGCCGCTCTTTGGCTTCGACACCCCCGCCCTTCTTGTTGGTGATGTATAATTTTCTTGTACATAACATACATAGGAGGTGCCGCGTGAGCGTCACTCAGATCGACATCGATGACGAGGCGCTGTCCGAGGCGATGCGCCTGATGGGCACCACTACCAAGAAGGACACTGTCACACGGCGCTGCGGGAATACACCGAGCGGGTTAGGCGCCTGGAGGCCGCCGAGAAGCTGGCCGCGCGGGCCGCCCGAGGTGAGTTCGACCGCGCCGCGGCGGCTCACGACGCGGCCGAGGCCGCGCGCAAGGCAGCCCTGGGTTGATCGGCTACCTACTCGACACCTCCGGGCTGTGGCACTTGCTGCGCACCCCGTCCGTGATGGCTGTCTGGGCGGACCACATCGCCGCCGGTGCGCTGCGCATATCCGAGCCAACCCGCGTTGAGTTCCTGTACTCGGCCCTGGTCCTGCCCACCGTGACGAGCTAGCCGGCGAACTCGATACCCTGTGCGGCGCTGCCCCGGTTCCCAAGAACGGCTGGCGCTGGGTGGACAACGCGCAGTACAGGCTCACCCAGAAAGGACAGCACCGCGGCCCGGGTCCCCTCGATCTGCTGGTATGCGCTACCGCCGTTCACCACGGTCTGACCGTGCTGCATGTCGACAGCGATTTCGCGACCGTCGCGGATGTCCTGCCAGAAGTCCAGCAACGCGACATCCGCACCTAGCACCCGCCCTGCCTGCGTCTACACCTAGGGCTCTACGCCGAGCAGATCGGCGCTCGGGAGCGCTGGGCACGTCCCGCAGGCGTTCACCCCCTGGCCCTGATCAGCGCGGCCGTCAACTGGACGGCGCTGGACCGCTGACGCCCACGGCCGCCGCTCACCGGCCTAGCCAGACCCCGATGGGCCATGGTGAAGTAGGAACAGGTTCTAGTGGAAGGCGCCGGGGATGACTGTTGCCGGGATGGACGGGATAGACCTGTCGGCCAACGAATTCTGGGGCCTGCCGCTCGCCGAACGGGCGGCTGCCTTTGCCCAGCTGCGCGCCGAGCCGCATCCGCGGTTCTTCGCCGAGCCCGAGGCTGCCGTTCGCCGAACCGGGGCCGGGCTACTACGCCCTGGTCCGGCACGCCGATGTGGTCGAGGCGAGTAAGCACGCCGACGTGTTCTCCTCGGCGGCGGGTGCGACCAGCATCCCGGACCTGCCGGTCGAGTTCAACGAGTACTTCGGGTCGATGATCAACATGGACGACCCCAGGCACGCCCGGCTGCGACGGATCGTCTCCCGGGCGTTCAGCCCGCGGCTGATCGCCAAGTTCGAAGACGACGTGCGGCGGGTGGCCGCGGCCAGCGTCGACGACCTGCTGGCCACCGGGCCGTGCGACTTCGTGCCGAACGTCGCGGCCAAGCTGCCGCTCAAGATCATCTGCGACATGATGGGCATCCCGGATGATCAGTACAACATGGTCCTGGCCAACACCAACATCATCTTGTCCGGGGCCGACCCGGAGTTCATCAGCGAGGATCCCGACCAGGTGGTGCTCCAGATCCTCGGCGCCGGGCAGGCGCTCGCCGATCTGCTGACCGGCCTGGCCGCCGCCCGCGCCCAGACGCCCGCCGAGGACCTGGTCTCGGCCCTGGTGACCGCGAACATCGACGGGGAGCAGCTGACCACGGCCGAGCTCGCCTCGTTTTTCATCTTGCTGGTGGTGGCGGGCAACGAGACCACCCGCAACGCGCTCTCGCATGCGCTGATGCTGTTCACCGAGTTCCCCGAGCAGCGCGCGCTGCTGCTCGCGGACCTGGAGAACCGGCTCCCCGGCGCGGTCGAGGAGATCGTCCGCTACTCCTCGCCGGTCATGTTCATGCGCCGGACCCTCACCCGGGACTACGTCATGAACGGGCAGGCCTACCGCAAGGACGACAAGGTGGTGCTGTTCTACTACTCGGCCAACCGGGACGAGGCGGTGTTCGCTGATCCCGAGCGCTTCGACATCACCCGGTCGCCGAACCCGCACGTCGGATTCGGCGGAGCCGGGCCGCATTACTGCCTGGGCGCCCACCTGGCCCGCCGCGAGCTCACCGTCGGCCTGCGCGAACTGCTCACCCGCGTCCCCGACATCACCGCTGGCCAGCCGGACCGCCTGCTCTCCAGCTTCATCAACGGCATCAAGCACCTGCCGTGCGAGTTCGGCGGCTGAGCCAGTAGCTGATCTGACTCAGCCGGTCAAGCCCCGGATCAGGTCGGCGAGCCCGGCGGGCCAGATCACCTCATCGGTGGCATCCATCTCCGCCAGCGTCCACCAGTGCCACGCCGCGATCCCGTCCGAGACGTGCATGGCGGCCACCTCGCCGAGCTCGCGGCGGGCTACCGCGACCCGCGCCAGGAACAACCGCTCATGCTGCCGGACGATCGCGTCCGCGTACTCCATGGTCCGCGTCCACTGGTACACCTCGTCGCCGAGCGACCACGTCAGTCCAGCCCGTCTCCTCGGCCAGTTCCCGCCGCGCCCCCGCCGCGTAGTCCTCTCCGTCATCCAGCCCGCCGCCCGGCGTGCACCAGTGCCGCCCGTTAGGCGGCGCGTCGTCGTACCGGAACAACAGCACCCGGCCGTCTCGGTCGAGCACGATCACCCGGCCCGCCCGCCGCAACCGCAGCCGTGACCCGTCCGCGCCGCGGCCGCCGCTTTCCTCCATAAGCTCATTGTCCCCGGGCTGGCCGGGCCACGCGGTTTGCACTACAAGCGGGAACAAGAATGTCGGCACCCGCCTCTACCATGGTCCACCGTGGCAGATACGAGTCTCACGGCCGACGTGGTGAGCTTTGACGAGGTGGCCTGGCTGCGCGATAACAGTCCCGCGTGGCGGCTGCTGCGTGCCGACCACGCGCCGCTGGTGCTCAGCTTCCTGCATCAGGTGTTCGTCACCGAGAACGTCCGGTCGATCCCAGCCGCCGAGCTGGCGAGCCGTCTGGACGATGCGCTGTACGCACTCAACGAGCGCGGCGGCGAGCCGAAGAAGTATCCCAGGCCGGCGAAGGCGTACCTGGACGATTGGGCGGCGCCGGAGGCCGGCTGGCTGCGCAAGTATTACCCAGAAGGCACCGACGAACCCCATGTCGACGCCACTCCCGCGGTGGAGAAGGCGCTGCAGTGGGTCGGCAGCCTGAAAGAACGCGAGTTCGTCGGAACCGAGTCGCGGCTCAACACGATCATCGACCTGCTTCGGCAGATCGTCTTCGGCACCGAGCCCGACCCGGAACAGCGGATCGCCGAGCTGCACCGGCAGCGCCAGCAGATAGACGATCAGATCGCCCGCATCGGTGCCGGCGAGCTCGACCTGCTCGACGCCAGCGCGGTCCGCGACCGTTACCAGCAGTTCTCCGCTACCGCACGGGAGCTCCTCGCCGATTTCCGCGAGGTGGAGGAGAACTTCAGGAAGCTGGACAGGCAGCTGCGCGAGAAGATCACCGGCTGGCACGGCGGTAAGGGTGAACTGCTCGATGACGTGCTCGGCAGCCGGGAGACAATCGCGGGCTCGGACCAGGGCAAGTCTTTCCAGGCGTTCTACGACTTCCTGCTGTCGCAGGCGCGGCAAGAGGAGCTGAGCGTCCTGCTGGACAGCGTGCACCAGCTGACCGAGATCAACGGGAGAGATCAGCGGCTGCGGCATATTCACTACGACTGGCTCGACGCGGCCGAGCGGACCCAGGCGACGGTGCGCCAGTTGTCCGAGCAGCTCCGGCGGTTTCTCGATGACCAGGTGTGGTTCGAGAACCGCCGGGTGATTGACATCCTGCGCGACATCGAGTCGCATGCACTGGAATTCCGCGAGCTACGAGATGTCCCCGTTTCAATGGAACTTGACGCTGCCGTACCGGCCATCCGGCTGCCCATGGAGCGCCCGCTGTACGCTCCCGTGCGAAAGGCGCGCATCGACAGCCAGAACGTTCGGCCCGCCGACGAGGAAACCGACCCGGCTGCTCTGTTCGAGCAGGTTTACGTGGATCCGGAGCAGCTGCGCGGTTGCGTCAGGCAGGCGCTCCGCCGCGCTCCGCAGGTCGGCCTGGCCCAGCTCGTGGCCGACCACCCCATCAGGCAGGGCGTCGCGGAGCTCGTCACGTACCTGTCCCTGAAGGACGGCACGTTCGAGCTCGTCTTCGACGAGCGCCATCACGAGCAGGTGCGCTGGCAGGAGGCGGACGGCCGGGAACGGAAGGTGACCATGCCGCGCGTCACGTTCGTCAGGAGCTCCGCATGAGCGAGCGGGAGACAACATGACTGAGCCGGACCTGTCGCTGACCGTCACCCAGCTGATGAAGGGCGTCGTCTACCGCGACACGCACGAGCGCGCCTGGCGGCACCTGCTCCAGCTCCAGCCGCAGGTGCGGGACTATGTGGCGGTGCTCGGGCTGCAGGTCGTGGTGGATGAGGCCGAGGGTTACGCGTTCTGCCGCCAGCGTCCCCCCGATGAGGCGCGTGACGACACCGACCCAGAGAACCCGCTGCCCCGGCTTATCCCGCGCCGTCCGCTGTCCTTTCACGTAAGCCTGCTGCTCGCGTTGCTCCGCAAGAAGCTGGCCGAGTTCGACGCGCAAGGCGGCGACACCAGGCTGATGCTGAGCCGGGACCAGATCGCCGAGATGATGCGGGTATTCCTTCCGTCGACGAGCAACGAGGTCCGGCTGGCTGACAAGATTGACGCGCACCTCAGCAAGGCCGTCGACCTCGGCTTTCTCCGTCCGGCCAAGAATGCCGAGCCGGTCTATGAAGTTCGGCGGATCCTCAAGGCCTTCGTCGACGGCCAGTGGCTCGCCGACTTCGACACCAGGCTCGCCGAATACGCCACGCTACTAGCCGACGAACAGGCGCGAGCGGGAGACACAGCATGACCGAGATCCTCAGCGGCTTCCGGCTGACCCGGCTGGAACTGTACAACTGGGGCACGCTCGACCAGCGGGTCTGGTCGCTGGACGCGAACGCGCGGAACACGCTGCTGACCGGCGACATCGGGTCAGGGAAATCCACCATCGTGGACGCGGTCACCACGCTGCTGCTGCCGGCCAACCGGATTTCCTACAACAAGGCCGCGGGTGCGGACACCAGGGAGCGGTCGCTGCGCTCTTATGTGCTCGGCTATTTCAAGTCCGAGCGCAACGAGGTCACCGGGACCACGAAACCGGTCGCACTTCGCGATGGCACGAAGTACAGCGTGATCATCGGCGTGTTCGGCAACGAGGGGTACGACGCCACCGTCACCATCGCCCAGGTGTTCTGGCTGCGCGGCGCCGACGCCGGCGGTCAGCCGGACCGGTTCTACGTGACCACCGACAAGCCGCTGTCGGTGGCCGTGGATTTCGCCGACTTCGGCTCTGACATGACCGCGCTGCGCAGGCGGCTACGGGCGGGCGGCGCTCAGGTCTACGACAGCTTCCCGGATTACGGCAAGGATTTCCGACGCCGCCTGGGCATCGAGTCCGAGCAGGCGATGGAACTGTTTCATCAGACCGTTTCGATGAAATCAGTGGGCAACCTCACCAACTTCGTCCGCGATCACATGCTGGAGCCCTTCGACGCCGCGAAATGGACCGCGAACATCGTGGCGCACTTCGAGGACCTCACCAAGGCGCACGAGGCGGTGCAGCGCGCCCGCTCCCAGCTCACCGCGCTCGGCCCGCTGCTCGCCGAATGTGACACACACGACAAGGTAGTCGCCGAGATCGCGACGCTGACGGCACAGCGAACCGCGCTGAAGTACTACTTCGCCGACCTCAAGGCCGGGCTTGTGGACCGGTTGATCGCCGGTCTTTCTACCGAACGAACCAGCCTTCACGCTCAGCTAAGCGATTTCGCCACCCGGTTGAAAGATCTGCGGTCACGGGAACGCTCCCTCGATATCGAACTCGCCGGGCACGGAGGGAACCGGCTCGCCGAAATCGACCGCCTGCTCAAAGAGGGCGAGGCAGCATGCCGTGACCGGATGGACCGCGCCGAGCGGTTCGGCAAGCTGCTCGCCGAGGCTGGCCTGGATCCGGTCGAGACCGCGGACCATTTCGCCGCCCGCCGCCACCAGATCGCTGCTGCTCGCGACCGGGCCAGGCAGGATCTCATGGACGCGCAGAACAAGCTCACGGAGGCCGGGTACACGGCCAAGGAGCTCCGCGACAAGGCAGCCGAGGTCAACGCCGAGCTGATCAGCCTGCGCGAGCACCCGAACAACATCCCCAAGCGTCAGCTGGACCTGCGCGCCTGGATGTGCCGGGAGCTCAGGCTTGACACAGACGCACTGCCGTTCGCCGGGGAGCTGATCGCGGTGCGTCCCGAGGAGTCGGACTGGGAGGGCGCGGCCGAACGGCTGCTGCGCGGGTTCGCGCTGTCCGTGCTGGTCCCCGATCGGCACTACGCTGCGGTGTCCGACTGGATCGACGCCCACCACCTGAGGGCGCGGGTGGTCTACTACCGGGTCTCCGACCCCGCGCGGGAGGCCCGGATCCCGCCGGCTAGCTGGGCTCCCGGTGCCCTGGCCGCGAAGCTGAACATCAGGGACCACCCGTTCGCTCCGTGGCTGGAGCGCGAGCTGGCCAGGCGGGCCGACTTCGAGTGTGTCGCGACGATGTTCGAGTTCCGGCGGGCGGCCAAAGCGATCACCAAGGCCGGGCAGTTCAAGGGGGATCGCGGCAGGCACGAGAAGGACGACAGATCCCGCATCGACGACCGCAGCCAGTACGTGCTCGGCTGGTCTAACGAGCGCAAGCTCGAGGCCCTGATCCGGCAGGCCACGTCGCTGGCGGCTCAGCTCTGTGCGGTCACCGACGAGCAGGCGGCCTACGAAAAGGCGCGCGACGCCGCGATCGACTGCGGTCAGGTGCTGGCCGGCCTGGTCCAGACCCACGAGTTCGCCGATCTCGACTGGCAGTCCGTCGTCAACCGCACCGAGGAGCTCGAGGCAGAAAAGCGCCAGCTTGAGGCGGCGTCGGCCGAGCTAGCGCGGCTGAATGGTGAGCTGAAAACGGTCCGGGAGCAGATCGCTATCGCCGAAGGCGCCCACGGCGAGGTGCAGAAGCAGCTCGGCGGCGTGGGCAGCCGGATCGAGCGCGCGGAGGCCGACCTAGCCGAGGCCAGCGCGACGCTGGCCGAGCCGGGCTGCGAGTCGGCCCGCGCGCACTTCGCCGCGATCGCCGTCCTGCTCAAGCGGTTCGAGCAGGCTCCGCCGGACACCTCCGCCGCCTGCGGCAAAGCCGAGATGGCGGCGAGCGCGGAGATCAGCGTGGTCATAGACCGCAGGACCCAGCGTCGCAGCGCCCTCGGCAACAAGATCGTCTCCCTGATGGGGTCGTTCCGCAGCCAGTACCCGGTCGAGACCGAGGAGCTTGACGCGGCCGTGGAAGCGGCGGACGGGTACCGGGAGCTAAACCAGCGGCTGACCGATGACGACCTGCCCCGGTTCCAGCAGCAGTTCAAGACGTACCTGAACCAGAACACCATCCGCGACATCGCCGGCTTCCAGTCCCAGCTGAACAAGCAGGCCGACGTGATCAGGGGTCGCATCGCCACCATCAATGAATCGCTGGTCGGCGTCGACTACAACCCCGGCAGGTACATCAAGCTCGAGGCACAGCCAACCCCGCATACCGATGTCCGCGAGTTCCGCGCCGACCTGCGCGCCTGCACCGAGGGCGCGGTGTCGGCGGAGGCCTCCGACCAATACTCGGAACAGAAGTTCCTGCAGGTCAGCAGGATCATCGAGCGCTTCAGGGGCCGCGAGGGCCAGACCGACGCGGACCGGAAATGGACTCGGTTCGTCACCGACGTGCGGAACTGGTTCATGTTCACCGCGTCCGAGCGGTACCGAGAGGACGACACCGAGTACGAGCATTACGCCGATTCGGCGGGCAAGTCCGGCGGGCAGAAGGAGAAGCTGGCTTACACGATTCTCGCCGCATCGCTGGCTTACCAGTTCAAGTTGGAGTGGGGGGCGGCCAAGTCGCGGACATTCCGGTTCGCGGTCATCGACGAGGCGTTCGGCCGGGGCTCGGACGAGTCGACCAGGTTCGCGCTCGAGCTGTTCGCTCGGCTTGGCCTGCAGCTCCTGATCGTCACCCCACTGCAGAAGATCCACATCATCGAGCCGTACGTGTCCGCGGTCGGCTTCGTAGACAACCCGACGAGCTGCTACTCCCGGCTGCAGACGCTGACCATCGAGGAGTACCGCGCCCGGCGGCTCGCGCACGTGCTCGGCCAGCAAGCGACCGCTAGCGGCGCCCAGATCATCCCGATGCCCGCCGCTGCCACCGCCGGGAACTGACATGCCTCGTCCGTGGACCCGTCCCGCCGAAGTACGCGCCTGGCTGGCCAGGAAATGGCAGTCCGGCGCCTTGCTCACCGCGTTCGCCGAGGGAAAGGATTGGGAACCGCTGGGTGTCCCGCTGCGCGGCCCCATGGCCGGGGAGATCGCGGAGCGGCTCGCCGAGGTGCAGGAGTGGGCGGCCGAGTGGGGCCGGGCCGGCCGCGGCCCGCTGCGCGTGGAGTACAAGACGGTTGGCGGTCGCCAGGTGGGCGCCAACATGATTCCCGGCCGGGCCTGGATCGACGGCTATGACAGCGCGTGGGAACTGCTCGGCGTGCGCGCGGAAGTACGCAGCTTCAGTTCCCTGGCTCACGCAACGGCGGAGACCTGTCCCCGGCTCGTCCCATGGCTGACGCGCCGCCCGGTGCAGTTGCTCCGGCTGGCGGACCGGTGGGACAAACTGCTGGCCACCGTCCGGTGGATCGACGAGCAGCAGTCGCCAGGAATGTACCTGCGGCAGGTCGACGTGCCCGGCGTGGACACCAAGTTCATCGAGCACCACCGCGGTGTGCTCGGCGAACTGCTCGACCTGCAACTTGCCCCGGACCGGATCGACGCCGACGCGACCGACTTCGCCGGGCGGTACCGGTTCCGCCGCAAGCCCGGCTACGTGCGGTTCCGCGCGCCGGGTTTCTGCGGCTTCAGCGAGCTTTCCGTGCGCGCCGGCGAGTTCGCCGCGCCGCCGCCCGGTACTAGGCGGGCCTACGTGGTCGAGAACGAGATCACCTACCTGGCCTTCCCGCTGCCCGGCGGCGCCATCGTCATCTTCGGCGGGGGATATGCCGTCGACGTGCTCGAGCCGCTCGGCTGGCTGACGAACCTGGACCTCATCTACTGGGGCGACATCGACACCCACGGGTTCGCGATCCTGAACCGGCTGCGGCACCGGTTCAGCCACGCGCGGTCCATGCTGATGGACCGCGCGACGTTGCTCGCGCACCGAGACCAGTGGGTGACCGAGCCGCGGCCCGCGGTCGCCCGCCTGGACCTTCTGGACGCCGAGGAAGCCGAGCTGCACCGCGATCTCGTCGACGGCACACTGGGGCCCTCGGTGCGGCTGGAGCAGGAACGAATCCGCTTCGCCGCTATCGAGCGAGCCGTCGCCTGCCAGCCAAGCGGCTGCCCGGCTCGTCCGGCGCCCGGAGCGCTCTCGTAGCAGTGGCAGAATGAAGCCCATCGTCGGTGTCCGCGTCGGCTGCCAGGCGGCGGACCCCGGGCACATGCCGCGACTCCGTGGAGCTTGCGGGTGGCCATCCCTTCGCCGGAGTCGAGGTCAGACGGACACGGTGGCGCGAATGCTCTCCCGCAGCGAGCTCATGGTGGCCAGCACGGCGCTCGGCTCGTAGCCGCAGTGCGCCATGCAGTTGTCGCAGCGCGGGTCCTTGCCCCGGCCGAACTTCTCCCACTCGGTCGTCTCGAGCAGTTCGGCGTACGTCTTGGCGTAGCCGTCGGCCAGCAGGTAGCACGGACGCTGCCAGCCGAACAGCGAGTAGGAAGGAACGCCCCACGGCGTGCACGCGAAGTCCCGCTTGCCCTCGAGGAAGTCCAGGAACAGCGGTGAGTGGTTCAGCCGCCACTTCTTCCTGCGCCCCTCGGCGAAGGCGGCGCCGAACAGTTCCCGGGTCTGCTCCACGCCGAGGAACCTGTCCTGGCCCGGGGCCTTCTCGTAGGCATAGCCGGGTGAGATCTCCATCCGGTCGACCTTGAGCTCGTCGTTGAGGTAGTTCAGCACGTCGATCACGGTCTGCGGCGAGTCGGTGTTGAAGAACGTGCTGTTCGTGTAGACCTGGAAACCGGCCGCCTTGGCCAGCTTGATGGCGGCGACGGCCTGGTCGAACACGCCTTCCTTGCTGACCGACTCGTCGTGCCGCTCGCGCAGCCCGTCGATGTGCACCATCCAGGCGAAGTTCTTCGACGGCGTGAACTTGTGCAGGTGCTTGGGCAGCAGCACCGCGTTGGTGCACAGCACCACGAACTTGCGGCGCTTGACCAGTTCGTTGACCATTTCGTGGATCTGCGGGTGCATCAGCGGCTCGCCGCCCGCGAGCGACACCATCGGCGCCCCGCACTCCTCGACCGCGGCGACGGCCTGCTCCACCGGCATCCGCCGCTTGAGCTCGGAGGCCGGATGCTGGATCTTCCCGCAGCCCACGCACTTGAGGTTGCACGCGAACAGCGGCTCGACCTCCACGATCATGGGGAACTTCTCCACCCCGCGCAGCTTCATCTTCATCAGATGCGTGCCGAGCTTGATCGACAGATGCAACGGCAAGCCCATCGTCTACTCCTGTTCAGCTCGTGCGCACCGGCCGTGACCCAGTGCATGCCGCGGACGTTCGGTCTCATACATACTTTATGTTCGCTACATACAGCTTGTATGTCCGATAATACATGCGTGACCCCCACCCGTCGAGACGAGCATGTGGCCGACACGCGTCAGGCGCTGGTCGATGCGGCGCGCAGGCTCTTCACCGAGCAGGGCTACGCCGCCACCGGCACCGAGGAGATCGTGGCCGCCGCCCGGGTGACGCGTGGCGCGCTCTACCACCACTTCCACGACAAGACCGACCTGTTCCGCGCCGTCATGGAGCAGATCGCCCGCGAGGTCGCGGAGCACCTCATCGACGCCGAACTCTCCCGGCCGCCCGCCACGTCAGCCCGGCGCAGCCGCCCGCCGACGCCTGGGACGAAGTCCGTGACGGGCTGCGCGCGTTCCTCGACCTGTGCGTCGTCACGGACGACTTCCAGCGCATCGTGCTGGTGGAGGGACCGGCGGTGCTCGGCCACGAGGCCTGGGACGAGCTGGTGGCCCGGCACGGCTCGAACCTGCTGGCCGAATGGCTGTCCCGCGCGGTCGAGCAGGGCCGCATCGCGCCGGTGCCGATCCAGCCGCTCACCCGCCTGCTGATCGCGATGATCTCCGAGTCCAGCCTGTACATAGCGCGCGCCGACGACCGCTCCGCCGCCCGCGAGGCCATGGGCACGGTCCTCGACCGTCTCCTGACCGGCCTCGAACCAGCGCGCTAGGCACCACCAGCGCTAAGGCGACTCATGAGGCGCAACGATAAGCTGGCCGAGCTGGACCGCCAGGCCCTGCAGACCAGCCCTGGTAGCCATCAGATAGGCGGCAGGCAGGCCAATTTCTCCGAGCGCGAGCTGGCGGCCGACCTGATTCAGCCACCCCTGCGCCTCGATAGCATCGAGGCGTCGGCGCGCGCCGAAATACGCGTCCATGCGCTCCAGCAACGCCTGGCGGCGCATGTCGCGATCATCACACCATAGGTGAAAGAACACATCGCCCAGCATCACGAATGACCCAACCTGGCTGAGCCGCAGCACGCCCCCGGCCTCGAAATAGTCAGCGGGCAGTTTGACTCCGATAATGCCCGTCTTCAGCCGAACGAGCGGGTGCGTGCCCAAGCCTTTTCCGTCTAGCCAGTCCCGGACCTGCGCTTCCGCTGACTCTGGCGTCGAGGCCAGTTCCTCGTTCTCCAGCACGGCCGCGATCTCGGCGGTCTGCTCGCACAACTCGCTCAGCTGAGGAACGGACCCGTTGCTGGCCTGGGAGTAATCCCGGTATCGCGGCCGGCTGTCCCGCGGGATGCCCCGAACTACGTACACCGGGAGGTAGACGCACTCCTCACCGAGGCTTTCCGGCGCGTCGATCCCCTCCGGCAGGTTAAACAGTTCACGTTCGTCTAGCCGGGCCAGCGCCGCCAGAGCCTCCCGCCGGACCCGGTATGACTGAAGAGCAACCGGAACCGAGGCCACTCTCGCGAGTTCGCGGCCCTCACCGCGGCATCGAAGGAACAGAACGTCACTACGCGCGAGTCGTAGTACCGGCATGTCAGTGGCCTGGACCTGAAAGCGTCAAAGTACATCGTCCGCCGATCTTGCCGCGTCACCAGATAGCGCTTCCCGTCGCGGACCGACCGCTGTCCGAGCTCGGTCAGCTCCACCCGTTGACCCGCGAAGGCGACATGACCGATCCCGGCGAGGAAACGCAGCGCCCGCTCGACGACCACCTCATCCAGCCCCAGAAAGCTAGCTAGCGAGGCAACGCGGTCCAGCCCGGCCGAGGCGATGCCACGTTCCAAGTACCGGTCGATCAGCGCGTAGTCCTCCGCGTCGGTGATGGTCGCCTGCACTTCGACCCGCCACACGGGCAGCAGCAGCGCAAAGATATGCGTTGGCGCCAAACCGTGCGCGAAGGCCGCGTCCTCAAGCGCCCGCGGCTCCGAGTACCGGATCAGCGGGCCCGGCGCGCTCATGCCTGGATCCCAAGCCCGGTGAGCCGCGTGCGCGCCTCGGCGTAGGAGCAGATCTCCCCGTGCTCGGCGGCATGATCTCGCAGCGAACGGATCAGTTCCCGGAACCTGAGGTCCCGCGCCGAGGTCAACATGCCTAGATCGCCGATCACTACGAGCTGGTACCTGGCCCGGGTGAACGCGACGTTGAGCCGTCGCACCTCGGCTAGGAACCCGATGTTGCCGTGTGGGTTGCTCCGGGTGAACCCGTACAAGATCACATCTCGCTCGCCGCCCTGGAACGAGTCCACCGTCCCGACGTTCAGCCCGGTCAGCGCGGAATCTGCGACTATCCCGGTCAGTTCAGAAACGATCAGCCTGGCCTGGGCCTGGTACGGCACGATGACCGCCCAGTCCGCCCGCGCCCCTGGTAGAGCGCGGCCAGGGACGTGAGCAGCGATGCCTCGGCCGGATTCGTGTACCCAGGCTGCCCCCAGCGTTCGCGCGCCCGGCCGGACATCTCCTGCCGCTGCCCGGACGGCAGCCCTGCCGTGTCGACCAATGCCAGAGGCCTGCGGAACACCGGGTCCCGGTGTTCGCGCACCACACATGTGCGCAGCCGGCCGCCGTAGAACGAGGTGGAGACGAAGTTGCCGATTACCGCAGGCATCCGCCGCTGCCTCGTGAGCCACGTCACGTGGCTGGCGGGCAGTTCTCCCGCGAGCAACTCCAGGGCGCTCTTTGCCATCAGGTCCCTGGTCACCTGATCGCCGACAACCTTACCCCACTGCTCCACTTCGGAATCCAGGAACGGCGGCAGCTGCCGGTGGTCGCCGACCAGCACCGCACGCCGAGCGCGGACCAGCGGCACCAGCACGTCGGCCACCCCGACCTGCCCGGCCTCGTCCACGATCGCCATATCGAAATCGACACCGGATATCTCCGGGCGAGAGCCGCGCCGGTACAGGTCGCGGCGATCACGCCCGCGTACTGGATGAGCTCGGGGTAGAGCTGATCGGTGGCACCCGACACCTCATCGTGCCAGTCAGCGAGCAGCTTGGCACGCTGGCGAAGCACCGGCAGCACCGCGGCCAGCCAGGACCTCAGCTCCGCCAGCCGTCTTCGGTGGTCTGCGCATCCTGGTCCCGAACGGGCGGTGGTGCTTGCATCCCGCGAACCGCCTCGCTGGCGGCCGTAGCGGCCATGACTGCGGCGGCGCGGCGTTCGGCGCGATAAGGCGCCGCGGCTTCGAACGAGGCGAGGGCCACCGTACCGGTGGGTCGTCACGGGTGATGATGTCCAGTTCCTGCTGCGCGGTGGCGAGGTCACCCCGGGGCCTGCTCGCAGGTTTCGCTGCAAGGTCTGACCATGGATCTGATCGGCGTTAACGCGATTCTGCCCGCCGGTGTGCGAGCAGGTCGAAGAGCGCGTCGAACAGCGGCCAGCCGGATCGGGCACTGGCCCGTTCCGCGGCCTCCGCCAGCGGTTATCCTGTCCCGGTGGCGGCTTAGCTCATGCTCCACCTCTCCGAGCCTGGCGGCGATGCGGTGATCCGCGCCTGCGTGGCCCCGCCTGCCGCGCGCCGGGCTGCGGCCAGCCCATCTCGTTCCTGCGATTCGTGTTTGATGGCGATTGCTCTGGCTTCACTGACCCGGAGCCGGAAGTAGCCGGCGACCGCCAGCGCGGTCTCAATGCTGGCGTGCGTGTCGTCCAGGTCGATGGCGGTGCTGAGCCGGTCGGGTGAATCGGGGTTCGGGTTCAAGTCGTAGGCGGGCGATAGAACCCAGCCTCGACGGTGCCGCAGGAAGCCGTGATTACGCAGGTGATCATCGGTATTACCGGTCAAAATCGAGAAGATGATCCGGCGATAGAGCTCGCGGAGGTCGGCTGCGGCCCGGCTGGAATGACGCTCAATGACCTCTGCTATCTCCAGGTAGCTCCGCTGCTCGCCATCTGAAGACTCAAGCATGGTGAGTGCGCTGGTGAACCCGGTACGTAGCCCGTCACTGCGGTCGAAGCGGTCAACGACCAGCACATGCCGCCCGCCCACCTGAGCAAGGTCGGATCTCGCGACCTTCAGCCCGGCTCGTTCGGCCAGGTCGAGTTCTAGCTTTTCCCACCCCGGCGTGTCCCAGCTGTCGCTGCCTGACCGGGGAAACTTCGCTATGGCCAGTCGTCCGGCCACATCGATGACGGCAGCCTTGGGCCGCGCGCCTCCGAGCGAGCTGCCAGCATCGATGAGGTCTTTGAGGTCGCGGTCCATCGCGCCTTCGGCGTCGAGGTGATCGACCGCGCGCAGCAGTCGTGGCATCTCGACGAGGCGCGGGACTGCTGCGGGGTGTGATGAGTAATACGCCTGGGTGCCTGGTCGCCTGAACCGGATGGCACCCTGGCGGACGTCGTCCCGGACGCCCAGCAGGAAGTCGGCCGGGCGTAGCGTGCGCGGGGTGACGCCCTGCGCCCGGGCGCGCTCGCGTTCTTCGCGCCGCATGAGATTCTCGCCCCACCGGTCCGGCGCGCTATCGGCGAAAGCGCTGAACATCGGCCTGCCGACCGATGTCTGGAAGACACCAGATGATTTTGGCAAGGCCGGGTCGAGATCGTAAGAATCTGGGCTGGTCAGGTACTCATCGGTGTAACGGAAGGTCGCGCTCTGCCCACCCCGCTCATGTACCCACAGCGTGCCCGCGACGATCTCCTGCCCGCGAGCCTCCACCGTGACCTCTATAGGCGCCTGTCTGGTCGCGCCTGGCATCGGCTGTTCAGCTCCTGACCCGGCGGGGGAGAACCTCGTCGGCGCGCAGTCGCCCGACATCAGTCTGGTACGGGTCGGCTGCCGCGACCACGCCGTCGAGGATCCCGAGGATGCGCAGCACACGGAACAGGTTCTCGGTGTTCGCGGTCCCCTTTCCCTGTTCGATGGCGCGGAGCGTATCCCGCGAGATGCCCGCCCGTTCCGCCACCTGGGCGGCCGTCAGGCGCTGAAGCTTCCGCCAGTTCGAGACATGCGTACCCATCACGCGCAACGTACGAGCCACCGCGAGCGGAGTGGGAGCCTCATCGTTCGATGCATTAACTACTGGCATGCTAGTCATTATAGCATTCTAAGCTGGTTGTAGTAGCCATTAACTTGTTCATGCACGGGCCTTCAGGTCACCTGACCACCGTCCGCCATGGTAGGAGGCGCCCTCTTGATCGACCGAGCCGTCTCAGCCGCGTCGGCCGACCCGGACCAGCCAGCCTGAGGCCGCTCAGGGGTCCAGCGGTTGCCCGAACGGCCCCCACTGCTCCCGGAAATATTCGATGATCTTGCTAGCCTGCTCGTGACTGACCTCCACCAGTTCATCCGCGAAGTCGCCACGCTCCCATTCGACGATCACCGGTGTGAAGCACCAGCTAAAGTCCTTCCGCAGGGCCTCGTCCGTGAAGCCCCGTCCGTTTCGAGTCGCCGGGCAAGCCCATACGGGTTGTTGGTCCGATCCGCCGCCGATGATCGCGTAATAAGTAATCTTATCTGGCATCTAGAAGCCTTCTTTCTTATAGTCGGGAATTTCGGCCGCGCCATCTGGGATCTCGATGGCTGATGACACCTCCCGCTGGAATTTCCGTAGTTCTACGCTCTGCATCGAGGTCAACGGATTACGGATCCGCTCGTAGGATTCATGAGTAATATACTGCTTGGCGTGGAAGCTTTCCGGTGTATGGAACTGCACCTCGAACCGCTGCCCTCCCTGTGTCACCCATCGGGTATTTATTCCTTTGTACTCCCGGCTGCTCCAGGAATTATTGCTTAGGTACATCTCGTGCCCGTAGCTCTCTAGCCGTGCCTTAATATCGTAATAGCCTCTGATATAGTTCTCCGGCTGGAAACAGAACGTATAGCGGATCGCGTCTGGAATCTCACGTAGCGCATCACTCGCCGTTTTCCTGGTTCAGCTTTCAACTGCTCGGCGACCTTCTCCTTGAGGCGGTCGTCTCCCTTCAGTCGGCGGTCGAAGCCTTCCAGCCAGCCGCTGGAGGTGTTCTCCCGTTCGGCCGTCTGCATGTCCGCAGAGATCGCCGCCTCGGCCTTGCGTGCCCGGCTGATCGCGTCGATCGTTTCCGTATGGCGCTCCGGGCTGAGGGGAAAGCCTCCGTTGCCACGATACGATCCGGGCGGGTCAATCGGCCAGTCCGTCCTGCCACTGACTGCCGGTCCGTCGGCCAGCGTTCTTCGTGGTCTGCCCACATCCGCAGGAACAGCGGAACCTCGCTCCAGTAGCCCCGCTGGTCGACTTGCTCAGCTCGCTGCCCTGACCCGGGTACCTGCTCGGGCCGTTCTACCGCGTCCATCTCGGCGTGCGCACGCATCGCCTCATACACTCGCCCGCGCTCGTCAGGGTCAGGTAGCTCCCGGGACTTCGGGCTCAGTCGCTCCGCCCTGGCGCTGGCTTGCTCAGGGCGGCCGGATTCCTCCGGCTCGGACGGTATGTCCATCTGGGTCATCGCTCTACAAAAACGGTGGATTCCCCGGCTCGGTTCAGCCCGGAGGTCGATGCCTTCGGCCGCGTAATTCATTACGCTCAATCCCGTGAGCCGTTCACCAAGTCAGGAGCACAGTGCTGTGGCCGCGGCCAAGCCACCGGACCTGGTCGTCATCATGCCGGTCAAGGACTGGGTATGCGCCCGTTGCACGGGTACCGGCGACCTGCTGACGATGGACGACGCGGGACCGTTGTGCATGACCTGCGCCGACCTGGATCACCTGGTGTTCCTCGGCGCGGGCGACGCCGCGCTGACCCGTAGGTCCAAGAAGGCCAGCGTGCTTTCGGCCGTGGTCGTACGGTGGAGTCGCAGCCGCAAGCGGTACGAGCGGCAGGGCATCCTGGTCGAGGAAGCAGCGCTCGAGCAGGCCGAACAGGAGTGCCTCGCTGACGAGGACGCGAGGATGCGCCGTCGTGAACGGGACCGTGAGCGCCGCGCCGACGAGGACGTGGAACTGCAGGCCCGCATGGCGGCGGAAATCGCACGGCTGTTTCCGTACTGTCCGCCCGGACGCGCCGAGGCGATCGCCCGCCACGCGGCCCTACGGGGCAGCGGCCGGGTAGGCCGTTCCGCGGCTGGCCGCGCTCTCGACGAGAAGGCGATCACCTTGGCCGTGGTGGCCTCGGTCCGCCACCAGGACACCGACTACGACTCCCTGTTGATGTCCGGCGTCCCCCGCGACGTCGCCCGGGACCGCATCCGCCCCGACATCGACCGCACTCTCGCCAACTGGGCGTAGATCCGCCCGCCATTTTGTCAGTGGCCGGTGCGACACTCCGGGTCATGGACACTCTCAGCAACCCACTGGCCACCGAGCCCGAACCCCCGCTTACCGAAGTCGGCCAGGCCGCCCTGCGTGACGACGTGCTGCGCCGCCTCGGGACCATGCCGTTCCTTCCCGCCTGTCTATTCTTGACCTGCTCGCGCATTTCATAGAGCATCCCAGGGCGAGGAAACGGCTCTGGTCGTGCTGCGGAGGCCGGGGTCGGCGGAGGTCAGTAACGCAGACAAGTACATCTACCGCGTGATGCGCGAGTCCGCCGTCGGCCTCCAGACCAGCCGAGGACGCAGCGAACTTGCTGGCGCAGAGCATGTAGCCATTCAGGAAGCGAGCAGGCTGAGCCGAATGCGTCGGAGAGGTCCGCTAGGAGCTCGTCGGCTACGGTCTCTTCGTAGACGACCCGTCCGGTAGCTCGCATCGTTTCGCGCAACTCAGGTTCCCACGGTGTCGGCACGGGGTCGCCCTTGAGAGCGACAGCCGTGTCCCCGGCTTTGATGCCCGACAGGTAGTCGCCGGCGGTCATCCGCCATGGCCGGGCGCCGTGACGGTCGATGACCTTCGACGTGATGGCGACGCCGGGCCAGTCGAAGTCGCCGTGGTACGCCAGAACGCTGCCCGCAGCTACCGCGATCCGTGCCAGCTTGTGGAATGCCGTGGAGGGCTGGCCTCGCGCAGATGAGTGGAGGGCACGCGGGACCGAGTTCTGCGCAGGCCCGCCTGAGCACGGCGGGATTCTCGCACGCGAATATCCGGGCCAGGCCGAAGCCGGATCGGATGGACGTCGAGCTGGTGCAGCGTCACCTGGAACGGAGTGCCGTAGCGGGCCGCGCCGGTCAGCCATTCGGCTAGGCCGTCTCCTTGCGCGGCGAGGTTGAGGACAAGTACCCGGCTGGCCAGGTCGTCGATGATGACGTTGGAAAGATCCCACAGCTCGCGTCGCTGGGCGGCGGATGCCGGGCGGGCAACGCCCTCCCGAAGGGCCAGGGCCCGCATGATTAGGGTGGCGAGCGTACTGCCGTGGTTCAGCGCCTTCGTGTCGCCGGTGATGTGGGCGGCAAGCGCGGGCAGGGCGACGGGCTGAGCCTCTACCGGCCGGGCAGCGATGTACTCCAGAACGCGGACCGCCTGACCCAGCGTCGTCATATCGCCGGTGTTGGCGAGACGCGTGAGAGTGCCATCCGCGCTCAGGCCGCTCAGCCACATGGGGTACCAGGGACAGGACTCGTTCAGCGGGCTGCCTTCGGCCGCCGCGCTCAAGGCGGCGCGGGTCGCGGCCAGCGTGGCGGCCGCGGCCGGGCGATTGCGCAAGGGCTCGCCGAGAGCGGCCAGCGTGCCCGCCAGGCCGAGGCCAGTCGCCCGGGTCAGGGCGGCATCGAGTTCGGCCAGCCGCACGGTCATGCGCTTGGTTCCCGCGGGCTGATGGACGCCGGTGACGCCGATGATCGCCTTGCGCTCGGCGTCGTCCGGGGCGGCGATGCTGATCCGGCCGGTCAGTTGGCCGCCAGTCCGCTCCAGAGACTTGCGGGCCGCGGCCAGCAGCCGCCGGTACTCAGGGCCACGGTACCGGTCGAGGCTCGGCGCACCACCGCTCATGCTGTGTTTCCCGCGCCCGTTCGGCTCGTTCATTCGGAATCCGTGTCCTCGTCGAGATCCTCCTCGACGGCGGTCACGAGCGTGCCATCGGTCTGGGCGGGGACGTGCCGGGTGGGGCGGAAGCCGAGCAGTTCGGCGGCGAGATCCTCGTTGCCCGCATATCCGGCGTCGGCGTCGATGAGCTGCTCGCCGTCCCAGAGGACAAGAAGGGTCGATAGCGCGTGAGTGGCCTTGTCGTGCTGCATGTCGTAGTGCGCGATCAACGGAACGGTCGGATAGCGGACCCAGAGGTCGTGTCCGGTCATGAACAGGTCGAGGTCGAATTTGACCGTCAGGCCCAGCAGTTCGGGCTTGAACGTGTCATCGATCCCCGCGAACGCCTCATCGAGGGCGACCATGCGCGGGCACGTCGGCTTCGAGGACGAATACAGCGCGTTGGCGGCGGCGAACAGCGGCATGTGGATCGCGGCGGATTTCTCCCCGCCGGACATCTCGGAGTGCTTCTTCCTGGTGAGCCGCTGCGGGGGACTGCCGGGGGAGAGCAGCTGGAGTTCGAAGGCGTGCCAGGACCGGTAGTCGAGGACCGCGGCGAGGACTTCCCGGTAGGTGTCGCGCGGATTGCCCGCGCGATGGTCATGGATCATCGCCCGGAGCAGCGCGCGCAACTCGGCCAGCCCGTCGGGACCGAGGCCGGCGGCGTCGCGGTCGAGCATGCGGGACACCGCGGCCTGCTGCTCGGTCCGTTTTTCCGAACGGACCCAGCTGATCCCGATCGCCATGCCCGAGGACATCGGCTTGGAGCGGGTGTCGGCGTCCATCGCGGCGACCAGATCCTTCGCCGCCAGCACCCGGGAGTGGATCTGCTGGGCGAGCGCGGTAAGCAGCGAATCCTCCAGCACCGTCCGCTCGCGTTCTTCCAGCAGGACGCCCTGGTTTTCCACGTCCTCCGCGATCTTGCGGGCGAAGGCGGCGGCGGATTTGCGCCCCTCGCTGGTGGCGACCTCGACGATGAACGGCGCGCTGCCGGTCAGGTCGGCCTGGTACCCGTCCTCTCCGGTCTTGAGCGCGTTCTCGAATTCCCGGTACGCGCTCCACATCCGGTCCACGGCGTTCTTGAGCACTCCGTCGGTGATGGCGCGCCCGCCCCGGGTCGCGGCGGTGAAGGCGTCCAGCAGCGCGGTCGACGCCGGCGGGCAGCATCGCGCGGATCGCCTCGACGGAGGTCTGCCTCGTCGGTCCCGATCGGCGCCGCCTCGGAAAGGGCGGCGGCCGCCTGCTCCGCGCCGGGCCATTGAGCTGGCGCCAGGCCAGGGCGCGGTTTCCGTGACGCCGAGCAGCGGGCGCAGGTCGCCGTGGGCGTACGGCGCGAACACGGCCGCCTGGGCGAACAGCTCGGAAACCGCCACGACCAGCGCCTCGCGGCCGCGCTGCAGATCTCGCCGCGCGGCCACCAGCTTGTCGTGTTCCGCCGCGGCGTTACCGCCGGCGGTCTTCTGCTCCGCTTTCGCCGCGCGCAGGCTAGCCTCGGTCTCGGATATCTCGGCGCTGATCTGCTCGTACTCGGCTGCCGCTGGCCTGCTCGAGGACGCGAAGTTCCTCGTCGCTGGCCAGGTAAGCGGTCTGCTTTTCCTGCGAGCAGTTCGGCGGTTTCGTCGTTCTCGCCGCTGAGGCGATCGATGCGGGCGCGCCGTCCCTTCAGGTCCTCGCCGAGGTCGGCCGCCTCGCCGCGGGCGCGGACGAGTTCTTCCGCCGCGCGCTCGAACTCGGCGACGGCACGCTCCACCGCGCTGACCTCGTCCGCGACTGACCGGCATGTCCCGGTCGGCGGCGGTCCTGCCGCAGCCGCCGGGTCCGCGCGTCGAGTTCCGCGATCTTCGCGTCGAGGGCCGTCTTCGCCTTCGTCTAGCCGGCTGCGGGCCGCCGACAGGTGGGCCGCCGCCTCGCTGACCTGCTGCAGCGCCTCACGCAACCGGCGCTGTCCTTGGCAGCTCACGCCGCGCGAGTTCCAGGTTCGCCAGGGCCTCGTCGACGAGGCCGAGTTCCGCCGCGAGCTCATCTCGCTGCCGGCCTGACCTCGGCGATCTGCCGGTCGAGCTCGGCGAGGCGAAGGCGGCGCCTGGCGGCCCGGTTGGTCGCTCCGATGAACTCGGGGGCCGGCCTTGGGCCGCGCGCCGAGATGCGGACCATAGCTGAACTGTGCCCGGGTGGTAACGACAGGAACGGCAGGCGAGCCGACCATCGGATCGTCGGACCGATACTCGTCGGACAGGGCGATCGACGCGAGCACCGCCTCGACCAGGGCCGGCGCGACCATGTCCTGCTGCTCGGGGACGAGCACGTCGGCGAGCGTCCGCCCGGCCGGCCGTGCCGCGGGCGGCAGCGCGACCAGGTAGCCGTCGGCCTCGGCCGCGCCGACCGCCGCCATCGTCAGCGGCGGGATCGGGATGAACCCAGGCGGTGAGCAGGCCGGCCCCGTACAGCGCGCCTTCGATCGCGGCGGCGGTGTCGGCGTCCACCCCGGGGCCGGAAATCCGCCAGCTGCCAGAGCGGTGCCCCGGCTCGTTCGGCCCGATGGGCAGGCCGGAGATCGGACGCCGGCGGTCCGTCGTCACGCTCGCCCGCTACGGTCTCCCGCTCCTCGGCCAGCCGCGCCGCGGCGTCGGCGAGATCCGCGTCGCGGGTCCTGAGCGCGCTCGGCCGCTGGGCGGTCAGGGCATGGCCGCGTTCGGCGGTCAGCGTGCCGAACAGTCTCGGCCAGGCTCGGCGCGTCCGGTTCGCCGATCCCGTCCAGCGCCGGCCAGGAGCAGTTCGGCCTGGCTCGGCGGTGACGGCGGCGTACGGCTCGTCGCCGGTCCACCGGCCCGCCCAGGCTGCCAGCTTCCCGGACAGGTCCGCGCGGGCGGCGGCCAGCCGGTCATCGGCCTCGCGGCAGGACGTCTCGCAGGTCTCCATCAACTGCCGGGCCGTGCCGAGCGAGGCCTCCGCGCCGACCCGGTCCCGTTCCGCGTCGCGGACGTGGGCGAGATGGTCGCGGACCTCCCGGATGTCATCGCGGCGGGCCGCGGCCCGCGCCTTCGCCGTGACCGGCAGATCCTCACCGGTATCAGCGGGTGAACCGTCGCGGCTGATGCCGGAGCGGTCGGCGGTCTCGGCGAGACGGCGCGCGTGCCGGTCGGCCGCCCGGCCGGCCTCGGCCAGCCGGTCCGCGACGACGAGCCGCCTCGCCGGACAGGTCTGACGACATTGGCGCGAGCGCGGGCCAGCCGGGCCTGCTCGGCCGCCAGGTCCCGTTTCTCCTTCTCCAGCTGGCCGCGCCGGAGCGCGAGCTTCTCGTGGTCCTTGTACTCGTCCCGGTTCTTCAGCGCGAACAGGCGCGCCTGGCACGTCTCGATGCTGGTCTTCGCGTCGGCTTCCGCTTCCCTGCCAGCGCTGCTCCTGCTCGCCTGACCGGGAGACCTCGCCGCGCGGCGTTCCCGATCGCCCCAAGATGATCCGCCGCCGCCGACATCCGGGCGGCGACCTGATCAAGCTCATGCCGCGTGTGGACGCGAAGGTAGGAGACGTACTGGTCGAGAAAGGCACGCACCGCTGCGTCGGCGGCGGCGAGGTCGTCATACTGCTTCTGGACGGCGGCCAGGTTCTCGAAGTCCCTAGCCGCCTGCGTGACGAGCTCGTCATCGACCGGGCTCAGGCCCGCGGTAAGCGTCTCCGAGACCTTGCCCGGGTCCAGGTCCTTCGCGAGCAGCGGGCGGCGCAGCGCGATCAGCAAGTCGAGAAGCTGGGCGTACCGTTCCCGGCCGAGTCCGAACAGCCGGGCGTCCACGGCGTCCTGATACGCGCCCCGCTTGTCGCCGTAGTACGCGTCGCGGCCGAGGATGCGCGGTCAGCTGCTTGGCCGTCAGCGGCCGGGAATCGGCGGACAACAGGCCGAACTCGATGCCCATCCGTTTGCCGGTGACGTAGAACGACGGGCGGGGGCGGTCCATGTTCTTGTGCACGGACAGGCCGATGACCAGGGTGACGGTCTCGCCCGGCCGCCCGAACTCCATCCACACGTAGCCATGTTCGGAATCCTGCCCTCGGTAGAGCAGGTTCGCCTTCATGGTGCGGTTCTCGCCGCTGAACGGGTCGAGGCGGCGGGCGTCCAGGCTGCCGTCGAGCACGAACGGGAAGAGAACCTCGAGGGCCTTGGTCTTACCCGAGCCGTTGTGGCCGCGCAACGCGAGCCGGCCGTCGGCGAAGACGAACTCCTCGTCGAAGTAATCCCACAGGTTGATGATCCCGGCGCGGACCGGCTTGAACCGGGTCTCGGTCATGCGGGTCCCTCCGTCATCTGCCCGGAGAAGTCGAACATGGCCTGGCCATCGCGGCGGGCACCTAGCTGGCAGCGCCGCGGTGATGTTACGGTAGCGCGCGGCGGCGGGCAGGATCGCCACGCCGCCGGGCATCCGCCGGATCAGCCGCAGATCATCGAGGAGCCGGGTCGCGGCATCGAGCAGTCCGCGCCGGTCGTATTGCCACTGCACGGTGAACGAGGGCGCGGCCGAAGTGCTCGTACAGTTCGCCGAGCATGCGCTCCAGCCGGGTCCGGTCGATGAAAGGCACCTCGAGCGGGCCGCCCCCGCCGCGGAGCCACGGCGGCCACGTCATGATCTGCCGGGCCGACCCGGCATCCCCGTGTCGATGCGTTCCAGCAGATCGCGCAGGTCATCGGCGGCGGACGGAACGGGTACCCGCGTCAGCGCCGGCCCGTCGTCGGGATCCTCCAGGACGTCCGCGATCTTCGCCAGCAGCAGCCCGGCGGTCCGGTTGACCGCACCGCCGCGCCCGGGGAACGGCTGATCGGTGAACCGGCCGGTGGGGTCGACCAGCATCACGCCCTCGGCCCGCCGCTCCACCACGAGCCCGGTGAGCCGGGCGAGGTTGTCGGACAGTTCGGTGCCGCGCAGCGCGGCGGCGGTCTCGGGGTCCAGGGTCGCATGGTAGAGCACCGGGTGCTCAACCAGCAGGCGGCGGGCGCGCCGCGCGGTGGCCTCCAGCTGCGCGGACCGCCGGTTGCTGATGTCGGGGACGTCGAGCAGCCCGGTGGCGCCGCCGAGTTGCTGGATCGGGCGCGCGGGCCGGAACAGGACGGCGCATACGTCGTGGTCGATGTCGTAGAGGGCGTCGCCGCGGTCGCTGTCGTGCGCCCAGTTCTCCGCCGAGCCGTCGGACAGGCGCAGCGCGTCATGGCCGGTGAGCCAGTCCAGGACGTCGACGACGGCACGCTTGTGCTCGGTGATGGTGGCATCGAAGCCGAGACCGTCGATCGCGTTGGCCGTCGGGGCGAAGGCGCGGACCAGATCGGCCAGGCTGATCTCGATCCTGGACCGCTGGAAGACGGCGAGCACCAGGCACAGGTAGGACAGCCGCCGCCGGTCGAACTGCCTGCCGCTTCTGGCCGTGAAGACCGAACGCTGCGTCGCGTCGAGCGTGTCGAGCCGTCGCAGCAGCCGCACCTGGTGCGCGGTCGCGATCAGCGTGTACCCGAGCAGTTCGGCGAAGTCCCTGGCGATCAGGTCCGCCCAGCGCAGCACAGAAGCGAGCGCGCCGGCCCTGGGACGCGCCGTGGTGATCAGATCGTTCGTCAGCACCAGCCGGACGGCGTACTGATACGAGCCCAGATCGCTCGGCGCCACCCCGTCGGCGGCCCGCGGTTCAGCCACCAGCCGCCGCCTGCCGGACCCGGGTCAGCGTCCGCGCTGGCGCGATTTCCAGGTTGAGGCCCGGCAGGTGCAGGACGCCGTGCGCCGTGCGCACAGCGCTGCCGGCCGCCGAAGGCACCAGCCGGATGGTCATCACGTCGTTCCCGCCCGTCCCGCCGCTGATCCGCCCGGCCACCACCGACCTGGCCTCGAGCGCCCGGGTCAGCAGCTTCAGCAGCACGCGGGTCTCGGCCTCATCAAGCACCCGGTCGTTCACGCCCGAGCTGAGCAGGCCTCGTGCCGCGTCCCGCTCCGCCGCGCGCTGTTCGGCCTGGCGCCGACGCAACTCGGCACGTATGCCGGCCTGGGCTTGGAGCCGTTGTGGCAGGCCAGGGCTGGCCGCTTTGCCGTGGCGGAACAGCGTCATCGCGACCTCCACGCCCGGCGCGTCCAGCCAGGACAGCCGGGGCGAGATCAGGTCGCTGTCGTCGTGCACGCCGCCGGCGTGCCGGGCCAGCCGCAGGTTGAACGCGGCCGACATCAGCGCGTGAGCGGCATCCTCGTCCGCCACGTCGAAGACCCACTGCGCCAGGTGCTTGAGCTGGGTGGAGCGGTTGACCCCGCCGCGCTGCGACTCGGTGATCTGGCGCAGCAAGGCGATCATGCTGGAGACGGCGGCCCGGGTCGCCACCGCCAGTTCGGCAGTGCGCGAATGCTCGCCCGCCCCGGCCACGAACCAGGCGCGGATCCCCGCCCACCGGCGCCGCCAGTCGTCGAGCACCTCGTCACGGCGCATCAGCGGCCGGTCATCGGCCTCGGCCGCGCGGTTCAGCAGCGTCCCGATGCCGGTCGCCTCGACCTGCTCGACCGCCAGGGCCAGACGTGGCAGGTACCGGTCGAGTTCGGCCATGAAGTCGCTCATGTGCGCCATCAGCGCGTGCTTGTAGCGCAGGAACATCTCCGGCGACGCATCCGTCGAGCGGGTGATGTCGCCGAGCGTCAGGTGAAACCGGGCGGACCGGCGCGCCATGTCCTCGGTCACCCGGTCGAGGCTGGCCAGCCGGCGCACTACCTCGTCGCCGTCGCCGTCGCGATTCGCCTCCGCCAGGCCGCGCAGGTCACGCACGATGTCGGAGAACGCCAGCCGGGACAGGTTCGCGTCCTGAAGCCGCGCGGCGAGTACGCCCTCGACCGCCGTATACGCGCGGTGCCCGAGTTCGGTGAACTGATAGACCGACTGCCTGTTCCGGTACCGTGCCAGGCTCCCGGCCCGTGACGCGTCCTCCAGCCGGTGCAGCAGGCCGTCGTCGGATAGGTTGTCCAGCCGTTCCCGCAGGTTGCCCACGCTCGGCGGGACGCCGTCGTGCGCGGCCGCCAGTTCGCTCAGCGCGGCCGCCACGTCGTCGGTGTGGGACTGCGCCACGTGCATCCCGCGGAGCCGGTCCATCGCGCGCAGCACCCACAGGTAGGCGAGGTAGTCATCGCGGCGGGTGAAGTTGAACAGCCGGAACCTGTCGCTGACCGCGAGCGCATCGAGATTGTAGGAGTCGGCTGAGCCGCCTGCCATCTCCATCGCGAAGGTCCGCTTCCTGTCCGCCCGATCTCATGATGCTGACGCTGGTTACCCTACGCCGTCACCACAAGGCCGTCAGGCGGTACGAGGCGGGCACGCGTCCCTGATCAGGGAACCACGCAAGCGAGTGTGCTGGTAGCAGCGTGCCCGGCGGTCATCCTCGCCGCCGAGTCCGGCGTGCGCGGCCAGTTCCTGCTCGCTCCCGCTGGATCCGCTGCTTGTCTCGATCTGACGGCGAACGCCGGGACCTGGTACGTGCCGGGAGGCAGCCGTGCCGACCCGGTCCCCCAGGTTCCGACTGGGCAGCGACGTGCCGGATGGTGGGCCGTTCCAGGGAAGGTCACTGTGCCAGGGATGGGCCGCTCACCCGGCTGCTGTCCGGCCGGACCCATCGGGCCGCCTTCCATGACCAGCCTGCCCGCCAGGTGACCTGTCGCCGGTGCCTGTCCGCCGGCGGCGGCGCAGCCGGCCATCGGCAGCGCGGCGAGCAGGCAAGCGCAGATTCGCAGATGGTTCATGTTCCCCCCTCATCCCCGTCAAGTGGCATTTGGACGCGCCCGCCCGGTTGCCCGGTTCCCGGTCACATCCTGTTTGCCGCATCCGTCCTACTGGTGAAACCCGGGCTACCCGCCGGGTAGAAGCAGTAGGACTCACAGGAGGAACATCAGGTGAAGCTCACGATCTTCGCGGCCACCGGCGGCATCGGCCGGCAACTGCTCGAGCAGGCTGTCGCCGCGGGCCACGACGTAACCGCCGTGGTCAGGAATCCGCAGAGCCTGCCGTCCACGCCAGCGCGCGTCGTCACCGCCGACCTCGCGGCGGCGGACCCGGCGGCGCTTCAGTCCGCGGTCAGCGGGGCCGACGCGGTTCTCTCGGGACTCGGCGCCCGGACGAAGGCCGACGCCGGCGTCGCCTGGAAGGGCACCAAAGCCATCACCGAGGCCATGCGGGCGGCTGGCGTCCAGCGCATCGTCGTGGTCAGCGCGGCGCCCATCGGCACCGTGCCCTCGCCGTCACGCCCGCACCCGCCCAAGCACGATCCGGGCGACGGGCTCTTCATGAGGCACCTGGCCAATCCCATCGTGAAGGCGGCGCTACGCGAGCACTACGCCGACCTGGCCCGGATGGAGGAGATCCTGCGCGAAAGCGAAAGCGAAAGCGACCTGGACTGGACCATCGTGCGGCCGCCCAGGCTGACCGACAAGCCAGTGACGGGCACGTACCGAACGTCCTACGACCAGAACATCCGCCGCGGCATCTTCGTCTCGCGGGCCGACGTCGCCCACTACATGCTCCAGTCGCTCGATCAGCCCGAGACGTTCAAGCGAACGGTCGGCATCGCGAACTAACGTCGCAGCGCTCGAGAACGCCAGCCTTCGCCGCAGGTAACGGCCCGCAGGAAGGCGTACGTTATTCACGGGGGCATCGACCGGGAGCCACGACATGAACGTCTCGCTAGATGAGCACAGGCTCGGCGGACTGCGCTGGATCGTGCTGCGTGGCCCGGACCGCGAGGCGTTCCGGGCGCTCGGGGAACACACCCATGAGGAGATAACGGCGCTCATCGCGACGTGGCCGCTGCTGGGCAGGCTGCGCGAGCACGTCTCAAGCCCGCCGGGAAGCGATCGCCTGGCCACCGTGCGCCAGGCCAGTTCGCTGGGTTTCCCTGAGGTCTGGGCGGAACTAGCCGCGTTCGCCGAAGGGGCTGCGGTGCCGTTCGAGGATCTGACGTTGCTGAACTTCCGCGGCGACATCGGCCCGGTGGTCGGCGGGATCGGATGCAGCGACCTGGCGTGGCGGCGGGAACGGTCGGTCATCGCCCACAACGAGGATGGCGTGCCAGAAAACGTCGGCCGGTGCGCCCTGCTCACGCTGGCTCTCGACGGCCTGCCGACCGTCACCGCCTTCTGGTATCCCGGCTTCCTGCCAAGCAACGCGTTCGCCGTGACCGGCGACGGGCTGGTGTGGACCATCGATCACCTCCCGGTCGCTTCGCCCGGTGACGGAGCGGCCCGGCATTTCGTGGGCCGCGGGCTGCAGCGATCGGCGAGAACGGTCGACGAGGCCATCGACTATCTGCGGACGCACCCCTCGGCGGGCGGGTTCGCTTACACAATCGGCGACCGGGCCGGGCGGATCGTCAGCGTGGAGGCCGCGGCCGGGCGCTTTGCCCTCATGGAAGTCGGGCCGGGATCGGGTCCGCTGCTGTGGCACACCAACCACGGGCGGTACCTTCCGGGTTCCGAGCCATCACCGGACGGCAACAGCGGGGCGCGTGGTGAGATGCTAGGCGCCCTCGCCATCCCCGCGGAGGATCCCGACCCGGCCTGGTTCCTGCACGTCCTGGCCGGCGCGTCGCTACCGGACGGCGTCCGCTGCGATCCCGCGCCCGGCCACCCGGCCACCACGTTGTGCACGTTCATCGCTGACCTCACCGCAGGTGAGGCCGTCATCGCCGCCCGGGACGACCAGCCGGTAGCCATCCCGCTGCGCGACCTGGCCGAAGGGAATCCGCACCGTCAGCGCCAGCTCGTGAGCACCCGCGAGTAGCGACCAGGCGGAACTGAGCTCCTAGGCCTCGGAGGCCTTCGCGGCCGCCGCGGAGGAGTTATTCGAGCGGGACGAGGACTTGCGGCTCCTGGTCCTCGCGGGCTTCCGCGGTTCTTCGATCAGCTTGACGGTAACATCGGGTCCGCCAGCCTCGACGATCTGGACGCGCTTCGGCAGCATGGCCAGGAACGCCCGGAAGCTCCGGCACCCGTAGTTGTGCTCGTCAAACGCCGCGTCCAGCGCCAGCATCTTGCTCTTCAGGCCGCCCGCCGTCATCGTCTCGGCGTTAGATTCCTCGAACGCCCGGACCAGCAACTGCTCCGCCGTAGCGATGTCGAACGCGGCATTCACCGCAGGCCGCACTTCAGGCTCGACTTCCGCCACCAGCGTGCCCCAGTACTTGTACTCCGAGCAGACCGAGACCAGCTTCCGGCTGGCGTTCGCCTCGGTCCCGACCCCCACCACCCACTTACCGAACTCCCTGAGCCGCTGCACCAGCGGCGAGTAATCGCCGTCCCCGCTGACCAGGATGAACACGCTGATCTCCGGATGCACGATCAGGGTCTCCATGGCGTCGACGGCCATCCGGATGTCGGCGGCGTTCTTGTTCTGGATGCCGACCCGCGCCACCTGGATGAGGTCGACGCCGTTCATCGCGAGGTCATCCTGGTGACTGCCGAACAGCGTATTGGCCCAGTCCGCGTAGGCCCGGCGCACCGAAGCGTTGCCGTAACCGCGGCAGAGCCGGGTCAGCGCCTCGTACGGTGCCGGGTTCGCCTGGTCCGGCAGCTCCTTGACCGCGCCAAGGACCAGGTTCTCGAAATCCACGAACACCGCGACCTGCGCGGACCCGTCAGGCTCCATCGTCCATCTCCTCAGCCAATCTAGCGATGCCCGTTCCGGCGTCGCAGGCTAAAGCTAGTGGACGTGGAGCCGCCAGTCGCTCGGCACCCGCCCCTTAGGCCCGGGCACCCCCTGGTCAACCGGATGATGCTGCGGCGGCGCGAGCTCGGGACCGTCGTACATTTCCTTGGTCTCGTAGCTGTAGAACCAGTCCTCGCCGGGCTCGAAACTGCGGATGAACGGGTGCCCGGTGGCCGCGGCATGGGCGGTCGCGTGCTGCATGGGCGAGGTGTCGCAGCAGCCGATGTGCCCGCACTGCGCGCACCGGCGCAGGTGGACCCACCAGCCGCCCGCGGCGTCGCACTCGACGCAGCCGGTACCGCTCGGCGGCACCGAAGGATCGATGCCCGCGATCTCGCTCATTCAGCTCTCCTCAGCATCGTCTTGCGCGGTAATAGGCAGCCGAACCCGGAACCGCGTGTCACCCGGCTCCGACACCAGTGACAGATCCCCGTGGTGCTTGTTCACCACGATGCGCCAGGAGATGTCGAGCCCCAGCCCGGTCCCCTCGCCCACCGGCTTGGTGGTGAAGAACGGCTCGAATATCCGGTTCCGGATCTCCGGCGGCACCCCGGGCCCGGTGTCACAGAATTCCACGAACACCTGCTCCCGGTCCATCCCGGTGCGTACCGTCAGGGTCCCGGAACCCTTCATCGCGGACACCGCGTTGTCGATCAGGTTCGTCCACACCTGGTTCAGCTCACCCGCAAAAGCCGGTATCCGCGGGAGCCCGGCGTAATACTCCTTCACCACGCGAATACCCGGCGGGATCTTCCCGGACAGCATCATGAGCGTGCTGTCCAGCAGTTCGTGCACGTCGACGACCTGGTACGGGGCCCGGTCCAGCTGCGAGTACTGCTTGGCCGCGCCGACCAGGGTGGAGATCCGGGTGGTGGAATCCTCGATCTCGTTCATCAGCAGCTCGGTCTCGACGGTGTAGTTCAGCCACCGCAGCGCGCCCTCCAGGACCTCCGGGTCCACGGTCATCGCGACATGATCGAGCCAGGCGACATCCAACCCGGCCGCGACGAACGTCGGGGCCATATCCCAGCCGTCCCGCACGCGATGCTCGTCGAGCCAGTCCGTGATGATGTCCTCCCGGTCCGAGGCTTCCATCGGCGACAGCGCCACCGCCTTCGGCACTCGTTCGGCCGCCTCTTCCTGCAGCCGGATCAGCGTCTCCAGCGTGGTCCGGTCCCATTTCCCGCCCGCGATCATGGCCAGCTTGTGCCGCATCCCGGCGACCCGCTCGCGCAGCGACGCCGTGGCCCGCACCGCGGCCGCGGCCGGGTTGTTCAGCTCGTGGGTCAGGCCGGCCGACAGCGAGCCGAGCGCCAGCAGCCGTTCCCGCTGCCCGATCGCCTGCTGGGTGTTCTTGTTGCCGAAGAACAGCCCCTCAAGCAGATGCACCGCCATCGGGAACCACTCGTGCATCAGCTCGGCGAAGACCGAAGCGTCCAGCACGAAGAACCGCGAAGGCTCGACCGCGCGCAGCGAGTTGTTGTAGACCTGCGGCACCCGGTCGCCGAGGTAGGCGGTGAAGGCACCGGAGTACACCCCGCGCGACGACGTCCGGCCGACCTCGATGTCGTCCGCGCCCACCCGGCGCGACATCACGACGGTGCCCTCGAGCAGGACGTAGAAGCAGGTCGCGGGGGCACCCTCCGCGTACACGGGCCCCGGCCCGATCAGCTCGACATGACCTCGCTCGCACAGCCACTGCAGCTGGTCATCGGTGAGCTTCTCGAACAGGAACAGCGTCCGCAGCTCATCGACGCTGCACGTCAGTGAATTCGAGGACGGGCACGCCGCGGTTATCTCAGCACTCATCGCTTCTCCAGGTAACGGTGCACGAGCATGACGGCCAGCGCTCCTTCCCCGACGGCCGAAGCCACCCGCTTGGCCGACTCCGCGCGCGCGTCCCCGGCTACGAACACCCCGGGCACGCTGGTCTCCAGGTGATACGGCATCCGGTCAAGCTCCCATCCGCGCGGCCGCTCGCCGCCGACTGACAGGTCCGGGCCCGCGACCACGAACCCCGCGGAATCTCGCACTACCACTCCGTCCAGCCAGTCCGTCAGCGGCGCCGCGCCAATGAACAAGAACAACAACGAAGCGTCCACTGTTTCCGTCTCACCGGAAGCGGTGCTCCGCAGCGTCAGCCTTTCCAGGTGATCCTCGCCCGAGCCCGCGATGACCTCGGTGCACGTCCGCACGGAGATGTTCGGAACGTCCGCGATCTGCTTGATCAGGTAGTACGACATCGACTTTTCCAGCGACGGCCCGCGGACCAGGATCGTCACCGATTTCGCGTGCCGCGCCAGGTACACCGCGGCCTGCCCGGCCGAGTTCGCGCCCCCGACGATATACACGTCCTGACCCAGGCAGGCAGAGGCCTCGGTCAGGGCCGACCCGTAATACACCCCGCGCCCGGTCAGCTCGGAAAGCCCGGGCGCCTCCAGCTGCCGGTAGGACACGCCGGTGGCCAGGATGATCGTGTGCGCGTCGATGGTCGTGCCGTCCGCGAACCGGACCCCCCGCGCCGATCCCTTGATGTCCAGCTCGATCACGTCCCGAGTGGTCAGCACCTCGGCCCCGAACTTGTTCGCCTGACGCCGCGCCCGATCGGTCAGTTGCGCGCCGGACACCCCGTCCGGGAAGCCCAGGTAGTTCTCGATCCGCGAGCTCTGCCCGGCCTGGCCGCCGGTGGCGGTGCGCTCGACCAGCACGGTGCGCAGCCCCTCGGACGCGCCGTACACGGCGGCGCCGAGGCCGGCCGGGCCGCCGCCGATCACGATGAGGTCGTAGAAGTCCTTGGACGGCGTGGTGGCCAGCCCGACCCGCGAGGCCAGTTCGGCGTCGGTGGGCTCGATCAGCGGCTCGCCGTCCGGCGTGATCACCACCGGCAGCGACAGCCCGTCCGTCTGAGCAGCCTCGAGCAGCCGCTGCCCCTCTGGCTCGTCGGAGTTGTACCAGCGATAGGGCACCTGGTTGCGGGCCAGGAACTCGCGGACCTCGGAGCAGCGTGCCGACCAGCGATGCCCGACGACCTTGGTCTCCGGCACCGGCCGGTGGTCCGAGGCCAGCCACGCGTCGAGCAGTTCGTCGATCACCGGGTAGAGCTTCTCCTCCGGTGGGTCCCACGGCTTGAGGAGGTAGTGGTCGAGATCGACCACGTTGATCGCGTCGATCGCGGCTCCGGTGTCGGCGTAGGCGGTGAGCAGCACCCGCCGCGCGCCCGGGTAGATGTCCATGGCTCGCTCGAGGAACTCGATGCCGTTCATCTCGGGCATCCGGTAGTCGGCCAGGATCACCGCGACCAGGTCGCCGCGCAGCTTCATCTGCCGCAGCGCCTCCAGCGCCGACTCACCCGATTCGGCCCGTACGATCCGGTTCCGTTCCCCGTAGCGCCGCCGCAGGTCCCGGGCCACCGCCCGGGACACGCCGGGGTCGTCGTCGACGGTAAGGATCGCCGTGCGGATCGTCTCGCCCTGCTCGGTCATAACGCCCATAGTAGGTCTGTCCTGTTACGGTTCCGAGGAAGGTGCCCCACCTCGGTTTTCCCCAAAAGCGAATTAATCCCGAACGAGCCGGGTTCTTCGCCCCAGTCTCAGCAAGCCCGCCAGGCAGGCGCCGGCCCAAATGCTCCCATCGGCCGCAGGGGTATCACCGCACGGCCAAGGGTCGGCCAAAATCGCACGGCAGGCGCTTGATGCCCGCCGAGCGCCGTCCCTGCCTCGCAGCCGCCGGCACCTACGGGCGCGCCGCGCCGCCCGGCCCGGGCCGGCGCGCGTCGCGCCGGACCACGTACGGTGGGCGGCTACGCCGTGCTGGCGGGCGCTCGCGGCCGCCGGACTCGGCCGGGATCTTCGCCAGAATCGGTTCCAGCCCGTCCGCCTGCGGCTCTACCTGATCCGCAGCAGCGTGCAGCGCATGGCGCACGAACTCGGCAAAATCGTGCCACTGTGCCGGGGTGCCCTCGGGGCCGTGGCCGGTTCTGTTCATAATTCTCGCTCCAGGGCCCCGCGGAGGGCGGCCATGCCACGGGACGTATGACTCTTGACGGCGCCGCGGCTGATGCCCATGGTGGCGGCTATGTCGGCCTCGGACAGGTCGGCGTAGTAGCGCAGCACGATCGCCTCGCGCTGCCGCTCGGGCAGGTTGCGCAGGGCGACGACGACGGCGTGCCGTTCGAGCAGGACCATGGCGCCGTGTTCGGCGCTGGGCATGTCCGGCGGGGCTTTCTGAACGTTCTTGTCAACGACCGTGCGGTGCCGCAGGACCGAACGTGACCGGTTCACCACGGCCTGCCGAAGGTAGGCCAGTGCCTTCTCGGTATCTCTTAGCCGCTGCCAGCCATCGTGCATCGCGACGAACGCGTCCTGGACCACCTCCTCGGCGGTTTGCGTGTCCCGCACCAGCATGGCGGCTAGCCGGACCAGGGCCCGGTAGTGCTCGGAATACAGCTCGGTGACCGCGCGGTCCGCGTTCCACTCCGTGTCCGCCGCGGCTGGCTGCTCGGCGGCTCCGGCCTGCTCCTGCAGCCAGGTCCGGTACCGTTCCAGGCCCTTGCCGAGTTCGTACTCGGCGCTGAACCGGGGCTCCTGTAGCTCGGTGAGGTGCTGGTAGAGCTGGGAAAGCAGCACATCCTCGTGCGAGCTGCCCAGCTGGCGGTCGGCGGCCCTCATGGCGCTGCTCCTTCCGGGTCGTCACCGTCAAACGGATGGTCCGGCCCGAAACCCGCGATCAGCTTGCGCCGGGCCCGGTGCAGGTGCACGCTCACCGTTTTCTCGTCTATGCCGAGGACGGTGGCGATCTCGCTTTCCTTCATGTCCAGCTGCCAGCGCAGCAGGGCGACCGCGTGCTGGCGTTCCGGCAGGCCCTGGATGATCCGCCAGCACCGTTCCAGCGCGATCGATGACAGCGCCTGCTCAGGAGGGTCGGCCTGGGTCTTCCGATGCAGGACTTCGATCCGCGGCAGGCGGTCGCGGAAGGCCGTCTCGCGGCGGAAGCCGTCCACCGCGATATTGGCTAGCGTTCGCCAGAGCCAGCCACGGCGCTGCTCCTCGGCCAGGTCGCCCAGAACCTGCCAGGCGCGGCCCGCGGCCTCGAAGGCAGCCTGAACGAGATCCTCGGCCAGCGCCCGGTCTCCGCGGGTCACCACGCAGGCATATCCGAACAGGTCACGGGCCTGGGCCTGGAAGCAGAGTGCTAGCTCCTCGGCCTCGCGCGGTGAGATCTGCCCCTCACTCACCGCCCACCTCCTTGGCCGTAAAGGTAGCCGAAGGCGGCCGGTATCAGCGAGGGACCGGGAAGAATCACGCCGCTAAGTCGTATGACCGTCGCAAAACCCTTACTTCAGATGCCGGTGATCTCGCCGGCCGGCCGGCGGGCGGTGGGGTGCGTCGTGCGGACGTAGCCGAACTGCAGCAGCATCTGCGGGTTCCCTGGCAGCGCCAGCCGGTCGCGGATCAGGGTCCGGGTCACGGTGGCTTCGAGCGGCTGGGTGTACAGGCTGGCGAAGACCCACGTGCTGGTGGCGTGCAGCAGCAGCCGGTGCAGTGCCTGCCCGGCGTGCAGCCAGTCCGCCCGCCGGTCACCTCGGGTCAGCAGCACCGCGGTGGCGGACGGGGATTCCCCGCCGCCGGGCAGCTGGGCCAGGCCGCGGTCCACGTCAAAGTCGCGCTGTGGCAGCCGTCGCCTAGGCCAGCGCTGGGCGCGATCAGCGAAGGCCACGGCCGGGACGCCGTCCCGAGCAGGGTTATCGGCGCTGCGGGTCCACTGCCGCGTCTCGGCCCGGACCCGCGGGTCCAGGTCCATTCGGCTGGCCGCCACTGCGGCGACGGCCGCCAGCCGGTGGTAGGCGAGTTCCCCCTCGATCAGTGCCAGTTCGGCGCCCTCGGCCAGCGCGTCATGCTGCAGGCCCGCCAGCAGCCCGCCCGGCAGCGGACCCGGTTCGAAGGGTCCCCGGTGGGTGTGCCGATGCGGCACCGCCTCGAGCATCTGGCGTTCCACGCGGGTGACCGGTGCCGCCGCGCCCATCCCGACCCGGGCCAGCAGCCGTGGCCGGCTCGGGTCAGGCAGCAGCTCGACCACGGGCAGGTATCCGAGTCCCCGCACCGCCAGCCGCAGCCCGAACAAGGCGGCGCCACAGCTGATGATCATTTCCCGGCCCAGGGGATCGGCCCGTAGCTTACGCCGCAGGTCGCAGTAAAGCTCGACCCCGGATCGCCCGACCTGGAACCGCCACGGCTGCGTGTTGTGCACGGACGGCGCGCGAGCCGCGGTGGTGATCAGGAACTGAGCGTGGTCGGCCAGAAGCGGCGTTTCGTGGGTAGTCTTCTCCGCCACGGTGCCCACCTGCCTATTCATCGGGCTATGATCGTGCCCGGCCCGCGGCGGCGCCAGGGTCGTAGGCCGGCCGCCCTGGTGACCAAGGTCCCGGCCAGCTCGGCCTGGTACACCCGTCCGAGATCGCCGTCTATACCTCCTGGGCCTTCAGGGAAACCACCTGACCCGCCGTGCGCCGGGTCCCCCTCGTGACCCCGTTCGCAGGTCATGACAAGGACGCGCCCAGCAGGTCATCGTGGCACTACCCCGGCTGTCGTAATCTTTCTGCTCATGGACCACTCGGACGACACGAACGCGGCCATCTGGCACTCCGGGGAGGCTGTTCAGGCCTGGGCGGCCGAGGCGCAGGCCCAGGAGCGACACCGCGCTGAGCACCGGCGGTTCATGGCGGCCCTGCTTCCCTTCGGCCCGCAGGACGCGTTCACGTTCCTGGATCTGGGCGCGGGGACCGGGGCCGCGTCGCGCACGATCCTCGACGTGCACCGGGGTAGCACTGTGATACTCGCTGACTTCTCGGCCGAGATGATGCGGGCCGGTGAGGGCGAGATGCAGCCGTACTCCGGGCGCTACCGGTACGTCGAGTTCGACATGTCGGTTGGCGGCGAGTGGCCCGCGGCGATCCCCGCGGCGCTCGATGCCGTGGTGACCTCGATGTGCGTCCACCACCTGCCCGACGAGCGCAAGCAGGGCCTGTTCACCGAGATATTCGACCGCCTCGTCCCCGGCGGCTGGTACCTCAACTACGACCCGGTGCGTGCGGAGGATCCCGTGGTCGAAGCCACCTGGCAACGAGTGAACGACAGAAACCACCCCGAGGCAGCCGGCAAGCGGCTGCATCGCACGCACCTAGAACAGGCCCGCTGGGATAACCACGTGCGCTACATCATCCCTCTCGGCCCGCAACTGGAATACCTGCGGTCGGCCGGATTCGAAGGCATCGACGTCTACTGGAAGCAACTGGACAACGTCATCTACGGCGGTCGCCGCCCCGTCTAGATCTACGGCGGTTGCCGCCTCCGACGTAGCGTCACCTCGCCCTCGGCCAGCCTGACTGAATACGGACGGCAGCGTTGACGACGACGGTGGACTCACGCTAGGGCGGCGCGCGAAGTGGCGTCAAGATAGCGGTGTGCCAGGGACTCTCAGACGCCAAATCGACGCCACGACCGTGGCCATGCTCCGCGCTCGCGGCAGCTTCAAGTGGACGGCTCCCGGACCTGACGGGTTTGGTGCCGCTGTCGCGGAGATGGACTTCGGTGCCGCGCCGCCCATCCTCGACGCGCTCGCCAGGCTGTCGGCGGACGCATGCTTCGGCTACCTGCCGATGTTCCTGGCCGACGAGCTGGCCGCGGCCTGCGCGGAGTTCACCAACCGCCGCTACGGCTGGGACGTCGACCCCGCGTCCATCCACCATGTCCCGGACGTGATCAAGGCGCTCGAGATCGCCATCACGCATTTCTCCCGCCCCGGCTCACCGGTGATCCTGCCCACCCCCGCCTACATGCCGTTCCTCACCGTGCCGGGCTTCCTCGGCCGGGAGATCATCCAGGTCCGGATGCGCGATGACGCCGGTTTCTTCACCCTCGACCTCGACGCGCTCGAGGATGCCTTCCGCGCCGGGGGAGACCTGCTCATCTTCTGTAACCCGTACAACCCGCTCGGCCGGGTCTTCACCCCCCAGGAGATGACCCAGCTGACCGAGGTCGTCGACCGGCACCACGGCCGGGTCTTCGCCGACGAGATCCACGGTCCGCTCGTCTATCCTGCGATGCGCCACATCCCCTACGCGTCCACCTCCGAGGCCGCCGCGGCGCACGCCCTGACCGCCACGTCCGCCTCGAAGGCGTGGAACCTGCCCGGTCTGAAGTGCGCCCAGGTCATCCTCACCAATGAAGCGGACCGGCAGTGCTGGGAGGAGATGGGATTCTTCGCCTCCCACGGCGCGAGCAACCCCGGCGTCGTCGCCAACATCGCCGCGTTCCGGCACGGTGAGCCATGGCTGGACGAAGTCCTTGGCTACCTCGACGACAGCCGCCACCTTCTGGCCGCCCTGCTCCGCCGCCACCTGCCGCAGGTGCGCTACCGCCCGCCCGACGGCACCTACCTCGCCTGGCTCGACTGCACCGCGATGGACCTGCCCGACTCACCCGGCGCGCTCGTCACCGACCGCGCGCGCATCACGGTCGTGGACGGACCCGCCTTCGGCGCGGGCGGATCCGGAGCCTTCCGCTTCAACTTCGCCACCCCGCAGCCGATCCTCACCGAGATGGTCGAGCGCATCGCAGCTGCCCTGACCTCCAGCGGAGAGATACCCTAGTGCCCGGTCTGTCCGCCCGCCGCCGGGCTGCCTCCGGCATCACTGGGAGCGCGGCGGCTCCCTGGCGGCCACGGTGGTGCGGGTCAGCCTGCCTGCTGGAGGCCTTGGGGGCAGGCGTGCAGCCGCTGGGGTCCGTGTTCGGTGACCAGTAGCAGTTCTCCGGTCTGGACGCCGGCGTGCCCGTCCCGGGTCACGACGTTGGGCTGCACGACTATGGTCATCCCGGCTGCCACCGTGAAGTCGGGTGCGGGGAGCGGACGGCCGGGGGCCGGCTCGTCCATGGCGGTGATGCCGAGGTAGTGAATGTGGTGCAAGCCGCCTTGGGCGGTGTAGGCCTGCTCGGTGCGGGCGAGCACCTCATGGTCAGACGCCCCGGGGCGCAGCGCGCCGGCGAGCGCCGCGATGGCGGCATCGCTGAGGGCTGCGCCGCGCCGCATAGCCGCCACCTCCTCCCCGGATTTGATCAGCCGCAGCCCGGTGCAGGCGGCGTTCAGGTCCACCACGTCGGGGACCTGCCCGGCCAGCAGCCGGTACTGATCGAACGGCAGCGCTCCGGCCAGGCCGATCCGGCTGGGCAGCCTGCCCCGCGCCGCAATCGGGTCCAGCGCGGTGGCAACAGCACGCGCGCCTGCCCATTCGACGCGCGTCACCGAAAGGCGGCGGGCCTGCGGAACGTGATTGAAGAACGACACCAGGAGCACATCGTCGTCCTCCTCCGGCGCCACGACCAGAAGCGCCTCCCGGGTTACTGGCCACCCGGTCAGCCACGACACCGCGCTCCCGGACCGGTTGGCGCCGTACACCAGCGCGTACCCCACCCCACCCCGCCGCGATCCAGTTCCCGGACGAACGCCGCCCGGCGCCGGCGCATCTCCGGTACCGAGAACCCCGGCTTCCCGACTGCTGACACCCTCAGATGCTGGACCAGGAGCCACCCCGCCCGCAACCGCACGCCTACCCGCGGCGCACCCGGCAGATCCTCCGCAAACACCCGACGCAGGGTCACGCGGCTCACTTGGCGGGTGACATACGCGCACCGGCGCCGATTCCTTTACCGGCTGGCCGGTCTCTTGTCGCGCTGACGGCTGGAACCCCGACAAGCCATTTAGGCAGATGCCTCGCGGACTTCCAAGGTGTCCAGGACCCGTACCACGTTGGCTCTCAGATCCTCGGCGGCATCCATGTTCCCGGCGAGATGGCGCAGCAGTGCCTGCTGGAACAGCCCGTCCAAGATCGCGTACGCCGCGCCGGGGGACAGTGCGATCTCAAAGGCCGAAAATGAGGCATACCGGCTGATGACCCGCCAGATCATCTCCTCGCGGCGCTGGTCGATCTCGAGCACGTCAGCCCGGAACGACTCCTCGAACAGGCTCTGGTTCCGCAGGTCGTACCAGAGCCGGTGCATCGGCGCGTCGGTCCGCAGCGTCTGCGCCATCGCCGCGCTGAACTCGCGCTTGAGCTCCTCCGCCGATGAAGCCGTCGCCACGATCTCGTCGTAACGGGTCACGCAGGCGGCTTCATACTGGCGCACGCAGTGCGTGATCAGGTCTTCCTTGTCGCTGAAGTAGTAGTGCAGCACGCCGTGCGAGAACTGGGAATTCTGCGCGATCTCGCGCAGGCTGGTGCGCGCATAGCCGAGCTCCGCGAGCGTCTGCAGCGCGGCGTCGGCCAGCTGAGCCCGCCGTTCGGCGAACTTGTCGACCTGCCGCCGCGAGACCCGCTCCCGGTTCGTCTCCGCTCCATGCGATGTCCCCGGCGACGCCCCATGCGGCGCTAGGGCGACAGGGGACGAGGCGACAGGGGGCGAGGCGACAGGCGACGAGGTTACCTCGTCGACCCGCGGGGCCACCTCCGTCACGGCAACGCTTCCCGTCAGCTCACGAAAACGCCCGCGCCTTGCGGGCCCGAACCAACTGTATCTCGGCCAGCGCCCCTCGCCCAGAACAAAGCTTGACAAGTGTCCAAGAAAGTCTTGACGACTGTCCAGATCCCGTGGCAGTGTGACCTACGTCGCACCGCCAAGCACCGCCGACGAAAGCACCGACCCGAAAGCCAGAGAAAAGGCCAGCCCAGGGCGGGGTCAAGCCGGGGAAAGCGCCGTCTCAAGGAGGAGATGTCCCATGAGTGTGTACGACTTGACCGGACGCAAGGCCCTGGTTACCGGCGGGGCGCGCGGGCTCGGCGCCGGGATGGCCGAGGCGCTGGCCCGGGCGGGCGCGGCCGTCGTCATCGGCGACATCCGCGAGGAACTCGGCGAGGCGACCGTCGACGCGATCAAGAAGGCTGGCGGCGACGCCGCGTTCCTCCCGCTGGACGTGACGAACGACCACAGCTGGGAGCGGGCCATCGAGGGCACGATCGCCGAGCTCGGCGGCCTGGACATCGTGGTCAACAACGCCGGCGTCGAGATTTCCAGCCTGGTCATCGACCTGGACCCGGACGACATCCGCAAGATGCTCGAGGTCAACATCCTCGGCACCTCGCTCGGCCTCAAGCACGCCTTCCGCGCCATGCGCCCCGGCGGCCCGGCCGGCCGCGGCGGCGCCGTCGTCAACATCGCGTCGGTCGCCGCCACGATCGCCTTCCCCGGCATCGCCGTTTACTCCGCAACCAAGTCCGCTGTCGACCGGCTGACCCGGGTGGCCGCCATGGAATCCGGCAAGCTCGGCTACGCCGTGCGGGTGAACTGCGTCTACCCGGGTCTGGTCCCGACCGAAATGGGCAACCAGCTCGCTCAGGACATGGTGACACTCGGCCTGTTCCCGAGCGTGGAGGAGTGCGTCGGCGCCGTGATCGGGCTCACCCCGCACGGCCGCCTCGGCGAGGTCGGGGACATGGCCGACGCCGTGGTCTTCCTCGCCTCCGACGCGGCCCGTTTCATCACCGGCGCCGGGTTGCCCGTCGACGGCGGCATGGGCATGTAAGGCACACGGAGAGGACAGCAAGCAAATGACCAAGCCCGTCATCGTCTACGGCGCCTCCGGCTACACCGGCCGCCTGATCTGCGAGTACCTGCGCGAGTTCAACCTGCCGTTCGTCGCCGCCGGCCGCGACAAGGCCCGCATCGCCGAGGCCCTGGACAAGGTGCCCGGCATCGACACCGTCGAGCACGAGATCGTCGAGGTGGCGCACGACGTCCAGCCGCTCACCGACCTCTTCGCCGGCGCCGAAGTCGTCTGCAACACCGTCGGGCCGTTCGCCCAGTACGGCCGCGAAGTCGTCGGAGCCTGCCTGAACGCCGGCTGCCACTACCTGGACACCACGGGGGAGCAGGACTGGCTGATCAGCTGCGACGAGGATTACGGTCCGCAGATGGCCGCCAAGGGCCTGCTGCTCGCCCCGGGCATCGCCCAGATGTACACCACCGGCGAGATCGCGGCCCAGCTCTGCCTGGAGAAGCCGGGCGTCGACACGCTCGACATCCTGGTCTTCTGGAAGGGCATGCCGACCATCGCATCGACCCGGACCATCCTGGTCAACGCGGCTCTGTCCAAGGCGTACTACCTGGAACAGAACGCCTATGTCGAATGGCCCGCCGACGGCGGCCTGTACGACGTAGTGATCCCGGGCCAGCACGAGACCGGCCTGGCGCTGCCATGGGGCGGCACCTCGCACCCGGTGTGGTTCAAGCGCGACCCCCGGGTGGCCAATGTCAAGGTCCTGGGCGGGGTGTTCAACCGCCCGCTCATGCTGGGCGTCCCGCAGATCGTCAAGGCGGTTCTGGAGCAGATCGAGGGCCTGCCGGAAAACGAGAAGCTCCGGGTGCTGACCGAACAGGCGGCTGGCGTTATGAACCAGATGCCGCCGCGGGAGGCCACCCGGATCAACACCTCGCTGGACTCGGTGCACGCCTCCGGCCCGCTGGGCCGCGCGCACTGCGTGATCCACGGCAACTCCAACTACAAGCAGACCGGCCTGATGCAGGCCTACGGGGCATACTCGCTGCTCCAGCAGCCGCCCAAGCGCGTCGGCTTCGCGTCCGGCTGCCAGGCCTTCGGCCACCGCGAGCTGCTCGGCGTGCTGCGCAGCTTCGGCCTGGTCATGGAGCCGAACCTCACCGTCCAGCACTAAGACACGAAGGACGACAGAGCGTGCGCCTGACCGACTACCTGGACAAGGGTGCCTCCCTGGGCGCGGCGGCACCCTGCCTGACCACGGCCCGGCGCACGCTGTCCTATTTCGACGTCCAGCGGCTGTCGTGGCGGGTCGCCCGCGCGCTCGACCGCTCCGGGATCGTTCCCGGTGATAAGGTCGCCATCCTGTCGGCGAACGACCCGGTCGCGTTCAGCTGCGTGTTCGGCATCTCCCGGGCGGGCGCGGTGTGGTGCCCGGTCAACCCGCGCAACGAGGCGGCGGAAAACCGCGAGCTGCTCGACTTCTTCGACTGCAAGTGCCTGATCTTCCAGGCCGCCTTCGCGCCGCTGGTCGCCAAGATCCTGCCCGACCTGCCCAAGCTGACCACGCTGGTCTGCCTCGACGCAGAGCCCCCCAACGCCACGCCGTTCGAGGAGTGGATCGGCCCCGAGGCCGCCGAGCCCTGGCAGGCCGAACCACCCGGCAACATGGTCATGCTGGTCGGCACCGGCGGTACCACCGGGCGCCCCAAGGGGGTCATGCTCACCGGCCACAACATCGAGACGATGTCGGCGCTGACGCTGATGAGCTACCCGTTCGGCCCGCGCCCGCGCTACCTGGCCCTCGCGCCGCTCACCCACGCGGCCGGCGTGCTGTGCTTCCCGGTGATGACGCTCGGCGGCGAGATCGTCATCATGCCCACGCCGGATCTGACCGAGTTCCTGGGCCTGGTGGAGAAGAACAAGATCACCCATACGTTCCTGCCGCCGACGCTGATCTACATGCTGCTCGACCATGACCGGCTGGCCCAGACCGACACCTCTCACCTGCGGTGCCTGTGGTACGGCGCGGCCCCGATGTCGGCCAGCCGCCTGGAGGAGGCCCTGACGAAGATCGGCCCGGTGCTGGGCCAGCTGTTCGGCCAGTCCGAAGCCCCGATGATGATCTCCACCCTGGCGCCTGCCGACCATTTCCGCGCAGACGGCTCACTCGCCACCGAGCGCCTGTCCTCGGCCGGACGTCCTACCCCGCTCACCACGGTCGCGATCATGGACGACGAGGGCCACCTGCTCGGCCCGGGCCAGCGCGGCGAGATCGTGGCCCGCGGCCCGCTGGTCATGGCCGGCTACTACAAGAACCCGCAGGCCTCGGCGGAAGCCGCCAAGCACGGCTGGCATCACACCGGCGACATCGGCTACCTCGACGAGGACAATTACCTGTTCATCGTCGACCGCGCCAAGGACATGATCATCACCGGCGGCTTCAACGTCTACTCGGCCGAAGTCGAGCAGGTCCTGCTGGCGCACCCGGCCGTGCAGGACTGCGCGGTCATCGGACTGCCCGACGAGAAATGGGGCGAGCGCGTCACCGCCGTCGTGCAACCGCGCCCCGGCCAGACGGTGACCGAGGCCGAGGTCCGTTCCTTCGTCAAGGCGCGCCTCGGCAGCGTCAAGGCCCCCAAGCAGGTGGAGGTCTGGCCCGACTTGCCCCGGTCGAAGGTCGGGAAGGTCCTCAAGGTCGATATCAAGGCCCGGCTCCGTGACCAGGCATAAGATCTTTTTCCGAACGAAGCCGGTACCTGCCTTGCGCCGCCTCAAGCCCCGGTAGCCGGGCCGTTAGCGGCTGCGCGCGGCGAGCTCGTCGCCCAGCTGCACCGCGATCGCACCCCAGCCGCGCTGGTGGTTGTCTACCTCCTCGGGCGGAAGCTGCTCGTGCTCGATGGTCATCAGCGTCTCGTCCGCACCGTGATCCTCCAGGATCACGGTGACCTCACTTTGCACCGAAGGATCCGCCCAGGCCGAGGACTACGTCTTCGACGTGCCTGACGGCAAGCTGACCCTGCCCGACCTGTTCGACGGCTGCAGCCAGCTCGTCGTCTACCACTTCATGTACCCGCCCGAGTGGGACGGCGGGTGCCCGCACTGCTCGTTCTGGGCCGACAGCTTCGACGGCACGCCCGTCCACCTGCGCGCCCGGGACGTGTCGTTCACCGCGATCTCCCGCACGCCCATCGGGCAGATCGCCGCCTACAAGCAGCGGATGGGCTGGTCCTTCCGCTGGGTCTCGTCCGGCGAGACGGACTTCAACTACGACTTCGGCGCCTCGTTCACGCCTGAGGAGGTGGCCAGCCAGGCGGCCGTCTTCAACTACGGATCCGAGCCCGGCTTCGAGGATCGGGAGGGGATAAGCGTCTTCGTCCGGGACCAGCCAGGCCGCGTGTTCCACACGTACTCCACGTACGCCCGGGGGATCGACGCGATGAACAGCGCCTACCAGTTCCTGGATCTCACGCCCAAGGGCCGCGACGAACCCGCCGACGGCGACCCGCAGTTCTGGGTCCGCCGCCACGACGAGTACGGTTCCTGAGCCGTCCTTCCCCCGACATCAAGGTACGGATCTTGACTCCTGGCGAACTGCTCATGCTCGGCCTGTAATGATCGTAGGCTCGAAAGCACCATGACAGTCACCGCCGATGATCTTGACAGCGTGATCTCATGCGTGATGAGCGGGCTCCTGCCCATCACCGACCGGGACTGGTCGGTGCGGGCGGGCACCCTGGAACGGAATTACTGGCATACCGCCGAGCACATCGGTGACAGCCTGATGTGCTACGCCTGGCAGCTCGCGGTCCAGCCCACAGGTCGCTACGTCCGGGCCGTAGCGACCGCGGAGAAGGACGCCTCCCCGGCCGAGGTGCTGGAATTCGCCGTCACCGGCGGCCGGGTGCAGGCCTCCATGGTCCGCACCTCCCGCGCACACGTCCGTGCGTACCATCCGGCCGGAATGGCTGACCCGGAGGGCTTCGCCGGGATGGGCTGCTACGAGGCCCTGCTGCCCGGCAACGACATAGCCGAGGGTTTCGGCCTCCGCCTCGATCCGCACCGCGACGTGTGCCGCCGTGTCCTGGCCCGGATCTTCCCGCAAGCTCCCGCCGAGCTGTCCGAATCCGACCCATGGACCGCGCTCCTCTGGGCCGGCGGTCGCATCGACCTGCCCGGGCACCCCCAGCGCCCCAGCTTGCGCCCCCACCCAGCGCCCCTGACCAGCTGACACGACACGAAGACTTTGGTGCCGAAAACGACCGGCGGGCTCAAGAGTCTTCGCGACCATGGAAACCCCTACGGGTTGTACGAGCCGGGAAGCCAGGCGCGGGTGCTGACGCCGATGGCGTTCCAGGCGTTGATGGTCACGATGAGGCTGACCAGTGCCGCGACCTCCTGCGGGCTGAACTCGGCGGCCACGTCCTGATACGCCTGGTCGGGGACATGCGTGTCGGACAGGCGCGTGACCGACTCGGTGAACGCTAGCGCGGCGCGCTCGCGCGGGCTGAAGTACGGGGTCTCCGGCCAGGCCGTGAGCCCGTAGATGCGCTGCTCGGTCTCGCCGATCGCGCGCGCGTCCTTGGTGTGCATGTCGATGCAGTAGGCGCAGCCGTTGAGCTGCGAGGCGCGGATCCGGATGAGCTCGCGGAGCTTGGGGTCGATCTCGGCCTTGTCGAGTTCCTTGGTCGCGGCCTGGTCCAGGTGCGCCATCGCCCGGGCGTAGCCGGCTGCGTAGGAGTCGAAGGCCAGCCGGACGGGGACCTGCGTGGTTTCGTTCGTGGTCGTCATACCATCGACGCTAGAGCGCCAAGCGGCCCAAGGTAAGGTCTATTCCGATGCCAGAAACATGGGCCAAAGGACCCAGGCGGGCCGAAGTCAGCGGTGTGGATCTCCACCTGGATCTTTCCGGGACCAGGGTGCGGGCCGGGCTGGAGAGCGCGCTGCGCGGCGCGGTCCGGGACGGCCGCCTTCGCCCCGGCACGCGGCTGCCGTCGTCGCGGGCCCTGGCCGCGGACCTGGGCTTCGCCCGCAACACGGTCGCCGAGGTCTACAGCCAGCTGGTCGCGGAGGGATGGCTGACCGCCCAGAGCGGGTCGGGGACATCGGTCGCGCCACGCCAGGCGGCCCATCCGGGTCCTGGGGCCGCCACTCGTCCTGAGGCGGCGGTGCCCCGCTACGACCTGCGGGCCGGGGTGCCGGACCTGTCGGCGTTCCCGCGACGGGACTGGCTCGCGACCGGCCGAAAGGTCCTCGCAGCCGCTCCCGATCACCTGCTCGGCTACCCTGACCCGCGCGGGGTCCCGGCGCTGCGGGCGGCCCTGGCGGACTACCTGGCCCGGGCGCGGGGAGTGACCGCCGATCCCGCGCACATCGTCGTCTGCGCCGGCTTCACGCACGGCCTGGCCGGAATCAGCCGCGCGCTGCGCTCGGCCGGCGCGAGCACCCTCGCGGTGGAGGCCTACGGCCACCAGGCCCACCGCGACATCGCCGCCGGGCAGGGCCTGCGCCTGCGGCCGCTGCCGGTCGACGACATGGGCGCCGTCGTCGGCGAGGCCGCCGGGGCCGACGCTCTCCTGCTGACCCCGGCGCACCAGTTCCCGCTGGGCGTGACGCTGCACCCGCGGCGCCGCCGGGAGGCGGCCGACTGGGGCGGCGTGGTGATCGAGGACGACTACGACGGGGAGTTCCGCTACGACCGGCAGCCGGTGGGCGCGCTTCAGACGCTCGCGCCCGATCGGGTCATCTACGCCGGGACGGCCAGCAAGAGCCTGGCTCCCGGCCTGCGGATCGGCTGGCTGGTCGTCCCGCCGCGGCTGCTCGACGCGGTGACCGCGGAACTCGCCGCCGGGCCGTCCGCGCTTGACCAGCTGACCCTGGCCGAGTTCATCACCTCGGGCAGCTACGACCGGCAGGTCCGCCGGGCCAGGCTCGCCTACCGGCGCCGCCGGGACCGCCTGGCCGCCGCCCTCGGCCGTCAGGGCCTGCAGGTCACGGGAATCGCGGCCGGCCTGCATGCGGTGCTCGAATTTTCCCGAACGAGTCTCGAGCGTGCCGTCATCACCCGTGCCAGCCAGCATGGCGTGGCCATCGACGGGCTGGAACGCTATCGTGCCGGCGAAGGCCCGCCCGCCGGCGACGGCCGGGCAGGCTTGGTGATCGGCTACGGCCGCCCGCCCGAGCATGCCTTCACCACGGCGCTGGCCCGGCTCTGCGCCTCCCTGCCCGGCGAGCCCGCCGCCCGGTTATTAGCCGCCCGGTTATTACCGGTTCCTTACCCCCCCGGGCCCGGTGAGCCCGGCCGTCCGATGGTCCGTATCGAGAGCGTCGAGGAACGGGATGACCGCACTCGGCAGGTCCGGCGAGCCGAAGATGTCGTAATGCGTGTGGCTCGGCAGGATGGCCAGCCGGGCCACGGACCGGGCCGAACCGTCCCAGGTCGCGTCGCGCAGCCCGCCGCCGAGCAGCGCGTAGAAGTCCACGATGTGCGCCGGGCGTACTGCGTCGGCGTCCGCGTAGACCAGCATCGCCTGCGCGGTGATCTTTGCGATGTCCGCCGACCAGTCAAAATCCTGCCGCAGCAGGTCGCCGGTCTTGTCCAGGAGCACCGGCCAGTCCTGCACCCGCGGCGCGGCGCTGGCGTACATCTCGTACAGCGGCGACTGCTTCAGCGGTTCGGCCAGTTGTGACCCCATCTGGTCCATCCCGGCCAGGCTCTCCGGGTACCAGCCGTCCCGCTGGCAGGGCACGGAGACGACCACCAGGCGGCGCACCAGGTGCGGATGCTGGATCGCGGTGCGCAGGGCGGTCGCGCCGCCGAAGGAGTAGCCCATCACGTCAGCCTGCGCCAGGCCGAGGTGCCGGATGAGGCCGGCGACGTCATCGCCCAGGGTCTCGAACCGCAGCGGGCGGTCCACGTCCGCCGTGTGGCCGTGCGCCTGCAGGTCGACCGCGATGACCCGGCGATCTTTGGCCAGCATCGGCAGGATCGGAACGTACATGCTGGCCGCGGACAGGCCGCCGTGCAGCAGGATCAGCGGCCGGCCCGAGCCGTGCTCTTCGTAGTACAGCGAAATGCCGTTCATGTCGGCGTAACTCATCCTGTCCACCGTCCTCGTGCGAGGTTACCGTCAGGCAGCAGCCCGTTCACGAGTAGAACGACACAGCGGCGAGGAACTCATCGGATGATCGATGTGCCCATCGTCGGCACGGGGGCCCCGGCCAGGTGGTGGATGAGGTCGTGGCGGGAGACGCCGTCGGCGAACATGCGCTTGGCCGCCTGGTATGTCGGGCTGTCCTCGTCGCGCCACAGTTCCTCGACCACGCGGTACGCCGCCGCCACGAACTCCTCGCTGGTCATGCCGGTGGGCGGGGTGCACCCGCCGAACTCAGCCTCGACCAGATCGCGGCGGTCAGCCGGGTCCGCGAGGTCCAGCGGAGCGTGCCGCTGCGGCAACGGCAGCGCGAACATGCGGCGCCCCACGTTTTCGGAGAGCCAGGCCACGTCGGCGTCGCTGGCGGCCAGGCCGGACGCGTAGCCGCGGATCGCGACCGCGTCCGGGTCGTCGTAGGCCTGGCCGAACCGGGCCAGCACCCGCGGTACCTGCTCCATCAGCACCTCGGTCCCGGCCTCGCCTAGGTCCCGGTGGTCGGCGGACCAGCGAACCCACGCGGTCACTGCGGGCTCGACGTGGCTGCGCTGCGCGGGGGACAGGACGAAGGTGTTCGGCACGTGGCCGAGGATTATGTGCGCGAGCTTGCGCGGACCGACCTGGGCCGGCGGCTCGCCGGAGACGCGGCCGCTATAGCCGGTGAGCACCTCGGCCCAGAACCGCGTGGACTCCTCGTCGGCCGCCACGGCCTCGGCAGCCAGCGGGCTCTTCATGAACTCGTCGACCGCGGCCGCACGGTCTGCCGCGGTGTACAGCGGCCCGGATTCGCCGTCGGCGGCCGGGAGGCGGCGGACCCGGACCCGGGCGATCGGCAGATACGCGAGGGTATCGGCGGACAGGTCCGGGCTCGGGTCATAGTCGGTCCGGTCCAGCGGACCGAACAGGCGACGGTGCGCCTCGTCCAGGGGTATCTGCTCGGACCGGTCGAACTCCTCGTCGTCGCCGCTGATGGCCTCGATCAGGCGGGCCGCGTTGGCGGACGCGCCGATCGCGGTGGCGACCGGGATCCCGGTCAGGTCAACCTGGACCACGATGCCGTGTTCGGCCTCGCCGTAGCCGAACGTCACCGCGATGGCCTCGTCGTCACCGAACACGTCGTAGCGGCGCCAGGCCTGGCCCGGTGTTACCTTGCCGATCCCGGTCACCCAGTCCGGCGGGTAGATGCCCGCGCCGGTCAGCTCGGCCAGCGCCTTACTGGCCGCCCGCTTGGTGTCCTGGGTGCCGAGCGCCATGAGCAGTCGGAGCAGCGCCGCGCCATCGGGCGTCCGCCTGCGGACCGCCCCGTCCACCAGCACGGTGGAGATGAACTTCTCGGTCTCGTCGGGATCCAGCTGGCCCGCCACCCGCGGGATGGCCATGCAGGTCGCGGTCTCGAGTTCGGCACGCAGCGGGTCACCCGCCGCGATCCCGGCCCACAGGCTGGACATCACCCGCTCGACGATGGCGTCCGCCTCGGTCCGCCCGCTACCCGAAGGTGCCGTGCTGGCCGGTGCTTTGCTAGCTGGTGCCTTAGTGGCCGCAGCCTTGCTAGCCGATGCCTTGCTGGCTGGATTGCCGCGACGCGGCTTGGTCTTCTTGCTCACCGCGTCATCCTATGACCCCCAGGCGGCGGAACTCGGTGTCCAGGGCATCGATGAGGTACTCGAAGGTGACGTCGACCGATTCCGGCAGGCCGAACCCGCCCGCGGATTGCAGCGTGGCGATACCGTGACAGACGGCGCGCCACATGCGTACGGCATGGATGAGGGCAGAGCCCTCCAGGTGGTAGCCCACCAGGGCCGCGCTGATCACCTCGACCGCCTGCACCGCGGCCTCGATGTGCTCCTCGTCGCCCGGCGCGGGCGCCAGCACGCTGGCCGCGTAACGCCCCGGGTAGGCCAGGGCGTAGGACCGGTAGGCGGCCGACAGGGCCCGCAGCGCGTCGGCGCCGGTCACGCCCGCCGCGGCCCGGGCCGCGGCGCTGGTCAGCTCGCGCACGGCCAGCAGCGCGATACCGCGTCTGACCTCCTCCAGCCCGCTGACGTGCTTGTACAGGCCGGGCAGTGAGACCCCGCAGCGCTGCGCGACCGCCGCCAAGGTGAGCCGGTCTAGGCCCACCTCGTCGGCGACGGTCGCGGCTTCGGAGATGATCCGCTCCGGGGTAAGCCCGGCGCGCGGCATGTCTTAGCGGTCCCTCGGGTCGGCCTTCATGCCGATCATGATGCCGCAGCCGGTCATGAACGCCAGCAGCAGCACCAGCGCCGGTCCGGCCGCGGCCGCTAGCGAGGCCACCAGCAGCAGGTACACCAGGCCGGAGCAGGCGATCGTGACGGCCAGCGCGATCCCGGTGTACCGCAGCCAGCGGGGGAGCGTCGTCATGGCGGCCGCGGCCGCGCCGAGGACGGCCAGCGCGAGCATCTTGGCCCCGTCCAGCCGGTCGACTGACGTGTACAGCAGGTGCGCCGGGCCCGGTGCCGAGGTCGCGGTCAGCGCGATGCCGAGGCCGAACTGGACGGCCGAGATGATCGCCGCCACCAGACCCGAGACCAGTGCGAACCGCCCGGGAAGCGACACAGCGCCGACCGCCCCGTGCTGGCGCGCGGTCCGGGCCAGGGCGACCGAGATGACGGCGATGCCCGCGGCCGGCAGCCCTTCGGTCAGGGCGAACTGCGTGGCGACGGCCGGGCCGTGTCCGGCCAGCGCCGCGACGACCTCGGTGCCCGGCGCGCCGAACCTGGGGCTGGGCGCCGGGAGGGCCAGCCCGGCGATCCAGGACAGGCTGTAGCCGATGCCGACGACGCCGGGGACGGTCAGCAGCCGCCGGCGCCGTCCGGTGTCCGAGCCGGTGCCGCGTCCGGTGTCCGAGCCGGTGCCGCGTCCGGTGTCCGAGCCGGTGCCGCGTCCGGTGTCCGAGCCGGTGCCGCGGGCCGGAGCAGTGGTGTTGCGTGTCGTCAAGTTAATTGTCATAGCTACAAGTTAATCCAATTAACTAGGACACGCAAGCTTTATTTTAAGCGGGACCTAAAGCCGAGCGGGCGATCAGAAGCTGACCGCGCGGATGACGCCCACGACAGCTTCGCCGCCGACGACGGGGACGGTGGCGAGTTCGTCGGGGACGACGGCGCCGAGCAGGCGCAGTGCCGCCACCGTGACCGGGGTCCGTGCCCGGTGCGCCCCGTCCTCGATCTTGACCACGCCGGCTCTACCGTCGGCCAGCGCGAACGCGTCGACGCCCTCGGCCCCGCCCTTGACCAGCAGGCCGGGTACCGCGTCCATCAGCCGCCGCTCGTCGCGGCGGGTGCCGCTGGTCCATTCCGGGTGCGCGCGCATGGCGTCGGCCACCCGGCGTCCGGGCGTGCCCGGGGCCGCGAGGACCAGCGCCCGGAACGCCCGCGCCAGCCCGGTCAGGGTCAGCGCGAATATCGGCGCGCCGCAGCCGTCCACGCCGGTGGCGGGTACCTCCTCGCCGGCCAGTTCGGCGACCGTGCGCCGGATCGCCTGCTGCAGCGGATGCTCCGGGTCCAGGTACCCGGCCGTCAGCCAGCCGTTCAGCACGCAGGTGGCCAGCATCGCGGCGTGCTTGCCCGAGCAGTTCATCCGGATCCTGGACATGTCCTCGCCGCGCGCGATCACCCGGCGCGCGGTCCCGGGGTCGAGCGGCCAGGACGGCGGGCAGTGCAGGTCATCCTCGGTCAGCCCGGCGCTGGAGAGGATCTTGCGGACCCCGTCGACGTGGAAGTCCTGGCCCGAGTGGCTGGCCGCGGCCAGCGCTAGCAGTCCGCCGTCCAGGTCGAGCCCGCAGCGCAGCATGGCCGTAGCCTGCAGCGGCTTGTTCGCTGACCGAGGGAAGAAGGGAAGCGTAGTGTTTCCCGCACTGATCACCTGGGTCCCGTCGGCGGCCAGTCCCGCGACCGCGCCGCGGTGCCGCGATTCGGTGAAGCCCGAGCGCACGACCTCGGCGACCACGGGGTTGACGTCCTGGTGTTCCGTAACGATCGTCATGCCCGCAGTCTGCCCCTTACCCGCTCTGCCTTCCCCGCGGGCCTCGCGCTCCGGGTACCCTGCCGTGCTATGCGGGCAGTGGTACAGCGAGTGAGCCGGGCCAGCGTAACCGTGGACGGGCAGGTGGCCGGCGCCATCGAGGAGCCAGGGCTGCTCGTCCTGGTCGGCATGACCCACGGCGACACCCCCGCTCGCGCCGCGAAGCTCGCCGCCAAGCTGTGGGGGCTGCGCATTCTCGACGGCGAGAAGTCCTGCTCCGACGTGGACGCGCCGCTCCTGGTGATCAGCCAGTTCACGCTCTACGCGGACCTGGCCAAGGGCCGCCGCCCGTCCTGGTCCGCGGCCGCCCCGGGCCCGGTGGCCGAGCCTCTGGTCACCGCCATGGTGCAGGCCCTGCGCGATCTCGGCGCCCGGGTGCAGACCGGCGTGTTCGGTGCCGACATGAAGGTCGCCCTAGTCAACGACGGCCCCGTCACCATCGTCCTGGATCTTTGACTTCCACTCCGCCCTGAGGGGCGGAGATTCCCGCCTGTCACGCCGCTTCCTGGCGTGACTTCGGGTGGGTTCCTGCTTCGCCGCGCTGCGCCAGGGCAAGCCCTGGTCTTACCTGCGCTCTGCAGGCTGTCACCGCCAGCCCGGCGGCCTTGGCGACGTTGACCGCCGCGTTGATGTCCCGGTCCAGCCATGTCCCGCACTGCGGGCACTGCCAGGCCCGGACGTGCAGCGGCTTGGGGCCGTCCCTGGCCCCGCAGGCCGAGCACGTCTGCGAGGTGGGGATGAACCGGCCGATCCGGTGGAACTCCCGGCCGTACAGCCGCGCCTTGTACTCCAGCATGGCCACGAACGCCGACCATCCGGCGTCGTGGACGGACTTGGCCATGCGGGTGCGGGCGAGCCCCTTGACCGCCAGGCCTTCCACGGCGACCGCTTGGCTGTCGCGGATCAGCGCCGTGGAGAGCTGGTGGCAGAATTCGCGCCGCGCGTCAGCCACCTGCGCGTGGGCCCGGGCGACCTTTACCCGGGCCTTATCCCGGTTCCTGCTGCCCTTCTGCTTGCGGGACAAGCTTCGCTGTGCCCGCCTGAGTTTCTTCTCTGCCCGCCGCAGGAACTGCGGGGAGGCGATCTTCCGGCCGTCGGACAGCACCGCGAAGTGGGTCAGGCCCAAGTCGATGCCGATCACCGGTCCCGTCCCGGGCACGGCGGCGGGCCCGGTCTCGATGACGAAACTGGCGAAGTACCGGCCCGCGGAATCCCGGATCACAGTGACGCTGGACGGCTCAGAGGGCAGATCCCGGGACCAGCGGACCGGAACGTCCCCGATCTTCGGCAGCCGCGGCTTCCCGCTGGCCAGCACCCGGAACCGGGCGTTGGCCGTGAACCGGACCGCCTGCCTGTGATCCTTGCGGGACTTGAAGCGAGGCGGCCCGGTCTTCGGGCCTTTCCGCTTCCCGGTGACCGACGCGAAGAAATTCCGGTACGCCGTGTTCAGGTCCGCCAGGGATTGCTGGAGCATCACAGCGGAAACCTCGCCCAGCCATACCCGCTCCGGGGTCGCCTTCACCGCGGTCAGCCGGGCCGACAGCTCAGCGTCGGTGATGTGCGGCAGCCCGGCCGCATGCGCCTCCTGACGGGCACGCAGCCCGTCGTTGAACACCACCCGAGCGCACCCGAACGCCCTCGCCAGGGCATCACGCTGGCCCGGCGTGGGGTAGAGACGGTAGTTGTACCGGAGCTGCATATCTAGAACATACTATCGTTTTATAGCTGAGTAAAGGACATCCGCACTGGCAGGTATTGTGTCTTCATCCTGCATGTCCACTTGGTGTTCGTCACCAAGTACCGGCACAAGGTATTCGGTTCCGCTCACCTGGAGCGGATGGAGGAGATCATGCGGGACGTGTGCGCGGACTTCGGCGCGGAGCTGGCCGGGTTCAACGGGGAACCCGGGCATGTCCACCTGCTGGTGAACTTCCCGCCCACCGTGGCCATCTCCCGGCTGGTCAACAGCCTCAAGGGGGTGTCCTCCCGCCGGCTGCGGCAGGAATTCCCGGACCTGCGGCAGCACTACTGGCGGGCCAGACGCCTGTGGTCCGGGTCCTACTTCGCCGGATCGGCCGGCGGGGCACCTATCTCTGTCCTGCGCCAGTACATCGAACAGCAGGACCGGCCATCCTGGTAGCAGGCCCCAGGGCTACTTCGACGCCCCGGCGCTGGGATCCGCGGAGGGACCCAGACCGGCCAGCACGCACTGCGGCCGCGCCCGCAGCGAGACCGGATCCTGGGACCGGAACGAGTCCTGGCAGAACGACCGCGCCTGCGCCCCGCAATAGTGCACGATGGATCCCCCGGTGGTGTTCGGCACGGTGAAGTTCACGCAACCGTTCGCCGAACCCCCGTACCGGTCATGCGCCACCACGCCCCAGGCGGTCAGGCCGCCGAAGACGACCACCACCACCACCGCGGCGATCGCGAAGATCCGCTTCTGCCGCGGCGTGAGTCGCCCCGCCCGGGGGTTGGTCTTGGCGTACATGGATGCCCAGTGTAAACAGCCACAGCGTTGGCAGGCCGGCCCCGTGTGCCCTGTGTTAGCGTCGGCCGCAAGGAAGCATCAAGGGGAGGCTCACGAGATGGTAACGCGCGATACGCGGTGGCCTGCCGGTACGCCGTGCTGGGTGGATGTCAGCGTGGACGACGTACCGAAGGCGATTGCCTTCTACCGGGCCCTATTCGGCTGGGATATCCAGGCAGGCGGCCCGGAGGTAGGCGGCTACGCCGTCGCCCACCTCAATGACCGGATCGTGGCCGGCCTCGGCCCGAAGTTCGGCGTGCCCGACGCCCCGTCGGCCTGGACGACCTACCTGGCCGCCGACGACGCCAACGCGGTCGCGGAGAAGATCAAGGCGGCGGGCGGCCAGGTGGTGCAGGGGCCGATGGACGTCATGGAGGAGGGCCGGATGGCCATCGCCTTCGACACCACCGGGGCCCCGTTCGGCCTGTGGCAGGGCGGCAAGACGACCGGCATCGGCCTGGCCAACGACACCGGGGCGCTGACCTGGAACGAGCACGTCAGCTGGGACTTCGACGCCGGCAAGGCCTTCTACCGCGCCGTGTTCGGGTACGAGTACCAGGACGTGAGCGGAGACGGCTTCCGGTACGCGATGCTCATGGTCGACGGGCGCGAGGTCGGCGGCATCGGCCAGTACATCCCGGGGACACCGACCGGGACCCCGGCCGCCTGGAGCACCTACTTCGCCGTCGACGACACCGACGCCGCGGTGGCCTCCGCCGTCGAGCACGGCGGCAGCGTCGTCCAGCCCATCAGGGACAGCCCGTACGGCCGGATCGGCGTCGTGGCCGATAACCAGGGCGCGATCTTCTCGCTGATCACCAGCCCGGCCCCGGTGAGCCAGCCCTAGTGAGCCAGCCCACCGGCTAGTTGTCCTGCTCGGTGGGGCGCACCAGGACCTCGTTGATCGACATGCGATGGGGCCCCCCGCGGAGCCCATCCCCGCGGAGCCCATCCCCGCGGAGCCCATCCCCGCGGAGCCCATCCCCGCGGAGCCCCCATGGAGCCGATCCCTGCGAGCCTCCCGCCGCATGCCGATACGGTAAGCGCTTACCGTTGGTCCGTTCGGTCCATTTCTCTTGATTTCCTCTGTGTCCCGGCGGAAGGTTCCAGGTATGGATTATGAGCGTGGCTACCTCCGTATCGCTACCGAGGAGGCATTCGCGCCGCCAGAACTGGTCACGCTCTGGCGGGCGATGCTGGCGGACGGGACCTGCGACGATCCCGGCTTCGTCAGCCTTCAGGGCTTTTACATGCGCAGTCAGGCCGAACGTCCGGCCGCCGTCCTGGCCCGCCTGCAGGACCTGGGCGAACGGCGGATCGCCGACATGGACGCGGCGGGCATCGACCGCCAGATCGTCTCGCTGACCTGCCCCGGCACCCAGATCCTCGACCGGGACCGGGCGATCGCCATGGCCACGCTGGCCAACGACCGGCTGGCGGAGGCGTGCCAGCGGTATCCCGACCGGTTCAGCGGGCTGACCGCGGTCGCCCCGCAGGACCCGAAGGGCGCGGCGGAGGAGATCGAGCGCGGCGCGCTCCGGCTCGGTTTCAAGGGCGTCATCATCAACTCCCACACCCAGGGCGAGTACCTGGACGATCAGAAGTTCTGGCCCATCTTCGAGGCCGCCGAGGCCCTGGACACCCCCATCTACCTGCACCCGAACACTCCTCCGCGCACCATGATCGGCCCCATGCTCGAGGCCGGCCTGGACAGCGCGATCTACGGGTTCGCCGTCGAGACCGGGCTGCACCTGTTGCGGATCATCACCGCCGGGGTCTTCGACCGGTTTCCCCGGCTGCGGATCGTGGTCGGCCACCTGGGGGAGGCGCTGCCGTTCTGGCTCTACCGGCTGGATTACATGCACGCGGCGACGGTGAAGGCCGGCCGGTACGAGGCAATGAAGCCTCTTCGCAGGCGGCCGAGCGAGTACCTGCGGTCGAACGTCTGGGTGACGACCAGCGGCATGGCCTGGACGCCGGCCATCATGTTCTGCCGCGAGGTGCTCGGGCCGGACCGGGTGATGTACGCGATGGACTACCCGTACGAGTACGCGCCCGAGGAAGTGACCGCCCAGGACGAACTGCCGCTGGACGCCGCCGCGAAGAAGGCGTTCTTCCAGGGCATAGCCGAGCAGGTCTTCGGCCTGTAATCCGCTCGGCCCTGCTAGTGCCGTAGCAGGCAACGTTTGCCCGCTTTGTGTGCGGGGCGGAAGCGGGTGATGCCGGGCGGGGTTCAGGTTCGGATGGCGGGTAGGGTCAGGCGCCCGGCGGCTCTCAGGACACGCAGCGCGTTCAGCGTGATCATCTGGTTCGGTCCTGACCGGCCCCAGTCCACGACTTCGGGAGTCACGGTGCTGCCGGGGGGTTTCCACCAGCGGCCGCCGGGTTGCCAGCGGCCGTCGGGCAGGCGCCGCCGCTCCAGCTCGTCGAGGGCGTCGCTGGCCCTGGGGTCATCGGCCCTGCCCATCCGGGACAGGACCAGCAGGGCCTGCAGGATGTCGTAGTGCCAGTAGGGCGGGTAGTGCGGGGCGAGCCAGGCGCGGTGGATCACCTGGCCGGTGCCCAGGCTGCGGAACAGCCGGTGGGCCAGGAACAGCCCGGCGGCGCGGCCGGCCGCGTCCCTGGCGGCCGGATCGCCGGTGGCCTGCCAGTACTCGTGCAGCCCCCAGGCAGGGGCCAGCGACTCGTGGAAGGAGGAGCGCCGCCCGGTAGCGGCCGGGTCGCAGTTCCACCCGCCGTCGGGCCACTGCCAGGCGATCAGGGATCCGGCCAGGGAGCATACCCGCGGGTCCGCGGCCAGGCCGAGCCGGCAGCAGGCGGCCAGGGCGTTTCCCTGGATGGAGGCGTGGCTGCGGGCGAGCCCGCCGGTCTGCAGGACGCGCCGGCCGGGGCTGGCCAGCCAGGCAAGGACGTGACCGGCAGCGGCGGCCGCGCGCGGCTCGCGCGGAGGGATGGCCAGTTCGACCAGCGACACCAGCCGCCAGTGCGCGCCGGTCCACTTGCGGTACGGGTGGACACCGAACCCCCCGTCCGGCCGCTGGCCGGACAGCAGCGCGGTCACCTTAGCGCCGGCCAGCACCCGGCCGGCGTCCTCATCTGCCTGCTCACCGAGGACGTCGCGGCGGGTCATCAGCCGGACGGCAGGCTCCCCGCACTTCAGCAGCCAGGTCACGGCGGCGTGCGTCCGCGGATCCATGCCCTTGCCGTCTTAGGCTGCGCTGGCGCGCTTGACAATGCAGCGCAGGCGGGGGTCGGCGGTGTGGCGGTTGCGCCAGGCGATGTAGCGGCGGATCATGCTGCCCTGTTCCCGGTGGGTGGCGTGATCGGTGCCGTTGAGGGTGAACTCGCGCAACGCAGTGAACTGGCATTCGATGCGGTTCATCCACGAGCAGTTACTCGGCGTGTAGGCGATCTCGGCGTTGCTGGCCGCAGCCCACCGTCCGACGCGCTTGTCTTTCCTGGTGGTCAGGTGCGGGCTGAAGTTGTCGCAGACGATCGCGATCCGCACCTGCGGCGGGTGCAGGCTGCGCAGGTAGCGGCAGAACTGGAGGAACTCGCCGCGCCGCTTGCGTTTCTTGATGTGCCCGTACATCGTGTCGGTGCCCAGCTCCAAGGCGGCGAACAGGTGCCGTACCCCGCTGGTGCGGTGGTAGGTGGCCCGGATCCGCCGCCGCGGCGGCTCGCCGGGCTCGCGGGCGGCACCGCCGCGGCGGGCCCACTGCCTTCCCGGCCGCGGCTGCAGGTTCAGCGGCCCGAACTCATCCACGCAAAGACCACCTCCGGGTCGCCGGGCTCAGGGGCCGTCTCGCCGTCGGCGATCGCGTACAGGTGGTCCACCCGGGCCTTCTTGGCCGCGTAATCCGGGTCGGTGGACTGCTTCCAGGTCTTCACGGCTTGAAAGGACACGCCCTCCGCGCGCAGCAGCGCGCGGAGCCCTTCGTGGGAGATGTCCTCGACCACCCCCTCAGCGACCAGGAAGTCCGCCAGCTTGGCCAGGCTCCATCGCGAGAACGGCAGCCCGTGATCACGCGGAGCGGACTTGGCGATCTTCTTGATCTCCCGCCGCTGAGCCAAGGTGAACACCGGCGGCCGCCCGCCGGCATACCTCGGATACAGCGAGTCGAACCCGTCGGCGTTGACGTTATGCAGCACGTCCCGGACCCGATCCTCGCTGGTAAAAGCCAGGTCGGCGATCTGCGCCACGCTCATGCCCTGCGCCGACCACAGCACCATCTGCGCCCGCCGCCACGTCACTACCGACCCCGACCCGCGGCGCACGATCCGTTTCAGGCGATTGCCCTCGTCATCGCTGATCTCACGTACCCGCACCCGGCCAGCCATACCCGGTAGTCTGCCCCGGTCAACCAGCGCAGGGAATCCCAGAAGGCCCCGCCGAAAACAGGGCAAACGTAGACGGCTACGGCACTAGTTACGCCCTGCTAGCTAACGGGCGGGGTTCCGTGGGTGTGGAAGGACTCGATCGTCTTCAGGCCCCACGCCTGGCCCTTGGCCCGTTCAGCCTCCGTCCAGGTGATCGTGCGCCAGTCCGGGGCCAGCACGAGCCGGGCGACCGGGTTGCACAGCTCGATCCGGTTCCCGCCCGGCTCGTAGACGTACAGGAAGAACGTCTGCTGGATCGCGTGCTTGTGCGGCCCGGTCTCGATGAACACCCCGCGGTCCAGGCAGATGTCCGCCGCGCGCAAGATGTCCTCGCGGGTGTCCGGCGCGAACGCGACGTGGTGCAGCCGTCCGGCTGTGCCGGTCCAGTCCCGCGTGTACACCAGGTCATAGCCCTTGTTGGTGAAGTGCAGCCACTGCGCGGAGATCGTTCCGTCGTCGAGCATGATCTGCTCGGTGACCCGCCCGCCGAGCACGTCGCGGACGAACTCCCCGTTGGGCGGTACGTCCTGGGCGAGGTAGTTGACGTGGTCCAGGCGCCGGACGCAGACGCCACGCGCCGGGTAGGCCTGAGCCTGGTTCTTCAGCGCCGGCCTGAGCTCTTCCGGCGGCTTGTACCACTCGGTTTCCCAGTACAGCTCCATCTCGTGCCCGTCCGGATCGCGGAACAGGTATGTGGGGCCTATACCCGGGTCGCCGTCCTTCCAGCCGATGCCGAGCCCGGTCGCCTCGATCGCCGCCACCCGGGTCTCGAGGGCGGCCTGGCTGGAAGCTCGCAGCCCCACCCTGCGGATGCCCGGAGTGTCGTGCGCGGTCAGCTTGAGCGTGTGCTGTTCGTAGTCATCCCACGTGCGCAAATAGACCGAGTTGCCCTCGCGGCCGGTCTCGGTCAGGCCGAGCACGTCCACGAAGAACCACAGGCTCTCGCAAAGTTTGGGCGTGAGCAGCTCGATGTGCCCGAGGTGCGCGACATCGTGCAACGGTGGTCGTGTCGCCGCTGGGTGCTGCGGGCTTGTCACCGGTACCTCCGGGGGAAGACGGTGCCGTCGAAGAGCTTGCGCGCGGTGCGCACCACTCCCGAGCGGAGCATCGTGGGCGGCTGGCTCGTCTGGTCGATCTCAACCTCGACCTCGACGTGCCCGGTCGGGTGCTCGATGTCGAATCGCGCCTGCCCCGGCTTGACGGCGGCCAGGTCACCTCCGGCCGCGCCGTCGAGTAGCAGCGCGGTCGCGACGCTGACCGCGCCGAGCACGCCGATCGAGTCGTGCACCCGCACGGGGATGAAGGTCCGGGTGCAGATCGTCCCGCCGTCCGCCGGGGCGGCGACGAGGGAGATCTTCGGCACCGAGGCGGCAGACACGTCGCCCAGGCCCATCAGCTGGCCAGCGGCCAGCTGCAGCGCTCGCACCCGCTGCCCGAGTCCGGTGTCCGCCTCAAGTTCGGCGACGGTCTCGTACCCGGTGCGGCCAAGCTCGGCGGCGGGCACCACGGCTACCGGCATGCCGTTGTCGATGCAGGTGACGGTGATGCCACCGATGACGTCGGTGACGTGCCCGGTGGGCAGCAGCGCCCCGGTGGCCGAGCCCTCGGTCCCGGCGAAGTCGAGCACCACGGCCGCCGCCGTCCCCGGCACCCCGGCGATCGCGGTGTCGCCGTCGTAGTCGACCATGCCGTCCGCACCGGGGAACGTGGCGGTAGCCAGGCTGCCCGAGTTGACCATGTGGATCCGCACCGGCGACCCCTGGACCAGGCCCCGCTCGACCGCGAACGGGCCGACCCCGGCCAGCAGGTTGCCGCAGTTCTGCCGGTCGGAAACCGTGGCCTCGCCGACGCCGGCCTGAAGGAACAGGTAATCCACGTCCGCGTCCGCCCGGCCCGACCGGGAGATAACCGCCACTTTGGAGGTCAGCGGATGCGCCCCGCCGATCCCGTCGATCTGCCTGGCGTCCGGGCTGCCCATGATCCGCAGCAGCAGATCGTCCCGCGCCGCCGGATCCGCGGGCAGGTCCTCCGCGAGGAAGTACGCCCCCTTCGACGTCCCGCCCCGCATCATCATGCACCGTACCCCGGCGTCACCCGACCCCATCAGGCTCTCCCTCACCGTCAGCCACACCCCCACCACGGCAGATTCAATGAATGTGGCGCTCTACCTAAAAGGGCGGACTTGGTTAATACCCACACCCAGCCAGCTAGCCAAGCCCGCCGCCTGGTGATCAAGGTCACCTGCTCACTCTGATGCCTTGCATGGCGGAGGATCAGCTCCGCCATTGGCCGTGTCAACCCCAACTGGATCTGGCCCGTATTTCGTGATGATCACAGACCCCTGTCAGTTGACGAGGAGCACGCGCTTGCGGAGCAGGGGGAAGGCTGCGCGGCCGTACATCTGCCGTTTGATCATCTTGGTCCGGTTGACGTTGCCCTCGACGACGCCTGAGCTCCACGGCATGGTGAGGCCGTTGAGCACGGCGTCGTAGTCGCGCTTGATGCCGCGGACGAAGGAGTGCAGGTCAGGCTGGTCGTCGGCCTCGACCGCGGTGATCCAGTCATCGAGGCGGTCGCCGTGGCGGCCGGTGAGGATCTTGGCGAACTCGGTGACGTGCCGGGCGAGGGCATCCAGGTCGGGGCAGCGCTCTGTGGCCTTCGCGAGCTCGGCTTTCTCCTCGTCATCGAGGTTGTCCGGGTCGGCGGTGATCCACCGGGCCAGGTCACGGGCCTTGGGCGGCCCGGGGACAGCGGGCGGGGCGGCGCCGGCCTCGCGGAACGGGAGCACGTAGTCGCGGACGGTGCCGTAGCTGCCCTTGTACCCGCGTTCCTTCAGCTCGGCGTGGAGCTGGATGACGTTGGTGGCGCCGTCGTTCCACCGCTGGTGCAGGTAGGGCTTGTGCTCATCCAGGATCGAGGGCCGCCCGTCCTTCACCTTGACCAGCAGCTCGCCGACGGTTTCAGCGTAGTAGAACCGGCGCACGGTCTCTTTCGCGAGGCCGGTCTCGCGCTTGATGGGCTTGATGCCCTTGCCCTGGGCTTTCAGCGACTGGACCAGGTTGTACCGCTGCCGGGTGCGGACCGCCAGCGCGGACTCCTCAACGCGGCGGGCGGCGGCATCGATCGCGGCCTGCTGCAGGTCAGGAGCTTGCCTCGCATCGGGGGCGGCGGGCTGTTCCGGTTCTTCGGGGGCGGGTTCTTCCAGGCAGGAGCGGTGCCGCGCCGCGGCCTTGCCCACGTGCTCGCACAGGTTGTGGTAGATATGCCACCTGTCCGCGACCTGGTTGGCGTCGGGCGCGCCCTGCCGGGCGCCGTCGGCGTAGGCGCCGGCGCGGTCGCGGCATATCACTTTTATCCCTGGATGTTCCTTCAGCCAGTCCGCGACGGTGGCGGCCTCACGGTCGCGGAGCAGGTCAACGGGCCTTCCGGTCTCGACGTTGATGACGATGGTGCCGTAGTCCCGGCCGCGCCGGAACGCGAAGTCATCGATCCCCACGATGGCCAGGGCACCGGCCTCGGGATCGGGCAGCGCCATGACCAGGCGCAGCATGCTGGACCGGCTGGCCGTCAGGTCCAGCGCGCCGGCCAGCCGGGCTCCGGCGCGGCCGGCCAGGGCAAGCGCGATGGAGGCCAGCGCGCGGGCCAGCGGCGGGGTCTTCCGGGACCGCCGGGAGGTCAGGCCGTCGACCTGCTCGGCGAAGGTGCGCGCGCGGCAGCCCGGGTTCACGCAGAAGAGCCGGCGTATCCGCAGCAGGATCCGCACCCGGCGCCCGCCGATCGCGGCGTCGGACAACCGGCGCTGGTAGGTGCTGTGGACCTTGCCGGAAGAACAGGCGCACCACGGGCAGGCGGCGTCGTCGGCGCGGGCGCGTGCCCGGAGCCATACGCAGTCGCCGCTGACCTCGGCTTCCTCCACGATCACGGCGGCCAGGTGCGGCAGCAGCATCTCGAAGCTGATCCCGTACTGGCATGACAAGCACTGATTGACCTGCGAAAATGACACGACGGATCCCCGGGAGGACGGCTGGCCTAGACAACCGCCGGATTACCAGGGATCCCTCTTCTCACTTACGCAACACGCCGGTCATGTCCAGTAACGATCCGGATGAGAGTAAGGATTGCCGCGGATCGCCCCTGAGGGGGCTCGTTACCGTCACGAAATACGGGCCAGATCCCCCCAACTGGCCCCACTGTTCTCCTTTGATCGGGCCCCGCATTCGGTGGTGCCGGGGTAGGAGTTCTCCTTTGATCTGGCCCCGCCCCTTTGGGGCGGGGGACTGCGGCGGGTTAGAAGCTGGCGGCGGGATTGCTGCTGGCTGGTTCGCATGCGGGCGGGCCGGGCGGGATGCTGTCGGGCGCTTGGCGTTCGGCGCGGCTGAGCTGGCCGGTGACCTCGCCGAGAGCGTCGATGAGGGCGGGCAGGGTGTAGGGGCTGGCGGATTCGCGCAGGTAGTCCTCGGCCGGGGAGGTGATCTGAGGCTGGGTGCCGTCGAGGTAGAGGTGGTCAAGGACGGCGTGGACGTCGATGAGCATGAGGATCAGGTCGCGGGTGTATCCGGCGTCGAGGCTGATGCTGACGATCTGGTAGTCGCTGCCGGGCTGGGAGATCAGGGGCATGGCGGCGCGCCTCCTGGGGTGCGGTTATACGGTCCTGGCGGAGTGGTGGCGGGCCTGGGTGGTGCGCAGCCGGTAGGAGTCGGTGCCGGTGGTGATGATGTGGGCGTCGAAGGTGAGCCGGTCGACGATGGCGGCGCACAGCCGCGGGTCGGTGAAGGTGGATGTCCACTCGCTGAAGGCGGCGTTGGAGGCGATCGCGATGGAGGCGCGTTCCTCGCGCTCGGTGAAGACCTGGAACAGCAGTTCGGCGCCGCGCCGGTCCAGCTCGAGGTAGCCGAGCTCATCGAGGCAGAGCAGGTCGACCCGGCCGTAGCGGGCGATGGTGCGGGACAGGGTCTTGTCGTCGGCGGCCTCGACCAGCTCGTTGACCAGCGCGGCGGCGGTGGTGTACTTGACCCGGTAGCCGTTCTCGGCGGCGGCGGTGCCCAGCCCGATCAGCAGGTGGGACTTGCCGGTGCCGCTGTCGCCGATCAGGCAGCACGGCTGCCCGGCGGCCACCCACGCGGACTTGGCGAGGGTGTGGATCAGCGCGGCGGGCACGTCCGGGTTGGCGGTGTAGTCGAAGTCCTCGATCCGCTTGGGGCGGGGGAAGGCGGCCTCGCGGACCAGCCGGGCCTTGCGGCGTGCCTCCCGGTCGTCGCATTCGATCGACAGCAGCTCGACCAGGAAGCCTTTGTAGCTGGCCTGCTGGCGGGTGGCGGCGGCGGCGATCTCGCCGTGCCGGTCCCGGATGGTGGGCAGCCGCAGGATCCGGCAGGCCTGGTCGATTGCGGCGTCAGCGGCGGTGTCGGTCAGCTCGTCTCGTGTCACGGCCCGGGCCATCACGCGCCTCCTTCCCGGGGGGTGAGCAGCTGGTCGTAGGCAGCCACGGACGGCGCGGGGCGGGCGTCCGGCGGGAGCGGGTCCCGCCGGGCCGGCAAGGTGATGACCGCCGCGCGCGAGCGCCGCGGCTGCGCCGCCGGCCAGGCCGGCTCCGCGGTCGTTCCCGGGCCTGCGGCGGCGTGCTTGCGGGCCTCGACCGCGACCACGTCCGGGGAGCAGCTGCCCGCCGCCAGCGCGGCGGTCATCCCGGCGATCACCTGGGAGGCGGGCATCCGCCGGTGCAGCAGCAGCACCTCGATCAGCGCCCGGGTCCCGGCGCCGTCGCCGTGCCGGGCCCGGGCCGCGGCCCAGAACGCCTCATGTGCGCTGGTGAACACCCCGGCCGCGCGGGCTTGGGCCAGCGCCGCCGAGCCGGGCAGCGCGCCGGGCTTGCGGACCAGGATCTCCAGGTAGTGATCCAGCTCCAGGTGCTCATCCCCGGCGGCGATCAGCCGCGGGTGCACCGCGGCCAGCTTCGAGCCGTCGAAGATGCGCAGCTCGTTCGCCGATAGCATCACCCGGACCCGGGAGCCGATCAGCCGGGCGGGCACCGAATAGCGGCACTTGCCCACGCTGACCCGGGCATACCGGTCGACCCGCGGCCACAGCACCGCGGCGGTCTCGAACGGCTCGGGCGGCAGTGGCAGCAGCAGCCCCCGCTCGGCGGCGAAGTCCTGCCCGATGCTGGCGGCCCGCCCGGCGATGTGCCGGGCGTCCTCGGCGGCATCGGACGCGGCCAGCCGGGCGTTCAGCTCCGCCAGCGACGCGGCCCGCGGCACGGGCACGAACCAGCGGCGGCGGAACCGGCCGATCTCCCCTTCGATCCCGCCCTTCTCATGGGCGCCTTCCGGGCCGGGCTGGCAGTAGAACGCCTCGAACCCGTAATGAGCCCGGAAGGACAGCCACCGGGCGGTCTCGGTGCGGTTCCGGCCGGTCAGCACCTTGGCCACCGCGGGTGACAGGTTGTCATACCGGATCTGCCGGAACGGCACCCCGCCGGTGGCCTCGAACGCGGTCACGTGCCCTTCCAGGAAGGCCTCCTGCGCCTGGCTGGCATACACCCGGTGGACACCCTTGCCCGAACACGACAGCCGGAACGCGAACATGAAGCACCGCGTCAGCTGCCCGGCCAGCTCGACCGTCACGTCCCCGAAGTCGACCTCGGCCTCGGCGCCCGGCTCCCGGACCTGCGGCACGAACCCGGCCAGGCCCTCGTCCTGTCCCCGGTCCTCCGCGGTGATCTCGGCGCGGCGGCGCGCCACGTACTTGGCCACATACGAATACGACACCTGCGCGCCGTGCTCATCAGCCAGCCGCTCGAAGACCCGCCGGGCGGTATGCCGCTGCTTGCGCGGCGCGGCCAGGTCCTCCCGCAGCATCTCATCGATCCACCCGGCCACCGCCTCGCGGACCGGCGCGGCCCGCGCCGGGACCTTGCGATCCGGCGGCACCGGCGACGCGATCGCCTGCCGCACCGTGCGGCGGTGCACGTCATACTTCCGCGCCAGCGCCCGGACCGGCATCCGGTAGCGCTGCCAGTCGAAGCGGATCGCCGCGAACAGCTCCACTCTCCGCTCCATCCCGCCCCACCTGACCAGGAGGAACACCCGACATAGCCAACGATCAGCCCGGCCAGCGCAAATGTCCCGTAACACGCCGGCGTGTCGTCAGCCACACCACCCCAGGCGGGGCCAGATCAGAAGAGAACTACCGCCCCTGAGCTGCTCCCGGTGGGGCCCGATCAAAGGAGAACAGTGGGGCCATTTCAGAGTGCTACAGCCACCGCCATGACGCAGGCAGCCATTCCCGCAGCCAACGGGGTGTCCGGAGGATCGGTGTGACCCGTCGCCGCGGGCACGGCCGGCCGGTGCGGCCATCCGCGGCTTGCGGCGCACAGGCCCCGGGGAGACGGGGCCAGGGCGCCGGCCAGGTAACCGGGGCAAGTCCGGCCCGCCTGGGACCAGGGACCTCCATGAGCCCCGTAGTGGCCTCGTGGCCTCCGCCCGCCCGCGGCCGGCGAGGCGGCCGCCACGCCCGCGACCCCGGAACCCCCGTCCTCCCGGCTCCTGCTCTCCCCGCCAGCCCCGGGTGCCCCTCCCGCCCCGGGGCCCGGCAGATAACCGGGTGGAAATGGCCTGCGGGGTGGATCTGGGCCCCCAGGGGGTACCGGATCCACCCGGCGGGCCCGATCCACCCGGATAATCCCGCACCCGCCGCGCCGGGCAGCGCACCACGAGCACGTCCGGCCCGCCCGGCACCACGGGACCCGCGCACCCCAGACGGGGACGCGCGATCCGAGCGAAAAACGGCGCTCTACCTAAAAGGGCGGACTTGGTTAATACCCACACCCAGCCAGCTAGCCAAGCCCGCCGCCTGGTGATCAAGGTCACCTACTCACTCTGATGCCTTGCATGGCGGAGGATCAGCTCCGCCATGACGCAGGCAGCCATTCCCGCAGCCAACGGGGTGTCCGGAGGATCGGTGTGACCCGTCGCCGCGGGCACGGCCGGCCGGTGCGGCCATCCGCGGCTTGCGGCGCACAGGCCCCGGGGAGACGGGGCCAGGGCGCCGGCCAGGTAACCGGGGCAAGTCCGGCCCGCCTGGGACCAGGGACCTCCATGAGCCCCGTGGTGGCCTCGTGCCTCCGCCCGCCCGCGGCCGGCGAGGCGGCCGCCACGCCCGCGACCCCGGAACCCCTGTCCTCCCGGCTCCTGCTCTCCCCGCCGGCCCCGGTGCCCCTCCCGCCCCGGGGCCCGCAGATAACCGGGTGGAAATGGCCTGCCGGGTGGATCTGGGCCCCCAGGGGGTACCCGATCCACCCGGCGGGCCCGATCCACCCGGATAATCCCGCACCCGCCGCGCCGGGCAGCGCACCACGATCACGCCCAGCCCGCCCGGCACCACGGGACCCACGCACCCCAGGCGGGGACGCGCGATCCCAGCGAGAAACGGCACTCTGCCCGGAAGATCCATCAGAGAGTCACATCCATGTCCTGGCCGGCCGACACGTATTCGACGCCGCGGGCGGCGAGCTTGTCGCGCAGGCCGTACAGGTCCAGGCCCAGCTGGCCGGCGGCCAGGGCCTTGCGATTCTGCTCCTCCTTGGCCGCCCTAGCCTGCGCGGCCGCCAGCGCCTGGCCAACGTCGGCGCGCGACACGCACACCACGCCGTCGTCGTCGGCGATGATCGCGTCGCCCGGCCGGACGATCTGCCCGCCGATCGAAACGGGCAGGTTTACCGAACCTGGCGTCTCCTTGACCGTGCCCTGGGCGCTGACCGCCGCCGACCAGACACCGAAGCCCATCGCCCGCAGTTCGGCCACGTCCCGGACGCCGGCCTCGATGACCAGGCCACGGACCCCGCGCGCGGCCAGCGAGGTCGCCAGCAGCTCACCGAACATGCCGTCGGTGCACGGGGAGGCCGCGGTGACCACCAGCAGGTCTCCGGCCTGGCACTGTTCCACCGCCGCGTGGATCATGAGGTTGTCGCCGGGCCAGCACAGCGCGGTGACCGCGGTCCCGCCGACTCGCGTCCCGTCCTGGATAGGACGCAGGCCCGGCCCGAGGTACCCGGCCCGTCCGATCGCCTCATGCACGGTGGCCACCCCGAGCGCGGCCAGCTGGTCGACAATGCCTAGGTCCGCCCGGGCCACGGCGGTGACGATGACGTTGCGCATCAGCTCAGCCTGTCCGTGACCTGCGGGAAAACCCGCATGTAGGCCTCGCCCAGGGTGAACTGCGGCAGGCCCAGGTTGGGCCCGGCGTTGCGCTTGAGTTGCGTGCCGCGTCTTCTGGCCAGGTCGGTGTAGTACTCCCACAGGTGCTGCTGGGCGCCCATGCACTCCATGGCCTTGCGCTTGGCGTCGAAGACCGCCGTGATGTCCAGCAGGACCTCCGGCTTGAAGCCACACATCTCCGGCTGATGCGGCTCGAACAGGAAGACCGGCGGCGCGCCGATCGGCGTGCCGGGAGCCGGATAGCCGACCGCCTGGGCCAGCACCCGGGCCTGCAGCGCCATCTGCGCGGCGGCCGGGTGATCGCCGTTGTACGGGTCGGCCAGCGGGTGGGTAAGCACCACCGTCGGGTTGACCTCCCGGTACACCCGGACGATGCGGTCGACCAGCTCATCGGACTCGCGCAGCGGGTAGTCCCCGGCGTCGAGGAACTCGATCTCCCCCCCGAGCGCGGCGGCGGCACCTTCCGCCTCGCCCCGGCGCAGCGCCTTGATCTCCTCCAGCGTCTTGCCCGCCCGCCAAGCGCTGGCCGACTCGCCTCGCTCGCCGTAGGTCAGGCAGAGCACCTTCACCCGGTCGCCGCGCGAGGCGGCCAGCGCCACCGCACCGCCCGCCCGCCAGACGAAATCGGCGGCGTGGGCGCTGATGACGAGCATGGATTCCTGCTGGCTCACCGGCTTCCTCCCTATGCTGATCGAGCCTGTGCTAATTGAGCCTGTGCTAATTGAGCCCGTGCTAATTGAGCCTGTGCTGTTCGAGCAGGGCCGTGATGACGCTGCGCAGGTGGCGGCGGGTGGCCTCCTCGGCCTCCGCGGGCGCACGCCCGGCGATCGCGGCGATGATTGCCTGGTGCTCGGGCAGCGACACCTGGGGGCGCCCGGGGCGCAGCGACAGCTGGAACTGGTGCCTGACCAGCTGCCCGTTCAGCCGCTCGAGCAGGGCGGCCGCCACGGTCTGGCCGGAAATCTCCCGTACCAGCCGGTGCAGCTCACCATTGAGCGCCGAGTACTTCAGCGGCTCGCCGTCCGCCACGCTGCGCTGGAGTTCCTCGCCCAGCTGCCGCAGCCGCGCGGCCTCGGGCTCGGTGACCCGTTCCGCCGCCTTCGCCGCGCACAGCCCCTCGAGTGCCATCCGGCACTCGGTGATCGCGACCGCCTCGTCGAGGGTGATGACTCGTACTCGTGCGCCGCGGTTCGGTATCCGCTCGACTAGCCCCTCCGCCGTCAGGTCGAACAGCGCAGCGCGCAGGCTAGCGCGCGTCACGCCGAGCATTCCGGCCAGCTCCTCCTCGACCAGGCGCTGCCCGGGCGCCATGTCCCCGGCCAGGATCGCCTGCCGCAGCCGCTCACCCGCTAGCCGCCGTCCCTGGGCTCCGGCTACCGCGGAAGGACCGGGAACGCCGGGCCCTCCGACCTTGTCCAGCACCGCGTCCTCAGGCACCGCGTCCTCAGGCACCGCGTCCTCAGGCACCGCGTCCTCAGGCACTCGCACGTACCGATCCTAAGAAATCTCCAACAAAATTGTCAACAATCTGCTGGATAGCCAGCTCGTGGATGACGAGCTGACGGATCCCCATCTGCCGGAGCAGGAGCGGATGCCGCGGTCAGGCAGGCGCGCGAGTGAGCTGCTCCGCGATGCCGCTGGCCCACTGCCTGATCTCGGCCCAGTCACGGAAGTCCCCTTCCAGGCCGTGGAATATCAGGAGCGAGGCCCGCTGCGCGTGGCTCAGCGCCCTGCGGTCGAGCCTGCCGGCGAATATCCGGTGATCCCGGGCGTGGCTGGCAATGCGCAGGCCGGCCATCTCGACGGGATCTTTCGCCATGCCCTGGGCCATCTTGCTCAGGGGATTCCCGACCGGGCCGCTTGAGAACAGCCACACTGGCCGGGTGCTGAGCTGGTCGTGACACCGGTTCACCAGGTCTTTGGCGGGGGCAAGCCAATGGCCCACGTAGACCGCGCTGCCGATGATGGCGGCGTCATACTCCTCGACGGACTGAACTTCCCCCGGCGGGAGGACCGTGACGGTCAGGCCCTGCTCGGAGAGCACCTGCGCGATCACCTGGGCGATATCGGAAGTTGACCCGTGCATCGAGGCTGTCGAGACCAGCACCCTCACACCCGGTGCGCGATCCGGCTCGGCTGCGTCGGCGAACGTCATAATCGCTACCTCCTCGTTTGCGCCGGAGGCATGGCCTCCGGAATGTTCCGCGCCGAGCATGGCCGAGCCCCTTTACCTGGCAATAGGGGCGAACGTCCCGGTCGGCGGGGTGATGGGTTAGGATTCGCCGTCCGAGCCGCATGTCGATCCGGAGGCGCACCATGACCGGCCAGGCCAGGCCGCCCGAGTCAGCCATCCCAGCCGGCCCTGAGGCCGCCGGCCCTGAGGCCGCCGGCCCTGAGGCCGCCGGCCCTGAGGCCGCCGGCCCTGAGGCCGCCGGCCCTGAGGCCGCCGGCCCTGAGGCCGCCGGCCCGCAGGCCCCGCGCTGGCTCGATCTGGCCGCGGTCGAGCGGTCCGTCCTGGATCTGCGCCCGGACTACACCGCGTTGATCATCGTCGCCGACGGGCTGCACCCTGGTCCTAGTGACGAGGCCACCGACGCGCTGCTGAGCGACGCCGAAGCCCAGGCCCGGGTCACGCTGGCGGGCCGGGCGGCCTCGGACCTCGAGCCGGTGGCCGCGTGGCGGCTCGCCTACCAGGCCTTCGGTGCCAAGCCGAAACGCACCCGGCCCAGCGTCGAGGCGTTGCTGCGCCGGGTGGAGGCCGGGCTGCCCCGGATCGACCGTCTCACCGACATCTACAACGCGATCTCGGTCAGGCACCTGCTGCCCGTCGGGGGGGAGGATCTCGCCATGTACCGCGGCCCGGCCCGGCTCGCGCGGGCGGCCGGAGACGAGCCGTTCGACACCGTGCGCGACGGGCAGCCCGGGATGGAGCATCCCGAGCCGGGCGAGGTGATCTGGCGTGATGACGACGGCGTGACCTGCCGCTGCTGGAACTGGCGGCAGTGCGTCCGTACCCGGATCACGCACGCCACCACCAGCGCCGTGTTCATCCTCGACGGCCTGGCCGAGCTCGGGCAAGACGGCCTGATGACCGCCGGTCAGGACCTCGCCGCACAGCTGACGGCGCTCCATCCCGGCGCCCGCCTCAGCTGGCGGCGGATCGGCGCCGTCCCGGAGTCCCCGGAGTACCCGAAATGCATGATCTGATGGCAGGCACTACTCCCAATGAGTCTTGCGACGCGGACCGAGCACCGCTTCGGGGAACCCGCCCCCCTGATCACTCGGCGTGCGGGTGGCTGACCTGGCCGAGGAACAGGGGCAGGCTGGTCGCGGTGTCGATGATCGCGAACAGGAATGGGCGGTCGACGACCATCGTGACCGGCGGGGGAGCCCGGAATGCCGCCATGCCCACCATGACGATCGCGGTGGCCGCCGCGGCCTCCGTGCCGTGCTCATCGACGTCGATATACGCCTTGTGCGCGACCGCGCCGATCCGCAGCGGCTCGACGTCGGTGATGCCGCTGAAGTCCGCGTCGGCGCTGAACGCCGCGGTCACGCCCAGCCGCCGCAGGGCCGGGATGAGGTTAAACGCCGCTTCCAGTCGGAACCTGGGCAGCGACAGCGTGACCTGGTGCCGGGCCGTTCCGGCCAGCAGGCCGCTCAGGCCGGCGGCGGCGACCTTCGGCCGCAACGCCGACAACGGCCCGTCGGGCAGCACCACGGCCAGGGCCAGGCCGATGCCACGGTAGGGGAGCAGCACGGCCTGGTATCCGTCGCCGCGGAGATGGGCCTGCGGCGCGGTGAGATGCATCATCGGCACGGCCAGGCTCGGGTGGTCCTGGCCATTCGGGTAGAACGGCGCGTCAGCCGTCGCGTTCTCGGGGAACGGCTGTGCCCACGCCGCCTTCAGGTACACCGCATTGGCAAGCACCAGCCTGGTCAGTCGGTCGATGGCACCGGGCGGCAGCAATCCGGTGATCTTGCCCTCGGTCTGCTCGGCGATCACGCGGTTGATCAAGGTCCGCGCCGCATCGGGTGCCGCGACGAAATCGGTGTCGGCGAGCGTGGCCGCGGCCTCGTGCAGCCGGGCGGTGAACTCGGGCCGCACCTGCAGGCCGGACTGGACCCACACGGTGTTCGGCGCACGGAACGTCCCGGATCCGCCGCCCGGCGCGCTACCGGGCTCGCCATCCTGCGGCGCTGACACCAGGCGCAGCCCACTGACCGCCACGTCCTCCGGGCGGTCCGATCCGCCCAGGTGCAGGGCGTGGGCCAGCTCCGCCGCCGTCTTGCCGCGCGCTCCGCACAGGGCCATCCGCAACGCGCTGGCCATGCTGGCCGGCGAGAAGACCGTGTCGGCGGCGTCCTCGGCCAGCAACTGATACATGTCCACGCCGAACGCGGCGTCGGCCGCCGCGGCCGCGCGCGCCTCGGTCAGCACCGCTGATTCGTCCCGCACTGTCCCTTCGTACCCGCGATAAATGAAACCATGACCGCCATGGGCTGGTTCATCACCGCGGGCGCCGCGACCGCGGCCGTCAGCCAGGCGGCGCCGGACGCCGGTGTCCGGGACGTGGTGCTTTACACCGGCTTGGCCAACCCCACGAGTAACGCCTTGTACCAGCGTCTTGGCTACCGCCCAGTCGAGGACCGCGTGGTCTTCTCCTTCGAACCGGCGCGTCACGGGTACGCTTCACCTGTGAGCGGACTCGAGGACTTCGCGGGACTTGTCGATGGTGATCACGGTCTGTGTGTGGTGTCCACGCTGCGGCCGGACGGGACGATCCAGTCGTCGGTCGTGAACGCGGGCGTGCTTCCGCATCCCGTCACCGGCGGACAGGTCGTGGGCCTGGTGAGCCGCGGTGACGCGAACCGGCTGGCCAACCTGCGGACCCGGCCGCGGGCCACGGTAGTCATCCGGGCGGGCTGGCAGTGGGCCGCCGTCGAAGGACCAGTCGAGCTGGCCGGCCTCGATGACCCGCTGCCGGGGGTCGACGCCGAGCGACTGCGCCTGCTGCTGCGCGAGATCTTCACCGCCGCGGGCGGGACGCACGACGACTTCGACACCTACGATCACGTGATGGCCGACGAGCGGCGGGTCGCCGTCCTGGTGACCCCGGACCGGATCTCGCCCGCCCCGCGCGGCTAAGGCTCGCGGCTAAGGCTAAAGGCCCACATGGATACCGAACGACGTAGCATCACGCGCCCCGACGGCCGAAAGATCGATTTCCTGGTGGCCGGCCCGGCGGACGGCCTGCCTCTGGTTCTGCATGAGGGCACTCCCGTCGGCCTGGTCCTGTACCCACCGACAGTGCAGGCGGCCCGGATACGCGGGCTGCGGGTCGTCCTGGCCGCCCGGCCTGGCTACGAGGGCTCGACGCCGAGGCCGGGCCGACGCGTGGTGGACGTGGCGGAGGACATCGCGGCGGTCCTGGACGAGCTCGGCGCGGACACCTTCGTCACGGCCGGCTGGTCCGGCGGCGGGCCGCACGCGCTGGCCTGCGCTGCGGCCCTGCCCTGGCGCTGCCGGGCGGCCGCGTCGATCGCCGGGGTGGCGCCGTACCGGGCGAAAGGCCTGGACTGGCTGGCGGGCATGGGCCCGGAGAACGTCGCCGAGTTCGGCGCGGCGCTCCGCGGCGAGGCCGCGCTGACCGAGTTCCTCGACCACGAGGCGACCATGTTGAGCACCCTCACCGGGGAGAGCGTGGCCAAGTCGCTCGGCGGCCTGGTGATCGAGGCCGACCAGGCCGTGCTCACCGGGGGGTTCGCCGACTACGTCGCGGCCAGCCTGCGGGCCTCGATGAACTCGGGCATCGCAGGCTGGCGGGACGACGACTTCGCTTTCACCAAGGACTGGGGCTTCTCCCTGGGCTGGGAATCACCGGGCGGGGAGCCACCGGCCCAGACGTCGGCTCCGGTCGCGGTCTGGCAGGGCGACCAGGACCGGATGGTCCCGTTCGCGCACGGCCAGTGGCTGGCCGCGAACATCCGGGGCGCCCGCGTTCACCTGATGCCAGGTGACGGTCACCTGTCGATGACCGTGAGCGCCTTCGACCGCATCCTGGACGACCTCCTCGACCTGGCCGGCCTGACAGCGTAACGGCCCAGCACCTTCTCGCGGCACCGATGAGTTTCCCGGCTGGCCCGACGTCACCAGCATCGGCCCCGACGGCGTGACCATCCGGCGCTACACGCCCGCCAGTTCCTGACGGGCCCGGGTGTCACCCGGGCCCGTCAGGGTTAGCGGCCTACCCCGAGACGGTGACGCTTACCCCCGCCTCCCGCAGCCAGTCTCCGGTGGTGGCCGTGGCGTGCACCACGGCGCTGGCGTTGGGCGCATAGCGCGGCGGCGTCACCAGGAACGTGACAGCCGGGGCCTGGCGGGGCCCCACGGAGACGAATACCGTCGGCCCGGTCGGCCGTGCCGTCCAGCCCTGGGGGAGCTGCAGGGCCAGGCGGACGTTGAACAGCGTCGCGGTACCCGCCGCTGTCAGCGTCACCCGCACCGCGGCGGCCTTGCCCGGCTGCATGGCCGGAGGCGCGCTGACCGTCACCTGGCGGGACCCAGCCGTGGTGACCATGGTGAACGAGCCCCGCAGCGGCAGCCCGGCCAGCGCCGAGGAGTCGCCGACGTACACCTGGTACCGGCCGGCGGTCTGCGTCCAGCCGTTCGCCGTGTCGTCCCACCAGGATGTCTGCTGCGGGGTCACCGCGAACGAGACCCGTGCCGAGGCCCCGGGGGCCAGCTTCACCCGCTGGAACCCGGCCAGCTGCCGCGGCGGCTCACCGGACGCGGACGGGTCGGCCAGGTACAGCTGGGCGACCTCGGACCCGGTCCGCTTCCCGGTGTTGGTCACCACCGCGGACACCCGCACGTCCCGGGTGCCGTCCACCAGGACGGGGCTCACCGACAGGTGGCTGAAAGCGAACTGCGTGTAGGACAGCCCGAACCCGAACGGGTACAGCGGCGTGATGCCCTTGGCGTCGTACCAGCGGTAGCCCACGTCGATGCCCTCCGAGTACTGCACCGTAGAGCCGTTCCCCGGGAACTGGGCCGTCGTGGCGGCCGGTACCTGGCTCAGCGAGACCGGGAACGTCACCGGCAGGTGCCCGCCGGGATCGGTCTGTCCGAACAGCACGCTGGCCAGCGAGGTTCCGTTGGTCTGGCCTGGGTACCAGGCGTCCAGCACGCCCGCCACCGCCGGTAGCCACGGCATCGCGACCGGCGCGCCCGCGTCGATGACCACGACCGTGTGCGGGTTCGCCGCCGCGACCGCGGAGATCAGCTCGTCCTGCGCGGACGGCAGGTTCAGCGACAGCCGGTCGGTGGCCTCGGACTCGGTGTCGTCGGACACCACCACCACCGCGACCGACGCCGACTTGGCCGCGGCGACCGCGGCGTTGATGCCGGGCGCCAGCGCCGACGGCGTTCCCCACAGCAGCTGCGAGGAGGCGCCGCTGATCGACAGCGTGTACGTCTGGCCCTTGGTCAGGCTGACCGCGACCGAGTACGTGTGCACCGGCGGCGTGGACGGGTCGTCGATGATCTGCTTGCCGTCCAGCGTCAGGTACGTCGAGGTGTAGCAGCCGCACGGGTTGGTGATGGCCAGCACGTAGGTGCCGGTCTCCGGCGCGGTGAGCGTGCCCGTGTAGCTGCCGCCGAACGGCGTGGGCGCGTAGGCCGGCGACAGGTTGGACGACGGGATGGACGGCAGCGCGGTGTCGACGGGCAGGCCCTGGGAGTAGGCCACGTTCGTCCCGCTCCCCGCAGCCGCCTTGATGCCGGCCAGTGGGCTGACCGTGCCCGAGGGGATCACGTAGGCGCTGCCGCCGCCTGCGTAGATCGGCGAGGCGTCCGCCGCCGGGCCGACGACGGCGATGGAGCCGCCGGAAGCGGACAGCGGCAGCACGCCGCCGCCGTTCTTGAGCAGCGTGGTCCCGTCCTCGGCGACGGTCGTGGCCAGCGCGACGTGCGCCGGGGTGGTCACCGTGTCCGTGGGTGTCCCGGTGCGCGGCTGGCTGAACAGCTTGAACCGGAACATCTCGGTGAAGACCCGCTGCACCATCGTGTTCAGCACGCTGACCGGGATGGTGCCGTTCTGGATGGCGGTCTGCAGCGCCGTGCCGTAGTAGGTGTTGAACGGCTGCTCCTGGTCGGTGCCCTGTACCGCCCCCTGGGTGGAGTGCAGCGCCCCGTAGTCCGACATCACGAAGCCGGGGAAGCCCCACTCGTCGCGCAGGATGGTGGTCTCCAGGTCGGAGTTGTTGCACGCGAAGTTGCCGTTGATCACCGCGTACGAGCACATCACCGAGGCGACGCCCGACTTCACCGCCGCGTAGAACGACGGCAGGTAGATCTCGTTCTCGGTCCGGGGGTCGATGATCACGTTGTCAGCGGGCGTGTTCCGGTACGTCTCCTGGTTGTACACCGCGAGGTGCTTCACCTGGGACTCCACGTCCTGGCTCTGCACGCCGGCGATCTCGGGCACGGTGAGCGCAGCGTTCAGGGCGGGATCCTCGCTCAGCGCCTCGAACGACCGTCCCCAGCGCGGGTCCCGGTCGATGTTCACCGTCGGGCCGAGGTTGGCGCTGGCCCCCTTGCCGTACTCCTCGGCCCCGATCACCTGGCCGTACTGCTCGCCCAGTGACGGGTTCCAGGTCGCCGCCAGAGACACGCCGGCCGGCAGCTGGGTGACCCCGGTCAGCCCGTCGGCGACTCCGGCCGGGCCGTCTTCCAGTCCCACCGCCGGGATGCACAGCGCCGGGATGGCCGGCGTATAGAACACGTAGGGGTTGCTGGTGCCGTGGCCCTCCACCATGGTGATCTTGTCGGCCAGGCTCATCTGGCTCATCAGCTGGGCCACCCGCTGCGCGATGGGCGCCTGGGAGGTCACCCACGGGCAGGAGGTGCTCGCCGTGGCCCGGTTCGCGCTTACTGAGGCCTGGCTGGCGGCCGCGGTGGCCGGCAGGGCGAGCAGCGCGGCCAGCGCCGCCGCCAGGACCAGCCGTCCCTTGCGACATCTTGACAAAAGTTGGCAAACTTGAGCAACACTGATCACGTTGTCCTCCAGGTCGGACGTATCCCCCCCATATAGACCACGTAACTCAACAAGGTCTAACATATTACCCACCGGTACGAAAGAATCACCAGGGTTTTTAAGGGCTTTTTAAGGCGTAAGCGGCCGCGGGCAGGTCCGGGCGCGGGTGAACAGCCAGCGATTGTTCGCTGGCACAATGCTCTGGTGACGCAAAACCAGTCTGTGGAGCAGCACCAGTCTGTGGAGCGGCGGATCGCCGAGGAGCTCGGCGTGGCCGTCCGCCAGGTCAGCGCCGCGGTCGAGTTGCTCGACGGCGGCGCGACCGTGCCGTTCATCGCCAGGTACCGCAAGGAAGCCACTGGCACGCTCGACGACGCGCAGCTGCGCACGCTCGAGGAGCGGCTGCGCTACTTGCGCGAACTCGACGAGCGCCGGGAGGCGATCCTCAAAGAGATCCGAGCCCAGGGCAAGCTCACAGAAGAGCTCGAACAGCAGATCCGCGCCGCCGACTCCAAGGCACGGCTAGAGGATCTCTACCTGCCCTACAAGCCGAAGCGCCGTACCAAGGCGCAGATCGCCCGCGAGGCCGGCCTGGAGCCGCTGGCCGACCTGCTGCTGGGCGACCCCATGCGGGACCCGCAGGCCGAGGCCGCGAACTTCGTCGACCCGGACAAGAACGTCCCGGACGCCGCCGCCGCCCTCGACGGCGCCCGCGCGATCCTGGTCGAGCGGTTCGCCGAGGACGCGGACCTGCTCGGCGAACTGCGCGAGTCGATGGCCGCGCGCGGCTCCCTCAGCTCGAAGGTGCGCGAAGGCCAGGAACAGAAGGGCGCCAAGTTCGCCGACTACTTCGAATTCAGCGAGCCGTTCTCGCGGCTGCCCTCGCACCGCATCCTGGCGCTGTTCCGCGGCGAGAAGGAGGAGATCCTCGACCTCACCCTCGATCCGGGGGCCGACGACGCGGAGAACGAGGCACGCATCGCCGAGCGCTTCGGCCTCAGCGACCAGGGCCGGCCCGCCGACCCGTGGCTGGCCGCCACCGTGCACTGGGCCTGGCGCACCCGCATCCTGATGCACCTGAGCGTGGACATCCGGGTCCGGCTGTGGCAGGCGGCCGAAGACGGGGCGGTCCGGGTGTTCGCCGCCAACCTGCGCGACCTGCTGCTGGCCGCCCCGGCGGGCGCGCGGACCACGATGGGCCTGGACCCGGGCTTCCGGACCGGCGTCAAGGTCGCGATCACCGACGCCACCGGCAAGGTGCTCGGCACCGCTACGATCTACCCGCACGAGCCGCAGCGCCGCTGGGACGAGGCCATCGACGTCCTGGCGAAACTCGCGAAAGCCCACCATGTCGAGCTCATCGCCATCGGCAACGGCACCGCCTCGCGGGAGACCGACCGGCTGGCCGCCGAACTGATCAAGCGTCACCCCGACCTCAAGCTCACCAAGGTCGTGGTTTCGGAGGCCGGCGCCAGCGTCTACTCCGCCTCGGCCTACGCCTCGGAGGAACTACCCGGGCTCGACGTCTCGCTCCGCGGCGCGGTGTCGATCGGGCGGCGCCTGCAGGACCCGCTGGCCGAACTGGTCAAGATCGACCCCAAGTCCATCGGCGTCGGCCAGTACCAGCACGACGTGGCCGAGGGCAAGCTGTCGCACTCGCTGGACGCCGTGGTCGAGGACTGCGTGAACGCGGTCGGCGTGGACCTGAACACCGCCTCGCAGCCGCTGCTGGCCCGGGTGTCGGGCATCACCGGGAGCCTGGCGACCGCGATCGTGGCCCGGCGTGATTCCGAAGGGCCCTTTAAGACCAGGCGGCAGCTGATGCAGGTGCCCCGGCTCGGCCCGAAGGCCTTCGAGCAGTGCGCCGGATTCCTGCGCATCCGCGGCGGTGACGACCCGCTCGACGCGTCCGGCGTGCACCCCGAGGCCTACCCTGTGGTCCGTCGCATCCTGGCCGCCACTGGCAGCGCCGCCGGCGACCTGATCGGCAGTACCGCGCTGCTGCGCGGCCTGCGCCCGGAGAAGTTCACCGACGACCGGTTCGGGCTGCCGACCGTGACCGACATCCTGCGCGAGCTGGAGAAGCCGGGCCGCGACCCGCGGCCCGCGTTCGCCACCGCCACGTTCGCCGAGGGCGTGGAGAAGCTCGAGGACCTCGAGCCCGGCATGATCCTCGAGGGCGTGGTGACCAACGTGGCCGCGTTCGGCGCGTTCGTCGACATCGGCGTGCACCAGGACGGCCTGGTGCACGTGTCGGCCATGTCGCGCAGCTTCGTTTCCGACCCCCACACGGTGGTCAAGTCCGGCGACGTGGTGCGGGTGAAGGTGCTCTCCGTCGACATCCCCAGGCACCGGATCTCGCTCACCCTGCGGCTAGACGACGAAGGGACGAAGGGTCCGCGCCAAGCCGGCGGCCGCCCGCGAGCCGAGGACCGTCCGTCAGGGAATTTGGACCGAACGGGCCGTGGTTCTAGCCCACGGTCCGGTGCAAGCGGCTCCGGGGCAGGACGCCCTGGGCCCAAAAACCCCAAGGATCCCAAGACCCCGGACGGCGCGCTGGCCGACGCCCTGCGCCGGGCCGGCCTAGTTCGCGACGACCGCCCCGGACACCGGTAGCATCGGGTAACCAGTTCTGTTCGACGATGAAGGAGCACACCGTGTCCAGCCAGCAGCTTCGTATCACCCTCGCAGGCCGCGAGCATGTGGTCGAGGCTGGCACCACGGCCCGCGAGGCCCTTTCTGCCGAGGGTTCCGTCATCGCGGCCCGGGTCAACGGGGAGCTGCGCGACCTGGCTTATCAGGTCGCCGACGCCGACGTCGTCGAGCCGGTGGACATCACCAGCGACGACGGCCGGTACATCTTGCGCCACTCCACCGCGCACGTCATGGCGCAGGCTGTACAGGACCTGTTCCCGCAGGCCAAGCTGGGCATCGGGCCGCCGGTGGAGAACGGGTTCTATTATGACTTCGATGTCGACCGGCCGTTCACCCCGGAGGACCTGAAGGCCATCGAGGGCCGGATGCGCCAGATCGTCAAGCAGGGCCAGCGGTTCTCCCGGCGGGTGGTGACCGACGAGCAGGCCCGCGAGGAACTCGCCGCCGAGCCCTACAAGCTCGAGCTGATCGGGCTCAAGGGTCACGCGACCGGCTCAGCGGCCTTCGAATCGGATGAGTCAGTGGAGGTCGGTTCTGGGGACGGCGTCGATCTGACCATCTACGACAACCTGGACCCGGCCACCAGCGAGCTGTGCTGGAAGGACCTGTGCCGCGGCCCGCACCTGCCGACCACCAGGGCCATCCCGGCCTTCAAGCTGATGCGCACCGGCGGCGCCTACTGGCGGGGGAGCGAGAAGAACCAGCAGCTGCAGCGGATCTACGGCACCGCCTGGGAGTCCCGGGACGCCCAGGACGGCTACGTCAAGATGCTTGAGGAGGCCGAGAAGCGCGACCACCGCAAGCTCGGCGCCGAGCTCGACCTGTTCTCGTTCCCGACCGAGATCGGCAGCGGCCTGCCGGTCTTCCACCCCAAGGGCGGCATCATCCGCCGGGTCATGGAGGACTACTCGCGCCGCCGTCACGAGGAGGCCGGGTACGACTTCGTCAACACCCCGCACCTGACCAAGGAAGACCTGTTCATCACCTCCGGGCACCTGGAGTGGTACTCCGGCGGCATGTTCCCGCCCATGGAGCTGGACGGGGCCCGCTACTACCCCAAGCCGATGAACTGTCCGATGCACATCCTGATCTACGCCGCGCGCGGGCGGTCCTACCGGGAACTGCCGCTGCGGCTGTTCGAGTTCGGGACGGTGTATAGGTACGAGAAGTCCGGCGTGGTGCACGGCCTGACCCGGGCCCGCGGCTTCACCCAGGACGACGCGCACATCTTCTGCGCCCCCGAGCAGCTGCAGGACGAGCTGGCGTCGTTGCTGAAGTTCGTGGTCGGGCTGCTGCGCGACTTCGGGCTGACCGAGTTCGAGGCGGAGCTGTCCACCCGGCCGGACAAGTACGTAGGCGAGCTCGAGGAGTGGGCCGTCGCCGAGGCGGCGCTCAAGCACGCGCTCGATTCCTCCGGTCTGCCCTACGTGATCGCCGAGGGCGACGGCGCCTTCTATGCGCCCAAGATCGACGTGCACGTCAAGGACGCGATCGGGCGCCGCTGGCAGCTGTCCACCTTGCAGGTCGACCTGCAGGAGCCGGTCCGGTTCGGCATCGAGTACCAGGCCGCCGACGGCTCGCGGCAGCGCCCGTACATGATCCACCGGGCGCTGTTCGGGTCGATCGAGCGGTTCTTCGGCATCCTGGTCGAGCACTACGCGGGCGCCTTCCCGCCGTGGCTCGCGCCGGTCCAGGCCGTCGGCATCCCGATCTCCGACGCGCACGTGCCGTACCTGGAGAAGATCGCGGCGAGCCTGCGCGAGCAGGGCATCCGCGTCGAAGTCGACGACAGCGACGACCGGATGCAGAAGAAGATCAGGACCGCGCAGCGGCAGAAGGTGCCGTTCATGCTGATCGCGGGCGACGACGACGTGGCCAAGGAAGCGGTGTCATTCCGCTACCGGGACGGGTCGCAAGCCAATGGCGTCCCCGTGGCGGACGCCGTCGCGGAGATCGTCACCGCCGTGCGCGACCGCGTCCAGGTGTGACCCGGTGCCGGAGGAACCCTCGCCGGACCAGGTCTTCGCGGGCGTCCCCGACGCGTTCGGGCGGCTGTGGACGCCACATCGTCTGGCCTACATCAAGGGGGAGAACAAGCCGTCGGGCGCGGGTGAGGCCGAGGGCTGCCCGTTCGACCGCGCACCGAAGCTGACTGATGAGGAAGGCCTGATCGTCGCTCGGGGCGCCCTGGTCTACGCGGTGCTCAACCTGTACCCGTACAACGCCGGCCATGTGCTGATCTGCCCCTACCGGCACGTGGCCGACTACACCGAGCTGACCCCGGATGAGACGGCGGAGTTCGCCGAGTTCACCAAGCGCGCCGTCCGTGCGCTGCGCCAGGCGTCCGGCGCCCAGGGCTTCAACATCGGCATCAACCTGGGCTCGGTGGCCGGCGCCGGCATCGCCGTCCACCTGCACCAGCACGTGGTGCCCCGGTGGGGCGGCGACACCAACTTCATGCCGGTGGTCGGCCACACCCGCGTGCTGCCCCAGCTCCTCGCCGACACCCGTAAACTCCTGGCCGAAGCCTGGCCCACCGCCTGACCCAACCCCCTCTCCTCGCCCCACCCTTCTCCCTGCCCCCCCACCCCTCACTTCAGCCCCGCCAGCACACTGCCCATTCCACATGAACGCGGCGTTCTACTGACTCTTTTCAGTAGAACGCCACGTTCACGTGAAAGGAAGCGCGGCCGGGGCCGCTAGTCCGGCTTGGACTCTGCGGCTACCTTGGCTGCCAGGTGCGACGGGAGCGGCTCGTGCCGCAGGTACTGACGGGTGAACGATCCCGTCCCATGCGATACCGAACGCAGGTCAATGGCGTACCTGGTGATCTCGAGCTCCGGGATCTCCGCCTTGACCAGCGTCCGGCCGACGCCCACCGGCTCGGTGCCGAGCACTCGGCCGCGGCGTGAGGACAGGTCTGACATCACCGCGCCCACGTAGTCGTCGGGCACCAGCACGGACATCTCGTCCACCGGCTCGAGCAGCATCGGCTGGGCCTTGTCGACCGCGTCGCGCAGCGCCAGCCGGCCTTCTGGAAGGCCATGTCGGAGGAGTCGACCGAGTGCGCCTTGCCGTCATACAAGATGACCCGGATGCCGGTCATCGGGTAGCCGGCCGTGACGCCCTGCTCCATCTGCCACCGGACGCCCTTTTCCACCGACGGGATGAACTGCCTCGGCACCACCCCGCCGACGATCTTGTCGACGAACTCGAAGCCTGCCGAGTCCTCCAGCGGCTCCACCTCGATGTGGCAGATGCCGTACTCGCCGTGCCCGCCGGTCTGCTTGACGTTACGGCCGAGTCCCTGCGCCTTGCCCGCGATCGTCTCCCGCAGCGGTACCCGCAGGTCGGTGGTCTCCACCGCGACGCCGTGCCGGTGCGCTAGCCGGTCGAGCAGCACGTCAGCGTGCGCCTCGCCCATGCACCACAGCACCAGCTGCCTGGTCTCGGCGTTATTCTCCAGGCGCAGCGTCGGATCCTCGGCGACCAGCCGGTTCAGCGCCTGGGACAGCTTGTCCTCGTCGGCCTTGGACTTGGCCACGATGGCCACGGGCAGCAGCGGCTCGGGCATCGACCACGGTTCCATCAGCAGCGGGCGGTCCTTGTCCGACAGCGTGTCGCCAGTCTCGGCGGTGCCGAGCTTGGCCACGGCGCAGATGTCCCCGGCCGCGCACTGGGTGACCGGACGCTGCTGCTTGCCCAGCGGCGAGGTCAGCGCGCCCATCCGCTCGTCGTTGTCGTGGTCCTCGTGCCCGCGGGCGGCGCGGCCGTGGCCGGACACGTGCACGGAGGCGTCGGGGCGCAGCGTGCCGGAGAACACGCGGACCAGGCTGATCCGGCCGACGTAGGGGTCGGAGGTGGTCTTGATCACCTCGGCCAGCAGCGGGCCCTTGGGGTCGCTGGTGAGGCCCGTGACGGGCTTTCCGTCCGGCGTGGTGACATCGGGCAGCGGGTGCTCGGCGGGGGAGGGGAACGCCTGGGTCATTATCTCAAGCAGTTCGAGCATGCCGATCTTCTGCGGGGCGGAGGTGACGAGCACCGGGTAGAAGCTGCCGCGGGCGACCGCCTTCTCCAGGTCCTCGATGAGCACCTTAGGGTCGATGTCCTCGCCGGACAGGTACCTGTCCATCAGGGACTCGTCTTCGCTCTCGGTGATGATGCCCTCGATCAGCTCGCCGCGCAGCTCCGACATGCGGTCTTCGTCCTCGGCCGCCGGAGCGCCCTCGGTGCGCACCCCGCCCGCGTAGCTGTACAGCTTCTGGGACAGCAGCCCGATCAGCCCGGTGACCGGCTCGCCGACGGGCAGGTACAGCGGCGCCACGGCGTCCCCGAAGGCTTCACGGCACGCATCCAGCGTCGCCTGGAACTCGGCCCGCTGATGGTCGATCTTGGTGATGACGACCGCGCGCGGCATGCCGACGGCGGCGCACTCCTCCCACAGCATCCTGGTCAGGCCGTCGATCCCATCGGTGGCGGAGACGGCGAAGAGCGCTGAGTCGGCCGCGCGCAGCCCGGCCCGAAGGTCCCCCGTGAAGTCGGCGTAGCCGGGCGTGTCGAGCAGGTTGACCTTGATGCCGTTGTGCACGACGGGCGCGAGCGTCAGGTTGACCGAACGCTGCTGCCTGATCTCGACCTCGTCGAAGTCGCTGACCGTGGTGCCCTCTTCGATACTGCCCGGGCGCTGGATGGTGCCGGTCGCGGCGAGTAGCGCCTCGACCAGGCTGGACTTCCCGGTACCAGAATGGCCGACCAGCACCACATTCCGTACTTGATCGGCCGCCGGTGCCCTGCCCGCGGCTCCTCCCGCCCCACTGGCTGTTGCTGTCACTGCCGTTCGCCTCCTTGCGATTGCTGGGTGCGCGCACGACCAGCCTTAACCCGCGAGCACCGTGTCCACAAGCCCCACGGAAAGAATCTCCCCGGTTGCCAGAAAGTGAAGCCCAACCCAGCGGCAGAAAACTCAAGCTCAGCCCGGCGGTAGGATCGGACGGCCATGCTGAACGTGCTGCGGCCCGCCATGACACGCCTGTTCACCCCGGTGGGCAAGCTGCTCGCGCGCACCCCGATCACGCCGAACGCCATCACGGTCATCGGCACGGTGGGCGTGGTCGGCGGGGCGCTCGGCCTGTTCCCCTTGGGCGAGCTGTTCCCCGGCGCCTTCACCTGCACGATCTTCGTGTTCCTCGACATGCTGGACGGCGTGCTGGCCCGGATGAAGGGCACCACCGGCACCTGGGGCGCGTTCCTGGATTCGACCATGGACCGGATCGCCGACGCTGGCATCTTCAGCGGTCTGGTGATCTGGTTCATGCTCGGCGGCCGCAATCCGCTGCTCGCCGGGGTGTGCTTGTTCTGCCTGGTGACGGGGAACATGGTGTCCTACGTCAAGGCTCGGGCTGAGGGGCTGGGCCTGCGCTGCGACGTGGGCCTGATCGAACGGCCCGAGCGCATGGTGATCTCACTGGTGGCCGTCGGCGTGTCCGGCCTCGGCGTGCCGTACATTCTCAACATAGGGCTCTGGGCGCTCGCGGCCGGCAGCGCCTTTACTTTCGGGCAGCGAGTGCATGCGGTATATAACGCAGCGAAGGGTTCTGGAGATCAGGGTGGCTCTCCCGGGGATCAGAATGGCTGGGAAAGGTTAGCGGTGGCCGTACTGAGTCGCCGGCTGAGCGAGCGGCTGACGGGGGTCGCGTATCAGCTGGGCTGGAAGGTAATCTGCCGCGTTCCGCAGTCGTGGGCGCGCTGGGTCTTCGCCGAGGTGGCTGACATCGCGTGGCGTCGGCAGGGGCCGAAGGTCCAGGTGCTCGAGGCCAACCTGCGCCGCGTGCTGGCCTGGAAAAACGGCACGGCCGAGGTGGACGGCAAAGAACTGCGCACCCTGTCCCGGGCCGCGCTCCAGTCCTACGCCAGGTACTGGCTCGAGGTGTTCCGGCTGCCGGTGACCCCCACCGAGCGGCTGGTGACCGGGATGCACTTCCAGGGCTCGGGCGAGGAGGCGGTGTTCTCCTGCCTGAAGGCCGGCCGGGGCGCGATCATCGCACTGCCGCACATGGGCAACTTCGAGCAGGCCGGCGCCTGGATCATCGCCCGCGGGGCCGGCACGTTCACCACCGTCGCCGAGCGACTGCGGCCCGAGTCGGTCTACGAGAGCTTCCTGCGGTTCCGGCAGACCCTCGGCTTCGAGGTCCTACCGCTGACCGGCGGCGGCAGCCCGTTCGGCACCCTGGCCCAGCGGCTGCGCGCCGGCGGCCTGGTCTGCCTGGTCAGCGACCGCGACCTGAAGGAGAGCGGGGTCGAGGTCGAGATGTTCGGGGAGAAGGCGCGGATCTCGGCGGTGGCCGCGCTCGCGGTGCACACCGGCGCGGCGCTGATGCCGACCGCGACCTGGTTCGACGGAGAGGACTGGGGCGCGCGCATCTACGACGAGATCCCGGTGCCCGAAACCGGAACCCGCGCCGAGAAGGTCGCGGTCATGAGCCAGCAGCTAGCCGACCGGTTCGCCGAGGCGATCGCCGAGCACCCGCAGGACTGGCACATGCTGCAGCGGGTCTTCACGGCCGACCTGGACCCGGCCCGGCTGGCGCGGGCCCGGGTGCCGGAGCCCAGGAGCGGGTCATGAAGATCGGGATCACCTGCCCGTACTCCTGGGACGTGCCGGGTGGCGTGCAGCAGCACATCAGGGACCTGGCCGAGGCGCTGATCGACGAGGGCCACGAAGTCTCGGTGATCTCACCGGCCGACGACGACACGCCGCTGCCGCGCTACGTGGTCGGGGCGGGCCGGGCCGTGCCGGTGCCCTACAACGGGTCGGTGGCGCGGCTGTCGTTCGGCTTCCTGTCGGTGAGCCGGGTGCGGCGCTGGATCAAGGAGGGCGGGTTCGACGTGCTGCACGTACACGAGCCCGAGATCCCGAGCCTGTCGCTGCTGGCCTGCTGGGTGGCCACCGGCCCGATCGTCGCCACCGTGCACACCGCGATCCCGCGCTCCCGCATCCTGCTAGTCACCTACCCGGTGGTGCGCACCGGGATGGAGAAGATCAACGGCCGGATCGCGGTGTCCGAGGCGGCCCGCACCACGCTGGTCGAGCACATCGGCGGTGACGCGGTGGTCATCCCGAATGGCGTGGCCACCCGCCGCTACCGTAAGGCGGACCCGCTGCCGGGCTGGCCGGGACCCGGCGGCGCGATCGGCTTCCTCGGCCGTCTTGACGAGCCACGCAAGGGCCTGTCCGTGCTGCTCAAGGCGTTCGAAACCCTTGGCCCGGCCCGTCCCGGGCTGCGGCTGCTCATCGCAGGCCCGGCCTCGGACGCCGAGGAGGTGCTGCACCGGGTGCCCGCCGGACTGCGCGACCGGGTCGTGCTGCTCGGTCAGGTCAGCGAGGAAGACAAGGTCCGCGTGCTGCACTCGGTCGACGTGTTCTGCTCGCCGAACACCGGCGGCGAGTCGTTCGGCATCGTGACCGCCGAGGCGATGGCGGCCGGCGTGCCCATCGTGGCCAGCGACATCGACGCGTTCCAGCAGGTGCTGCGCGGCGGCGAGGCGGGGGAGCTGTTCGCTACCGGGGACGCCGCCGACCTGGCCCGGGCGGCCGGACGGCTGCTCGACGACGCCTCCCGACGGGCCGAGCTTTCCGCCGCCGCGCTGGCCGCGGTGGCCGACTACGACTGGTCCGTCGTCGCCCGCGCCGTGTTCAGCGTCTACGAGACCGTCGTCCTCGGCCGCACCCCGGTCGCCGTCGCCCCGTCCGCCAGCGACTTCCCCCAGGACGGCTAGCCATGATCACCGACATCGTCATCGTCGTGGCGCTGGCGCTATTCACCGGGGTGTACGTGTCCTGGCGCGCGGGGCGGATCGACCGCCTGCACGCCCGGGTCGAGATGGCCCGCACCGCCCTGGACGTGACCCTGCTGCGCCGTAGTTCGGTGGCCCAGGACCTGGCCACCTCCGGGCTGCTCGACCCGGCCACCAGCCTGCTATTGGCCGCCGCGGTGCAAGGGACCCGCGGTGGTGACCGCCCGCGGGACTTGGCCGAGAGCGACCTGACCCGGGCGCTGCGCGCCGCGTTCAGCCAGCCCGCCTTCCGGCCCTCCCTGAGCGGCAAGGAAGGCGCCGACGAACTGCTCGCCGAGGTCGAGGCGGCCGCGCACCAGGTCTTCCTGGCCCGCAAGTTCTACAACGACATGGTCGCGGCGACCCGGGAGGCCAGGCGCCGCCCGCTCGCCCGTGTGCTGCGCCTGTCCGGCAAGGCCAAGGCCCCCGAGTTCTTCGAGATGGACGACTCTCTGGTCGCCGAGAAAAGCAGCGCCCCCTCGGCCTCTAGCCTGCCGTAGGACCTGCCGGAGACGATCTCCTGGCCTGGTGGCCATACGATGTTCATAAGGAGTCACGAATCAAGTGAGGTTCCGAGTGTCCACAGTCAACTCTGAGCAGCCGGCCACAGGCACCGCGCGGGTGAAGCGCGGCATGGCCGAGATGCTCAAGGGCGGCGTGATCATGGACGTGGTCACGCCCGACCAGGCCAAGATCGCCGAGGACGCCGGCGCGGTCGCCGTGATGGCGCTTGAGCGCGTGCCTGCCGACATCCGCGCCCAAGGCGGGGTGGCCCGGATGAGCGACCCCGACATGATCGACGGCATCATCGCGGCGGTGTCCATTCCCGTCATGGCCAAGTGCCGGATCGGCCACTTCGCCGAGGCGCAGGTGCTGCAGGCCATCGGGGTCGACTACATCGACGAGTCCGAGGTGCTTACCCCCGCCGACGAGGCGCATCACGTCGACAAGTGGAAGTTCACCGTACCGTTCGTGTGCGGCGCCACCAACCTGGGCGAGGCGCTGCGCCGGATCAGCCGAGGGCGCGGCGATGATCCGGTCCAAGGGCGAGGCCGGCACCGGCAACGTGGTCGAGGCGACCAGGCACATGCGCTCGATCCGGTCGGAGATCGCGCGCCTGTCCGGACTGCCCTCCGAAGAGCTGTTCACCGCGGCCAAGGACCTCGGCGCGCCGTACGAACTGGTCGCCGAGGTGGCGCGGGCCGGTCGGCTCCCGGTCGTACTGTTCACCGCGGGCGGGATCGCGACCCCCGCCGACGCCGCGCTGATGATGCAGCTCGGCGCCGAGGGCGTATTCGTCGGCTCGGGCATCTTCAAGGCCGGCGACCCAGCCAAGCGCGCTGCCGCGATCGTGAAGGCCACCACCTTCCACGACGACCCGGACGTCGTAGCCAAGGTCTCCCGCGGCCTGGGCGAGGCCATGGTCGGCATCAACCTGGACTCCCTCCCCGCCGACCAGCACTACGCCGCCCGCGGCTGGTAACACACCAGGCCGGACGCGAATTCGTGATCGTGTGCAGTTAATGCCCCAATAAGGGGGGTAACTGCACACGATGATGGCCGAGCGCCAATCGATGTCCGTATTGTCCGGTACCAGTGCTTGGCCGGGGAAGACAGTCGACCGTCTCGGCGTTTAACTAGGAATCCCCGTGTTATGAGGCTGCGCTGGCCTCAGCTTTGAGCTGTCCCGACCCGTCGTCTGGAGGAACGATGAAGCCGGTCATCGGCGTGCTCGCCCTTCAGGGCGACGTGCCCGAGCACCTGCGCGCGCTCGAGGCGGTCGGCGGCCAGCCCGTGCCGGTGCGCCGCCCGGAGGAACTCCATCGAATCGACGGGCTGGTCATTCCCGGCGGCGAGTCGACCACCCTGTGGCGGCTCTCCGCCGCCTTCGACATGCTGGAGCCGCTGCGCAAGCTCATCGCCTCCGGCCTGCCCGCGTTCGGATCCTGCGCCGGGATGATCATGCTCGCGGACCGACTGACCGACGGCGTGGCAGGCCAGCAGACCTACGGCGGCATCGACATGACAGTCCGCAGGAACGCGTTCGGCCGCCAGGTCGACTCCTTCGAGCGCGATATCGCGCTCACCGGGCTCAGCGACCACGAAGACCCGCTCCGCGCGGTCTTCATCCGGGCGCCCTGGGTCGAGCAGACCGGCGCGGGCGTCGCCATTCTGGGAACCGACCAGGGCACAGGTAGGATCGTCGCGGTCCGGCAAGGGCCACTGCTGGCCACGGCCTTCCACCCCGAACTGACCCCGGACCGGCGCATTCATCAGCTATTCGTAGACATTGTGAAGGACAACACATGAGCGGCCACTCCAAGTGGGCCACCACCAAGCACAAGAAGGCGGTGGTCGACGCTAAGCGCGGCAAGCTATTCGCCAAGCTGATCAAGAACGTCGAGGTCGCCGCGCGTACCGGCGGGGGAGACCCGGCAGGCAACCCGACGCTGTACGACGCGATCCAGAAGGCCAAGAAGAGCTCGGTCCCGAACGACAACATCGACCGGGCCGTCCGCCGCGGCAGCGGCGCCGAGGCCGGCGGCGCGCAGTACGAGAACATCACCTACGAGGGCTACGGCCCCGGCGGCGTCGCGGTGCTCGTGCAGTGCCTGACCGACAACAGGAACCGGGCCGCCTCGGACGTGCGCACCGCGTTCAGCCGCAACGGCGGCTCGATGGCCGACCCCGGCTCGGTGTCCTACCTGTTCCACCGCAAGGGCGTCATCGTGGTGGAGAAGGACGGCGTCACCGAGGACGACGTGCTGACGGCCGTGCTCGACGCGGGCGCCGAGGAGGTCAACGACCTCGGCGAGTCCTTCGAGGTGGTGTCCGAGCCGACCGACCTGGTAGTGGCGCGCAAGGCGCTGCAGGACGCCGGGATCGACTACGACTCCGCGGACGTGGCGTTCCTGCCCAGCGTCGAGGTGGACCTCGACGAGGAGCAGGCGAAGCGGGTGTTCCGGCTGATCGAAGCGCTCGAGGACTCCGACGACGTGCAGGACGTGTACGCCAACTACTCGGTCCCCGACGACATCATGGAGAAGCTCGGCTGACCGCTGACGTGATCATCCGTCCGCTCACGCCCGACCGCGGCTGGGACTCCTACCTGGACCTGACCATGCGCTCGTTCGGGCCGTTGGACGAGGCGCGGCTCCGGGCGACGCATCGAGCCGGCCATGGCCGCCGGCCGGTGCCTGGGCGCCTTCGACAGCGGCCAACTCGTCGGCAGCGCGCTGTACCACGACCTGCGCCAGTGGTGGCACGGGCGGCCGGTCCCCATGGCCGGGGTGGCGGGCGTCCAGGTCGCGCCCGAGTACCGCGGCCAGGGCGTCGGCCGTGCCGTGATGACCGCGCTCGCCGGCTCATGACCGAACGCGGCTACCCGCTGTCGGTCCTGTACCCGGCCACGATGACGATCTACCGGTCGCTCGGCTGGGAGATCGCCGGGCACCAGCACGAGGCGGTGCTGCCCGCTCGGGCGCTGTCGGCGATGGCCAGGCCGGACGTGAAGACCGTCGGCATCAGGCGCCCAGGCCCGGACGACGCGGCCGAGGTGCTCGAGGTCATCGGCCGCGCCCACGCCGGCGCCCGCGACTGCGGCCCGATCAGCTGGGACGAGGCCACGATGCGCCGCTGGCTGACCCGCCCCGGCTGGTATGCCGACACCGATCGCTACGCCTACCTGGCCCCGGACGGCTTCCTCGGCTACCGCTGGCGGCGCGGCCACGAGGAAATCTTCGTCGATCGGGTGGTGGCCGCCTCGGCCGCGACCACCCAGGCCCTGTGGGCCGTGGCCGCGTCCAACTCCTCGGTGGCCGAGACGGTGCACGCGCAAGTCGGCCCGTCCGATCCCCTCTGGTGGATGCTGCGCGAGCAGGACGCGAACATCGCCGAGCGGGAGAGCTGGATGCTCCGCCTGCTCGACGCACCCGCTGCCATCGCCGCCCGCGGCTTCCCCGCGATGGACCTCGCCGTACCGCTGCAGGTCACCGATGACCTGCTGGCGGCCAACTCAGGCCGCTGGGAGCTGACCGTCCGGGCCGGCGTCGGCCGTCTTTCCAGATACCGAACGAAGCTCGGTTACTTCTCCCGCTGCCCCTGCGTCGCCCGGCGGGCAGACGCCCCTGGCGCTGAGCGCCCGGGGCCTGGCCGCGCTGTACGCGGGCACGCCGGTCGCAACCCTGCGCCGGGCCGGCCTGGCCGACGGCGGCAGCCCGGATGCCGACGCCGCCTTGGACGGCGCGTTCGCCGCGACCCCGTTCATGCTGGACGGCTTCTGATCTGGCCCGGGGGACGACCCCCTCAGACCCCCCGCTGTGCTAGCCGGGGGGACGACCCCCCAAGACTCCCCCGCTGTTTCTTCCCGGGGGACCCATTCCCCCAGACCCCCCTTGGGAGGACAAGTCCCCCCAAGACGCCATGCCATCCCCCTAACCCCCCTGGCGACACGCCGCCGGGGGTGCGCGACCCGCTGGCTGCGGACCGGTAGGTTCTAGGCGAACAGATGTTCGCGGACCTAGACGGAGAGCGCCTGGTGAGCCTGACATTCGCGCGGCACCCGATCCGGGTGCTCGGCGTCGACCCCGGGCTGACCAGGTGCGGCGTCGGGGTGGTCGAGGGGGCGCCCGGCCGGGCGCTGACCATGGTCCGGGTCGGGGTCATCCGGACGTCGGCCGACGAGGACATCGCGGCGCGGCTGCTGGCGATCGAGACCCAGATCGAGGCCTGGCTGGACGCCGACTCGGCCCGACGCGGTGGCCGTGGAGCGGGTGTTCAGCCAGCAGAACGTACGCACGGTGATGGGCACCGCGCAGGCCGGCGCGGTCGCGATCGTCTGCGCGGCGCGCCGCGGGCTGCCGGTGGCCCTGTACACGCCCAGCGAGGTCAAGGCGGCCGTGACCGGGAACGGGCGGGCGGACAAGGATCAGGTCACGGCGATGGTGACCCGCCTGCTGCGGGTCACCGACCCGCCGCGCCCGGCCGATGCCGCCGACGCGCTGGCGCTGGCGATCTGTCATATCTGGCGCGGTGGCGGCACTAGCCTGCGGCTGGCCGCCGCGCTCGGCGGAGGAGGGAGCGCGTAATGATCGCTCATTTGCGCGGAACGGTGGCCGGGGTCGCACCGGACGGTGCCGTCATCGAGGTCGGCGGGGTCGGGATGCGCGTGCAGTGCACCCCGGGCACGCTGGCCACGCTCAAGCCGGGGGAACCCGCGCAGGTGGCCACCTCGCTGGTGGTCAGGGAGGACTCGCTCACCCTGTACGGCTTCTGCTCCGACGACGAGCGGAACGTCTTCGAGCTGCTGCAGACGGCCACCGGCGTCGGGCCGAGGCTGGCCCTGGCCATGCTGGCCGTGCACGCGCCCGACGCGCTGCGCCGCGCCGTCTCGACCGAGGACCTCGGCGCGCTGACCATGGTGCCCGGCATCGGCAAGAAGGGCGCGCAGCGGATCGTGCTCGAGATGAAGGACAGGCTCGGACCGCCCGGCGAAGGCGGCGACGGCCTGCCCATGCGGGCGGCGCAGCGGGCCCCCTCGTGGCGGGACCAGGTGCAGTCCGGCCTGGTGAACCTGGGCTGGCCGGCCAGGGACGCCGACCAGGCCATCGCGGCGCTTGAAGACGAGGGCGTGATCGGCGGCTCCGACGGCGACGCGGTGGACGTGGCCACGGTGCTGCGGGCCGCCCTGCGCAAGCTGAGTAAGCGGTAGCGGTGATGACCGAGGACGGGGCCCTCCGCCGGGCCGAGGAAGCCGAGCTCGCCGCGCGCCGGGCCCGACCCAACGACCCCAAACCAACGACCAGGACAGCGGAGAGGAGCACGAAGGGGTGGTGTCTCCGCTGGCCGACGCGGACGAGCGGGTCATCGAGGGCGCACTGCGGCCCAAGCGGCTCACCGAGTTCGTCGGCCAGGCGCGGGTGCGCGAGCAGCTGTCGCTGATCCTGCAGAGCGCTTTGCGGCGCGGTCGGCCGCCGGATCACGTGCTGCTGGCCGGCCCGCCCGGGCTGGGCAAGACCACGATGGCGATGATCGTCGCCGCCGAGCTCGGCGCGCCGCTACGCATCACCAGCGGCCCGGCGATCGAGCGGTCGGGTGACCTGGCGGCGGTGCTATCCACGCTCAGCGAGGGCGAGGTGGTCTTCATCGACGAGATCCACCGCCTGGCCCGGCCCGCCGAGGAGATGCTCTACCTGGCCATGGAGGACTTCCGCGTCGACGTGGTGATCGGCAAGGGCCCGGGCGCGACCGCGATCCCGCTCGACATCGCGCCGTTCACGCTGGTCGGGGCGACCACCCGGGCCGGGCTGCTGCCGGCCCCGCTCCGGGACAGGTTCGGCTTCACCGCCCACCTGGACTTCTACCAGCCGGACGAGCTCGAGGTCATCATCCGCCGGTCGGCCGGGCTGCTCGGGGTGACACTCACCGACGAGAGCGCGACGGAGCTTTCCACCCGGTCGCGCGGGACGCCGCGGATCGCCAACCGGCTGCTACGCCGGGTGCGCGACTACGCCGAAGTCCGCGCCGACGGCGTGGTCACGGGGGAGGTCACCCGGACCGCGCTCGAGCTCTACGAAGTGGACGAGCATGGCCTGGACCGGCTCGACCGCGGCGTGCTCGAGGCGGTGGTCCGCCGGTTCGGCGGCGGCCCGGTCGGCCTGTCCACGCTGGCGGTGGCCCTGGGCGAAGAGGCGGAGACCGTCGAGGTGGTCGCGGAGCCGTTCCTGGTCCGGCGCGGCCTGCTGGCGCGGACCCCGCGCGGCCGGGTGGCCACGGCCGCTGGATGGGCTCATCTGGGTCTGGAGCCTCCTCCGTCACTGGCCGAACTCCCTTCCCTGTTCGACTGAGGACGGCTGGCGCCTGGCGGGCGCGAGCAAGATCGCGCCGAGGTCACGATCACTCCCAAAAACTCGTAGCCTGTTGGTGCGCGGTCAAAGCGCAGCTAAACTTCGGCAGTTGGTCGTTGGCCTCGGCCACGACCGCGCCCGCTGAACCAACTGGAAGGATCCCCGGTCATGGGGCTTCATGTAATCGCAGCCGCAGACGCGGCAACCAAGTCATCAGGCAGCGCGCTGACGTTCCCGATCCTGATCGTGCTGGTCTTCGTCGGCTTCTACTTCCTGATGATCAGGCCGCAGCGGCGCCGCCAGCAGGCGGTCCAGCAGCAGCAGAAAACCGTCAACCCCGGCGCCCGGGTCCGCACCACGGCCGGCATGTACGCGACGGTGGTCGCGGTCGACGGCGACGACGTCATACTCGAGGTCGCCCCCGGCGTGGAAGTCCGCTACCTCAAGCGCGCCATCATGGAGGTCGTCGCCCCCGGCGAGGCCGACCAGACGAGACCTACACCGACGGCGAGACCTACACCGATGGCGAGTCCGAGCCGTTCGACGAGCCTAGCTCCTTCCATGACGACCCCGCCGAGGACGATGAGACCCCTGGAACCCACGAGGGTGCCGGCGGCGTTAAGTCAGCGGAAGACGGTCTCGCGGACTCTCATGACGATCTGGCCAAGTCCGACAAGGACAACGTGCGCTGAGCCGTTGGCTGGCATGAGCGTTCTCGGGTAACGACCGATCTAAGACAGGCAGGGAAGTGGCAGCCCCATCTAGAACCGTCCCGCATCCGGGACGGGCGCTCGTGCTTTTGCTCGTGCTCATCCTGGCCATGCTGCTCGGCATCCTTGGCGGAAAGCTGTTCAGCCCGTCCCAGTGGCAGAGCCAGTTCAAGGTCGGACTCGGCCTTGACCTGTCCAGCGGGACCCAGGTGACCCTGCAGGCCCAGACCCTGTCCGGGAAGCCCCCGTCGACCGCCGCGATGAACGCGGCGGTCAGCGTCATCGAAGCGCGGGTCAACGGCACGGGCAACTCCGGCGCCCAGGTCAAGCCGCAAGGCACCGACCTTCTGGTCGTGACCGTGCCGGGCAAGGGATCGTCACAGACGATCCAGCTGGTGAGCCAGACCGCCCTGCTCATGTTCCGTCAGGTGCTGCTGTATCAGCCCTACAGCGCGACCAGCACGGCCCCGGCCGCCTCGGCGAGCGCCAGCCCCTCCGCCAGCGCCAGTCCGTCCGCGAGCACGAGTCCCTCGGCGCACGCGAGCCCGACCGCCAGCGCGACCAGCACGGCGAAGACCTCTGCCAAGATCGTCCCGGCCGCCGCGGCCAGCGCCTCGCCGAGCACATCCGCGAGCGCCACGGCCAGCGCGTCACCCACCGCCGCCGCGAGCCCGAGCGCGAGCTCGACCGCTACCTCGTCGGTCTCGTCGTGCGCCAAGAACAGCCCGACACTGGGCACCGACACGTTCGGGAACCCGTGCCTGGTCACCAGCAAGAGCGTGCTCGCGGACTTCAACAACCCCAAGCTGACTTGCGCGCCCAATGACACCAGCGCCTGGAAGTCCGTAGCCGGCTACGCCAGCACCACCCCCTACAACGACCCGACCAAGCAGGTGGTGGCCTGCGGCAGCAACGGAAGCGGCCAGTGGGGCAAGTACCTGCTCGACGTGGCCAAGGTCCAGGGCACGGAGGTCACCTCGGCCACCGCGACGGTGTCCACGACCTCCAACCAGTGGCAGGTCAACCTGACGCTGAACAGCGCGGGCGCCGCGGCCTTCAGCACGCTCACCTCCGACATGTACACCAAGTACTACTCCGCCTACCAGGCCGGCGACCAGAACTCAGGTGTCCTTAACCAGTTGGCGGTCGCCCTGGACGGCAACGTCGTGACGTCGCCTCAGATCCAGAGCGCCATCCCCGGCGGGAACGCCCAGATCACTGGCACCTTCACCCAGGCCCAGGCCACGCAGCTGCAGAACGACCTGAAGTACGGCTCGGTGCCGCTGGACCTCAAGCCCCTCTACACGACCACGGTCTCGGCTCAGGTGGGCCGGAATCAGCTGGACGCCGGCCTGGTCGCGGCGGCCATCGGGCTACTCCTCGTGGTGGTGTACTCGTTCCTCTACTACCGCGGCCTCGGCATCGTGTCCGTCTCCAGCCTGGCCATCGCGGCGCTCATCGCGTACCTGGCGGTGGTGCTGCTTACCAAGTACCAGAACTTCACGCTCGAGCTTTCCGGGATCGCCGGCCTGATCGTGGCCATCGGCATCACCGCGGACTCGTTCGTCGTCTACTTCGAGCGATTGCGCGACGAGGTGCGCGAGGGCAAGCAGTTGCGTCCGGCGGTCGAGTCCGGCTGGAAACGCGCCCGGCGCACGATCCTGGTCTCCGACACGGTGTCGTTCCTGGCCGCGCTCCTGCTGTATTACTTCGCCATCGGCGAGGTCAAGGGCTTCGCCTACACCCTCGGCCTGACCACGCTGATCGACATCGTGGTGGTGTTCTTGTTCACCAAGCCAATGGTGACACTGCTCGCGGGCACGAAGTTCTTCGGCAACGGCCACCCGATGTCCGGCCTCGACCCGGCCCGGCTCGGCGCCAAGACGCCGTGGCGGTCCTCGGTTCGCCGCAACCCGAACCCGGCCAGACGCAGGCCTGATCCCGCGACGCGCAGCACGGCGTCCCGAAACACCGGGGGTTCATGATGTCGGCCCTGGGCCAGATAGGCGGCAGGCTCTACCGCGGCGAGGTATCGATCAACTTCGTCGGCAGGCAGCGCCTGTGGTACTCGATCTCCGGGTTGATCCTGGTCGTCAGCATCGTGGCGCTGCTCGTACGCGGCCTGGTCTTCAGCGTCGACTTCAAGGGCGGGGCGGTCTTCACCTTCCCCTCCTCGTCCGCGACGTCGCTCAGCCAGGTGCAGACCGCCGTCAACGACGGCGGCATCAGCGGCGCGATCGTGCAGCAAACCAGTGGCCAGACCAACGGCTGGCAGGTTCAGACCAAGGCGCTGACCGGTCCGCAGACCGTCAAGCTCGAGCAGACGCTATCCAGCGAGCTCGGCGTGAACGCGAACAGCATCACCGTCACCACCGTCGGCCCGAGCTGGGGCAGCCAGATCTCCGGCAAGGCCCTGGAGGCACTGATCGCCTTCCTGATCGTGATCGTGGGCTACCTGTCGATCGCCTTCGAGTGGAAGATGGCCATAGCGGCGTTCATCGCCCTGCTGCACGACCTCGTGATCGCCACCGGCGTCTACGCGCTGGCCGGTTTCCAGGTCAGCCCCGCGACCGTCATCGGGCTGCTGACCATCCTCGGCTACTCGCTGTACGACACCGTGGTGGTCTTCGACAAGGTACGGGAGAATACCGCCGGCCTGCTCGGCGGGGCCCGGACGACCTACAGCCAGGCGGCGAACCTGGCCCTGAACCAGACCCTGGTGAGATCGATCAACACCTCGCTGATCGCGCTGCTGCCCGTCGCCGCGATCCTGATCGTCGCGACCGCCCTGCTCGGCTCCAACAACGAGCTCGAGGAACTCGCGCTCGTGCTGTTCGTCGGCATGCTGTCCGGCACGTACTCCTCGATCTTCATCGCCACCCCGGTGCTGGCCGACCTGAAGGAGCGCGAGCCGCAGTACCAGGCGCTGGCCAAGCGGGTGGCTCTGCGCGCCTCCGGCGGCCGCGCCACCAGACGGGCGGCGGCCAAGGCGCCGTCCGGGAGCCGTACCGGTCCCGGCGCGGCCACGGCCGAGCTCTCGCCGGCCCAGCTGGCCGAGCAGGAGCAGGACGACGTCGATTTCGCCGACGACGCCGGGCCCGCTGCGGACGAGCTGACCACGACGGCGTCGCTGGCGCCCGGCGCCCCGGCCAGCCGCGGCACGCCAGGCACCGCCCGTCCGGGGCCGCGGCAGCAGCCGCGCCGGAGCGGCGGCACCTCGGCGCGGCACCGCCCCAGTAAGCCGGCCGGCAAGAAGAAGCGGCGCTAGCCGATGACCACTCCGGCCGATGATGAGCTGACCCAGCTCATCACGACCCTCATCCGTGACATCCCGGACTATCCGCAGCACGGCGTGGTCTTCAAGGACATCACCCCGCTGCTGGCCGACGCCCAGGCGTTCAGCACGGTGGTCGACGCCCTGGCCGCGCTGTACGGGCCGGTGGACAAGGTGGCGGGCATCGAGGCGCGCGGCTTCATCCTGGCCGCCCCGGTGGCGTGCCGCCTCGGCGCCGGCTTCGTGCCGATCCGCAAGAAGGGCAAACTGCCCGGTGTCACGTTCGCGCAGGACTACGACCTCGAGTACGGCACCGCCACCATCGAGGTGCTGACCGACGCCTTCGACCCTGACGAACGCGTCCTGGTCATCGACGACGTGCTGGCCACCGGCGGCACCGCCCGGGCCACCGCCGACCTGGTGCACCGCACCGGCGCCAAGGTGGCCGGCCTCGCCGTGCTGCTCGAGTTGTCCTTCCTGAACGGCCGGGCCAAGCTCCCCGACCTCCCGGTCAGCGCCCTGCTCACCGTCTAGGCCGGCCTGATAACGGTCGGCCGGGAATCGCATGCATGCCATCAGGCGTTTAAGTCGTCCAAGTACACTGGTGGCTTGGCAGATGTGAGGAGCGCGAGTGGCCGGTGAGGTAATCACGACCGGCACGAGAGCTGCCGACGCTGCCCGGGCGGACACGGATCGGGGTGAGACCCTGGACGCGGTACCGGCCGAGGCGGCGGTAGCGGCGGGCGTGCCTGGCCCGCACGCGCTCACCGGCGACTCAGTCGCCCCGCCAGGCGGCGAATCAAAAGCCCCGCAGGCCACGGAAGAATCAAAAGCCCCGCAGGCCACACAAGAAGCGACCGCACCGGCGAGCCCGGTTCCGGCTCCCCCCGCACGGACGGCGCGGGGCTCCGGGATTGGTACCACCCGGGCCCAGCGGGCCAGGGCGGCCGCCGCGCAGAGCCCGGCTGCCGATGCCGCGGCGCCCGGTGTGGGCGTGCGGCGGCGGCTGGCGCGGCTCGGGGCGCAGCGAGGCGCGGGCATCAACCCCGTCCTCGAACCGCTCATCAAGACCGTGCGCGGAACGCACCCGAAGGCCGACATCCGGCTTATCGAGCGGGCCTATGAGTCGGCCGCCTACTGGCACCGGGACCAGAAGCGGCGCAGCGGCGACCCGTACATCACCCACCCGCTCGCGGTGGCGACCATCTTGGCCGAGCTCGGCATGAACACCGAGACGATCTGCGCCGCGCTGCTGCACGACACGGTGGAAGACACCCCGTACACGCTGACCGAGCTGCGCGGCGAGTTCGGCGAGGACGTGGCCGCGCTGGTGGACGGCGTGACCAAGCTGGACAAGGTCAAGTACGGCGAGTCGGCCGAGGCCGAGACCGTCCGCAAGATGGTCGTCGCGATGTCACGCGACATTCGCGTGCTGGTCATCAAGCTCGCCGACCGGCTGCACAACATGCGGACGCTGCGGTACCTGCCCCGGGAGAAGCAGGAGCGCAAGGCCCGGGAGGTTCTGGAGATCTTCGCCCCGCTCGCCCACCGGCTCGGCATGACCAAGGTGAAGTGGGAACTAGAGGACCTCGCCTTCGCGACGCTTTACCCCAAGCGGTTCGACGAGATCGTCCGCCTAGTGTCCGCCCGGGCGCCGCGACGCGAAGCCTTCCTGCAGGAAGTGATCCAGGACGTGTCCGCCGACCTGCGCGAAGCCAAGATCACCCAGCAAGTCACCGGCCGTCCCAAGCACTACTACTCGATCTACCAGAAGATGATCGCCAGGGAAGTCGGCTTCGACGACATCTACGACCTGGTGGGCATCCGCGTCCTTGTCGATTCGGTCAAGGACTGCTACGCGGCGCTCGGCATCATCCACGCGCGGTGGAATCCCGTCCCCGGGCGGTTCAAGGACTACATCGCGATGCCGAAGTTCAACATGTACCAGTCGCTGCACACCACGGTGATCGGGCCGGGCGGTAAGGCGGTGGAGCTGCAGATCCGGACCTGGGACATGCACCGCCGGGCGGAGTACGGTGTCGCGGCGCACTGGAAGTACAAGGAAGAGACGGTCTTCGGCCGGTCCAAGGACGCCAAGGACGACGCCCAGGAAATGGCCTGGCTCAGGCAGCTTGTCGACTGGCAGCGCGAGACCGAAGATCCGGCCGAGTTCCTCGAGTCGCTCCGCTTCGACCTGGCCGCCGCCGAGGTCTACGTGTTCACCCCCCGCGGCGAGGTCGTAGCGCTGCCACAGGGCTCGACGCCGGTGGACTTCGCCTATGCCATCCACACCGAGGTGGGTCACCGGACGGTCGGCGCCCGGGTCAACGGACGCCTGGTGGCGCTGGAGTCCGCCCTGGACAACGGCGACACCGTGGAGATCTTCACCTCCAAGGCGCCCGAGGGCGTCGGGTCCGGTCCGAGCCGCGACTGGCTCAAGTTCGTGCAGAGCCCCCGGGCCAGGAACAAGATCCGGCAGTGGTTCTCCAAGGAGCGCAGGGAAGCCGCGGTCGACGCCGGCAAGGACCAGATCGCGCGGGCGATGCGCAAGCAGGGCCTGCCGCTGCAGCGGCTCGCCACCGCCGACAGCCTGCCCAACCTGGCTCGCGACCTGCGCTACACCGACGTCTCCGCGCTGTACGCGGCGGTCGGCGAGGGCCGGGTCAGCGCCCAGTCCGTGGTCGAGAAGCTGGTCAAGGCGGTCGGCGGGCTGGCCGGCGCCCAGGATGACCTGGCTGAGGCCGCGATGCCTACCAAGGCGCCGCAGCCCAGGACGTCCGGCGACTCCGGCGTCGAGGTCAACGGCGCGCCGGACGTGTGGGTGCGGCTCTCCCGCTGCTGCACTCCGGTGCCCGGCGACGAGATCATCGGCTTCGTCACCCACGGCCACGGCGTGTCGGTCCACCGGGTCGACTGCGTGAACCTGGTCCACCTGACCGAAACCCAGCGAGAGCGGATGGTCGATGTCCACTGGGCGCCGACCGACGGCTCGGTCTTCCTCGTGGCCATCCAGGTGGAGGCGCTCGACCGGACGCGGCTGCTCTCCGACGTGACCCGGGTGCTGTCCGACCAGCACGTGAACATCTTGTCCGCTACGGTGACGACCAGCCGGGACCGGGTGGCGTTCAGCCGGTTCACGTTCGAGATGGGCGATCCCAAGCACCTCGGCCACGTGCTACGCGCCGTGCGCGCCATCGACGGCGTCTACGACGTCTACCGGATGACGAGCTGACAGCGAGTCACGTCCCCCCGAAGGGGGGCCGAGGGGGTATGGGGGGAAAGGTTTCCCCCCCAAGCCGCTCCTGGGGGGATGGGTCCCCCCAGGAGCGGGGGGTCTGGGGGGGTCGTCCCCCCGAGAATAAGCTGCTGAATTCCGCCAGGGTGTGCTCGGCTTCGGTCAGCCAGGCCCGGCGGGCGGTCAGGGCTTCCTCTGCCGTTTGCGCGGCCCTGGCGTCGCCGCGGTCGCGCGCCTGGGCCAGTTGCTGCTCGAGCTGCGCGATCGTCGAGCGCAGCTGGGCCACGGTGCCCTCGGCCCGGGCCAGCGCCTCCGGGTTCGACCGGCGCCACTGGGCTTCCTCCGCCTTGCGTATCGCTTCCTCGACCCGCCTCAGTCCCGACTCCAGGTGCTCGCGCGCGTCCCTGGGCACCGCCCCGATCTGCTCCCAGCGCTCCTGGATGCCGCGCAGCGCGGACCTGGCCCCGCGGATGTCGGTCACCGGCAGCAGCGCCTGGGCCTGATCGAGCAGCTGCTGCTTGGCCTCTGCGTGCTCGCGCAGCGCGGCGTCCTTGGCCGAGAACACCTCGGCGCGGGCGGTGAAGAACTTGTCCTGGGCGGCCCGGAACCGCTTCCACAGTTCGGCCTCGGCGTCCCTGTCGGCCCGCCCGGCTTCCTTCCACTGGCGCATCAGCTCGCGGAACGCGCTGGTGGTCGGGCCCCACTCGGTGGACCCTGACAGCGCCTCGGCGTCGGCGCACAGCTTCTCCTTGCGGACCTTGACGTCTTCGCGTTCGGCCTCCAGCGTGGCGAAGTACGCCTTGCGCCGTTTGGTGAACGCGTTGCGGGCCGCGGACAGCCGCTTCCACAGCACGGCCTCGACGGCCCGCTCGGCGTGCGGAGCCGCCTTCCACTCATCCAGCAGCTCGCGCATCCGCTCGCCGCTGCTCTTCCAGTGGGTGGCCTCGGCGGCGATCTGCTCGGCCTCGGCGACGATCCGCTCCTTGATCTCCTTGGCCTGCACGCGCGCGTGCTCCCGGGCCGCCTTGGCCTCCTCGCGCCGGTGGCCGACGTCCTCGGTCAGCCGCTCCACGCGCGTGCGGAGCCCGTCGAGGTCACCGAGCGCGTTGGCGTCGGTGATGCTGCGCAGCAGTCGCTGGACGCTGGCCGAGGCCTGGGCGGGAGCCATGTCGGTGGCCGCGATCCGCTGCTCGAGCAAGACCACCTCGGTCTCGAGCGCCTCGTATTTGCGCTGGAAGAAGGCGATCGCCTCCTCCGGACTCCCCGCCTGCCACGAGCCGATCACCCGCTCGCCGTCGGCGGTACGGACATAGACCGTCCCGTCGGCGTCTACCCGGCCCCACGGATGGTAGGCGGTGGTCACGGCGAACCTCCTGCGTTGTCGTGCTCGTGTCAGGTCTTCTTGATCGTCACGCTGTCAATGATGACCTTCTTCTTCGGGGCGCCACCGCTGCCGTCAGCGGATGCATACTGACACGAGTATCCATCCTTAGCCACATTCTGGACGATACCGAGTCCGGACGACACCGTGGCAAAGGGTGTAAAGGAGGCGGTCAGCCCGGACGTGCTGTCCTTGTACACGATGAAGAACTGGCTGCCGTTAGAGGTCGCCGTGCCTTCGTTAGCCATCGCCACCGTTCCCGCCGGATATTTGGCACCGGTGAGGTTCTCACTGGCGAAATCGTAACCCGGCGTTCCGGCACCGATATTGCTAGTCGTGCTGCAGTTCAGTTTGGTGGTGGCGGTGGCGGTGGGGTCGCCGCACTGCAGGACGTAGATGCCACTAGTCAATAGCCGGTGGCATTGAGTGTTGTCGAAGTAGCCCGCCTCGGCCAGGTGGACGAAGGAGTTGACGGTGCAGGTGGCCTTGCTGTTGAGCAGGTTGAACGTGATCTTGCCGAGGTTGGTGTTGAGCGTGGCCTGGTAGCTGGCCGTGTAATCGGGCGCGGTCGGCGGGAAGCTGACCTTGCGCGCAACCGGAGTGGCCGCTGTATAACTGCAGTGGTGCGCCGGCTCGGCCACGGCCGCCGCGCTGGCGGTGGGCGAGGGAGTCGCCGACTTCGATGCCGAGGCCGCCGCGTGCTTGGGACTCCCGCTGGGGAGAAACACCACGAGCAGGAGGGCGACGAGCGCCGCGGCGAGCACCGCGCCGGCCCCGATCAGCCCGCGCTTGCGCATCTGGCGCTGCCTGGCAAGCCGTTCCTGCTGCTGGCGGCGGTACCTTTCCCTGGCGATCCTGCGCTGGCGCTCGTTCTTACCCGCCACCGGTTGCGTCCTCCTTGGCCTGTCGCACTTTCCGGCTACCGCTGGTATTCACGGGAGGCAGGCCTACGAACCCGATGCATACCTCTGATCCCGAAACGTAGGCAGCGCAGGCCCGGAGGGACGACCCCCCGGAACTCCCGCAATATTCGCGATCGTTCGCGAATCGTACCTTCCGGATGCCCGGACCGGTACCCTTCGTTATCGGTTCGCGGCCATGCGGGTTCCCTCGGTAGCCTGAGACACCGTACCGTGAGAAAGGACGGTTGTGCTCGTCGCAGGGTTCCCGGCCGGCGCGTTTGCGGCCAACTGTTATGTAGTCGCGTCCGCGCCCGGCGCCGAGTGCGTGATCATCGATCCGGGCCAGGACGCCGAGCGCGGGATCGACGAACTGCTGGCCGAGCACCGGCTCAAGCCGGCCGCGGTCCTGCTGACTCACGGCCATATCAACCATGTCTGGTCCGTCGCCCCGGTCTGCGGCGCGAAAGGCGTCCCCGCCTACATCCACCCGGACGACCGCGCATTGCTCAGCGATCCGGCCAAGGGTTTCCCGCTCGGAACGGGACAGCAACTGTTCGGCGGCCTGGAATTCACCGAACCCGACGATGTAAAAGAACTGGCCGATGGGATGACTTTGAGTCTTGTGGGGCTCGAGATCGTCGTGAACCACGCGCCCGGGCACACCGAGGGATCCGTGGCATTCCGGCTGCCATTGGACTCGCCGATTACAGCACAAGGTAAAAGCAAAATCGCCGGTGGCGTATTGTTCTCTGGTGACCTGCTGTTCGCCGGGTCGATCGGGCGGACCGACCTGCCCGGCGGGGACTACCCCACGATCTTGCGCAGCCTGGCGCGGGTCTGCCTGACCCTGCCGGACGAGACCGTGGTGCTGTCCGGGCACGGGCCCCAGACGACCATCGGCACCGAACGCCGGACGAACCCGTTCCTGGCTGGGCTCACCCCGTCGTCGGGACCCAACCGGGGCCTGTGACCGGGGCCGGGGCGCGCAGCCAGTCCGTTCGGATAAAAGGTCTTGAGGAAATGAGCAGTGGTGCGTCGGGACGCGAAGCTGCGACAGGAGAGAGGCAGAGCTCGATGATCCGCACCCATGAGGCGGGGACGCTGCGGGCGTCGCATGCCGGGGAGCACGTGGTGCTGGCCGGCTGGGTGGCGCGGCGCAGGGACCACGGCGGCGTGGTCTTCATCGACCTGCGGGACGCGAGCGGCGTGGTGCAGGTGGTGTGGCGCGGCGAGGAGGCCGTAGCGCACGACCTCAGAGCCGAGTTCTGCGTGCTGGTGAACGGGACGGTGCGCGCCCGCCCGGCTGGGAACGAGAACCCCGAGCTTCCCACCGGGGAGATCGAGGTCGTCGCGGACGAGGTCGAGGTGCTCAGCCAGGCCGACCCGCTGCCGTTCCCGGTCGAGGGCTCCGCCGAGGTCAGCGAGGACGTCCGGCTCAAGTACCGCTACCTGGACATCAGGCGCGACGAGACCGCGCGGGCGCTTCGCACCCGGTCGCAGGCCGCCTACCTGCTCTCCGACGTGATGCGCGAGCACCGGTTCGTGAACGTGGAGACGCCCTACCTGACCAGGTCCACCCCGGAGGGCGCACGCGACTTCCTGGTCCCGGTGCGGCTGCGGCCCGGCAACTGGTACGCGCTGCCGCAGTCGCCTCAGCTGTTCAAGCAGCTGCTCATGGTCGGCGGGCTGGAGCGGTACTACCAGCTGGCCCGGTGCTTCAGGGACGAGGACTTCCGCAAGGACCGGCAGCCCGAGTTCACCCAGATCGACATCGAGATGTCGTTCGTGACCCGCGATGACGTCATCGCCGTGGCCGAGGACATCGTGGCGCGGCTCTGGTCCGAGCTGGCCGGCTACCAGGTACCCACCCCGCTGCCCCGGATGACCTACGCCGAGGCGATGGCACGCTACGGCTCGGACAAGCCCGACCTGCGCTTCGGCGTCGAGCTCACCGACCTGACCGAGTACTTCGCCGGGACCGAGTTCCGCGTGTTCCAGGCGGAGTACGTGGGCGCCGTGGTGATGCCGGGCGGCGCCGCGCAGTCCCGGCGCGAGCTTGACGGCTGGCAGGAGTGGGCTAGGTCCCGCGGAGCGCGCGGTCTGGCCTACGCGCTGATCGGCCCGGACGGCGAGATCACCGGCCCGGTGGCCAAGAACCTGTCCGAGGCGGAGCGGTCCGGGCTGGCCGCCGCCGTCGGCGCCGCTCCGGGCGACGCCGTGTTCTTCGCGGCCGGGACGGTCAAGGCGGCCAGGGAACTGCTCGGCGCGGCCCGGCTGGAGATCGGCCAGCGGTGCGGCCTGATCGACGAGTCGGCCTGGTCGTTCTTGTGGGTCGTGGACGCGCCGATGTTCGAGGAGGACGGCAAGGGCGGCTGGACGTCGGTGCACCACCCGTTCACCGCGCCGCTGCCCGAATGGGCCGACAAGTTCGTCGCCGAACCCGGCGGCGCGCTGGCCGACGCGTACGACATCGTGGCCAACGGCTACGAGATCGGCGGCGGTTCGATCCGTATCCACAAGTCCGCGATGCAGCAGGCCGTGTTCGACGTGATCGGGCTGTCCCCGGAGGAAGCCCGCTCGCAGTTCGGCTTCCTGCTGGACGCGTTCAAGTACGGACCGCCGCCGCACGGCGGGATCGCGTTCGGCTGGGACCGCGTGGTGATGCTGCTCGCCGGGGCGGCCAGCATCCGCGACGTGATCGCCTTCCCCAAGGCGGCCTCCGGCCTCGACCCGCTCACCGGCGCCCCCACCCCCATCACGCCCGAACAGCGCCGCGAAGCCGGCATCGACGCCGTCCCGGCCACACCCCCTCCGAGCCAGTTTTCATGATCGTGAGCAGTTCGGGACAAATAGTGTTCCGAACTGCTCACGATCATGGTTTTCCAGCCGTAGGGCGCAGCTTGGGCGGGCGCAGGGGCGCGGCGAGCCCGGCCAGCCGCGGCGGCTGAGCAAGGTGGCGACGGCCGCCGCCGTCTCGCACCGGTGTTCGCCCAGGTCAGGGAAACCGAACCTGAGGGTGAGGATGTCCTGGAGCATGTTGGCGTTGTCGCGTCGCTTGTCTCGCCATTGTTCGTCGGCGGGGTGCGCTGCGGTGCCGTCCAGTTCGACGCACACCCCATACGGCTCATAGAGGTTGTCGGGCGATGGCGTCAGCCTGGACTGCCAGGCTCGGTACGCGCGGTTCGGCAGACATGAGCTCATGGTGCGGGGGCGGGATCGGTTCCAGCCGCAGATGCGGCTAACCTGTGGATAACGTGCACCCGCAGCGGCCCGCCTGTGGATAACCAGAGCCCGATTGCCTCTGCCGTGGTATAACGCGGGATCCGGCACGCTGCTCCAGCCGAGATAAGGTCGAAGGATGGCCGGAGCAGTGAGGGGGGGTGGGGAGGCGGGCGGGCAGTCCGAGAGCCTGTTCGACGAGGCCGAAGCGACGGCGGCCGAAGCGGCCGCCCCGCTGGCGGTCCGGATGCGGCCGCGCACCCTGGACGAGGTGATCGGCCAGCGGCACCTGACCGGCGCGGGGACGCCGTTCCGCAAGCTGATCGACAACGACGCGCCGATGTCGCTGCTGCTCTGGGGGCCGCCGGGCACCGGTAAGACCACGCTGGCCTATGTGGTCAGCCAGGTGACCAAGCGCCGCTTCGTGGAGCTTTCCGCGGTCAGCGCCGGGGTCAAGGACGTGCGCGCCGCCGTCGACGCCGCCCGCCGCACGCTGGGCATGAGCGGCGCTCAGACTGTGCTGTTCATCGACGAGGTGCACCGCTTCTCCAAGACCCAGCAGGACGCGCTGCTGCCCGCGGTGGAGAACCGCTGGGTGTCGTTCATCGGCGCGACCACCGAGAACCCGTTCTTCTCCGTGGTGTCCCCGCTGCTGTCCCGGTCGCTGCTGCTCACTCTGCAGCCACTGTCCGACGACGACGTACGGGCGGTCATCAGCCGCGCGCTGGCCGACCCGCGCGGGCTCGGCGGCGCCGTCACCCTCGACGAGGAGGCCGCCGATCACCTGGTCCGGGTGGCGGGCGGTGACGCACGGCGCGCGCTCACCTACCTGGAGGCCGCCGCGCTCGGCCTGCCCGCGGGCGGCCGGATCGACGTGCAGGCACTGGAGCGCGCGGTGGACCGGGCCGCGGTCCGCTACGACCGCGACGGCGACCAGCACTACGACGTGATCAGCGCGTTCATCAAGTCCATGCGGGGCAGCGACGTGGACGCGGCGCTGCATTACCTGGCCCGGATGATCGCGGCGGGGGAGGACCCGCGGTTCATCGCCCGGCGGCTGATCGTGCATGCCAGCGAGGATGTCGGGATGGCCGACCCCACCGCGCTGCAGACCGCCGTGGCCGCGGCCCAGGCGGTGGAGTTCGTCGGGCTGCCCGAGGCGCGGATCAACCTCGCCCAGGCCGTGATCCACATCTCGCTGGCCCCCAAATCCAACGCGGTCATCAAGGCCATCGGGGCGGCCGACGCGGACGTCAGGGTCGGCCGGGTGGGCGCGGTGCCTGCGCACCTGCGCGACGCGCACTATCCTGGGGCGGGCAAGGTCGGCCACGGCGCGGGCTACCTGTACCCGCACGACTTCGACGACGGCATCGTCCCGCAGCGTTACGCACCCGACTCGGTGGCGGACCGCAAGTACTACGAGCCGTCACGGCATGGTCTGGAGGCTCGCGTCGCCGAACGCGCCGAGCGCATCAGGGCCATCCTCGACAAGAGCGACAAGAGCGACAAGGAGCAGGCATGACACGGACGGACCCGGCATGAATGCCGCCGAACTCGCCGCGCTGATCGCCGCCGTATTCTGGGCGCTCCTGGTCTGCGTCGGTGTGTTCGTCCTGTTCCGGCTGGGTCGGCTGCTGTCCGAGAGCAGCAAATTGGTCGCCGACGTGCGCGAGCGCGGCGACGTGCTCCTCACCTGCGCGCAGGTGGCCGTGGACGGGGCGCAGGCCGCCGTGGACCGGGCCGGGCGCCAGCTTGACCGGTCCGAATCCGTCACGGCCAGCATCGACGAACTCGGTGCCGGGATGACCGAACTCGCCGGCCAGGTCTCGGCGCTGGCCGGGCTCGGCCGCGCGATCGCAGGCGGCCCGGTGGGCCGGATGGGCGCGCTCGCCTACGGAGTGCGCCACGCCGTGCACCTGCGCCGGACGCCGAAGCGCGCGCTGCCCGGCCGCGTGCTGGAACGCGGCGAGCTGACTCGAGGGAAGGCCACACGATGATCCGCAGGGGTTTCTGGCTGACCGCAGGAGCGGTGACCGGCATCTATGGCTACCGGCGTGTCTCCGCCGTCGGTCGGCGCCTGTCTGCCAGCCTTACCTCCGGGGCCAGCCTTACCCCGGGGGCTAGCGTGAAGGACCGGGGCCGGTCGGCTGGCATGGGCGCGTTGCGCCTGGCCAGGGAGTCCTACCGCTTTACCCGCGACGTGCGGGAGGGCATGGAGCTATATATGGCTCGGCATTCCGCGCCCGCAGGCCCTACCCTCTCAACAGAACATGACGCTCAACCCGAGGATGGCCACTGATGGAGTCGGCAGAGATCGCCCGCCGCTTCCTTGCGTACTTCGAGCAGCAGGGGCATGCCATCGTGCCTTCGGCCCCCTTGGTTGCCGACGACCCCACGGTGCTGTTCGTCATCGCGGGCATGCAGCCGTTTAAGCCGTACCTGCTCGGCCAGCGGACGCCGCCGTACCGGCGGGTGGCCGACGTGCAGAAGTGCGTGCGGACGCTCGACATCGAAGAGGTCGGCAAGACCACCAGGCACGCCACGTTCTTCCAGATGCTGGGGAACTGGTCGTTCGGCGATTACTTCAAAGAGGGCGCCATCAGGTACGCCTGGGAGCTGCTGACCAAGTCCGAGGCCGACGGCGGGTTCGGGTTCGGAGAGGACAAGCTGTGGGCCACCATCCTGCACGGTGACGACGAGGCGTTCGGCATCTGGCGGGACCAGATCGGCCTGCCGGAAACCCGGATCCAGGCCCGTGGCCTGGCCGACAACTACTGGCACATGGGCGTGCCAGGCCCCGGTGGCCCGTGCTCGGAGATCTACTATGACCGCGGCCCGGAATACGGCCGCGACGGTGGCCCGGCCGCAGACGAGGACCGTTTCCTCGAGGTCTGGAACCTGGTCTTCATGCAGGATCAGCTGAGCAAGGTCCGGGCCAAGGACGACTTCGACATCGAGGGCCCGCTGCCGTCGAAGAACGTCGACACCGGCATGGGCCTGGAGCGGATGGCGTCCATCCTGCAGGGTGTCGACAACCTGTACGAGATCGACACCACCTGGAAGATCTTGGACCGGGCGGCCGAACTCACCGAGCAGAACTACGGCCGTAACCCCTCCACCGACGTGGCCCTGCGGGTCGTCGCCGACCACGTGCGCAGCGCGGTCATGCTGGTCGAGGACGGCGTGCTGCCCAGCAACGAGGGCCGCGGCTACGTGCTGCGGCGCATCGTGCGGCGCAGCATCAGGAACCTGCGCCTGCTGGCCGGCAGCCAGCGCGGCGGCGGCGGTGCGGCCTCGGCCACGGGTGAGCGCTACATGCCCGAGCTCACCTCGACGGCGATCGAGGCGATGGCCGGGCTCTACCCGGAACTGAGGCGGGACGCGGCCAACATCCGCACGGTCATCGAAGCAGAGGAAGCGGCGTTCGCCAGCACGCTGCGCACCGGCACCGCGATCTTCGACGCCTCGGTCGAGGAGAACCGGCGCCGGGGTTCCACCGCGCTGTCCGGCGCGCAGGCCTTCCAACTGCATGACACCTATGGCTTCCCGTTCGACCTGACCCTGGAGATGGCGGCCGAGCAGGGCCTGACCGTCGACGAGGAGGGTTTCCGCCGGCTCATGGCCGAGCAGCGGGACCGCGCCAAGCGCGACGCGGCCGAGAAGAAGACCGGCAACGCTGACATTTCCGCGTTCGCCGAGCTGCTCGAGCGGTCTGGCACGGTCACCTTCACCGGCTACGACCAGATCTCCGGCGAGGCGACGATCCTCGGCCTGCTGGTCAACGGCGTGCCGGTGCCTGCGGCGGGCGCGGGCACCGAGGTGGACGTGGTGCTCGACCGCACCCCGTTCTACGCCGAGGGCGGCGGCCAGCTCGCCGACGCGGGCACCATCAGGGTGGACGGCGGCGAGATCGCGGTCTTCGACGTGCAGACGCCGCTGCGCGGGCTCATCGTGCACCGCGGCAAGGTCACCTCCGGCGAGGTCACGGTGAATGCGCCCGCGTTCGCGGAGATCGACGTGGAGCGCCGCCGTGCGCTGTCCCGGTCGCACACCGCGACCCATCTCGTGCACCGCGCGCTGCGCGGCGCGCTGGGGGAGTCGGCGGCGCAGGCGGGCTCGGAGAACGCGCCAGGCCGGCTCAGGTTCGACTTCACCGCGCCGGGCGCGGTGCCGCTATCGGTGCTGCGGGACACCGAGGACGAGGTCAACGAGGTCCTGGTCAACGACCTGGACGTGCGCGCGTTCTACACCTCCCAGCAGGAGGCCCGCGAGATGGGCGCGCTGGCCCTGTTCGGCGAGAAGTACGGCGACCAGGTCCGCGTGGTCGAGGTCGGCGAGTACTCCCGCGAGCTGTGCGGCGGCACGCACGTGGCCCGGTCCGGCCAGCTCGGCCTGATCAAGGTGCTCGGCGAGGCGTCCATCGGGTCGGGCGTGCGCCGGATCGAGGCGCTGGTGGGCATCGACGCGTTCCGCTTCCTGGCCCGGGAGAGCACGCTGGTCAGCCAGCTCAGCGAGCAGTTCAAGACGCCGCGCGAGCAGCTTCCCGAACGGATCTCGGCCGTGGTGTCCCGGCTCAGGGAGGCCGAGCGCGAGCTGCAGCGGCTGCGGGCGGCACGGCTGCTCGAGTCGGCTGGCGAGATCGCGGCCAACGCGGCGGACATCAGCGGGATGACCCTGGTTACGCACCGGGTGCCGGACGGAACCGAGCCCGACGACATCCGCACGCTCGCGCTCGACGTATGCGGCCGGGTGCCGCGCGAGCGCCCCGCGGTGGTGGTGATCATCGGCGTGCCCGCGGACAAGCCGGTCGTGGTCGTCGCGGTCAACGAGGCGGGCCGCGGCTTCGGCCTGTCGGCGGGTTCCCTGGTGGGGACGGCTGCGCGCGCCCTCGGCGGCAACGGCGGCGGGAAGCCGGACGTCGCCCAGGGCGGCGGCGCGCCGATCTCGGACAGTAACCCCGGCGTCATAGATAAGGCATTTGAGGCTGTTCGTCGGGCTTTGCGGGACACAGTCAGGTCCGGTAGGTAACGTATTGGCATGCTCCTGCGACCTTCCGGGGTCTTCACCGTGCCAGAATCCGCGCCGGTGAGGCAGCTTCCGCCTATGCAGCACCTGTTCAGGAACGGGATACGGCTGGCGGTGGACGTGGGTTCGGTCCGCGTCGGCGTGGCCCGCAGCGACCCGGGCGGGATCCTGGCCACCCCGCTGACGGTGCTTTCGTCAGGTCCCGGCGCGAAGGCCGAGCAAGCGCGGGCCGAACTGGCCAGGCTGGCCGCTGACCAGGGCGCGATGGAGGTCATCGTGGGCCTGCCTACGTCGCTGTCCGGCCGTGAAGGCACCGCCGCGGCGGACGCCCGGGAGTTCGCCGCGGACCTGGCCCGACGGCTCGCGCCGATCCCCGTTCGGCTGGTCGACGAGCGGTTCACCACCACCGAGGCGCACGACGCGCTACGCCGCGGCGGGAAGGACGCCCGCGCCCGCCGCCAGGTCGTCGATGCCGCGGCCGCCGCCGTCCTGCTGCAAGCCGCCCTGGACGCCGAACGCGCCAGCGGCCGCCCCGCTGGCCAGCTCGTCTCGGGTGGCGGCGCGTGAGCGAGAACGGAGGCGGATGGCCGCCAAGCCCGCGCCCGCCGCAAGGCCCGCTGCCGCCACAGAACCCGCCACAGCATTCACGCGGGTTCCAGGACCCCCGCGCGCCGCAGAATCCCCGTATACCCGCCAGGCCGCAAGGGTCTCACCGGCTTCCGGACAGGGACGCCTGGCGTCCGGATGACCACCTCAGGCCGCTGGCGCCCGGTTACGAGCCGGTGCACCACGAGCCCCGGTACGACGATCGCTGGCCGCCCAGGCCACCGGACCAGGGCCTCCCAGAGGACTCGCCCTGGCGCCGGACCCAGCGCCTATCCCGCCCCGAAGCCCAGGAGTGGCCCCCCGGCCTACCCGTACAGGCCAGCTACGACCCCGGCGATTTCCGCCCGCAGGACCAGCACGGCGAGCGCGGCCAGTACAGCGAGCACAGCCAGTACGGCGAGCCGGGCGAGTATCCGCCCGACGTCGAGTACGAGGACGAGTACGAGGCGGGGCGCAGGTTCGTCCCCGGCTTCGGCGACGACGGCGCGGACTACGAGAACGTCCGGCCCGACCGCCGCTCCCGCCGCGCCAGTCGCCAGGACAGCCGCGGGGGCGGGCGGAGTGGCCGCCGCCCTCGGCGCAGGTTCCGCTGGATCGCACCGCTGGCCGCGCTGCTGGTCATCGTCATCCCGCTGGCCGTAGGCGGCGTCTACGCCTACAACCTCTACAAGAGCAAGTACCACCCGGCCGACTACGCCGGAGATGGCACCGGCTCCGTCGTGGTCCAGGTCCCCTCGGGTGCCTCCGCGGTCAGCCTCGGGCCAGAACTGGTGCAGCTGGGCGTGGTGGCCAGTTCCCGCGCGTTCGTCCTGGCGGCGGAGCACAGCTCCAACCCGGCCGGCTTGCTGCCCGGCTTCTACGGGATGCACAAGCACATGCAGGCGTCACTGGCCTACGCGCTACTGCTCAACCCGAAGAACCTGGTGCAGGTCACGGTGACGGTCCCGGAGGGCTTGCGGCTGAGCCAGACCACGACCTTGCTGGGCGCCAGATCCGGCATCCCGGCCAGCGCCTACGCCGCGGCGCTCAAGAACCCGGCGTCACTCGGCTTGCCCAGCTACGCCAACGGCCAGGCCGAGGGCTACCTGTTCCCCGCGACCTACGAGGTCGTGCCGCACGAAACCGCCCTCGGCGTGCTGAAGGGCATGGTGCAGCGGTTCGATCAGGAGGCCGCGACCGTGAACCTGCCCGCGGCGGCCAACCAGGTGCACCAGAAGGAAGCCCAGGTGATCATCATCGCCAGCCTGGTGCAAGCCGAAGGCGGCCGGCTGTCCGACTACCCGAAGATCGCCCGCGTGATCTACAACCGGCTGGCGCAGGGCATCCCGCTGCAGCTCGACAGCACCGTACTTTACGGCCTGAACACGTACGGCATCCTCGCCAGTGACCAGCAGCTCAACAGCCCGTCGCCGTACAACACCTACCGGCACAAGGGCCTGCCGCCCGGCCCGATCGACAGCCCGGGGAACGCGGCCATCCAGGCCGCGCTGCACCCGGCCCCAGGGCCCTGGATCTACTTCGTGACCGTGAACCCGAAGACCGGCGAGACCCTGTTCACCTCGAGCCCGACCCAGTTCGAGCAGTTCCGGCAGGAACTCCAGCACAACCTGGGCCAAGGTTGACCCGAAGGGCTGCGGTCCTCGGATCGCCGATCGCGCACTCGCTGTCGCCGGTGCTGCACACGGCCGCCTACACCGCGCTCGGCCTGAGCGACTGGGCCTACACCGCGATCGAATGCGACGAGGCCGGGCTGCCCAGCCTGCTCGCCTCCTGTGACCGCCAGTGGGCCGGGTTGTCGCTGACCATGCCGCTGAAGCGCGCAGTGCTGCCGCTACTCGACCGCACCGAGCCGCTCGCCGTCGAGGTCGGCGGGGCCAATACCGTGGTCTTCGAGGGGGGAGAGCGGCACGGGTACAACACCGACGTCCCCGGCATGGTCGCGGCCCTGGCCGAGGCCGGGGTGACCGCGCCATCGAGCGCCACCATCCTCGGCGCCGGCGCGACCGCCTGCGCTGCCCTCGCCGCCCTGCGCGAGGTCGGCCTGACGTCGGTGGTGGTCCTGGTCCGCGACCGGGCCAGGGCCGCCGGCCTGCTGGCGGTCGCGGCCCGGCTGAGCATGGCGGTGGACCTGCAGCCCTTCGATGCCGAGGTCCGCGACGGCGACCTGCTGGTTTCCACGGTCCCGGCCGGCGCCGCCGATTTTTACGCCGAACGGGCCCAACGTCCCCGCCCCGGCCCCTCTGCCGTGCTCGACGTGGTGTACGCCCCCTGGCCCACCCCGCTCGCGCAAGCCGCCGCCAAGTCCGGCGCCGTCGTGGTCAGCGGCTTCGACCTGCTCCTTCACCAGGCCGCCCGCCAGGTCGAACTGATGACCGGCATCAAGCCCGCCCCCCTGGACCCCATGCGCACCGTCGGCCAAACCGAGCTAACCCGCCGCGCCGCCCTCCCCGCCCGCTAGCCGGCCGCGCCGCCCTCCCTCCCCGCCCGCTAGCCCGCCGCGCCGCCCTCCCGCCCTTCACGCCGCCAGCAGGCGCCCGCGCCCTGGTTTTCATCATCGTGGATATCTACCCCCCCGCCCGCGGGGGTTTCCGTCCACGATGATGGAGAGCGGCCTGTCGCCATCCGACAATCAAATTTTTCTTGACAAATTCTTTTGTCTGATGGCAGGCTGGTCTCATGATCGATGTAGCAGTGATCGCCGATCCGGCCGCCGCCGAGGCCGCGCTTGAGCCGGCCCGAGCGCGCCTGCTGGCTCAGCTGACCGAGCCGAGGTCTGCGGCCATGCTCGCCGCCGCTGTGGGCCTGCCCCGGCAGAAGGTCAACTACCACCTGCGGATGCTGGAGCGACACGGGCTGGTAGAGCTGGTGGCGGAGCGTCGCAAGGGGAACATGACCGAGCGGCTACTCCAGGCCGCGGCGGCCTCCTACGTGATCTCGCCGTCGGCGCTGGCGGCCGTGGCCCCCGATCCGGCCCGTGCGCCTGACCGCCTGTCGGCTCGCTGGCTGCTGGCCCTAGCCGCGCAGCTTGTCCGCGATGTCGGTGACCTGATCACCGGGGCCACCCGGACACAGAAGAAGCTCGCGACGTTCGCCATGGACGGCCGGGTGCGGTTCGCATCCGCCGCCGATCGCGCCGCCTTCACCAGCGAGCTGGTGCAGGCCGTGACCTCGCTGGTGGCCAAGTACCACGACGAGCAGGCCGAGGGCGGCCGCGAGCACCATCTCGTCCTCGCCGTCCACCCTGCCGTCACGGCCACCACCGGCAGCGCGGACAGCACGGACAGCGCGGCCGCTGAGACTGAGGAGACCTGATGGGCCACCCGTTCGAACAGCGTAGAGCGGCCGAAGTGCCAGCGACCCCGGACGAGGTCTGGGCCGCGATCGCCTCCGGGCCTGGGATCGACTCCTGGTTCATGGGCCGCAGCGAGGTGCAGCCTGGCGTCAACGGCGCGGTCCGGACCGTCTTCGGCGAGTACGCGCCAGAACTCGACGTGACCGCCTGGGACCCGGCGAGCCGGTTCGCTTACCGCAGCGGCGAGGCCCCGGACGGGCGGTTCATCGCGTATGAGTTCCTGATCGAGGGACGCACGGGCGGCAGTACCGTGCTGCGCACCGTGACCAGCGGTTTCCTCCCCGGTGACGACTGGGCGGATGAGTTCGAGGCGATGACGCTGGGCGGCGAGATGTACTTCCGGACCCTGGTCGAATACCTCGCTCATTTCGCTGGCCGGTTTGCGGCGCCGGTCACCGCGTTCGGGCCGCCGGGCACGACCTGGACCCGCGACCGGGCGCTGCTGTGCCGCGCGCTCGGCCTGCCCGAGGCCGCGCAGCCCGGCGACCGGGCTCGGTTCATCACAGCAGACCCGATCGGCGCCGTTGACGGCGTCGTCTACTTCGCCAATGCTCACACGATCGGCATACGCGCGCAGGGCACGCTCTACCGATTCCTGCGCGGCTTCGGCAAGCCGACGCTCGCGGCCCACCACCTATTCGCCGAGGACGCCGATCCGGCCCAAACCCAGCGGGCCTGGGAATCCTGGCTCAGCCGGACGCTGGCCTGATCCTGTCCGCACCCGACCACCAGATACGGAGAATCCCATGAACACCGTACGGTCAGCCGACGGAACGAGCATCGCGTTCACCAAGGCAGGTCAGGGACCGCCGCTGATGCTGGTCGACGGTGCCCTGTGCAGCCGGTCGTTCGGGCCGATGCCCAAGCTCGCCGCGCTGCTCACGCCGTACTTCACCGTCTACACCTACGACCGCCGGGGCCGCGGGGCCAGCGGTGACACGCCGCCCTACGCGGCGGCCCGCGAGGTCGACGACATCGAGGCGCTGGCCGCGCTAGCCAGCGAAGAAGAAAGCGAAGGAGGGACGGTGTTCGTGCACGGCACGTCGTCCGGCTCCGCGCTCGCCCTCGAGGCGGCCAAGCGCATCCCCGCGATCGGAAAGCTGGCGGTGTACGAGCCGCCGTTCATCGTGGACGGCACCAGGTCCCCGATACCCGCCGACTACCTGTCCCAGCTCAGCCGGCTGGTGGCCGACGGGCGCAGAGGAGACGCGGTCAAGATGTTCATGCGGTTCGTGGGCACGCCGGCGATCTTCACCGCGGTGATGCCGCTCACGCCCGTCTGGCCGAAGCTCAAGGCGGTGGCGCCTACCCTTCCCTACGACATCACGATCGTGCAAGACCATCAGCGGGGAACACCGTTGACGCCCGCGGAGTGGGCCGCGGTCAAGATCCCGACGCTGGTGGCGGCCGGTGGCAAGAGCCCAGCCTGGATGACCAACGCGACGCGCGCTCTGGCCGACGCCCTGCCGGATGCCCAGTACCGCACGCTGCCCGGCCAGAACCACATGGTCAAGCCGCAGGCCATCGCCCCCGTACTGACCGAATTCTTCCTCGCCCGCAACTAGACGACCAGAAAGGACATGGATCATGCGAAAGATCGCCGCGGGGCTTTTCATCTCGCTGGACGGCGTGGTGGAGTCACCGGAGAAGTGGACAGGCCCGTATTTCAACGATCAGGTCGGGCAGGCCGTCGGAGCGCTGATGGCATCCAACGACGCCATGCTGCTCGGCCGTACGACCTACGAAGGATTCGCCGCCGCCTTCGGCGGCCAGTCCGGCGGCATGGCCGACCAGATGAACAACACGCCGAAGTTCGTCGTATCCAGCACGCTCGCTTCGGCTGACTGGCAGAACTCCACCCTGATCAACGGTGACGTCGCCGAACAGATCCGCGAACTGAAGCAGCAGCCGGGCCAGAACATCGGCATGAGCGGCAGCTCGACCCTGGTGAGCTGGCTACTGCGGCACGATCTGCTCGACCAGCTTGACCTGCTCGTCTTCCCGGTCGTGATCGGCAGCGGCAAGCGCCTGTTCAGCGAGCCGGACGGTCAGGTGCCTCTCACTCTCACCGGCTCCGAGTCGTTCAGCACCGGCGTAGTCCACCTCAGCTACGAACCCGCCGCATAGCCGGAACCGCGGCCGCGTCCAGGTTCGTGATCTCGTGGTCGGATCAGGACCCGCCCGAGCCGACCCCGGGGACGGGGCGGCCGTCCTCCAGGTAGACCAGCCGCCGGCTGCGGGTGGCCGCCCGCACCCGCCGCCTGATCGGTCCCCTGAGCAGGACGAGCGCGTCAGCGAGCGGGGCGAGCCGGGACTCGGAGATCTCCTCGGGCTGCAGCACCAGGTCGGCTAGCGCATGGCCGCTCACCTTCCCGCAGTCGAAGAGAAACCGGATCCCGCCCGGCCGCCCCGGGCGCGGACGGCGAAAGTCCACCGCCGCCAGCCGCCCGCGGGCCACGTCGATGCCGGTCTCCTCTCGCACCTCGCGTCGGCACGCCTCCCACGGCGACTCCCCCTCCGCCTCCATGACGCCGCCGGGGATCGTCCAGCCGCTCTTGTAGGTCGGCTTGAGGATCAGCAGCCGCCCCGCCCGGTCGAAGATGAGCGCCCCCGCAGACACCGGAATACGCGGGAGAGGCATTGTTTCTTGCGTCACAGAATCCGGCCCTGCCTCGCCGTCACTGATCACGGTCCCGCCGTACCCCTCCCCGGCCAAAAATCACGATCATTATCCCGAACGGGCTGCGGTGCCCGCCCAGACACCAGTTCACGCCATCCCTGGGGGGCGGTCTTTCTTGGGCAGCTTGCTGATAATGGCCCAATATGAGGCGTCGATCGCCTCGATGAGCTCATCGTCGCCAATCGCGCCGCCGATTCGCAGCGTGTTCCACCACGTCGCCCTCCCAGGGCTCGTCCTGCCAGGCGCCGGGCTTGGCCAGGCAGTAGGCGAGCAGGTCTTCCCAAGTCATAGGTCCTGAATTTACTCGTTTGACCGTGACCAGGCTCTGGCTGGGAGGATGGAGCCGGGAGTAGGAGCGCGTTGCGGGTTCCGGGACATTGCGAGCTCAGGGTTCTGGGGACGGGGGCGGAATGGGACCGGTCGGTTTTGACCTCGACATGACGCTGATCAACTCGCGTCCGGCCATCCTGGCCTCGTTCGCCGAGGTCGCGCGGGAGACCGGCACCGCCATCGACCTGGACGCGGTGGACCGCCGGCTCGGCATCAAGCTCGACGACGAGCTGGCGTTCTGGTTCCCGCCGGAGCAGGGTGCCGAGGCGGCCGAGATCTACCGGCGGCACTACGTGGGCCTGGCGGAGCGCATGACGACCGTGCTGCCCGGCGCGCACGAGGCGCTGGCCGCGGTCCGGGCGGCGGGGCAGCGCGTGGTCATCATCACGGCCAAGCACCCCATCTCGGTCGGGCCGAGCCTGCGCGCGGTCGGGCTGTCCGCCGACGAGCTGTTTACGCTGGTGCACGGCCCGGAGAAGGCGGCGGTGCTGCGCCGCCTGAAGGCGACGGCCTACGTGGGCGACACCCCGCCAGACATGGCCGCCGCGGTGCAGGCCGGCGTGCGGGCCGTGGGCGTCGCGACCGGCTCGTTCAGCGGCGAGGACCTGGCCGGCGCGGGCGCCGAGGTGGTGCTCGACTCGCTGGACGGTTTCCCGGCCTGGTTCCGGTCCGCCGCCTAGGCCCGCCCTGCTAGGCACCGTCAGCGATGGCCGCCGCCACCCGGTAGGGCAGGTGCCGCGGGTGTACGAGCAGCGCCCTGGCCAGCTGGCGGATCCGCAGCCGCAGCGGGGTCAGGGCCTGCTCGCAATGTCGCCAGGCGGCAAGCTCATCGCCGCCGAAGCGCGCGGGGATCCCGCGCCGGAACCGCTGTGCGTCGCCGCCGTCGGCGCGCCAGGTCGGCAGCCACGCGCGCAGCTCGTCATCGCTGGTCAGCATCGACCAGTCCCGCAGCCGCTCGGCGATCTGGCCCGCCGCGTCGATGACGAACGCCTGCTCACCGCCACCCTGGACGCTATGGACCCGGCCCTGACTGCCGGAGCCGTGGCGGATGCTGGCCGAACTGAACCGTGCCCCGACGGCCAGCGCGGCCACCGCGTGGCCGGCTTCGTGCCACGCCGTCCGCACCGCCGCGGTCCGGGCGGGTGCATAGCTGGCCGCGGCGCCGAGGTCATAACGTTGCCTGATCCACGCCTCATGCACGATGGACTCGTCGTCGTAGCGGATGAGCCGGGTTAGTTCGGCCTGGACCCCCGCGAAGGTCCTGGCCTCCGCGGGTGTCACCGGCGGCTTCCCCGGGGCGACAGTACGCAGAACTCGCTGCCCTCCCGGTCGGACACCACGATGAGCGTCAAGCTCAGCGCGGCGTGATCGCGTACGGTTTAGGCTTCCTGGTCAGCCACTCCCAGAACGTCCGGGGCCGCGGCCCGGCGCGGAAGTGGCCGCTGCCCACCTTGCCGGTGACCTCGATCCGCAGCCGGACCGGAACCTCGGAACCCCACGGCGCGCGGACCTTGACATGGCCGCTGCGGATGGCCACGTCGTCGGCGTCCACCACGATCCCGGGCTTGGTCACCAGCGTGACGTACCCGCTACGCACGTCGATGTCGAGCTTGAGCGACGGCTGCGTGATTACCGCCTCGGTGAAGTCCAGCTTCACGTGGCCGCTGGTCACCTTCACGTCCATCCGCTGCGGGACCACCCACCGGTCGACCCGCTTCACCTGGCCGCTGCGGATGTCGATGCGCGCCACTTCCTTGGCCTGGGGGGCCTGGGGGGCCTGGGACGCCGTCGCCGGGCTCGCCACGGACCCCTCCGCGGGCAGATCGGAGACCAGCCTGGCCAGCTCGCCGTAGGTCCGCGCCGTCATGGCCACCTCCAGCCGTTCGTCGAGTTCCTCCGCGGTCAGCCGTCCGTCCCCGGCGGACACCCGCAGCAGTTCGACCACCCGGTCCCTGTCGTCGTAGGAAGCGCGCAGTTCGCTGCGGGCTATCTCCCCGCCGGGTTCGGATTCCGCCATGAACAAACTTTAAAGCAGAGGCTTCTCAGACACTACGCACATTGCCGCCGCTGACCGCCGCACCAAGATCTTTAATGCCGAACGGGCCCGGTACCCGCCCCGCCGCCACCTCGAGCCCTTGACGGCGGTCGCCCCGTTGCAGTGGGCTCGGATGGCGGACCCCGCCCTCCCGCCGTGGAACCGCAGCCCAGGAGGCCAGGAGGTCGAGGTCTGGATCAGGCTCAGCGAATCCGCGCGCACTCCCGGCCTGACCGTCGTGCGTCGGCCGTCGCCCGGCGACTTCGGACCGTACCTGGGCGGTCAGAAGGTGCGCGACGCCCTGTCCGGGCTCGGCCGGGTGCTGCCGCTCGCCTACACCGCCGACCGGCAGGCCGGGACCGAACGCGACATGGCCCGCGTGCGCGGCAGCGCCCCTGTGCGGCCGCCGCCGCCCGCCGTTACCTGGACCAGTCGCCGCCCGGATGGGTGCCCTCCAGGAACTTGTGCTGGGTGAAGCTGTACCAGTTGCCCGAGTCGTCGCGCATGATCGCCTCGACGCCGTAGGGCCGATCGGCCGGCTCCTGGGTGAACTCGACGCCGCGTCCGGCCAGCGTGCTGTGATCGCCCTTGCAATCCGAGGTGGCCATCACGCCCGGCGACAGCGCGCCCCCTGGCGACCAGTGCCCGGAGCTGAGAGTTTCCTGACGATTCCGCTTCGTTGTGTAAGTGAGCCACTTACTTACACATATGATCCGAGGCATGACAGGCAAACGCGACGCGCACGAACGGCTTCCCGAGCTGATCGCCGCGGCCGTCCGGGTCTTCACCCGCGAAGGCTACCGGTTGGCCAGGATGAGCGATGTCGCGGCCGAGATGGGCCTATCCGAAGCGGCGATCTACCGGTACGTGGGAAGCAAGGAAGGCCTGTTCGTGCTGGCCATCCGCCACGCGCTGCTGCTCGAGGACCTGCCCGCGGGCGATCTGCCGCTGTCGCCCGCGCCGCTGGCCGCCACCGTGGCGGAGGCGCGCGACTTCATCGCCGAGGTGGTGCCGTTCGGCGCGCTCGCCGAGGCCCTGTCCGGCCAGGGAGCCGGTGAGGTCGCGGCCGAGCTCGAGAAAATCTTCCGCGAGCTGTTCGAGCTCGAATCGCGAACCAGGGAAGCCGCGGACATGCTCGAACGTTCGGCCCGGGAACTGCCCGAGATGGCCGACCTGCTGAACGCGGGCATCCGCGCGCCAATCCTGGCGGCGCTGACCGAATACCTGGCCAGCCGGGCCGAGGCCGGCACGCTGCGCCGCACGCCAGACACGGCGGCGACGGCCCGGCTGGTGCTCGAGACGCTGACCTGGTTCGCCCGGCACCGGTTCTCCGACCCGGACGGCGCCGCCATCCCGGCCGACCTGGCCGCGGACACGGCGGTGGACGCGCTGGTGCACGCCCTGGTTCCGCCCAGCCCAGCCCTGGTCAGCCCAGCCGCGGCCAGCACAGCCCCAGCCGGTGCTGCTTCGGCCGGTCCGCGATGACGGACGAGGTAGCGGTCCACGTCGTCGGCCTGCGGATGAGCTTCGGCGCCACCGAGGTCCTGCACGGCGTCGACTTCGACGTCCGCTACGGCGAGGTGTTCTGCCTGCTCGGCCCGAACGGCGCGGGCAAGACCACCACCCTGGAGATCCTCGAGGGATTCAGGCCGCCGACAGGCGGCGAGGTGCTTGTCCTCGGCCTCAACCCGGCGGCGCAGCCGGCCAGGCTGCGCGAGCGGGCCGGGATGGTCTTGCAGGAGTGCGGTTTTCCCCGGCAAGCGCGGGTGGCCGAGCTCCTCGACCTGTGGCGGAGCTACTATCCGAACCCGCGCCCGCTCGGCGACCTGCTCGAGGTCGTGGAGCTCACCGACGTCAGGAACACCCAGGTCCGCAAGCTATCTGGCGGTCAGCGGCGCCGTCTGGACTTCGCCCTGGCTCTCGCCGGCGACCCCGATCTGGTCTTCCTTGACGAGCCGACCACTGGCTTCGACCCGGAAGCCCGCAGGCGATGCTGGGCGGCGATCGAGAACCTACGCCGGCTGGGCAAGACGATCCTGCTCACCACGCACTACCTGGATGAGGCGGAACAGCTGGCCGACCGGATCGCCATCTTGCGGGCAGGCCGCATCGAGCTGGCCGGGACCACGCACGAGGTCGCGGTCCGGGCCGGCCTGGCCACCCGCATCTCCTTCACCACGCCGTCCGCGCTGCGCCGCGGTCAGATCCCGCTGCCGGACGGGATCGACCTGGTGGTCCGCGGGCCGGAGTCGGTCTGCCATACCGCCAACGCGGCCATGACGCTGCGGCGGCTGCTCGCCTGGGCGGTGGAGCACCGCCTCGGCGACCTGGGTGGCCTGGCCGTGACGGCTCCCCGCCTCGAAGACACCTACCTGCAGCTCACCAGCATCAACGGAGATCACGCGTGACGAGAACGGTTCACCTGACGGTACGGCAAGCCCTGCTCGAGCAGCGCAGTTTCTGGCGCAGCGCCGAGTATGCGCTGTTTACCTTCGCCTTCCCGCTGATGATCCTGCTGCTGATCGGGGCGGCTAACGCCGGCTCGCATCTGCCGGGCACCGATATCAAGAACACCACCGTCTTCGTGCCGGGCATCCTGGCCTTCGGCGTGATCGTCGCCGCCTACGTGAACCTCGGCTCCAAAGTCGCTGTGCTGCGCCACGACGGCGTGCTCAAGCGGATCAGGACCACGCCGCTGCCGTCGGGGGCTTACATCGGCGGCCTGCTGGTGAGCACGGTCGCCACCGTCATCTGCATCACCGCGGCCACCGGGATGATCGGCTGGCTCGCGTTCGGCGCCGTCCCGCGGCCGGGCGAACTGCTCGCGCTGACCGGCGGTCTGGTACTGGGCACGGTGTGCTTCGCTACCCTCGGCCTGGCCATTAGTTCGGTCATCACCAGCGCCGAATCCGCCGGTCCCGTCGCGTACGCCAGCTTCCTGCCGATCGCGATCATCTCCGGCGTCTTCGACCCCACCTTCAGCGGGCTGCCCGACTGGCTGTCACGTGTGGTGGCCACGTTCCCGATCAAGGCGCTCGCCGAGGTGCTGCAGAACGCCTACGCGGTGCGCCCCTTCCCGGCCTGGGACCTGGCCAACCTGGCCCTCTGGACGGCGGCTGGCGCCACCTTCGTCGCCTGGCGTTTCCGCTGGCACAGCTAAAGCGCCAGCCAGGCAGCACCGGGCCCGTCAGGCCTACTCGATCCGGTCCGCTATGGGCGTGCCGAGCTCCACGGTCCGCGACACCGTGCACAGCCGGTCATGCGACTTCCGCGCCGCGTCTGGCAGGAGCGCCCTGGCCTTATCGCCGTCCTCGCCGTCGGGGAACCTGATCCGGAAGGTCACCACGATGTCGCTGAGGCGGTTACCTGTCTCGTCGCGGACCTTGTCCGCATCGACGAGGACCTCGAACTTCTCCGGTTCGGCCCGGCGCGACGTCAGGATGTCGACGTCGATCGCCGTGCAGCCACCTATCCCGGCGAGCAGCAGGTCGACCGGGGTGAAGTCGGTGCCCTCACCCTTACCTATGCTGATCTGGCCGCCGCGGTCGTTGGTGACCACGTACCTGCTGTTCTCGATGCGTTCGAGCCGGACGCTGCGATGCGCGGAATCAGTCGTCATGCTGGCCACATTAGCCCTGGCTTTTCCTCTGGGTAGCCTGCCGGCCTATCCAGCCGGTTCCTCCCGAGAAGAGTCGGGGTCAGGGTGGAGCCGCAGCCGGCGGGCGACGATATCGCGGGCAACGTCAGTCAGTCGCCGATCATTGACGTATGCGTAGGCCCGCAACCGGACGAATGCGTCCGCGATGCCGACGCCGAGCTGCTCGGTGAGCATCCCGGTAGCCTGGTCTATCTCGGCCCGGTGCAGGGCCAAGTCCGCGGGCTGGCCGGTCTGTGGCCCGAGGTCTCCTGCTCCTTGTCCTTGGCCCTGGGCGTCGAGCAGCAGCAGCGTCGCGGTATCGGCGAAGACCAGCGCATCGCCCAGCTGGAAAGCGCTCAGCGAGCCAGGCCGTTCCCGGTACAGGCCCATGACCCCGGCCCGGATCGCCCCCACCTGCAGCGGGAACGCGAAGACCGCCGCCGCCCCGGCCTGACAGGCCGCCGGGGCGAACACCGGCCAGCGGCGGACGGCTTGCATCTCAGCCAGATCCGAAGCCAGCACTGGGCCGCCGGAGGTGGATGCATCCCGGCACGGGCCCTCTCCCAGGATCATCTCAAGCTCGGCGAGCTGCTCGCTGACCTCATTGGTTGCCCGCATCAGGTGACCCGCCTCGGCGCCGCGTGCGGCGCTCAGCCACGCCCCGGTGACCTCAACCGCGACGACGGCCGCCGTGCACGCATCCCCGGCTGACACGCGTCCGCCGCGGCTGGCGGCCTGCGTGGCGACCAGGCCCCAGATTCTGGCCGGCCGGCTACCTGTCATCCGCGTAGCCGGCGAAGGGTCCCCCCGCGGCCGGATCGGGCCTCGTCGCGTTGTGGACAGCTGATTGGAAGGCCAGGCCATCCTTGACGGTCATCGGCTCTGCGGTGCGACTGTGGGGGATGGTGGCGCTGGCGTGCGGCCAGCGCATCCTGCGGGGCCGCCGCAGCGGCACGACCACCCGCCGGGAGCGTCCGGCGCTGTCGGCTGCCTCTTCCACGCTGGCATGCACGGTGAAGTCATCGACCAGGCGGGTAATGGCAAGAACCCGCAGCACCGGCTGCCGCGGCGCGGCTAGCAGCAGGTCACCCCCGGCGTGCCGGGCCAGCTTTCGCGCGCGCGCCAGCGCTGCCACACCACTGGAGTCGATGAACTCCAGGGCCGCCAGGTCTACGATGATCTCCGGCTCGCGTTCCGCGACAGCCACGAGCGCAGCCGCGACATCCGCGGCGTCTGCCAAGTCAAGCTCCCCACCCAACGCGACGACAATATGGCCGTCGAATTCGCGGGTGCTCAGATCCACGCTGAACATGAGGCGCGCCTTCCTGCTTCAGCAGCAAGGCGGGGTCCCGACCCAGCGGCTAGTTCGCCAGCTTTCAGCATGAACTGTACGCCCGGCATCGCCCACGTCCTATCGCTGCGAGGCCCCGTTAAGGCTGCGCCAGGCCGCTCAGCCGCAGGCCGCGGCAGTACGGCTGGCCCTTCGCTGCCGGAGAAGAGATCGGCGACCTGCAGTGCGGGCTCAGGTTGACGCTGCGGGGCGCTTATCCGGCTGCGCCTGAGCGTATGCTCGTGACCGGAGGCTGTCTGGCCTGGCCCGCGGCATGGTCGCGCGGCGGCTGCGGTTGTGTTGACCCTGACCTACGCCAGGACGGCTAAGCGTGAGCGTGCCCGCGCACTTGAGCTGGCCGGTCGTGCCGCATGTTCCTGAGAGGGTGAGCGGAGATGGACGGAGAGCTGCTGTCGGAGACGTTTGTCGAGCTGACGGACACGATGGTGGCCGGCTTCGACGTGATCGACTTCCTGCATGTGCTGACCGACCGCAGCGTGCTACTCCTTGACGCGTCTGCCGCCGGATTGCTGCTGGCCGACCCGCGGGGTGAGCTGCGGGTGGTGGCTGCCTCCAGTGAGGCCGCCCGGCTGCTTGAGCTGTTCCAGCTGCAGAACGACCAGGGTCCGTGCCTGGACTGCTTCCGGACCGGGCGCCCCGTCCAGGCCGTGGACCTGGCGGCTGCGGCGGTGCGGTGGCCGCGGTTCGCGCCGGCTGCCCGGCAGGCCGGGTTCGGGGCTGTGCAGGCGCTCCCGATGCGGCTGCGGGAGCAGGTCATCGGCGCGCTGAACCTGTTCCGCGCCGATACGGGCGCGCTGGCGCCCGCGGAAATCCGGGTCGGCCAGGCCCTGGCGGATGTGGCGACGATCAGCTTGCTGCACGAGCGCAGCATGCGGCACAGCGACACGCTGAATGAGCAGCTGCAGGCCGCGTTGAACAGCCGGGTCGTCATCGAGCAGGCCAAGGGCAAGCTCGCCGAGCGGCTCGGGGTGGACATGGACCAGGCCTTCGGCTTGCTGCGCGACCGCGCCCGGACCAGCAATCGCCGCCTGTCCGACCTGGCCCAGACGTTCATCGACGGCACAGAAACCCTCACCGGCCTGAATGCGAGCAGGTCCCGGCGGCTGCCTCGCGACGGGCAGTCTCGCCAGCAGCCCCGGCCGGGCTCGCGGCCCAGAACCTAGCCCCCTGCCGCCGCGCGTCGTCGGCTGGAGAGGACCCACGTGTGCTTCTCGCCTCAGGCCGATGTCGCTGGCGGCTTGCTGATCGCCGTAATCGGCGTCCATGCGGTCCGCCATATCCACCAGCGCCGTGAGTTCATCGCGCTGGCGTGGATCCCCGTGCTGCTCGGTGCCCACCAGTTCATCGAGGCGCTCGTCTGGCTGTGGCTCCAGGGCCATGTACCGCGCGGGATCGGCCATGTCGCGCTGTGGGCCTACCTGCTGATCGCCTTTGTCGTGCTGCCCGTATTCATCCCCTTGGCCGTCATCGCGCTTGAGCCGACCAGGCGGCGAAAGCGGATGATGGCGCCCTTCGCGGTGCTCGGGGTCGTGATCGCCGCGACGCTGTTCGCGGCGATGGCTCGTGGTCCGGTCGGCGTGAAGTTGGCCCCGCACCACCTCTCCTACAGCATCCGGCTGTCTGACGGCTTCCTGATCGTCGCACTCTATGTCGTCGCCGTATGCGGGCCGCTGCTGGTGTCGGGCTATCGCAACGTCGCGCTTTTCGGCGTCGTCAACCTCGTTGCCGTCATCATTATCGCCCGGCTCACCATTTCCGGGTTCGCCTCGGTGTGGTGCGGGTGGGCGGCCGTTTCCAGCGCCGCCATCACGCTACATTGTCGCTTCGCCAAGCCTCATCCTCATCGCGCCAGGCCCGGGCCTGACGGGCTCATTTCGGCCGGCTGACTTCGGGTGAGCGCTGGGCTGTCTGCAGGCCGCAGATGAGAGTGTCGAGGCCGGAGGTGAAGCGCTGCTCGCGGTCGTCGGCCCAGGCGTAGGTGCCGTACGCGGCCAGGGTGGGGAAGCTGCTGGTCGGCAGGGAGCGGAGGAATGCGTGCAGTTGCTGTCTGGCCGCGCTGTCGCGCAGTCGCTGCTCGGCGGGCGAGGCGAGGTCGGCGAGGGCGAAGCCGAGGATGTAGTCGTAGATCAGGCGGAAGGCCAGGGCGGCCTGGCGGCCAGACAGGCCGGCCGCGTGCAGCGGTGCGAGGAAAGCCTCGGCCAGAGCCAGGGATGCGGGGCTGATGGGGTCACGGGTCTTGAGCAGGGCGGCGATGCCGGGATGGTTCTCCAGGACCGTCCGCAGCCGGTGCGCGAGCGTGGCGATCTGCGCGATCCAGGGCAGAGCAAGGTCGGTCCGGCAGTCAATTTCGGCGAGCACAGCGTCGAGGATCAGGTCGTAGAGCTGCTCCTTGCTGCGGACGTGGCGGTACAGCGCGCCGGGAACCACGCCGAGGCGCCGGGCGAGGGCGCGCATGCTGAGGGCCTCCGCGCCCTCCGTGCTGACGACCGCGAGGGCCTCGGCGACGACTCGCTCGCGGTTGAGCGCGCGGCGGCTGCTCTCCCCGTCGTCCGGCAGGTTGAACCAGAGGGAGCGCGTGTCTGCGTCTTCAGCCCGCTGACCTGCCATGCCTGCCTCCGGCCTATCCGGGTTGGGTTGTAAACGACGTTCACCTCGACGTGTACATTGTAGCTCGGAGCTGAATGGTGTTCACTTTAGCAGCGTTCTTACAGATCGCCGGGAAGGTCATCGCGGTGCGCCCCGGCGGTCCAGTTAAGGTACCGCCGAACCGGTGGCTGAGGGAGTTGGCGTCGCGACCGCGGACGGCGTGGCCGTCGGTGAGCGGGCCAGGTGTGGTGTGCTAGTCGGGGACACCGAACTCGTTGGCGTGAGCTTCGGGGTCGGCGTCGGCGTGGTGGTTGGCGGGGACGTCGTCGGGGCCGGATCGGGCGAGGTTGAGGGCTGCTGCCCTGTCGTCGAGTGGTTGCCGGCGGCTGCGGTCGTCGTCGGCTTGAAGAGCACCCAGGTGACCAGGGTGACCAGGAAGACCGCGGTCAGGATCCAGGTCGAGGTCCGCACTCGTCGCACTCGTCGCATCAGCCGGTCCCGGTCGGCTCGGCCGTATCGAGGTTGGCCGGCACATGGATGCCCTCGTCCCTGAGCCCGGCCGCGATCCGGGCGCGCAGGATCCGCCCGACGTCGAACTGCTTGCCGGGCAAGGTCCTGGTCACCAGGCGGATCTGGAAGTGGTCCATGTCGATGCTCTGCACGCCCATGACGGCCGGGGGATCGAGCATCAGCCGGCGCAGTTCCGGCTCCTTGTACGCCTCTTCCCCGATCAGCCGCAGCAGGTCGCTCACCCGGTTGACGTCTGAGCCAGCGGGCACGGGCACGTCCACGACGGCACGCGCCCAGTCGCGCGAGAGATTTGTCACCTGGGTGATCTGGCCGTTCGGCGTAATGACCACCTCGCCGTCGATGGTCCGCACGGTGGTCACCCGCAACGTGACGTCCTCGACGGTCCCGATCGCCGGGTCGGGGATGCTCGGTACCGAAAGGCGGATGAGGTCCCCGAACCCGTACTGGCGCTCCGTGATGATGAAGAAACCGGCCAGGATGTCCTGGACGATGCGCTGCGCGCCGAACCCGAGCGCGACCCCGGCCACGGCGGCCGGGGCGACCAGACTCGCCAGCGGGATGCCGAGGCGCTCCGCGATAGCCACCGCGGCGACGCAGTAGATGATCGCCAGGGTGGCCCACGTGATCACCTGCGCCAGTGCCTGCCGGTGCTTTGAGGCTTCCGACCGGACCAGCGCGTCCGCCTCCCGGGCATTTGCGTCAATCCGGTCCGTGATCCTCGCGCCCAGCCAGGTCGCCAGCCGCGTCAGCAGGATCGTGCCGATCACGAGCAGCACGATCACCAGGCCACTGCCGCGCACCCACGAAGAGGCGTCGGTCAGCGCTTGCACAGACAAGAACATAACCCTCCATCATTGCCGACCCCCGCTTTCGGCGGCTACCCGTCGGCGACTGCGGACTACGGCTGGCACGGCGCAGGTTCATCGTCGAGACCGCAGTGCCAGGCTACTTCTGCAGGCAAAGGTCTTCGGCAACGCGAAAGCGTCTGGGTCAGCACAGGCCGGCGGATGACAGGTCTCCGCGACCCGGGGCCCGTGCACTTGGTGGCCTGGGAATCAGGGGTACTCTGAGCATGGGACTATCGCCCTTGTCGTGCCAGCGTGTACGCGAGATTGCGACTCCAGCTGCTCTGGACCCCGGCGGCACCTGACAATCCAGGTCGGCCAGGTGGCGCGCCATGACAGGTTCTATCGACTCGCGGGTCCCCGTCGGCTGGACGCGTCAGGAACTCGCCGAGCTGGATGACCGTGCGCTGCTGGCCATCGCCGGTTCGCTGCCGCGCTTCAGCCCACAGCGGATGGCGGCGTGCGAGCAGCTAGTCGGCCGCTACCGTGACCTGGTCTGGTCGTGCGTCCGGCGATATAAGAGCGGTCCTGAGCCGGCTGAAGACCTGATGCAGGTGGGGTACGTCGGCCTGGTTGCGGCGATCAACAACTTCGATCCGGCCGTTGGCTGCTCCCTGGCCACCTATGCCCGCGCGCATATTAACGGCGAGATCAGACGGTACTTCCGGGACAAGCGCTGGCAGCTTCACGTCGTCCGACCCGTCAAGGAGCTGGTGATGCAAGCCCGTGCGGCGACCTGGCAGCTGGCCCAGGAGCTCGGGCGCACGCCCACCGAGTCCGACCTGGCCGCCTCCCTGGGGGTCAGCGGCCATGCCCTGCGGGACGCCCAGCTGGCTGAGATGGCGTTTCAGCCGTCCTCGCTGGACGCCCCGCTGTCCGGCCAGCCCGGTACCGCCCTGGTGGCTGACCTCCTCGGCGCGGAGGATCCGCGGCTGAATCACATGCTCGACATGCAGGTCGTCGCCACGCACTGGGGCGAACTGTCAGCGCATGAGCAGAAAATCCTGCTCATGCGCTTCTACGATGGCATGACCCAGGATCAGATCGGCCAGCAGCTCGGCATCTCCCAGATGCAGGTCTCCCGGCTGCTCGGCCACGCGCTCGGCTATCTCCGCCCGCGCCTGCTCGGGCTAGACGAGGCAACCGTCAGGTGAGGACCGTGTGCGGCCGCAGGCCGGTAGGAGGCATGCATGGATGTGACAGACGTGTGGGTCGCGAATGATGAAGGTACCGAACTCGTCCGCGCGCGGGACATCGTGGGCGCCAGCTTGGACTATGACGGGAACGTCACGGTGCGCTTGACCGGCGGAGACGGCGCGATTGTGACAATCGCCGGGCACCGGACGCATCATGAGGAGCATAGACCTGACGACTTTCACCGCCAGCTGGTCCGCGTCGTCGCCGAGCTCTCGGATGCGGCGGGGGCCTTCCTGGTGCGGGCGGCATACCACGAGACCCGTGGCTGGCAGTGGGTCAGCGAGCCCCTGTAGTGACGACAAAGACCATAGAGGCCGAACGGGCCTAGTGCACGTGGCCGGGCCTGGCTGTCCGCCCGGGATGGGCGTGCGCTACGCTGGCCAATACGCACTAAGGCGTTGCCATGAGGGCACGCCGGTCGTCTGTCGCTCGGTAAGCGAACTGGTTTCCACGGATGTGGCGCCTTCGACAACGCGGCCACTCAAATCCTGGAGACCATTGTCTTGACCGCTCTGCCCGCAGAAAAGTCCGCAGTAGAAAAGTCCGTAATCAGTCCCATCGGCGAGCCGCGAACGGCCCGGCGCCGGCGGCGCGAACAGCGCCCCAAGCTGATTCCGGCTCCTGTCGTTACCTTCGCTGACCTGGGCGTACCGGCACCCCTGGTGACGGCCCTGCACGGACAGGGCATCACCGTGCCGTTCCCCGTCCAGGCCGCTACGCTGCCCGACGCCCTGGCCGGCGTCGACATTCTCGGGCGGGCCCAAACCGGGTCCGGGAAGACGCTCGGATTCTCTCTCCCGCTCGTGGCCAGGCTGGCCGGGGGGTACACGATGGCATGCCGCCCGCGTGGCCTGGTGCTGGTGCCCACCCGCGAGCTGGCCACTCAGGTCCAGGCGGTCCTCTCGCCGCTGGCTCACGCCATGGGACTAAGCGTCGCCGCCATCTTCGGTGGTACCCCGCAGAGTCCGCAGGTGGCTGCCCTGCGCAACCGCGCCGATATCGTCGTTGCCTGCCCGGGGCGCCTGGCCGATCTCATCGGCCAGGACCACTGCCACCTCGGCGACGTCGAGGTCACCGTGCTCGACGAAGCAGATCATATGGCCGACCTGGGGTTCCTGCCGATCGTGCGACGGCTGCTCGAGGCAACTCCGCCCGAAGGCCAGCGGCTGCTGTTCTCGGCGACCCTCGATAGCGCCGTGGACGTCCTGGCCCGGCGTTTCCTGACCCGGCCGGCGCGGCACTGCGTTGACGACGCTTCGCCGCCGGCCCATATCATCCATCATCTGCTTACCGTCACCCCGGCCGATCGGGTGGAGGTTGTCGCGACCCTGGCCAGCGGCGACAACCGCGTGCTGATCTTCACCAGGACCAAGCACGGAGCGCAGAAGCTAGCCCGCCAGCTGAACATGGCGGGGGCGCCAGCGGCAGAACTCCACGGGAACCTGGCCCAGGGTGCTCGCAGCCGTAACCTGGCGGCGTTCGGATCCGGCGAGGTGCGCGTCATGGTGGCCACCGACATCGCGGCCCGCGGGATCCATGTGGACGGTATCGACCTGGTGATTCACGCCGATCCTCCGGCCGAGTACAAGGCCTACGTGCACCGATCCGGCCGGACCGCCCGCAACGGCGCCGACGGAGCGGTGATCACCGTGCAGACCGCGGCGCAGGCGGCCGAGGTCCGCATCCTGATGCGCAAGGCGGGCGTGACGCCGCAGGCGGCTACCGCCAGTCCAGGTTCGGCGGTGCTGCGCTCGATCGCGGGTCCCGCGGTCAGGCGGATCGCTCCGGTGACCAAGCTCGCCAGGGTCCCGGCCGCGGACGGCGCCCAGGCCACTGGCCGCGGCGCCGCGGCCGCGTCCGGAAGCTTCCGTGGCCGCCGGGGCCGGCGCGGCTGAGGGATCTTCGCGAGACATCGCGTTAGGCGCGAAGGTAAAAGCAGGGTAGTGTCAAAAATGTTGCTCCGGACCCCGGCAGCGGTTACGACCGAAAAATAGCGGGCTGAGAAATGGCAAGCCACGCGGCGGGATCCGGAGTTTTTCGTGCCCCGGGACATTCCGGGCTTGCCTATTTGATGCAGGCCGCGAGCTTTGCCGCGTGCATTTCTGGGCCTGACCGTTGCCGTGTTTCGCAAATCCGGCTGCGTTCAGAGAGGAACGACCGCCATGACTGACCAGCTCACTGTCGGCTACGAAGGCACGGAGCCGTTCCCGGACGGCGACAGCACGCCCCGCACCGTCGAAGGCGGGGTCCGGATAGCGGTGACAGCCGCCATCGTCATCGTGCCGTTCGCCGGGCTGGCGGTGGCGGTCTGGCTCGCCTGGGGCCACGGCCTGCACCTCACCGACATCCTGCTCGCGGCGGCTTTCTACCTGGTGACGGGGCTTGGGGTGACCATCGGCTTCCACCGGCTGCTCACCCACCGCAGCTTCACTGCGACGCCGGCCCTGCGGGTGGTGCTGGCAATCGCGGGGTCGATGAGCTTCGAGGGGGATGTCATCGGCTGGGTCGCAATCCACCGCCGTCATCACGCCTTTTCTGACCGGCCGGGCGACCCGCATTCGCCGTACCGGTACGGAACCAGCCTGTCCGGGCAGCTCCGCGGTCTGGCCCATGCGCACGTTGGCTGGCTGTTGCGCGATGACCCTACCCCGGCCGCGCGCTATGCCCCGGACATGGTGGCCGACCCGGCCATGCGGGCCATCTCGGCAGCGTTCCCTGCCTGGTGCGCCCTGTCGCTCGGGCTGCCGTTCGCCCTGGGCTGGGCCATCGGCGGCACCTGGCAGGCCGCACTGGCCGCCCTGCTGTGGGCCGGACTGGTCCGCGTCACCTTGCTGCAGCACGTGACCTGGAGCGTCAACTCGCTGTGCCACGTGATCGGCACCCGCCCCTTCACCACTCGCCGCTACGACCGCGCCACCAACTTGTGGCCTCTGGCTCTGCTCTCCCTCGGCGAAAGCTGGCACAACATGCACCATTCCGACCCGACCTGCGCCAGGCATGGCGCCGATCCCCGGCAGATCGATATCTCCGCCAGCGTCATTCGCATCTTCGAGCGCTTCGGCTGGGCGACCGGCGTGCACTGGCCTGCTCCTGCCCGCCTGGACTCCCGCCGTCGTGAGCAGGGTCAGCCTCAGTCGCGCCAGGTACTCCAGGTCCGCGAAGCACCGGACTCGCCGGCACCCTGTTTGACCGTGAACGATGTTCACACTACAGTGAACACTGTAGCTCGGAACTGAATAGTGTTCACCTGAGCGGTGTTCTTCCGGGTCGCCGGGCCATCGGCCCGGCCAGATGCAAGGGAGAACGAATGACACCCACCATGACGAGTTGGGACCTGTTCGAGGATCTGCGCGCGGCGCAGGATGAGCTGCTGCAGGCGACACTAGGACGCGGCTGGCGGTCCGGCCAGCAGCGCTACAGCGATGCCGGCACCGCGGTCTGGGCGCCGGCGGTCGACATATCCGAACGCAAGGACGCCTATCTTGTGGCGGCCGAGCTTCCCGGCGTCAAGGCCGACGATGTGGAGATCACCGTCGAGGACGGCCTGCTGACCATCCAGGGCGAGCGCCACTTCGCGCACGACTCCGCGGAGGAGAAGATGCACCGCACCGAGAGGTTCTACGGCACCTTCCGTCGCTCGATTACCCTGCCTAGCCACGTGCAGGCCGACAAGATCGAGGCCTCCGCGCAGGACGGCGTGCTGCAGATCATGGTGCCAAAGGCACCCGAAGTACAGGCCAAGCGCATCCAGGTGCGCGCTGGCCAGGGGCGCACCGCCCTGAAATCAGGTGCAACGGCCAAGAACGGCCGCTAACACTAGGCCCCCGGCCGCACGGGCTAGCACTCGCTGCCCGGGGAGCATGACCTCCCTGCCGTCACCGCTCAACACTGCGGCGACGGCAGGAAGCACGGGCCCGTCGTATACGGAAGGACAGAGACCATGTCCAGTACCACCGAAGCCCGGACGGCGATCAGCCTGACGCCGTCCCCTAAAACCGCCACGCCAACGCCGACCCCTAAACCCGCTACGCTGCGGCTGCGCCTGCAGCCGGATCACTCTGGCTACGCGCTGCTGGACGGCGGCTGGTGGCCTCGGTCGGCCGATCCGGCTGCGGAGTTGCCCGGACTGATCCTGGCCCTGGATGAGCGGCACGGTCCGATCACCAGGGTCATGCTCGGCATGGCTGACTGGAACTCCAGCAGGCCCCGTCGGCTGCAGGTCTACGGCCCGTCGGGCCGCCGTGTCGTGCGGCTCGGCTGGTTCGCCACCATGCCCGCTGGCCTGCTCACCGCGACCTCCCGCAGTGGTGAGCGAACCGATCTGCTCGTCGTCCCCTCCGATACCAGCGAACAGGATGCCTGGGCCGCCATGGATCAAGCCGCGCAAGTCGGCAACCGCAACCACACTCCCGCCCTCCTGGCCGCCATCACCAGGCCAGCTAGCCTGGCCGCCGGCCCGAGACACCCATGACCAGCGTCGGTGCCACCTTCGGCCAGAACGGCAGTCGTCCGGGGGCAGGTCTTCCTGCCGCCCGCACCATCGTCAGGCTACGCGGCGCCCTCGACGTCGCCGCCGCCCCGGCGCTGCGGGAACGCCTGATCGGCCTGCTTCATCCCGGCGCGAGCCTGCTGGTTCTCGACCTGTCACGCGTGCCGTCTTGTGACCCGGCGGGGCTCGCCGTGCTGATCGGCACGCAACGCCGCGCCAGACTGCTTGGCATTGTCATGCGCTTGGCCGCTCCCAGCCTCCCGGTCGCGAAGCTGCTGCGCCTCACTGGCCTGGACCGCAACCTCACCATCTGTCCCGATCTCCGCAGCGCGCTCGCCATGGAACGGCACGAGCCCGCGAAGGCGTCCCCATCCCCGGGAGTCCCGGCTGGCTAGCCCAGGACCATTCCTGCTCGGTATTTACCAGTTCGTGCCGTTCGACGGTTTCCCCGCTGTCCATGGACACCAGTGCCGCAGCGGTATAATATGGAAGTATTGCTCCGGACCCCGGCAGCTGCGTTCCCGTAAATATCGCGGGAGCAGTGCAGGACCGGAGTTTTTCGTTTGGGCCGGCGCGGTAAAAGCGCAGCGGCCTAGAAAAGGGTAAGAGCCCGCAGGAGTTACTTTCTCCCATCGCGATCCGTCGCGCAGGACCAGCTACCCGTATCTCAATTTTGTCACTGACTGAGGAGTCAGTTGTGGGTATTATCGCATGGATCGTTCTCGGGCTCGGCGGTCCTGCTGCTGGCCTACCATCTGGTCACCAGTCGGGGGAGCACCCGCCGCACCCGCCGGGGACCCAACTGGGCGCACCGGTGAACAGGCCCCCGCGCATCTGAAAAAGCGAGCTGTTCGCTATCTGCGCCAAATTATCCACGCCAAATTCGGGAATCCGGGAAAGTGTAGTAACATTAAGAATGTTGCCGCACACATCATTTCACCGGTGACCAGAGGGGTCAGCTATGGGCATCATCGCATAGATCGCTCTCGGCATGGCCGCGGGATTGCTCGCCCATATGCTGCTTCCCGCCAAAAGATCACCGGGCTTATTTTCATCTGCCCGACCTGCTTCACCTCGTGTACGGCTTACACCAAGGAGAACTGCTATGAGACGAAGAACCTTTGACATATTGGTGGCCACCGCAGGCCTGTTCCTCGCGGTCACGCTGATCGCGTCCGGCGCGCTGCTGACCTGGGCCCATAGCTTCATCGGCAACGAAGTGCACACCCAGCTTGCCGCGCAACAGATCTACTTCCCAGCCAACAACAGCGCGGCCATCAAGGCACCGGAGTTCGCCGCGATGCACCAGTACGCCGGGCAGCAGCTGACCACAGGCGCTCAGGCCGAGGTCTACGCGGATCACTTCATCGCCAATCACCTCAAGGCGATCGGCGGCGGCAAGACCTACGCGCAGCTGTCGACCGAGGCCCAGGCGCAGCCCAAGAACACCGTGCTGGCGGGCGAGGTCGCCACGGTGTTCAAGGGTGAGACCCTGCGCGGCTTGCTGCTCAACGCTTATGCCTTCGGCACCATGGGCACGATCGCCGGCATCGCCGCGATCGCCGCATTCATCGCCGGCGCCGTCATGCTGGTGCTCAGCGGCCTCGGCCTGATGCACGCCCGCCGCGTCTCCCCGGCCGCCGAGATCCTCGCCGGTCCTCCCGCCCCCGAACGGACCCCGGTGCCCGCATCATCGTAGGCCACCCGGGCCTGAGCTGAATCGGGCGTCTCGGACTCCGAACGACTGTGGTGACAGTTCTGCGCAGGGCTGTCACCACAGCCGTTCGGGATCATGATCGGGGTGCGGCGGCCCGCCCGGTGCGGGTCATCGGTTGCGGTGATGAACCCTTCCCGGGATCAGATGAACCCTTCCCGGGATCAGTTGTTTCCCGCCCGGCACTACCACCCGTGAGCCACGTCGGTGATCCGGGGGCGGATTGCCTCTCCCGTCGATTCGTGCGACAGTGGTGCTACTTAGCGCGCCTGGATCTGTCCGGACCATGTGCTCCCTCGCCGCTAGCGGTTTCCGCGTTGAAGGCGGCGAGACTCATGATGGATTCTGCGATCAGGATGCCCCGCGGGAACGCCGCGCGGCCTGAGCAACCACCCGATGCCATCCGGTCCATGCTGTGCATCTACTGCCGCACGGACAAGTTCGTGTACTGGCCGCCAGCTAGCAGATTGGCCTCGGCTGACTGTCCTGGTTGCCAGCGGCGGATAACCGAGCGAGCCGCGACCTTACCGCTGGAACGGCAGGCTGTCATCAGTCAGCTGAGGGGTTATCTTTATAGAGAAAGTCCGGGCTGCTGACACGGTGCACGATGCGGCTCCTGCCCGGTATCCGCCGCTCAGGACCCCGGCGGCACATCGACTAGCCCAGCCGCGATGTGCCTTCCAGGAGTCCTGCAGTGCAATCCTCCGAATCAGACCCGGTCCCGGCCCGCCAGCGTCCCGGCCGTCTCCTACCTACCCCTAACGACCACCTGTGGCTATCCCGGTCGGCTGGGGCGGGCGAGCCCGCGGCTGCGCCCGAGATGTCACGTCGGGAAATCGCGGGGCGGTGATCATGAACGTCAAGGCCCGCGGGGCGACTCGCCGGATGTCCCGGCTAGTGCGATGGCTAGCCGGGCGGAACGCGCTCAGGCGGCCCGTTGACCGGATCGAGGGCGCGGTCCTGGTAGCGGTGTCCGCCGCCTTCCTCGTGGCCGTGGCCGTGGCCTCCATCCTTGGCGCACACACGTATCAGTCGCAGCGCGTGGCCTCGGTCGGCCTGCGCCCGGCCGTGGCCGTGCTGATCCAGGCCGGGCCGTTTTACGGCACTGGGGCTCAGCTCGGACAGGCTGAGGCACGCTGGCGCGACCCGGGAGGTGGCGAGCAATCCGGCGTGCTGACCACCGTGACCACGCCGGCCATCCTCGGTGCGGAGGCGGGCGCCCGGATACAGGTCTGGCTGGATCGCTCAGGTCAGCCGGTCGCGCCTCCGGGCGGTCCGGTCGCCATGATCGTTAACGCGCTGGCCGTGGGCGCCGCGGTGGTCGGGGGTGCCGGGATAGTGTTGCTCATCTGCTATGCGCTGTGCCGGCTCGTGCTCGACCGGCGGCGGCTGGCCGCGTGGGAATCCGCGTGGTCCCTGACCGGGCCCCGGTGGACAACCCGTCGCTGACGCGTGCAACTCCCAGCGGCAGCGGGCTGTGCAGCACAGCGAGGTTACGCGGCAGTCCGCCGTGCCGTCAGTGCGCAGGGCGTGCCAGGTGCTAGGCCGCCAGCAGAACCTGCCGTGTCTCGAGCCGCGACGGCGCTCCTGCGCGGCCCGGCAGCCGGCCTGCATGTCTGCGAGGTTGTTATGTCCTTGTTATCAGTGTAGATTGTCCTTGTAGGTCTACTATGTAGACATTGTGTGAGTGCTGACTGGCCGTCATCGGGCGGTTGCCTTCACCGCGCAGCCAAAGGAGATGACCATTCATGACCGTGACCCTGGATCGCGACGTCGAGGCCTTTATCGGCACCCCGCGACAGCTGTTCATCAACGGGCAATGGTGCGATGCGGCGTCGGGCAGGACGTTCGAGACGCCCAACCCTGCGACGGGGGAGACGCTCGCCCGGGTCGCCGAGGGCGGTGCCGAGGACATCGACCGGGCTGTGCGGGCGGCGCGCCGGGCGTTCGAGGAGGGCCCGTGGGGCAGGATGACCCCCTCCGACCGGGGGCGGATCATCTGGCGGATCGGTGACCTGATCCTGGAGCACGCAGACGAGCTGGCCCAGCTCGAGTCGCTGGACAACGGCAAGCCGTTCGCCGTGGCGCAGGCGGCTGACGTGCCGCTGGCCGCAGACCTGTTCCATTACATGGCCGGCTGGGCGACCAAGATCGAGGGCAACTCGATTAACATCTCGGTGCCCTACATGCCGGGCGCGAACTTCCACTCCTACACGCTGCGCGAGCCGCTCGGCGTGGTCGGGCAGATTATCCCGTGGAACTTCCCGCTGCTGATGGCGGCGTGGAAGCTAGGCCCGGCGCTCGCGGCCGGCAACTGTGTCATCCTCAAGCCCGCCGAGCAGACCCCGCTGACCGCGCTGCGCCTGGCCGGGCTCATCGCCGAGGCCGGCGTGCCCGACGGTGTGGTGAACGTGGTACCCGGCTTCGGCGAGACCGCCGGAGCGGCCCTGGCCGCCCACAATGACGTGGACAAGGTCGCGTTCACCGGTTCAACCGCGGTGGGCAAGCTGATCGTCGCGGCCTCGGGGGCCAGCAACCTGAAGAAGCTGACCCTGGAACTCGGCGGCAAGAGCCCCAACATCGTGTTCGACGATGCCGGGCCCGACGCTGTCGAGGGCGCCGCCAATGCGATCTTCTTCAACCACGGGCAGTGCTGCGTGGCCGGCTCACGGCTGTATGTCCAGCGTGACCGGTTCGATGAAGTCGTCGACGGCGTCGCGCAGATCGCCAAGTCGATCAAGATGGGACCGGGGATGGAACCAGCGACGCAGATGGGCCCGCTGGTCTCCGACGAGCAGCTCCGCCTGGTAACCGGCTTCCTGAAATCCGGCGAGGCCGAGGGGGCCACCGCCCTAGCTGGGGGCGGGAGGTTCGGCGACCGCGGCTACTTCGTCGAGCCCACCGTGCTGACCAATACCCGCCCGGACATGAAGGTCGTCCGCGAGGAGATCTTCGGGCCGGTCCTGGTGGCCGCCCCGTTCACCGATCTGGATGAGATCGCCGCGGTCGCGAACGACTCCGAGTTCGGCCTGGGGGCCGGCATCTGGACCAAGGACATCTCCAAGGCCCATGCCCTGGCGAAGAAGCTCCGGGCCGGCACCGTCTGGATCAACTGCTACAACGTGTTCGACGCGGCACTGCCGTTCGGCGGGTATAAGCAGTCCGGTTGGGGCCGTGAGATGGGCCATGAGGCGCTCCATGCCTACACCGAGGTCAAGGCCGTCACCACCCAGCTGTAAATCAGCAGCCGTAGCCCCGGGGGCCGGACCGTCAGGTCCGGCCCCCGGGGACGTCGTGGAAGATCCTGGCCGGCACTGTGCTGCCGGGCCGCTTGCTGTGCCCTACCGAAGTTTTCTGCCAACCACGCCCTTCCCCGGCTGGGCGGCACGGCAAGATAATCGAGGCATCGATCCAGTGGAACTGCGACCGGCGTTGCGGCCCGGGCAGTACCGGATCAGGAGCGGGAGAGGTCATGGGCGTCGATCAGGGTCCGGGGGTGCGGGTGCTGGAGGACCCGCTGACGAACAAGGGCACCGCGTTCTCCGAGGAGGAACGTTCCGAGCTGGGTTTGCGTGGCCTGCTGCCGGCCGTGGTGGAGACGCTGGAGCAGCAGGTGAGCCGTAGGTACCAGACCTACCAGGAGCAGCCCACCGATGTCGCCCGGCACGTTAACCTGCGCGCGCTGCAGGACACCAACGAGATGCTGTTCTACCGGCTGGTGTCGGACCACATCGAGGAGATGCTGCCGATCCTTTACACCCCGACGGTCGGGCTGGCCTGCCAGCGCTTCAGCGAGATCTACCGCCGTCCGCGAGGCCTTTTCATCGCCTATCCCGACCGCGACCGCATCGGAGAGATCCTGCGTAACCGGCCCCAGCGGGAGGTCGACGTCATCGTCGTCACCGACGGGCAACGGGTTCTGGGCCTGGGTGACCAGGGCATCGGCGGCATGGGCATCCCGATCGGCAAGCTGTCGCTGTACGCGGTGCTGGGCGGCATCGACCCGGCGCGCACCTTGCCGGTGCTCCTGGATGTCGGCACCGACAACGCTGAGCTCCTCGACGACCCCATGTACCTCGGCTGGCGGCACCACCGTATCGCCGGCGCCGACTACGACAACTTCGTCGACCGGTTCGTCCAGGCCGTGCGTGCCGAACTGCCCGATGTCCTGCTGCAATGGGAGGACTTCGCCACCCCGCACGCTTTGCCGTTCCTGGAGCGCTACCGCGATCAGCTGCTCAGCTTCAACGATGACATCCAGGGCACTGCTGCCGTTGTCCTGGCCGCGCTGTCTGCGGGGGCAGCGGCCACCGGGTCGCGGCTGCGCGACCAGACCGTGGTGATGCTCGGTGCCGGGTCGGCTGGCATCGGCGTCTGCGAGCAGGTCGTGCGGTCGATGGTGACCGACGGCCGGTCCGAGCAGGACGCCCGCGCCAGGATCTGCGTGGTCGACGTCAACGGCCTGCTCACCACAGACCGCCCGGACCTCGGCCCGGCGCAGCGCCGTCTGGCCCAGCCGCCGGGCGCCGTGCCCAGCCGGGAACCTGGCCGGCCAGCCGATCTCACCGATGTGATCGACGCCGTGCACCCGACCGCGCTGATTGGCCTGTCGACCGCGTGCGGGGCCTTCACCGAACATGTCGTGCGCCACCTTGCCGCGCACGCCAAGCGGCCGATCATCATGCCGCTGTCCAATCCGACCAGCCGCAGCGAGGCCCGGCCTCAGGATCTCGCCGACTGGACCGAAGGCCGCGCGCTCGTCGCTACCGGATCCCCGTTCGCGCCGATGCAGGTCGGCGACGCCAGCATCCCCGTCGCCCAGTGCAACAACATCTACATCTTCCCCGGCATCGGCCTGGCCGTGACGGCCGTGCGCGCAACCCGCGTCACCGACGCCATGATGACCGCGGCTGCCGCCGCCGTCGGTGACGCCGCCACGATCCGGCACGACCCGCACGGGACACTGCTGCCCGACCGGGCTCGGCTCGCCGATATGGCCACGGTCGTCGCGGGCGCTGTCGCGAAGGCCGCGGTAGCCAACGCCGTCGCGCCCCCGCTCACCGATGACCAGATCGACCAGGCCATCCACCGCACCAGGTGGCTGCCCCGCTATCGGTCCTAGCGGCTCACAGATGCACTGCCTGGCTGGCGGACCGCGCCCCAGCTGGCCGGGGCAGTGTGCTGGCCAGGCCGGTGAGGAGGATGTCGAGTCCGCGTTCGAGTTCGGCGGCGCCGTCGTAGGTTGCCAAGACGGGGGCGAGGCTGCGGAGCAGGGGGAATTCGCCGATCGGCAGCCGGTGCAGGCCCAGCCGCAGCAGGTCGTCGGTCTCGTCCGGGTTGTCGACGAGTTCTTGCAGCTCGTTGAGCACATGGCCGTGCAGGAAGCCGAACAGGGCCCGGTAGATGTGCAGTGCGTCGGCGCCGCTGAAGCCGGCGCGCGTGAGCAGGGCAAGGACGTTTTCGAGCGGGCGCAGGGTGCCGGGGGGGCGCAGCGCGAGCGGTGTGGCCAGGGGCCGGGTGACCAGTAGCGGCACCACGTGCGGGTGGGCCAGCGCCAGCGCGCGATAGTCGCGGGCGACGGCGCGCAGCTGGCCGGCCCAGTCGGGATCGGCGGGGTCCACCTTGAGCTGGGCGAGCACGGTCTCGGCAACGCCGTCCAGCAGCGCCGCCTTGTTGGGCGCGTGCCGGTAAAGAATCATCGGGTCCCGGTCCAGGGCGCGGGCGAGGCGGCGCATGGACAAACCGTCGGCCCCGTCGCGGTCGATAATCTCCAGCGCGGTGGTCAGCACCACCTCGCGGGTGATCTTGCCGTCCCGGCGCGCGTCAGCATCCTGAACGGTAGGTTCGGCCGGCGGCCCGGTCATCGCAACAGCGCCTTCCCTCATGCGGCGGGGCCCGATAGCGATCCACTTGGGTAGATCTACGATGTAGATATCATCGTAGCGGAAGCATCGACCGTAGCGCGGCCTGCGCCTTCGAGACCACGGGCGAAAGGCGTTTCGACTCCGAACGGGCCGTAGTGACCGCCCTGGCCAGGGCGTCACCACTGGACGTACCGGGCGGGACCAGGACACCCAGCGGGTCGTGGCGGAACAGGCGCGAGGCGACCTGGGGCGGGGGCGTGCGCGGCCCGGCCGATGTGCTCCCGGGCGGCCGCACGACCGACGTGCAGTTCCTCGGCCAGCGTCACGAAATAGCGACGCTGACGCAACTCCAAGTCCGCCGATCTCCTTATAAGCGATTGGCGCTGGTCGCAGACGCACGGCCCGCTGGCGGCCGTGGTGCCAGAGCTGGACCGGCGTTGGCACGCGTGCCCTCCAGGTCGAGCAGGCACGAGCGGAGGTAGCCAAGCGCGTGGGTGCGCAGCCGCGAGACGTGCATCTGAGAGATGCGGAGCTGCTGGCCGATCTGCACCTGCGTCATGCCGCCGCGAAAGTCCATCAGCAGGATCTTCTGCTCACGCGCGGGCAGCTCGCCCCAGTGCGTGGCGACGGCCTGCATGCCGAGCATGTGCTCCATCTGCGGATCCTCCGCACCGAGCACGTCAGCCATGGTCCTCATGTGAGGCTCGGGCGCGTCCAGCGAGTGCAGCTGGAAGGCCATCTCAGCCCGCTGGGCTTGCCGCAGCTCATCCCCGCTGACGCCGAGGTGCTTGGCCAGGTCGGATTCGGCCGGCATACGGCCTAGTTCCTGGGCCAGCTGCCAGGTCGCCTCACGGATTTTCAGGACCAGCTCCTGTACCGGGCGCTTGACATGCATCTGCCAGCGTTTGTCGCGGAAATGCCGCTTGATCTCGCCGCTGATGCACGGCCGCGCGTAACTGGCCAGGCTGTCGCCGACGGCCGGATCGAAGTTGCTGATTGCCTTCAGCAAGCCGACATATCCCACCTGCATCAGGTCCTCCACCGGCTCAGGGCTGCGCAGGTACGGTCGTACGCAGAACCAGACCAGGCCCTGGTGGCGGGTGACCAGTAGCTCGCACGCCGCCGCGCGCCGCACGCTGGCCTGCGGCAACGACCGGACAATGCCCAGCAGCGCCGGGTCATCCAGTCCGGCCAGCTCCTGCTTAAGCATCCGGTCCAGTGGGGCGAGCCAACTCGGCCCGGATTCCGGGTCAGATACTGTTCCTGAAGAAATCGCTGCCATGTCAACCTCGGTTCGCAGAAGGCCGAATAAGAACCGCCGAGGTCCAGGGCAGATAAGTACGTAACCGTGCACTCGCGAGCAGGATGACGTTCCACCCATCGTATACAGGCTAGGCCACGGTCACATTGACGGCAATGCCTGCCGGCCCGCGAGAACTCACTTGATCAGTCGTGATCGGTCAGGGGTGCGGTGGTCCCTCCCGGCGAGCTAACTACCGCCATCACCCGCCACAGCGGTAACGTCTGCCGACTGGCTCGCCGGGCGAGGCCGTTACTCCTGGACAGGCCGCCGGGCCGCGGCACCGGATGTAAGAGGCAAAATCGCGGCTTCGGATTGACCAGCTCCAACTCCGCGAGCTGCGCGGATGACTAGTAATCGGTCCGGGTGATGACGTTTGCGGTTTTCGACTCTTTCCGCAGCGGAATTCCCCGGCTTCACTGAAAGGTGACAAGCAAGGCGGCAAGGTATCGCGAAGCCGCTGTTTCACATGCTCACCCTGCGCGGGTTCTTCAACTGAGACCATCTACCGCACCGCTTGCGTCGCCTGAGGGCGCGCGCTCATCCGCGACCACGACGTGCCTGACGGCTGGCCGGCGGCGACCGCCCAACATGCCCCTTAAGGCCAGGCCGCAACGATGCCGGGCGCCGCAGGTGATACCACTCAGCTCATCCCGAGCTTACGATCCAGCCCCGAAAGGGTGACGCGCCATGTCCATCGCAGTCGGTATTGCTCTCATCGTCCTCGGGGCGATCTTCACGTTTGCCGTGAAGGGCGGACACATCGGCGACCTCGATCTGCATGCCGTGGGCGTCATCCTGATGCTCGCGGGGATTGTCGGGATTCTGCTGCCCATGCTGATACGCAACAGGTCACGCTTTTCCCGGCCGACTCTCCGCAGTCGGCCGACTATCCGCAGTCGGCAAGATGTCATGGACGACGGGACGCGGACCGTCTTGAACCATGCCGACGGATCGCAGACCCTCGTGGAACATGAGGACGGCGCGCAGACCTTCGCGGAACACTTCGACGCCAGTCCGCCCGCTCAATGATGGTCGCAGGACTCACGACCCTGGCCCGCCTCAGTCGGGATGGGCATAGCAGCTAACGATCTTCAATAGCGGGGTTACTAAGGTCCTGAGTGGCAGCGACTTGGTGGTCACGGCTCATCCGCGAGCAGGACGGGCAGCGCTGCCAGGGGATGCATCCGTAGCCCGTTCAGGGTGCGCGCTGGCCTTCACCGCGCGGGCTGGGGCGGGATAGGTCGCAGTGATGAGTACGCGAGTAGCGCCGGTCTTCCCGGGGGCGGTGATGGGCCATCCCGGGTCGCGGAAGCCATCAGGTTCTGCCGGCGGGCAGCTGACTTCCTGTCCCAGCGGCCATCCCCTACTGCGGAAGACCTGGCTGCAGTCGGCAAGAACGCGGCTGCGCTCGTGCCTTAACCCGGCGCCGGCACCGCACGGCGCCGTTGCTGGCCCGGCCAGCAGCCACCTGAGTTCTCAAGCAGGCTCTCAGCCATGGCGGGAGGCCTTAACCGGCCTAGCGCTGATGGCGCTCGGCGAGCTTCTTGAGGTTCAGCAGCTGGGGCCAGGGAGACCGAGCCGGTCCCGCTGCCTGGCCTGATTTCGCGGCAGGAGCCAACATTCCCTGTCTGCCTGGCGTCTTATCGGCATGACGGTCCCCGCATACCGGGCTAGCCCGGCGGCACAGCCCGATCCTGGTGGTCATGACCCGGGGGAAGCTGTCGATGACCTGTTCCGGCGGCATGCCGACGGCCTGGTGCGTTTCGCGCTCATGCTGGTGGGCGACCAGGCCACCGCGGAGGACGTCGTGCAGGAAGCGTTCCTCGGCCTGTACCGGGCCTGGGACCGGGTGCGGGACCCCGACGCCGTGCTCGGTTACCTGCGCACCGCGGTGGTGAACGGTGCCCGTTCGGTCCACCGCAGCCGCGGCCGGGCGCGGCTGCTGCGGGTGCCGCTCGACCCGCCGGTGTGGTCGGCGGAGGCGGCGGCCATGGACGGCGAGGACCGTCGTGCCCTGCTGGCCGCCATCGCCAGGCTGCCGCGGCGCCAGCGTGAGGTGCTCGCGCTGAAGTACTACCTCGATCTCAGCGAGCGCGACGTAGCCGCGATCTTGCGGGTCAGCCGCGGCACGGTGGCCTCGTCCGGGGCCCGCGCCCTGGCCGCTCTAGCCCGTCAACTCCGGGAGGACCAGTGACCGACCACCAGCCGAACGACCTCGAAGACCGTATCCGCGACGCCTATCAGTCCGCGGCGCGGACCGTGCAGACCCTCCAGCGGACCTCCCCGGTGCTCGCCGCCGGATCGGTCAGGCGCCCGCGCCGGATGAACGTGCTCGCGCCGATCGCGGCGGCCGCCGCCGTGATCGTCGTCATCGCCGCCAGCGTGGCCCTGCCGCGCCTGCTGGCCGGCTCCGCCCGGAACCCGGCGGCCCCGCAGATCAGCGCGCCCGGGCCTTACCCGCCGTTCCAGGTCGTGGTGACGTACAAGAGCAATTCCGTCTCCAGCCTGCAGGTGGAGTCGGCGGCCACCGGGCACGTGGTGACCACCCTCGCCCCGCCGTGGCGAGGTGCCGTGTGGGGAGCTGTCGCTGCGGTCGGGGACACGAGCAGGTTCATCGTGGCCGCCGCGCCGAAGCCCCCGTCCCCGCTGTCCCGCCCGACCCGGTTGTATACGCTCACGCTGTCGGCCCGCGGCACGGTCGCCGGGCTGACTCCGCTGCTTGTCCCGGTCCTGCAGGGGCAGGTCACCTCGCTGGCGGCCAGCGCGGATGGCCGCACGGTCGCCTACACGCTAGTCCCCCTCAACGCGGGCGCTGACCGCGAGGTCGGCATCATCACCGGCCGCACGACGCGGCACTGGGGTATAGGCGGGCTAACGAGGACGGGGGCAGGGACCCTGGGGATGTTCGACGTCTCGGTGTCCAGCGACGGGAGCATGGTCGCGTTCATCACCCAGAGCCAGGTCCAGGGCGACACGGCGTGGGTGCTGCCGATCGGGTCCGCGCCGGGCGGCATCACGGCCAGGGCCAGGAAGGTGTATGAGCTCCGGCCTACCTACGGCGGGACTAGGCTGGCGTGGCTGGACTCGGCGCTGATCAGCCCGGACGGCAGCACCCTGTACCTCGCCACGAGCGGCAACTCGGCCAGCGGTAAGGTCGTGACCGCGCTGACCGCGTACCGCACGGCGGGCGGGGCATCGCCCGGCACGGTAACGACCTTCGACGGCGGCTTCTACGGGGGCCTCAGGGAGGTACTCACGCCGGCCGGCGGCGGCATGCTGCTCGCCTGGAAGCCGTACGTGTCCACCGCCTACCTGATCAACCCGGCGACCCGGACGCGCACGACCCTGCAGCTGCGCGGGGTCCCCCGCCTGCGGTCCACGGTGCCCTCCCTGTTGACGGGCGTGGGCCTCGCCTGGTGACCCAGCCGTTATGGAACGGCACGGAACGAACCTGAACGCCTTGTGAAGGGAGCACGCAGGTGCGGACCAAGCGAGGCAAGCCGTGAAAACCGTCAGATCACGCCGGCTTGCGAACAACGGCAACGGGGCGGGCATCGTGGCCCAGAGGCCCGACGACAGCCTGGACTACTACCGGGCCGCCGACGGCACCAGCACCTGGACCCGGGAGTCGGTCGCCGGGCGGAACGCGACTTTCTCGGCGCCGTCCCTCGCATCCGACTGCAACTACGCGATCGTGGCCGCCGTCAGGCGGTGTGGTGCACGCGTGGAGCCGGCCATGTCGGTGACGGGCGGGAAGGATGCGATGGAGCCCGGTTCCGCCGCTTCGGAGATCGGCACAAGCAAGCCGCGCCCCGGCGCGGATGTATGACGCTTACCCCGGCGAGAAAGACAACTATCCGCTTAGGTTACTGGGCCTGGTTACCTGGCGCGCGGTGGGTTATGCCGGGGAAATGAGGTATCCCGATGGCGGCGGGCTGGACGCGGCGGAGCGGGCCCGCCGGGAGAAGGTGCGGCTGGCCGCGGCGGAGATGATCGAGGCGGGAGCCAGTGACCAGGAGATAGCGAAGCGGTTCCGGGTCTCGCGGATGTCGGCGAACCGGTGGCGGCGGACGCTGGCCGCGGGCGGCCGGACCGCGCTGGCCTCCAAGGGAGCGGGCGGCGCGAAGTGCAAGCTCACCGCAGCGCAGGTCGCCGAGCTGGAGGCGGTGCTGGACGCGGGCCCGGCCGCGTGCAGGTATGCCGATCAGTGCTGGACGCTGGCCCGGATCACGGACCAGGCCTGGCGGCGGTTCGGGGTGGAATACACCCTGGCCGGGACGGACGTGCTGCTGCACCGGATCGGCTGGAGCGTCCAGGTCCCGGCCCGCCAGGCCGCGGAGCGGGACGAGGAGAAGATCGCCAGGTGGCGGGAGGACACCTGGCCGGTCATAAAAGCACGGCGGCGGACCTGGGCGCCTGGCTCTGCTGGGAAGACGAGTCTGGCCAGGGCCTGAGGCCGCCGAAAGGCCGCACGTGGGGACGGCGCGGCCGCATCCCCGTGGTGACGGTGACCGGCGGCCACGACACGCGGGTGTCGCTGGCCGCGCTGATCGCCACCCGGCCCGGGCAGCGGCCCCGGCTGATCTACCGCACGCACCGCGCACGCCGCGGGGATAAGCGCAAGGGCTTCACCGAGACGGACTACGCCCGGCTCCTGGACGCCGCGCACCAGCAGCTCGGCGGCCCGGTCGTCCTGGTGTGGGACAACCTGAACACCCACACCAGCCGCGCGATGCGGGAGCTGATCGCGGCCCGGGACTGGCTGACCGCCTGCCGGCTCCCGTCGTACGCCAGCGAGCTGAACCCGGTGGAGCCGGTCTGGTCGAACCTGAAGCGATCGCTGGCCAACCTCACCAAGCACAACATCGATCAGCTGACCGCGCTGGTCAAGACCCGGCTGCGGCGGATGCAGTACCGGCCCGGCCTCCTCGAGGGCTTCCTGGCCAAGACCGGCCTTGACCTCACACCCCTTCAGTAACCCTCACAATTGAAGATCGTTAGGCCCGGACCGGACCTGACGGGCTCATTTCGGTCGGCTGACCGGCACCGGCGGCCTTGGCGTGAATAAGCGTCGGCGCGTGCTGCCACGCCAGGCACGCGATCGCGCCGAGGGGGATCGGGGGCAGGTAGGTGACGGCCCGGTACAACAGTACGGCGGCTGTCACCTGCGCACTGACTCGGTGGCCTGCGCCGGCGGCTAGGGCGGCGATCAATCCGAGTTCGGTGATTCCGAGACCGCCAGGGGTAATGGGCAGCACCGTAAGCAGCCGGACAAACGCGAAGGCCGCCAGGGAGGTTTGCCAGGGCACCTCGGCCTGGGATAGGCCAACGCCACGCAGGCATGCCAGCAGCACGAGCCACAGGGTGAGGTTGCTCGCCGCCGTGGCGGCGGTGATCCGCCAGCCGCGCGCGGCGATGAGGGCGCCGGCCCGGTCGCGGAAGCCGAGCAGTGATCCAGGGATGTCGAAGGACGCCTGCCGGCGCACTACCCGGCAGGCCATGACGAGCGCGAGCTGCAGCGCGCGGCCCGCGCGGAACGCGAACGACTCGCTGCGCATGAGAAGGCTGAGCCCGGCTGCCATGGTGGCGAGCAAGGCCAGGCCAACGGCGGCGGCGGCGATCAGGCCTGCCCCGGGCCGGCTGACCGTCACCAGGACCAGCAACGCGAGGACCGGCAGGCCCAGGCGGGCGAAGACATTCCAGATTCCCGATACCAAGGTGTAGAGCACGTACTCTTCCGTGCTGACACCCCAGCTTGAGAGCATCGCCCAGCTGACTCCCATGGCGAGAGCCCCTCCGGCCGGCAGGCTGTTCGCCACTGCGTTGGAACCGAGGTTGACCACGGCCGCTTCGCGTAGCCGTATCGATGGCAGTACCGAGCAGATCATGATCCAGGTGGAGACCATACTCGCTGCGGCTGCCACGGCGACGAGCAGGGCCTGCGCCCACGTCATCGCGTACATGCTGGCCCACACGCTGCGGTAGGACGCGAAATGCGGGAGAGCGAAACCGAATATGGCCGCGACGAGGGCGACCGACCCTGCGGTGCGGAACATCTTCCGGCTTACTCGTGGCCGTGGCCGCCCCGGTCCCGAAACAGCAGCGGCCGGCGGCGGCGCAATGGCCGTCATCGGATCCCGTCGTGGGGCGCCACCGTGATCTGATCGATCATGACCATTCCTATGTTCGAAGGGCGGAGAGTCGGCCCTTGCGAAAAGGATGGAGACGCCGGACCCGCCCTGCCGACCCGGCTGATCACGTTCCAGTCAACCCCGGCAACGCCAAGGCGGAAATGGGCTATCTGAGATCGGTCCATCACCAGAACCGATCAGTCGGCGGCCGTCTGGCCGGTGTGATGACCCCGACGAGGTAGCGCAGCTGAGCCTTAGTCCATTTCTGCTCGCCTCACTGAAGGTGCAGCACGGGGCGCAACCGGATCTAAGCAGCCTGCGCCGGGAGCCTGCCAGCAGGGGCTGGCGCCATGGCACAATGAGCAGACATGGACGACGGGGGTCCCTCGGTAACCGCCCGCCGGGTCGCGGCGCACCGGCTCGGCTTCTCCCGGGTCCCCGCGGCCTACGGCCTTCCCGCCGCCGACCAGGCCCTGGCCGCCGACGTCGCGGCCGGGCAGGTAGCCCCCGCGAACCGGATGCACGACTACCTCGCCGCGCGCACCTCGTTCTTCGACCGGACCGTTGTCAGCGCCATCGACCGCGGCGTGCGGCAGATCGTGGTCGGCGCGGCCGGCTACGACGGCCGCGGGTTCCGGTACGCCAAGCCGGGCGTCCGCTGGTTCGAGGTGGACCATCCCGCGACCCAGCGGGACAAGCTGGAAAGGCTGGAGCGGCTCGGTATCGCCGCGCCCCACGTGCGGTTCGTCGAGGCCGACTTCACCCGGGACCCGGTGGCCGACCGGTTGCGCGCGGCGGGACTCGAGGCGGGCGTGCCCAGCCTGTTCCTGCTCGAAGGGGTCGCCGTCTACCTGGAGCCGGCCGTCCTCCAGACCGTGCTCGAGCAGTTCCGCCTGGTGGCCGCCCCCGGCAGCCGCCTGGCCATCAGTGTGTCCTTGTCTCGGGAGCACGACGAGGGTGCCCGGGCCCGCTTCCAGGCTGCGGTGTCCGCCCTGGGGGAGCCGGCCAGGTCCACGTTCGACGCCGGGCGGGCCGAGGCCCTGCTCGCGCGAACCGGGTGGCGGACCATGCCCGGCCGCGAGGAAACGACCGCCAAACGCGAGCGCCTGCGCTCCGTCGGCCTGCTCACGGCCAGCGCTGGCCCGCGGGCCTCATAGGCATTCGCGCCGTCCGAGAGGTCCAAGCCACCCAGGACGTCCGCGTCACCCGCGCCGTCAGCGCCCCAGCCGGGCTATCTCCCCTTGTCAGCGCTGCTGTCCCAGGCGCTGGTCGCCAGGCTGACAACAACCCGGCCCAGGCTAACAACAACCCGGCCCAGGCGCAGCTCGCCCAGCGAGGGGTTTAACCCGGACGCAACACGTTGTCACACGCCATAAACAATGCGGGGCTATGGTGATCCATCCGCTGTGGCAAACGGCGAAGGCGTGGCGGCACGGCATTTACGGGGATCACGACAGCGGCATTTCGCCCGTTACCTTGCGAAATGCACAGTCCGAAACGAGGGTCGCATATGCAAATGTCCGTTCGGGATTGGTTCGAACAGAGGTCGTTTCACCACCAGGATTTCAGCGATCTGGCCATTTCCGGCGAGGCAATACGCCGCCCGGCCATCACGCTGATCCTGCCGGCCCGCGAGGTGGCGGGTACCATCGGCCCGATCCTGGACACGGTGACCAGGCTGAACGAGCGCAGCGGGCTAATCGATCAGGTGCTCGTGGTCGACGCGGACTCGGCGGACGGCACCGCCGATATCGCCCGGGCCCATGGCGCCGAGGTTTACTCGGAAACCGAATTGCTGCCGGAATACGGGCCCGCCCAGGGGAAAGGCGACGCAATGTGGCGTGCCCTATCGGTTGCTCGCGGCGATATCGTCATGTTCGCCGACGCCGATACGCGTGATTTCGGTGAGCATTTTCTCTACGGCACGCTCGGCCCGCTGCTGATGGTGCCGGGGGTCCAGTTCAGCAAGGCGGCCTACCGGCGCCCCTTCACCAGTGACGAACGATCCGTCGCCGACGGCGGCGGCCGGGTCACCGAGTTGACGGCCAAGCCCCTGCTTAACTTCTTCTTCCCCGAACTCACCGGGTTCGTCCAGCCGCTAGCCGGCGAGTTCGCCGTATCCCGGGACCTGCTGCTGCGTACCCCGTTCCTGACCGGGTACGGGGTGGAGATCGCGATCCTGATCGACGTGCTCGGTGCCGTCGGGCTGCCCGCGATGGCCCAGGTGGACCTCGGATCACGGCAGAACCGCCACCAGCCGCTCTGGGACCTGACCAGGATGAGCTCGGCCGTGCTGCGCGCGTTGGCCCGCCGGGTGCCCGCCCTGGACCACGCGGTGCCCCCGCCCCGGGAGCCTGGCCTGTGGGACCTGCCCGGACCCGTCGGCCCGGAGACCTACCTGCACGCGGTCGCCACCCAGGACGGCCTGCGTCTCGACGAGCACCTCACCGAGCTGCTCGAGCGTCCGCCCATGACCCAGGTCCTGCCGGCCCTGCAGGAGATCCCCGCCTACCAGGCCAACATGTAACGCTTTGTCCGGTATCTGCCATATGTGAAATTCAATGAATGTGACGCTCTGCCCGCTCTTCCGGCAGAGTGCCGTTTCTCGCTGGGATCGCGCGTCCCCGCCTGGGGTGCCTGGGTCCCGTGGTGCCGGGCGGGCTGGGCGTGATCGTGGTGCGCTGCCCGGCGCGGCGGGTGCGGGATTATCCGGGTGGATCGGGCCCGCCGGGTGGATCGGGTACCCCCTGGGGGCCCAGATCCACCCGGCAGGCCATTTCCACCCGGTTATCTGCGGGCCCCGGGGCGGGAGGGGCACCGGGGCCGGCGGGGAGAGCAGGAGCCGGGAGGACGGGGGTTCCGGGGTCGCGGGCGTGGCGGCCGCCTCGCCGGCCGCGGGCGGGCGGAGGCCACGAGGCCACCACGGGGCTCATGGAGGTCCCTGGTCCCAGGCGGGCCGGACTTGCCCCGGTTACCTGGCCGGCGCCCTGGCCCCGTCTCCCCGGGGCCTGTGCGCCGCAAGCCGCGGATGGCCGCACCGGCCGGCCGTGCCCGCGGCGACGGGTCACACCGATCCTCCGGACACCCCGCTGGCTGCGGGAATGGCTGCCTGCGTCATGGCGGAGCTGATCCTCCGCCATGCAAGGCATCAGAGTGAGCAGGTGACCTTGATCACCAGGCGGCGGGCTTGGCTAGCTGGCTGGGTGTGGGTATTAACCAAGTCCGCCCTTTTAGGTAGAGCGCCGTTTTTCGCTCGGATCGCGCGTCCCCGTCTGGGGTGCGCGGGTCCCGTGGTGCCGGGCGGGCCGGACGTGCTCGTGGTGTGCCGCCCGGCGCGGCGGGTGCGGGATTATCCGGGTGGATCGGGCCCCCTGGGTGGATCCGGTACCCCCTGGGGGCCCAGATCCACCCCGCAGGCCATTTCCACCCGGTTATCTGCCGGGCCCCGGGGCGGGAGGGGCACCCGGGGCTGGCGGGGAGAGCAGGAGCCGGGCGGACAGGGGTTCCGGGGTCGCGGGCGTGGCGGCCGCTTCGCCGGCCGCGGCCGCTTCGCCGGCCGCGGGCGGAGGCCACGAGGCCACGATGGGGCTCATGGGGGTCTGTGGTTCCAGGCCCCCGGTTACCTGACCGGAGCCCTGGCCCCGTCTGCCGGGGCACCGGAGCCTGTGCGCCGCAAGCCGCGAATGGCCGCACCGGCCGGCCGTGCCCGCGGCGACGGGTCACACCGTGACCGTGGCCTCGATCACCAGGCGGCCTACTGAGCCGGCCGGACCGCTGGGGGATTTATCAAAGACCCCTCTATCGGGTAGAGCGCCGCGTTCATGGGTTCGCAGGCCAGTCCTCAGCCAGGACGCCCATGCGTTCAGGACGCCTGCTGGGGAGCCGTCTCCGCGAGGACCTCAAGGATCTGCTGGCCGTACCTGGCCAGTTTGGTCTCGCCCACGCCGTTGATGGCGGAAAGCCCGGCTAGCGTCGACGGCGGCGTCGCCGCGATCTGCCGCAGGGTCGCGTCGTGGAAGATCACGTAGGCCGGCATGCCCTGTTCCTTCGCGACCGCCGCGCGCCAGCCGCGCAGCCGCTCGAACAGCAGCTCGGCCTCAGGTGACAGTTCGGCCGCAGGACCAGCCGATTCGGCCCTCGAACCCGCCGACTTGCCCCGGGCGGTGCCCGCGGCGTCCCCGGCGCCGGCCTTCGCCCCGCGGCCGGCCCGCGCCGCGGGCGCAGGCGCAGGCCGCGGAGCGTCCCGCCGGAACATGACCTGCCGGTCCCCGCGCAGCACCTCGCCGCTCAGGTCGGTCAGCGCCAGCGTCCCGTGATCGCCCTTGACCGCGAGCAGCCCGGAGGCCAGCAGTTGCCGCACCACGCCCCGCCACTCGCCCTCGTTCAGCTCGCTGCCGATGCCGAACACAGGAAGGGAGTCGTGCCCGTAGGAAAGCACCCGCGGCGTCTTCTTCCCGAGCAGGATGTCGATCGGCTGCCCGGCTCCGAACGCTGGCCCGCCGAGTCGTCCCAGCCGAACCAGGGTCGAGAGCAGCTTCTGCGCCGCCACCGTACCGTCCCAGACCGAAGGCGGCGTCAGGCAGGTGTCGCAGTTCCCGCACGTGTCCGCCGCGGTCTCGCCGAAGTAGGCCAGCATCTGCCGCCGCCGACAGCCCGCCGTCTCGCACAGCCCGAGCATCGCATCCAGGTGCGCTACCAGCCGGCGGCGGTGCACGAGGTCGCCGTCGGAGTCGTCGATCATTCGCCGCTGCTGCACCACGTCCGCCAGCCCGTAGGCCAGCCAGGCTGTGGCCGGCGCACCGTCACGCCCGGCTCGCCCGGTCTCCTGGTAGTACCCCTCGACCGACCGGGGCAGGTCCAGGTGCGCGACGAAGCGCACGTCCGGCTTGTCGATACCCATCCCGAACGCGATCGTGGCCACCATGATCAGCCCGTCCTCGCGCAGGAACCGCGACTGGTTCACGGACCGGGTCCGCGCGTCGAGGCCGGCGTGGTACGGCAGCGCGACCAAGCCCTCCGCGGAAAGGAACGAAGCCGTCTTCTCCACCGACGCCCGGGACAGGCAGTAGACGATGCCCGCGTCACCCGGGTGCTCGGTCCGCAGCAGCCGGAGCAGCTGCCGCCGCGGCTCGTTCTTCGGCTCGATCCGGTACTGGATGTTGGGCCGGTCGAAGCTGGCCACGAACTGCCTGGCCTCGCCCAGCGACAAACGCACAGCGATCTCTTCGCGCGTCTGCTCGGTGGCCGTGGCGGTCACCGCGATCCTGGGCACCGTCGGCCAGCGCTCGTGCAGCACGGACAGGGCCAGGTAGTCGGGACGGAAATCGTGGCCCCACTGGGCTACGCAATGGGCCTCGTCGATGGCGAACAGCGCCACCGTGCCGCGGTCGAGCAGCCGCAGGGCGGACTCGGTCCGCAGCCGTTCCGGCGCCAGGTAGAGCAGGTCGAGCTTGCCGTCCAAGAAGGCGTACTCGACCCCGCGGCGCTCGTCGGGATCCTGGGTCGAGTTGAGGAAGCCCGCCCGCACGCCGAGTACGGTCAGCGCGTCGACCTGGTCCTGCATGAGCGCGATCAGCGGCGAGATGACCACGCCGGTACCTTCGCGGACCAGCGCAGGGATCTGGTAGCACAGCGACTTGCCGCTGCCGGTCGGCATTAGCGCGATCGCGTCGCCGCCGGCGCAGACGTGCTCGATGATCTCCTGCTGCTGGCCGCGGAAGGAGTGGTAACCGAACACGCGGTCCAGCACCTCGGCCGCCGCGTCATTGATTCCGGGCAAGCCCACGCGGCGATTCTACGGGCCTCCACCGACACTGCGGGGAGCCCTTGCCGCCGGAGCCGTCAGAACAGGTGCCGGAAATATGACCGCGGGTCCCGCATGAACTGCCGCCAGGCGACCACCAGGCTCAGGTCGTCCCAGGTCGCGGGCCGGATGCCCCAGGGCCCGAGCTCGAGCAGGGTGGCCCCTGGGATCGCCGCGACGATGGGGGAGTGGGTGGCGACGACCGTCTGGGATCCGGCGGCGGCCACGTCGTGCAGCAGCGCGGCCAGGCCGAGCGACGCGGTGAAGGACAGCGGCGCGTCCGGCTCGTCCATCAGGTAGAAGCCGTCATCGTTCACCCGGGTGCGGAGGATCTCCAGGAACCCTTCCCCGTGGCTTAGCTCGTGCAGGCGCTCAGGCCGCCGGCCGGGGTTCTGCTCCAGGTAGCTGTAGAGCTGGCTCATCGTATCGGCGCGCAGGAAATAGGACCAGCGTGGCTTGACGCCCCGCACCACGGTCAGCTCCCGGCCGATGCCCGGCTCGCTGTCCCTGATCTGGAACGACCTCGCCAGCGCCGAACCTCCCTGCGGGTTCAGCCCGTACGCCTCCGCCAAGCTCTCCACGACCGTTGACTTGCCCGACCCGTTCTCGCCCACCAGCACGGTCAGCCCCGCGGGAAGCTCCAGTCCCTCCCGCAGCAGCTGCGCCACGGCCGGGACGCTCGCGGGCCACACCGACTCATCGACCTGCAGGCCCGGGCCGGGCCGGAAGGCCCGGACCGGGCGGGTGTCGAACTCCTCGCTGTCGGCCATGCCCCCATGATGCCGGGAAGGAAAGACATTTACGCCGAACGGCGCTGGTGCGTGCCGCCGCTCATGCCATAGCGTGCGCAGGGTGGACGCCTCGCTTGCTGATCGCCTCGCCATCCGCGATGTCGTCGAGACCTGGGCCAGCGCCAGGGATTCCGGGGACTGGGAGGCCTTCCGGGCCTGCTGGCACGATGACGGCTACATGATGGCCACCTGGTTCCAGGGACCGAAGGAAGACTTCATCCGGGTCAGCCAGGAAGGCGCCGCCCGGGGCGTGAACATCCTGCACTTCACCGGCGGCTGCCGGATCACGCTCGCGGGTTCCCGGGCCATCGCGCAGACCCGTATGACGATCATGCAGCGCGGTGAGGTCGAGGGCGTGCTGTGTGACGTCGCCTGCACCGGCCGGTTCTACGACTTCCTCGAACAACGGGACAATAGGTGGGGGATCGTCTTGCGCCAGCCCATCTACGAGAAGGACCGCCTGGATCCGGTCGACCCAGCGGCCTCGCTCGTTCTGGATCCCGAACTGCTGGCCCGCTACCCCGAAGGCTACCGGTACCTGGCCTACCTGCAGGTCCAAGCCGGCTACCCGGTCAAACCGGACATGCCGGGCCTGCGCGGCCCCGAGGCCAAGGGGTTGGAGCGCCTGTACCAGCGCGGCGCCGCCTGGCTGGCCGGGGAGCCCGCCAGCCATTACCGGTTACCCTCAGCCGGCCGGGGTGTAGGTGACGTGCAGCACCCCGCTGTCGTAGGCCTCGCAGCCCGCCAGGGCCAGCTTGACCTTGAAGCCGTCGGCGAAGAGCCGCTGACCCGAGCCGAGCGTGAGCGGGAAGACGAATAGGTGCAACTCGTCGACCAGTCCGTCCGCCAGCATCGCCCGCACCAGCGTGCCGCTCCCGCTGACGTAGATCTTCCCGTCCACGCGGTCCTTGAGCTCGCGGATGGCGCTGGCGCTGTAGGGGCCGAGGACCGAGGAGTTCTTCCAGTCGGCGCTCTGCAGGGTCGAGGACACCACGTACTTGTGCGTGTCGTTGAAGAACGGGGCACCGGGGTCATCCTCGGCGGTCCGGGTGGACCATACCGGCGCGAACATCTCGTACGTATTCCGTCCAAGCAAGATCGCCCCGCCCGGGTCCGTGATGCCGGCGATGGCCACGCCCATCTTGGGGTCGAACGGATAGTCGAAGGTCCAGCTCGGCGTGTCAATGACCCCGTCGAGTGTGATGAACTCGTGTACCGCGATCGTTCCCATGATTATCTCCTTGCTCACCTGCATGGCGTCTCACGCACTCGCAGGGGTAGACGGGCCGGGGCCGGGAATCTCATCGGCGCGAACGGCGCGGCGGGGATCGCGGAGCAGGAAGGTCAGGGCGCGCGACGCGGGAAGACCGGGATCGCGCCTAGCGCGGTGGTCAGGCCCTGGCCGAGCCGCTTCCGCTTGATACCCGTCATCACGGGAACGCGCTGGTTGATCATCTCTCGCATGCTGATCAACAATGGTACGTGGCCCAAGCCTTCTCGCTCGTGGTGGCGGTGTCCCTGCTCGCCGCCGGTCCGGTCGCGGCCGCCACCCATCCGGGACCCAGCCCGGATATCGGGACCGTGTACACGGTCAGCCGCGCGGCGCAGGATGCCACCCGCGCGTTCTGGACCGCCGCCCGGATGGAGCAGGCCACCGCGACCCAGGAAAAGGACGAGAAGGCCAGCCCACCGCCCGGTACGCCCACGGCCACGCCGTTCGGTGGCGTGCCCACGATCGGGGCGCTCTTCTACACCACGGGCTCCGGCGCGCACTTCTGCACCGCGAGCGTCGTGGACAGCAAGCGCGAGAACCTCATCATGACCGCGGCGCACTGCGTCTACTCCAGCGGCTACTCGGTCAACATCGAGTTCGTGCCCGGATACCACGACGGCCGCAGGCCCTACGGCACGTGGCTGATCCAGGCCGTCGTGGTGGCCAAGGGCTGGCGACAGCGGCACGACCCCGATCTTGACTTCGCCTTCCTCACCGTCGTTCCGCCCGGCGGTTCCGGACGGCCGATCCAGCGCGTAACCGGCGGCCTGCGGCTGGGCGTCGACCGCGGCTACGCGCACCGGATTAAGGTGGTCGGCTACAACAACGCCGGCGCCGACCCGGTGCGGTGCGCCACGGCCAGCTTCGAGTTCCGGGCCGGCCAGATGGAGTTCTACTGCTACGGCTACCGGGACGGGACCAGCGGCGGTCCCTGGATCATCGGCTTCACCAGCCGGGGCACGGGCACGCTGTTCGGCGTCATCGGCGGCTACCAGACCGGTGGCGACTACGACTGGGCCTCCTACAGTGCGGCGTTCGGCGCCTCCGCACTTGGCCTGTACCGCCAAGCCGAGGCGACGGCCGCGCTCCAGTGAAACGGCCGCGCTCCAGTAGCAGGGCTACCTGCGCCGCGCCCGCAGCGCGACGGTGACCATCGGCAGCGTGAATTCACCGTTCGACGTCTCCGGCCGGGTATGCAGGAAATCGCGAACCTGGGCGAGCAGCCCGGCTCGTTCGGCCTCATTCATCACCAGCAGGTGAGAGTGGGTCGCGATGGTGGCCAGCAGGGAATCGGCGGTGCGCCCCTGCCCGTGCCCGAACTCTCCTTCCTCGGCCGCATGGAACAGGCCGGAGCCCGCCTCGAGCACTCGCTGCTGCCGGGACCGGCCCGCGCCGTCCCGCCAGCGCAGCAACGTGATGCTGGCCTGGCGCTTGCTCATCTCGGCCAGGTCGGCGACCCAGCCGACCCGGTCGTCGTCCACGTTCCACAGCCCCGCGAAAACCCCGCCGGGCCGCAGCACGCGGGCGATTTCGGGCATCGCGCGGCTCATGTCGAACCAGTGCATGGCCTGGCCGGCCAGGACGGCGTCGACGCTGGCATCGGGTACCGGGATCTCTTCCGCGCTCCCCGGCACCGAACGCACCTCGGGCATCGCCCGCCGCAACTCCACCAGCATCTGCGGGTCCGGTTCCACCGCGGTCACGTCGGCGCCCAGGCTGACCAGCGTCGCGGTCAGCTTGCCGGTTCCCGCGCCGATGTCGACCACCCGGACCGGCCGGCGGTCCCCGACCGGTTCCAGCGCCCACCGGACCGCGGCCTCGGCATAGCCGGGGCGGTGCTCCGCGTAGGCGGCCGCGGCGGCGCCGAACGACGAGCCGTGCCGCAGTCTGTCCGCCGCCTCGGCCTGGCTCTCGCCGATGGGGGCCGATCGAGTCGGGTCGGTCTGGTCGTTCACGCGAGCGAGCTTATTCGCACCGGTGCCTGGCGTCGTAGGCGGCCCGGGCTGCCTCGATCTCGGGCAGGTGGCTGTCCGCCCAGGCGACAAGCTGGCCGATGGTATCGAGTAGCGTGCGTCCCATGGGGGTGAGCGCGTACTCGACCCGCGGCGGGATAACCGGGTGGATGGTCCGGGTCACGATGCCGTCGCGCTCCAGGCCACGCAGCGTGACCGTAAGCATTCTGGCGGTGATACCGTCAATGGCGCGGTGCAGTTCGCTGAACCGCATGGTGCCCGGCCCGAGCAGGTCGATGGCCAGGACCGACCACTTGTCGCCGACGCGCTGCAGAACTTCCCGCGCACGGCAACTCGTCGGTTCGCTGACCGCTCCCGCAACGCTAGCCGCTCCCGCAACGCATGCTGCCCCCGACGGGTCGCCGGCCGATCCTGACGGCTCGCGGACCGGGCCGGCTTGCCCGGAATCCAAGAAATCGCCTCCTAGGTCCCATACCAGGTTACGTTGCGGTAGCCACGTGAGCCTAGTGCTTGACCCTTCAATCACCACCAGGTTACTATAAGGAACTTGGATACGCGAGCGAAGTCGCGTACGAGTAAGAACTACCTACCTGGAGGAATGATGACCGAGACAGCCGTGGAGATTCCCGGCTACGTCGCCGGGACCTGGGCCATAGATCCCGTGCACTCGGAGGTGTCCTTCGTCGTCAGGCACATGATGGTGAGCAAAGTCCGCGGCCGTTTCGACAAGTTCGAAGGGACCATCGTTACCGCCGAGGACCCGCTGCAGTCCAAGGTCGACGCTACCGTCGACCTGAGCTCGGTGAACACCGGCGCGCCGGACCGCGACAACCACATCCGCAGCGCGGACTTCTTCGAGGTCGAGTCGCACCCCACGCTGACGTTCCACTCCACCGGCGTGCGTCCCGACGGCGACAACTTCCTGCTCGACGGCGACCTCACCATCCGCGGTACCACCCGGCCGGTCGCGCTGAAGCTCGAGGTCAACGGCTTCGGCCCGGACGCCTACGGCGGCACGCGGGCGGGCTTCTCGGCCAGCGGCGAGATCAACAGGAACGACTTCGGCGTCAGCTACAACGGCCCGATCCCCGGCGGCGGCGTCGCCGTCAGCGAGAAGGTCACGATCACCCTCGAGATCGAGGGCGTGCTGAGCAAGAGCGAGTAAGGCCTGGCCAGCGTGGGGCCGGAGGACCGCTAGGGCCGGCCTCCGGCCCACGCTGACGACTAGGCCCGCACGGGCGTCCCGCCCGCGCCCGGCGCACTCGCCCGCTCCGCCTTTTTTAGGCCGAACGGAGCGAACTGCGTGCCCAGGTTCAGCTGTCGGCGCCGTGCCTGGCCAGGTAGTCGATGTAGAGCGGGCGCAGCGCCTCGGCCACTTCGCCTTCCCCGGAGTCGATCGCGTCCGCGAGCAGCGCGGTAACCTTCGTGATGTCACGCCCGGCCTCGACCGAACGTCCCTCGGAGGCTTCGGCCGCCGGGATGGCGCGTAGCAAATCCCAGAGAAACTCCACGTCGACGTGGCGCAGCGCCCGCCGCACAGCGAGGTCGTGCAGCTCATGCGAGGACAGCGCGTCCAGTTCATCACGGGTCACCCGTGGACTCTATCGCCTTGTTCGACGCTGTTGCATTTACGGCATGTCTCGATTCCCGATACGGGCGGAAGCGTCCGCCGCGATGAGCCTTTCGTGGCGGGTCAGGTCATGATTCCTCCGTTAAGGAATAGATAACGGTTTTGTAGATGATTGACGCCCGTTTGCCGTGATTGTTAGATTCCGTCCGAAAGCGTCTCGTAAAGCGGGACGGTCACACCGGCGTGACCGGCGGGCCTGGGGACGGACTGGGACTGGCGGACACGCGTGAGCGAGAAGGATCGCACATGCGCATTCCCTGGGCAGGGCGGGGATCACCGCCCGCAGGCAGGCGGAAGTGGCGGCTGTTGCTGGTACCCGCGATGGGCCTCGCGGTCATCTGCCAGTTGAGCGTGACCGGCTCGGTGGCGGCGACCGCCGCGACGACAGCGAAGGCGGCGGTCACCGGCGTCGCGCCGAATCCGGTCAACGAGCTTGACTGCAACGGCTGGAGCGCGAAGTACGGGACGGTCAGGAAGCTCACGGGCAACCTGTGCACGGACCCGATCAAGGTCGTCAACGGCAAGGGCAGCCGGTTCATCGACAACCACTGGTACGTCGGGCACGACGAGCCGAGCGTGAAGTTCATCTCCAGCCAGCCGGGCTCGGGCAACACGATGACCTACCTGATGAAGCTGTCGAAGGACCCCAGGAAGCTCCCGACTGCGAGCGGCAGCGTCACCGACTACGGCCAGCTGTCCGTCGCGCCCTGGTTCGGCCTGCCCATCTGCGACTCGAAGTCCTACCCGCAGAACCCGTGCACCCCGGACAGCGACACCAACACCGGTCTGAACAGCCCGACCGACGCTGGCTCCGCCTTTATGGAGCTGCAGTTCTACCCGCCGGGCTTCACCCCGTTCGCCGACAACACGAGCTGCAGCGCGACCAAGTGGTGCGCGGCGCTCAACATCGACAGCCTCGAGTGCACCTTCAACTTCGGCACGTGCAACAACAACTGCATTGAGCCGGTCAACTTCTCGTTCCTGCAGACCAATGGCGTCCCCTCCGGGCCGCCCAGCCCGCAGCTGGCGGACCTGAACACGTTCACGCCTAACCGCAACACGCTGATGATCAACCCCGGCGACCAGGTCGTGGTCTCCATCTCCGACCCGCGGCAAGGCTTCACGACAGTGGTCCGAGATTTGACCACTCACCAGACCGGCTTCATGACCGCCAGCGCGGCCAACGGCTTCATGAACACCAACATCGCCGACTGCTCCGGCACCCCGTACACCTTCCACGCCGAGTACAGCAGCGCCAAGATCCAGAATCAGGTCCCGTGGGCCGCGCTCGAGGGCGGCGTGCTGATGGAGCAGGAGATCGGGCACGGCGAGGTCTGCAACGCGGTGACCAACCAGGACCCGATCACTGCCTCCTTCCCAGGCGGCCAGTCCTTCAGTGACCCGAACGTCTTCGACACCTGCGTGGGCGGGTCGGAAGGCCGAACCGCCACCGGTGAAGGCCCGTGTGTCGGCGTCACCTGTCAGAACGCGACAACGCAAGGACCTACAGGCCCGGTCGCCTGCCCGACCACTAATGCGGCCAGCGGCGCGCTCTGCGAGTTCGCCGACGGCTTGTGTTTCCAGCAGGGCACGCGGACCGCGCTCGTCAACGGCGTGGCGACCACGGAGGTCTCGCGGGCCAACGAGTGCTACAACAACAGGTTCCAGAACGGTGACCTGGACTTCGACGGCCAGTCTTACCTGCCGGACTGGCCGAACGGCAGCCCGAACCGCCCGACCTCGTTCCAGTACGTCGGGCCGTTCACCGGCCGTGGTCATACCTACCCGCAGGTCCAGTTCGAGTCCGACATCGGCGGCTCCTCGAACCTGTGCAACGTGGCGACCGGTGCCGGCTGCACCGTCGCGCCGATCAGCGCCAAGTTCTACCCGTTCTGGTCGCTGAGCCCGCAGTTCAACGCGCTCGGGTCGCACACGACCGGGTGCGTGTGGAACTTCGGCAACAACCAGCCCAACACCGTCCTTAACTTCGGGAAGGACGCCCAGTACGGCACGCCTGACGTGGCCAGGTACGGCGGCACGATCATCAGCGCGCCCGCGCCCAATCCTCAGTTCAGGGGCGGCTGCAGGATCTAGCTGCTAGCGGCCTCACACGTTCAGTCCGGGGTGCCCCGCCTGCCAGGCGGGGCGCCCTGGCGGCGTTTCTGGCCCAGCCTCGCGGGACCGGCCGGCGGTTAGCGGTGCAGGCAGGCGGCCACCGTCTCCGCGATCGCGCGGACCCCGGCGTGCGCGGGCAGGTCGTCGAGCAGCACCGGGCTTCCGTCGGCACCGGTGAGCGGGATCCGCCAGTTGGGGTACTCGTCCACCGTGCCCGGCATGTTCTGCGGGCGCGTCTCGCCGGCGGCTTCGGCCAGCGACACGCCGATCAGCACGGCCGGGGTCCGGGTCAGGTAGCCGTACAGCGCGGTCGTGAACTGCTCCGGTGACGGCCGGGCCTGCCGGGGGAGGAGGTCTTCGCGCGCCAGCATCGCCAGCCACCTGGCCATCTCCGCCTGCGCGGCGGCCCGCTCCTCCGCCTCGGGCCGGGTCAGCAAGCCGAGTTTGGCCCGGATGGTGACCTGGTCACCGGTCAGGAACGTCGTGGCCGGGGGCATGTCGTGCGTGCCGACCGTGGCCAGGCAGCCGCGGCGCCAGCCACCCGGCCTACGCGGCCTGCCGTCCGCCCGCCGCTCGAACCAGAACATGGACGTGCCGAGCACGTGGCGGTCGGCCAGGAACTTCCGCAGCCAGGGTTCCACCGTGCCGAGATCCTCGCCAATCGCCAGCGCGTCCGCGCGCGCCACCTCGGCCGCCAGCACGCCGCCCATCAGCTCATGGTCGTACCGCACGTAAGTGCCCAGCTCCGGCGACATCCCGGCGGGTATCCACCACAGCCGGGCCAGCCCCATGACGTGGTCCACGCGCAGCCCGCCGGCGCTGCGCGTGTTGGCCGCGATCAGTCCGGCCAGCGGCCGGCCCCTCTGGGCGGCGAGCCACCCTGGATGCCACGGCGGCAGCGTCCAGTTCTGGCCCCGCTGGTTGAACTCGTCCGGCGGGGCGCCCACGCTGATGCCGGGGACGATGACGTCCTGGCGGGCCCAGGCGTCGGCGCCGCCGGGATGCGCGCCGACCGCGAGGTCGGTGATGACGCCGATGCTCATGCCGGCCCGCCTGGCGGCCTGCTGCGCCGCAGCCAGCTGCTCGGCCGCCAGCCATTGCAGCCAGGCGTGGAACTCGATCCGGTCGGCCAGCGTCCGCCTGAGCTCGGTGACCGCCGCCGAGCCGGGATCTCTCAGCGTCGCGGGCCACGACCGCCAGTCCGGTCCGTGCACCTCGGCGATGGCACACCATGCCGCCCAGTCGTCGATGGCACGGCGGTCGCGGGCGAGGAACGTGTCAAGCTCGGCGCGGCGGCTCGCGGTCAGCGGCACCGCGCGGATCAGCTCGAGCGCGGCGCGCTTGGCGGCCCAGACCGTGTCCCGGTCGATTAGCGCCGCGGTGGTGCTCGCGGTGCGCAGCGGGGCGGCCAGCGCCTCGACCCGGGCCCGGTCGCCGGCGCTCAGTCCCTGGTATTCACCAATGTCCTCGACGCGCAGGTAGAGCGGGCTGATCTGGTGGCGGCTCATCGCCAGGTAGGGGGACGGGCTCACCGGCGGCAGCGGCTCGGCCGCGTGCAGCGGATTGACCAGCACGAAGTCCGCGCCGAGCTCGCCGCCGCTCCAGACGGCGAGATCGGCTAGGTCGTGCAGGTCACCGTGGCCCCAGGAGGCGCGCGAACGAGCCGAGTAGAGCTGAACGGTGAAACCCCATGACCGGCGGGCCGGAAGCGGCGCGACCGCGCTGGCCAGGGCCTGAACCTCGGGATCGGAGGACCCGGCGCGGGGCTCGTCATCGCCCAGGGCACTGAGCACCGCGGCCAGTGTCTCGTCCGGTACCTCGACGAGGCGGCCCCGCCAGTTCTGGTAGGAGACCGCCACCCCGTGCGCCTGCGCCCGGCGCGTGAGTTCTGCCCGTCCTGTCATCGCACCAGTTTGCCGCCTACCCCGATGAGGTTCTAACCAGAAGCCGCTCATTTGAGTCTTAAAGGGCAGAAGGACACCGCAACAGCGGGGCCCATGCCACAACAGGACGGCACGCAATGAAGCACCTCTCCACTACCGCCCGCCGGGTCGCCACGGTTATCGCCGCCGCCTCCCTGACCGGGCTGATCGCGGCTACCGCCTTCGCGGCCAGCTCGTCAGGCCCGGCGCTCGCCGCTGATACCGCGCCTGCCGCCGTCCCCGCCTGCACCGCGGGCGACCTCGGCGCCTGGGTCGCGGTCGACCAGGGCAACGGTGCCGCCGGGAGCATCTACTACCCGCTGCAGTTCACCAACCTGAGCCGGCACGCCTGCGCGATGCGCGGCTTCCCCGGCGTCTCGGCCATCGACCGCAACGGCCACCAGCTCGGCAGCCCCGCGCGCTGGGCGACCAGGGTCGCCGCGCACACCGTCGTGCTCGCTCCCGGCGCGACCGCTCACACGATCCTGCAGTACAGCGACGTCACTGTGACCACCACGCCCGGGTGCCACCCGGTGTTCAGCACGTTCGGGCTGCGCGTCTACCCGCCGGGTCAGTACGGCGCGACGCATGCCTTCTTCGGCTTGGAGGCCTGCTCGCACGCCGGGCCCGTCTACATGAGCGTCGAGCCGATCCTGCCCGGCGTGGGCACGATCAACGGCTAGCTAACCGGCTCCAGGACGAAGACCGGGATCTCGCGCTCGGTCTTCTCCTGGTACTCCGCATAAGGCGGGTACGCGGCGACCGCCCGCTTCCACCACTCGGCGCGTTCGTTCCCGCTGACCTCGCGGGCGATCATGTCTTGCTTGTCCGGGCCGTCCTGGAGTTCCACCCGCGGGTTCGCGCGAACGTTGTAGTACCACAGCGGGTGCTCCGGGGCGCCGCCCTTGGACGCCACCATGGCGTACCGGCCGTCGTGCTCCACCCGCATCACCGGCGTCTTGCGCACCTTGCCGCTGCTGGCGCCGAGGTTGGTCACGATCACCACCGGCAGGCCGGTGCTCCGCAGCGTCGTGCCCTGGGTTCCGCCCGAACTCTCGTACAGCTCGACTTGATCGCGCACCCAGGCCTGTGCGCTCGGCTCGTATTCTCCTTGAACAGGCATACCGACAAGTCAACACCGCCGAACCGCCGCCCCCGCACCCGGGGCCGGCCGGAACCATGGCCGGCTGTCATGCGTCCGATCGCCGTGAACTATCAAGCGGCATCCGATCGCGGCGCCATGAGTCCCGCGGCGTTCCCCACGATGTACTTTTCGTACGTACGCAGTAGAAGGCCTACCCGGCCTGCGATGACTTTGCTCGGGATGAGATACAAAGATAGGTCACCGTCCACGATAAAGAACAAGTCAATCAATTCCGGATCGTACGGGACAAGCCGGGCATTGTTTCCGATGGAATAAGGTCGCCTGCCTACCTGTATCATCCAGCCGTTCTTGCCGTTATACGTGGTGGTCTTGACCTGGACTCGCTTGATTCCATCCGGCATCGACACCAGCAGGTCATATACAGTCGGCTCCACCGGGATAGCCGGATTGAAACCGCACAGAGAGAACCAGGACGCGGCGAGCGACGTTGCCGCCTCGCGCAGGTTTCTGAGGGTCGGCTTTGCGGTCGCCCGACTGGGGGACTCTTGTGGCTGGTCTGCAAGGTGGCTCAAGTCAAGCCCAAGACGTAGCGCATGGGCTTTTACCCGAGTCCGTTCATCTCCGGAGCGTGCCGTGATCCCGATCGCAGTCAGGAGTTCGTCCCAAGAGTGAGCCTGAGCAGCGACTCGCTTAAGTGCCGCGTCCGACCATGTCCGTTGTCCAGTGAAGTGTGAGGTGTCGAGTCCAATGAGGGCAACGCGACGCTTAACCACCCGAAGAGATCCGGCTGACGTCACGCACAGTCCGAGTTCCCGCATGACACCACGCCATGACCTGGATGCCGTCACTGCGTTGGTCAAGTCAGCATCAGACCACTTGCTTACCTTCGATGAATCTTGAGCCATGCCAGTACCGTAACGCTGGGTACTGACATTTTGTTATATAGTAATCCTCATTTGTCGGGACGAGGAGATTTGAACTCCTGCTCTCTTGACCCCCAGTCAAGCGCCTTAACCAAGCTGGGCCACGTCCCGCCGCGCCACGACGTCGCCGCTGTGACGCACGCCGCCCTACCTCGGCGGCATTGGCAAGCTTAGCGCAACCGCGGCGCCGCTCGAAACGAAGCCGGGCCAAAACCGAGCCCAGCTGAACCAAGCCCAGCCGGACCGGAGCCCGGCCCTGGGCGCCGCGCCGTCACGGCTGGATGCGTGATTCCAGTCGGTGCGGAAAGTTACGATGTGCCGGGCATGGTGAGGGTGCCGTGCTCGTTGTAATAGCGATAGCCGCGTCGTCGCAGTCACCGGAGGGGGCCGTTGAGACCACTCGGGACTCGCCGCGCCGCCTCCGCCGACGACAGCTTCGGGCGCGAGGGGCCGACACGGCCTCTGCCAGCCAGGAGACGACGGTTCAGGGTCGTCTCCAGGATCGCGAAAATCCTCCTCGCCATCGTCGTGATCTTCGCGACTGCGGTCGGTTTGCTCTTCGTGCTGACCCCCTCGGCGGGCCAGGCCACCGCGCTGGCGCAGGCGCAGGCGGCCGAACATCACATCGCCTATCCCGGGCCGCCGGTCCCGGCGTACTTCGCGCAGGCCCTGGTCGCGACCGAGGACCACAGGTTCAACACCGATCCCGGGGTGGACCCGCTGGCGATGGCCCGGGTGGTGGTCTCCTGGATCACCGGCCGCAAGGACCAGGGCGGCAGCACCATCGACCAGCAACTGGCGAAGAACCTGTACACCGGCGGCCACAGCGGCTTCACGCAGGTGCTGGAGCAGATGGCGATAGCGGTCAAGCTCAACCAGACGTACAGCCGGCCGGAGATCCTGCGCCTGTACGCGGAGATCGCGTACTACGGCCATGGTTACTACGGCCTGGAGGCTGCCAGCTGCGGTTATTTCGGCCGGCCGCCGGATCAGCTGACCCTGGTGCAGGCGGCCATGCTGGCCGGCGTGGTGAACGCGCCCACCTACGACGACCCGCTGGTCTACCCGCGCCAAGCCCGGGCCCGGCTAGTGCACGTCATCGGCCGGATGGCCGCGGTGGGTTACCTGACGAACGCACAAGAAACCGCGGCGCTCAACGCGCCCCTGGGCTTGTCCGCTGTCCGCGGCTGCCAGTGATCAGGTGCCAGTGATCAGGGTGCCAGTGGTCAGGGTGCCAGTGGTCACCTTAGATCCAGGTGGCAGTGATCACCTGCCGGAGGTCTCCGGCTCCAGTCGCTCCGGCATCGGCGTGTCGTCCGCCATCAGGAAAACCCAGCGGCGGTAGCAGTACAGCCGGAATATGGTGGCCACGCCGATGCCAATGATGTTGGCCACGTTGTAGGACAACGTGTCGGTCAGGCCGAGCCCGTAGTGCACGGCCGCGACGAACGCGAGCTGGATGAGCAGCCCGATGCCGTTGAAGACGAAGAACAGGACCGATTCCCGGCCCAGGTGGCTGCCCTTCCGGTGCCGGAACGCCCAGAACTTGTTGCCGAGGAAGGCGAACACGGTGGCCACGATGGTAGCGATCGTCACCGAGGTCAGCGGTCCCCATCCGGCCCCGGAATGCAGCGCGTTGGCGCCGCCGATCGTGATCAAGAACGCGAGGATGCCGACTATGCCGAACTTGGCTACCTCGTGTATCAGCACCCTGAATCGGGCGTAAATATCGCGGAGGAGATCCACTCGCATCGTCCTTGGTAGGTCCATCCCGTATAGACCAGACCCTACCGTGCTCCCAGGTGGCAGCATGTGGCGGGCGGTAAACCGTTCGAAAAATGTCATACCCCCCAGGTAGCCTGAATCGGGTGTCCGAAAGTGAAGTGCTCGTCCGTGCGCGCGGCCTGACCAAGCGATTCGAGGATTTCACGGCGGTGGACGGGATCGATTTCGACCTGTACCGGGGCGAAGCCTTCGGCTTCCTCGGGCCGAACGGCGCGGGCAAGTCATCCACGATGCGGATGATCGGCTGCGTCTCGCCGCCCACCGACGGGGAACTGACCATCCTCGGCCTCGACCCGGTCCGGGACGGATCCGCGATCCGGGCCCGGCTGGGCGTCGTGCCGCAGGACGACACCCTCGATGTCGAGCTGACCGTCCGGGAGAACCTGCTGGTCTACGGCCGGTATTTCGGCCTGCCTCGCCGCGTCATCAGGGAGCGGACGACGGCGCTGCTCGAGTTCGTCCAGCTCGCGGACCGGGCCCAGGACAAGGTGGACCCGCTGTCCGGCGGCCTGAAGCGCCGCCTGACGATCGCCCGCTCGCTCATCAACGAGCCGGAGATCCTGATCCTCGACGAGCCCACCACCGGCCTGGACCCGCAGGCCAGGCACGTGGTGTGGGACCGGCTGTTCCGGCTCAAGCAGCGCGGCGTCACGCTGATCCTGACCACGCACTACATGGACGAGGCGGAACAGCTGTGCGACCGGCTCGTGGTCATGGACCACGGGAGGTTCGCCGCCGAGGGCTCGCCCCGGGACCTGATCAAACGCTATTGCTCGCCGGAGGTACTGGAGCTGCGCTTCGACCCGGAGCTGCATGACCTGGCCGCGGACAAGCTCAAAGACTTCCCGGCCGAACGGGCCGAGGTGCTTGCTGATCGCATCCTCCTCTACGTCACGGACGGGGACGCGGCCCTGGCGGCCGTCCACGCCAGCGGCCTCGAGCCGCTCACCTCGCTGGTCCGCCGCGGGACGCTGGAGGATGTGTTCCTGCGGCTGACCGGGCGGCGGCTGGAGGACTGATGGAGGTGCGGTCCGTCCGGGCGTTCGGTTGCTGGCTGACGGTGTACCGGCGGATCTGGCGGTCCAGCATCTGGTCCAGCGTGCTCGGTCCGCTGTTCTACCTGGGCGCGCTCGGGTTCGGCCTGGGTTCACTGGTAGACCGGCACGGGACGGCGAGCCTGGGCGGGGTGAGCTACCTGGCCTTCGTGGCCCCGGCCATCTTGGCCACCAGCGGGATGAACACGGCCATGGGCGAGGCGAGCTACCCCGTGTTCGGCTCCGTCAAGTGGAACAAGATCTATATCGCGGCGCAGGCCTCGCCACTGCGGCCGGGCGACATCTACCGCGGGCACCTGATGTTCATGACGATGCGGATCGCGATGAACACCGCTGTCGTCACGACGTTCATCTGGGCGTTCGGCGCGACCAGGTCCGCTTGGGCGGTGCTGGCCTGGCCCGCCGCGGCGCTCACTGGCCTGGCCTTCGCCGCCCCGATCGCGGCCTGGGCGGTCACGGTGACGAGCGAGAACTCCTTCGCCTACCTGTTCAGGTTCGGCATGATGCCGCTGATGCTGTTTTCCGGCACGTTCTTCCCGCTGTCCCAGCTTCCCGGCTGGCTTCGTCTGCTCGCCTACGCCACGCCACTGTGGCACGGCGTCAACCTGTGCCGCGCGCTCAGCTTCGGCCGCGTCGACCTGCCCGGGGCGCTCGTTGACGTCGCCTACCTGGTCACACTCGCGGCCGTCGGCGTCTGGGCCGGCGCCCGCACCTACCGCAGGCGCCTGTATGTCTGAGGTGACACCGAATGTCTAGCGTGACGCTGCGGATGCTTCCCCCCACCGGGCGGCTGGCCCGGCTGCGGCGAGCCGGGGGCGACGCGGGCAGCCTGCACCTGATCGAGCGTCATGCCCGGGCCTACCGGCACGCCTGGCTGGTGTTCGCGTCCGGCGTCTTCGAGCCGCTGTTCTACCTGCTGTCCGTGGGTCTCGGCCTGGGCGTGCTGGTCGGCAAGGTACCGGGTCCGGGCGGCCACCTCATCCCGTACCGGGAATTCGTCGCGCCCGGCCTGCTCGCCGTGTCCTCGATGAACGGCGCGATGTACGACTCGACGTTCAACATCTTCTTCCGGCTGAAGTACGCCAAGCTATACGACGCGGTCCTGGCCACGCCGATGCGCCCGGCCCAGGTGGCGCTGGGCGAGATCGGCTGGGCGCTGCTCCGCGGCACCATCTACGCTACGGCGTTCACGCTGGTCATGCTCGCGATGGGCCTCGTGCACTCGCCGTGGGCGGTGCTGGCCGTGCCGGTGGCGGTGCTGATCGGCTTCGCGTTCGCCGCCCTCGGCATGACCGGGACGACCTACATGAAGAGCTGGCAGGACTTCGACTACGTGATCTTGGCCAGCATGCCGCTTTTCCTGTTCTCCGCGACGTTCTACCCGCTCGGCGTCTATCCGCGGGCGGTCCGGGTGATCGTCGAGTGTACGCCGCTCTATCAGGGTGTCGTGCTGCTGCGCGACCTGACCGTGGGGGTAGTCGGCCCCGATCTGCTGTGGCGGGCTGCCTACCTCACCGTACTCGGGCTGGTTGGCCTCTATGTTTCCGGCCGCCGCCTCGCCCGGCTGCTGCTCGTCTGACCCGCGCTCCCATCAGCAGGAAACGATAAGCTGCGCGGGGATGCTGGAACAGCAACAAACTCCGTCTGATGCCGAACCGGTCCGGGAGACCGAGGCACTCGATACAGCCGTGCAACGGCGCAAGCGCAGGCTTTCCGGCGCCTACCGGGACCCGATCATCTGGGTGACCTCGCTCGTCGTTTTCGGCGCCTATCTCGCCATCTCGCTGTTCCGGCTGCTGCAGCTCAACCCGTCCTCGTGGGATCTGGCCATCTACACCGAGTACGTCAAGCAGTCCGCCAGCTTGCACGCGCCGGTCGCGGATGTCAGGACCGCGGGCTTCAACCTGCTCGGCGACCACTTCCAGCCGATCGTCATGGTGATCGCCCCGCTCTTCCGCGTCTTTCCCTCGCCGGCGACGCTGGTGGCCGTGCAGGCGCTGCTGGCCGCGCTTTCCGTCTTCCCGATCTGCCAGGCCGCGCGGGAAAAGCTCGGCGTCGGCCCCAGCCGGGCCATCGCGGTCGCGTACGGGTTCTCCTGGGGCCTGCAGCAGATGGCCAACTTCGATTTCCACGAGATCGCCTTCGCCGTCCCGCTGCTGGCCTTCTCCCTGTCCGCGCTGGTCCGCGGCCACATCAAGGCTGCGGTCTGGTGGGCGCTCCCGCTGGTCTTTGTCAAGGAGGACCAGGGCTTCACGGTGGCCGCCATCGGCCTGTACCTGGCCATCGCCGGCGCGCGTGCGGCCCGCCAACCCGCAGCCTTTGGCCCGGATCCCGACCGCAGGCGGCGCATCAAGGCGGGCCAGGTCCTCTTGGTCTGGGGTTTTGCCTGGTCGTTCCTGGCTATCGGGCTGATCATCCCGCACTTCAACCCGGCCCACCAGTACGACTACTGGAGCGACGGCGGAATCCTCGCCCCCGGCGGGCACCCGACCGTGACCGGCCTGATCGGGCAGTTCTTCCACGCGTGGCCTGACAAGCTGCAGACGATCGTGATCCTGTTGCTGCCGACCGCGTTCATCGCGCTCCGCTCGCCGCTGCTCCTGATCGCCGGGCCGAGTCTGCTGCTGCGTTTCCTGTCCACGAACTCGAGCTTCTGGGGAACGTTCTGGCACTATAACGTCACGGTGATGCCGATCATCTTCATCGCGGCCATCGACGCGATGGCCAGGATCGGCGCCGCCATGGACGCGGAGGGCCCGGCCGGATCCGCGAGGTGGGCCAGCGGCAGCCAGGGCGTGCGCCGCGCGGTCCTGGCCGGAGCGCGGCGATACGGCGCCGCCATGATGCTGGCGATCACCGTCCCGCTGGCCTTTCAGTTCCCCCTCAGCACCTTGTGGAACGCGCAGACCTACCGCATCAGCAGCCACGTGGAGGCCGCCGATGCGGCCATGGCCAAAGTGCCCGATGGCACCACCGTGCAGGCCACCCTGGATCTGCTCGCGCCGCTCGCCGCCCGCGCCGACACCTTCTGGATCGGCAACAGCGGCAACCCCAAGACCCAGTACATCGTGTTCGACGGCCAGAACAGCGACTACACCCCGGCGATCAGCAACATCCCCGCCTTCATCGCCCAGATCTACCCAGGCCACATCTACATTCAGATCTTCCGGTCCGGCGACGTCTACGTCTTCCGCCGCACCAAGCCATAGCGGACAAACGTACTGGTGGGTAGGTAGGCTGGACGCAACCCTGTGGAAGCGGCCCATCGAAAGGTTGAGCTCCATGGACTTTGGCTACGACGCCAGGACGCATGATCTGCGTAAGCAATTGCTTACCTTCATGGAGGAGCGGGTCTACCCGGCCGAGGCGGTGTTCGCGGAGCAGGTCGAAGCCGCGGCCGCTCAGGGCCAGGTCTGGGAGCGGGTGCCGGTCACCGCGGATCTCAAGGCCGAGGCGCGCAGCCGCGGACTATGGAACCTGTTCCTGACCGGCAAGGCCGCCGCCGCGGTCGGCAAGCTCGACCCGAGCCTGCTGCCGGATCCGCCGCTGACCAACTTGCAGTACGCGCCGCTGGCGGAAATCACCGGCTGGAGTCCCGCGCTGGCGCCCGAGGCCCTCAACTGCGCCGCTCCCGACACCGGCAACATGGAACTCCTGGCCGAGTTCGGCTCGCCGGAACAGCAGGAACGCTGGCTCCGCCCGCTGCTCGAAGGCAGGATCAGGTCCGCCTTCTGCATGACCGAACCCGATGTGGCCTCTAGCGACGCGACCAACATCGCCACCAGGATCACCAGGGACGGCGACGGCTACGTGATCAACGGCCGCAAGTGGTGGTCCAGCGGCGCGATGAGCTCGGATTGCGAGATCTTCATCGTGATGGGAGTGACCGGCGAGGCCACCGAGGGTCATGGTCGGCACTCCATGATCCTCGTGCCGCGCGATACGCCCGGAGTAACGCTCAAGCGCGGCATGAGGGTCTTCGGTTACACCGACGGGACGCACGGCGGCCACGCGGAGGTCGTCTTCGACAACGTCCGGGTGCCCGGGGAGAACCTGATCTCGGGGGAGGGCGACGGGTTCGCGATCGCGCAGGCGCGGCTTGGCCCCGGCCGTATCCACCACTGCATGCGGCAGATCGGCGCGGCCGAGCGCGCGCTGGAGCTTATGTGCATCAGGGCTACCAGCCGCACCGCCTTCGGCAAGCCCCTGGCCGAGCAGGGTGTCATCCAAGACTGGATCGCCGAGTCCAGGGTAAGAATCGAGCAGGCGCGGCTGCTCGTGCTCAAGACGGCGTGGCTGATGGACACCGTGGGCAACAAGGGGGCGCACACCGAGATCCAGGCGATCAAGATCGTCACCCCCGCGATGGCCGAATGGGTGATCGACAAGGCGATCCAGGCGCACGGCGGCGGCGGCGTCAGCCAGGAATTCCCGCTGGCCCACCTGTGGGCCAGCGCGCGCACGCTCCGGTTCGCCGACGGCCCGGACGAGGTGCACAAGAGGTCCCTGGCCCGTCGTGAGCTGAGGAAAGCCACGAGCTAGACGAACGTCAACCCGGCAAGCCGAGCAACGTCACCGGTGCGAGCACCGCGGCCCGTTAGGAAAATTAGGAGAGGAACCTAAGTGACAGACAGAATCGCGATCGTGACCGGCTCAGCCCGCGGCATCGGTGCCGCTACGGCGCGTCGGCTGGCCACGGACGGGATGGCCGTGGCGGTCCTCGACCTGGACGAGGATGCGTGCGCCGGGACAGTGAAGGAGATCGCCGACGCCGGCGGCCGCGCGCTCGCGGTGGGCGCGGACGTGAGCAAGAGCGACCAGGTCGCGCAGGCGGTCGAGCGGGTAGCCGCAGAGCTCGGCGCGCCGACCGTGCTGGTAAACAACGCGGGGATAATCCGCGACAACCTGCTGTTCAAGATGTCCGAAGACGACTGGGACACGGTCCTCGGCGTGCACCTGCGCGGTGCGTTCCTGATGACCAGGGCCGTGCAGAAGTACCTGGTCGATCAACGGTGGGGACGCATCGTCAACCTGTCATCCTCCTCCGCGCTCGGCAACCGCGGTCAGGTCAACTACTCCGCGGCCAAGGCCGGCCTGCAGGGCTTCACCAAGACCCTGGCCATCGAGCTCGGCCCGTTCGGGGTCACCGCGAACGCGGTCGCGCCTGGCTTCATCGCCACCGACATGACGGCGGCCACGGCCGCCCGGGTGGGCGTCTCCTTCGAGGACTTCGCCAAGGGCGCCGCGGAGCGGATACCCGTGCGCCGGATCGGGCATGGGGACGATGTGGCCCATACCATCTCCTTCCTGGTCAGCGAGGGCGCTGGCTTTGTCTCCGGCCAGGTCATCTACGTGGCAGGAGGTCCGCTGTGCTAACCGAAGCGCAATCGACGCCCGAGGCGATCCGCGACCGGGTCCGTGCCTTCCTCGCCGAACACGATCCGGCCGAGATAGGCAAGCAGGACTTCCTCAACGCCCGGTTCGACGCGGGTCTGGCCTGGGTGCACTACCCCGAAGGGCTCGGCGGCCTGGGCGTGTCGCGCACGCTGCAGAACATCGTCGACGCCGAGTTCGCCGCGGCCGGCTCACCGACCAACGACCCAGAGCGCAACGGCATCGGCCTGGGCATGGCGGCGCCGACCATCCTCGCCTACGGCAATGACGAGCAGCAGAAACGCTGGCTGCGCAAGCTCTGGACGGCCGAAGAAATCTGGTGCCAGCTGTTCAGCGAGCCGGGCGCGGGCAGCGACCTGGCGGCGCTGGGCACCCGGGCGGTAAAAGTGAAGGGGGGAGGGGAGGTGGGTGGGGACGGCTGGGTGGTCTCCGGGCAGAAGGTGTGGACCTCGCAGGCCCATCAGGCCCGCCGCGGGCTCCTGGTCACCCGCACCGACCCCGACGTGCCGAAACACCAAGGCCTCACCTACTTCGCCGTCGACATGACCGCCCCCGGCGTCGAGGTCAGGCCGCTGCGCCAGCTCACCGGTGAGGCCGAGTTCAACGAGGTGTTCCTGACCGACGTGCGGATACCAGACGAGGACCGGATCGGCCAGGTCGGCGAGGGCTGGAAGGTGGCCAACGCTACGCTGATGAGCGAGCGGGTCAGCATCGGCGCCTCGCGCGCGGCGCCGCGGGAAAGCGGCATGATCTCCTCGGCCGTCCGGACCTGGCGTTCCCGCCCCGAACTGCGCACGCCGGGCCTGCACGACAAGATGCTGCGGCTGTGGACGGAGGCCGAGGTGGCCCGGCTGGCGGGGGAGCGGCTCCGCCAGCAGCTGGCCGCGGGCAAGCCCGGACCCGAGGGTTCGGCCGCCAAGCTGGTCTTCGCCCGCCTCAACCAGGAAATCTCCGGATTCGAGGTCGAGCTGGCCTCCAGTGACGGCCTGCGCTACGACGACTGGACCATGCGCCGCCCGGAACACGCGAACTTCTACGGCCGCGGCCCCGGCTACCGCTACCTGCGCGCCCGCGGCAACTCCATCGAGGGCGGGACCTCAGAGATCCTGCGCAACATCATCGCCGAGCGGGTGCTCGGCCTCCCCGCCGAACCCCGTGTCGACAAAGACGTGCCATGGAAGGACCTACCACGATGAGCGAAAGGTCCAGCGCCGTAGCGGATGAACTCCCCGATCTTCTTTATTCAGATGCCGAACGGGCGTTGTCAGATGCCCTGGCATCACTGCTTGCCGACCGGGGCGGAGTGGACAAGGCGCTCGCGCGCATCGAGTCGGCCCAGACCTACGACGACAAGCTCTGGCAGGCTGTCGCCGCCGACCTGGGTTGCGCCGGGCTGCTGATCGGTGAACGCGACGGCGGAGCCGGCGCCTCCTACCGGGAGGCCGCGGCCGCCGCCGAGGCGCTGGGCAGCTTCGTCGCCCCGGTTCCGTTCCTCGGCAGCGCCGTCGTCGCCACCGCCGCCTTGCTCAGGGTGGCCTCAGGCGCTTCGCGCGGGGCCGCCTCCGGGTCCTCCGCGTCGTCGGGCACTCCGTTCACGCCGGCCAAGGTCGCGGCCGACCTGCTCCGCCGGATGGCGGACGGCGGCATGACCACGGCGCTGGCGGTCTCGTTCGCCACCGCGCCCGGATCCGCCTTCCCGTCCTCGGTCCGGGTGGCCGGGCCGCGGCCCGGCGACGCCGCGGCCGGGGTGGACCCCAAGACCCGGCTGCGCGGGATGGTCACCGGGGTCGCCGACGCGCTGCCCGCCGGGATGCTGCTCGTCCCGGCCGACGGCGTGCCGCACGGGCTCTACCTGGTCGACATGTCGGCGGACGGCGTGGCCAAGGCGCCGGTGACCTCGCTGGACATGACCAGGCAACTGTGCGACCTGTCGTTCGACGACGCCCCGGGCACGCTGATCGCGTCCGGTCCGGCCGCCTCGCAAGCCCTGGACGCGGCGCTGTACGCGGGGGCTGGCATCCTGGCCGCCGAACAGGTCGGGATCGCGCAGCGCTGCCTGGACATGACGGTCGCCTACGTCAAGGAACGCCGTCAGTTCGCCCGTCCGGTCGGGTCGTTCCAGGGGCTCAAGCACCGTCTGGCGGACCTGTGGGTGTCGGTCACGCAGGCCCGCGCGGCGTCCAGGTACGCGGCGGCGAGCCTCGCGTCCGGCTCTGTGCCGAATCTAGCTGGCGACGCGAAGGTCGCGGTGGCGCTGGCCAAGGCCTACTGCTCGGAGGTCGCGGTGAATGCCGCGCAGGAATGCGTGCAGATGCACGGCGGCATCGGCTTCACCTGGGAACACCCGGCGCACTTGTACCTCAAGCGCGCGAAAGCGGACTCGATCGGGTTCGGCACGCCGGACGCGCATCGCGCCGCGCTGGCGTCCCTGGTCAACCTGCCTGCCCAGTGATGGACGCTGTGATGACTCCGTTGACGGATGGGGAGGCGGACCTGCGGAGCCGGGTCGCCCGGCTCTCGGTGGAGCAGAAGGTCCGGCTGCTGACCGGCGCGGACTTCTGGGCGCTGTATCCCGAACCCGACGCCGGCCTGCGCCGGGTCGTCCTTTCCGACGGCCCCGCCGGAGTGCGCGGCGAGACCTGGGACGAGCGCGACACCTCGGCGAACGTGCCGTCGCCGACGGCGCTGGCCGCCACCTGGGACTGCGACCGCGCCGAGGCGATCGGCAGGCTGCTCGCTTACGAGGCGCGGCGCAAGGGGGTGGACGTGCTGCTCGCCCCCACGGTGAACCTGCACCGGACCCCGTTCGGCGGCAGGCACTTCGAGTGCTTCTCCGAGGACCCGCTGCTCACCGCGCGGATCGGCGTCGCCTACGTGCGGGGCCTGCAGAACTCCGGGGTCGGGGCCACGGTCAAGCACTTCATCGGCAACGACTCCGAGACCGAGCGGATGACCGTCGACGTCCGCATCGACGAGCGGACGCTGCACGAACTGTACCTGGCCCCGTTCGAGGCGATCGTGCGCGAGGCGGGCGCCTGGTCGGTGATGGCCTCGTACAACGGGGTCAACGGGGCCACGATGACGGAAAGCCCCCTGCTGCGCGCCATCCTGCACGATGAGTGGGGCTACGACGGCCTGGTCATGTCGGACTGGACGGCGGCCCGGTCCACCGAGCCCGCCGCCCGCGCCGCCCTTGACCTGGCCATGCCGGGACCCGCGAGCCGGTTCGGCCCGTGGGGCGACGCGCTCGTCAAGGCGGTCCAGGACGGCCGGGTCGACGAAGCCCTGATCGACGACAAGGTGCTCCGCATCCTCCGCCTGGCCGCCCGGGTCGGCGGCCTGACCGAAGTCCCCGCGCCGGCCGCCCCAGCCGCCGTGGATATCGCGGATGAACTGCGCACCGCGGCGGCGGCCAGCTTCGTGCTAGCCCGCAACCACGATCTGCTCCCGCTATCGCGCTCAAGTCTGCGACGAGTGGCCGTCATCGGCCCGAACGCCGAGGTCGCGCGCACCCTTGGCGGCGGGAGCGCCACCGTCTTCCCGCCCTACACGGTCTCCCCGCTCGAGGGCCTGCGCGCCGCCGGGCTCGACGTGGCGTTCGCCCCCGGGACGCTGGGGCACCTGCGGACCTCGGCCGCCCGCGCGCCCTGGCTGCTGCGGCCGGACGGATTCGGCTCCGGTGCCGAGGTGCGGTTCTTCTCGCCCTCCGGTGAACTGGTCGGCTCGGAGCAGCGCGACGGCGCCGTGTTCCGGTGGATGAACGGGTTCGACTCGGCCGGCGTCCCCGAGGAGATCGCCCGGCTGGAGATCAGCTGCGTGATCAAGGCCACCGAGGCCGGCGTCTACCAGTTCGGCGTCTCCGGCCTCGGCCAGTTCCGCCTGCTGGTCGACGGGGCAGAGGTCTTCGATGACACGCTGGCCATGCGGGAGGGCGCGGACCCCGGGGAAATCCTGATGGCGCCGCCGCAGCGGCTGGCTCCAGTCGAGCTGGCCGTCGGCCAGGCGGTGACCGTGCGGCTCGAGCACGACGTGCAGTCTTCGCCGATGGCGGGCTTCGGCACGTTCCTGCAGCTCAACCTGGAGGTGCCGCACGGCACCGACGACGAGGAGATCGCGGCGGCGGTCGAGGCGGCCGCCGGGAGCGATGTGGCCGTGGTGGTGGTCGGCACCACCGCCGAGGTGGAGAGCGAGGGCTTCGACCGAACGTCGCTGGCGCTGCCTGGGCGCCAGGACGAACTGGTCCGCCGGGTGGCGGCGGCCAACCCGCGGACCGTGGTCGTGGTGAACTCCGGCGCCCCGGTCCTGCTGCCCTGGGCCGATGATGTGGCCGCGGTGCTGCTGACCTGGTTCGGCGGCCAGGAGTTCGGTAACGCGCTCGCCGACGTGCTGCTCGGATACGCCGAACCGGGCGGGCGGCTGCCCACCACCTGGCCCGTGTCGACCGAAGGCCTGCCGTCCCCCCATCCGGCTGACGGCGTGCTCTCCTACAGCGAGGGCCTGTTCATCGGCTACCGGGGCTACGACCGTGACCGCCGCGAGCCGCTGTTCCCGTTCGGTCATGGCCGCGGCTACACCACCTGGTCCTACGACACGATCGCGGTGGACTGCGACATGGCGGCCCCCGTCGGCACTCTCGGCGTCGCGGTCTGCGTCGAGGTGACGAACACCGGCACGCGGCCCGGCCGCGAAGTCGTCCAGGTCTACGCGTCCCGCCCGGACTCGGCGGTCGAGCGCCCGGCCAAGTGGCTGGCCGGCTTCGCCGCCGTCGACGCGGACCCCGGTGAGACGGTGAACGTCGGGATCCTCATCCCCGAGCGCGTCTTGGCGCACTGGTCCGACGGCGGCTGGACCCTCGAGGCAGGCACGTTCACGCTCTCGGCGGGCTCCTCGTCCGCGTCCCTGCCGCTCACCGGCACCGTCACCGTCAAATAATCGCGCGCCCTTCGGCAGCAGCGATAATGCCAGGGTGGGCAATACAGCTGCCGACGCGGTGCGCCGGATCGGGATCAGGCTTTCTGCGCTGGCGCAGGACGGGCTGACGTTCGCCGCGGACGAGTACGACCTGGACCGGTACCGGCAGGTCAGCCGGCTGGCTGCCGAGCTGCTCTCGGTGCTCAGCGGCCGGCCGGCGGACGAGCTCGCAGTCGAGCTCGGCCGTGATTCGGGCTACGCCACGCCGAAGGTTGATGTCCGCGGCGTGATCTTCGACGACTCCGAACGCGTGCTGCTGATGCGGGAGAAGGCCGACGGCCGGTGGTCGCTGCCGGGCGGCTGGGCCGATCCCGGGGAAGCGCCCTCAGCCGCGGTCACCCGGGAGATCCTGGAGGAAACCGGGTACCACAGCTCGGCGGTCAAGCTGATCGCCTGCTGGGATCGTGAACTCCAGGGCAATCCGCCGCCCCTGCCGGTGCACGTCTACAAGCTGTTCTTCCTGTGCCGCCGCGACGGCGCCGTGCAGCCGCCCGCGGCGCTTGAGACGCTCGACGTCGGCTGGTTCGGCCTTGACGCGCTCCCGCCGCTGTCCCTGGGCCGCGTCAATCACCGCCAGCTCGAGCGGGCCCAGGCTCACCATCGTGACCCGTCCCTGCCCAGTGAGTTCGACTAGCGGACTGGCCTTGCGCACCTAGTCCCCTCCGCGCTTCTGCTAAGGTCGCTTAGTGGTCGAGGGATTTGCCAATGCGGCAGGTGAGATGCCTGCGCGGGGCGTATCGGTCGGCGTCCCGGCCCAGCCGCTGACGGCGGAAGAAACCAGGCGTGTCCGCCTCGCCCGGTGGACATGGCCCGTTGGGCTCGCCGTGGCGGCCGTCGTCTTGTTCCTGTGCTACCTACGGCTGTCGCGCACCGTCCCCAACGGCTCCGACGGCGCGGACCAAGCGCTGCAGGCTTGGGACATGCTGCATGGTAACTGGCTGTTGCGCGGCTGGACCGTTGGGGACGTGTCGTACTACACCACCGAGCTGCCCGAGTACATGGTCGTAGAGCTGATCCGGGGCCTTGGCTCGGACGTGATACACGTGGCGGCCGCCGTTACCTACACGCTGCTGGTGCTGCTCGCCGCCCTGCTGGCCAAGGGGCGGGCGACAGGACGGGAAGGCGTGGTCCGTGCGCTGATAGCGTCCGGGATCCTGCTCGCCCCGCAGCTCGACCACGGCATTGCCCTCCTGATCCAGCAGCCAGATCACATCGGCACCCAGGTTCCCCTGCTGGTCATCTTCATAGTGCTGGACCGTGCGCCGCGGCGCTGGTACACCCCGGCCGCGATCGCGGTGATGCTCACCTGGGTCATGGTCGCCGACCGGGTCGTCCTATTCGATGCGGTGCTCCCGCTGGTCGCCGTGTGCGGCATCCGCGCCTTCTGGGCCCTCGTCCATGACCGTAAGCCGCTGGCCTCCCTGTGGTTCGAGTTCTCCCTTATGGCGGCGGGCATCTTCTCGTTCGGCGCGTCCGTGCTCGTCGTGAGCGCGATCAAGCACCTAGGCGGGTACACGCCCCTCCCACTGATAACGACGTCTGCCCCCGCGCGCGCTATTCCGGCCCACCTCGTGCTGACCATCAAGGGCATCCTCACCGTGTACGGGGCCAATTTCGGCGGCCTGTCGTCCGGCGTGGCGGTAGCCATTGCCCTGGTGCACGTGGCTGGCCTAGCCCTAGCGCTATGGGGTGTCTGCCGCGCGTTCCGGCGCTTCTTCTCCACCAGCGACCTGATCGTCCCGGTGCTGGCCACGGGGATCGTGATCAACCTGGCCGCTTACGCACTCAGCGTCCGCCCCGCCAGCTGGTTTGACACCCGGGAGATTCTCGCCGTGTTGCCTTTCGGCGCCGTCCTCGCGGGACGCCTACTCGCCGAGCCGCTGGCCAGGGCGCGGCTGGTGCCAGTTCTGGCGGGTGTGCTGGCCGGCTACGTGCTTGCCCTCGGATACGGAGCCGCGCAGCCTTCGGCCGCCCCCGACGGCGAGTATCCGGTCGTGGGCTGGCTCGAGGCCCACCACCTTGCTACCGGGCTGGGCACCTACATCGAGTCAAACCTCATCACCCTCGACAGCGGAGGCCGCGTCGCGGTCAGGACGGTATCTTGGCAGCCCTCCGGTGCCGTCCCCCGCGACTACGAATCGGAGGCGTCCTGGTACGACCCCCGGCTGAGCTATGCAAACTTCATCGTGGTTAACACCGTCGACAGCCATGGAATATCCGCCATCCCCAGCCGCGACATCCTCGCGCTCGCCGGGTCCCCAGCACACACCTACCACTACAAGACCTTCATCATCATGGTCTGGAACCACAACCTCCTCGCCGACCTGGGCGCCCCCCCATCACCCTTGCCCGGCAACCTCGTTAACCCGCCCGCACCCGCTCCTGGTCACCCTGCTGCTCGGCATTATCTCGGTCGGCATCGTTTGCCGACCATTGCACTCCGACGCTCCGTAGACTGGCCGAATGATTAATGGCCGCCGGATCAGCGTTGTGCTGCCCGCCTACAACGCAGCAATCACGTTGTCACGAACAGTAGCCGAACTTGACCGAGACGTCATCGACGAGATCGTGCTCGTGGACGACGCCAGCACCGACCAGACCGTTTCCCTGGCTCGTGAACTCGGCTTGGAGCCGATCCTCCACGATGTCAACCTGGGCTACGGGGCAAACCAGAAGACCTGCTACCGGCGGGCGATTGACCTTGGCGCGGACATCGTCGTCATGGTGCATCCGGACTATCAGTACTCGCCGTTGCTCGTCCCGGCCATGGCATCGATGATCGCCTACGGGGAGTACAACATGGTCCTCGGCTCACGCATCCTCGCCCAGAACTCGGTCGCGCGCGGTATGCCCCGCTACAAGTACGTCGCTAACCGCTTCCTGACCGTCGTCGAGAACGTCTTCCTGCAGCAGAAACTGTCCGAATATCACACCGGCCTGCGCGCATTCAGCAGCACGCTGCTGGCCGGCTTGCCGTTCGAGCGGAACTCCGATGACTTCGTCTTCGACAACCAGATCATCGCGCAGGCCATCTCGGCTGGTGCCCGGATCGGCGAGGTGTCCTGCCCGACCCGTTACCAGGCCGAATCGTCATCGATCAACCTGCGCAGGAGCATCCGGTACGGTCTCGGCGTGCTGCACACATGCGGACAGTACCGGCTGCGCCAGCACGGACTCCGCGAATACCCCTACCTCGACATCGATCGCGCCCAGGTCCTAGCCCGGCTTCAGGCGGCCAGCCGCACGGCCAAGCCGGCTGAGGTCAAGGAAGAGGTCAGGGAATCGGCTCGTGCCGACGGCTGACACGGCAGGCCCGTGCGCGCGCTGAGCGAGGCCGCGGTCACGGCGGACGGGCGTAGACTCCGGATGGCTCATATAACGGGCAAGGCTCGTCGTCGGTATGGATGCCAATAGGCTTTCTCGCCTGACGCCGCACATCGAGGAACGGCGAATGTCGAAGTCATCTGACGCGGATATCCCGCTCCGCCGGGATACGCGTCCAGCCGGGCGGCCTGACGGGTGGTCGGAGCAGGTGCCACCGGACCACGCCACGGGGCGTTCTGAGCATGAACAAAAATCAGGGAGGCGTCATTTGACGATCGCAAGCGTTGGGCTGCTGCTATTCGCCGTCGCCACGGCGGCGACCGGACAGGTGATGCTCAAGCACGGCATGCAGATCGCCACGGCCCGCGCGCACGACTCTGGCGGATCGCTGGCGCTTCGCGCGGCCACCTCACCATGGGTGCTGCTCGGGCTGGTCGTTTTCGGCGTCTCGGCGATAGCCTGGCTGGCCGCGCTGTCGAAGGTACCGCTGAGCGTGGCCTACCCGTTCAATGCCCTCGGCTATCTCGTCATCCTGATCGCGAGCATCCTCGTCTTGCATGAACGGGCTAACGTGATGACCTGGGTAGGCTCGCTCCTGGTCGTATCAGGGCTGCTCATCGTGGTGCTGACCAAGCCATAGCAGGTTCCAGCCCGGCTGCGGAACGGTGCCCGCCCGGCCAGGACGCGGGGACGCCGGCGGCCTGGCCACGTGATATCGCCGCCTGCACCGGCAGGGCCGGCAGGACCTGGCTGAGCAGGTTTTTCCGGTAGACCAAGATCAGCACGCCCGCCTCCCGGTAGGTAGCGGCCGGGCGGCCGAAGTGGTTGTAGATGGCGCCGGTAAACCAGTCCTGCTGGTGCGCCAGGGGGGTGACGACGAATGTGGCGTCATGCTGGGACGGGTCGTACCAGGCAGCATCCGTTTCCCAGTCGTAGGCGCCGATTCCCTGCGGCACAGCGGAGACCGCGCGAACCTGGACCTGGCCGGCCGACTGCACGGTGACCATCGACGCATCCCAGTACCAGCCGATGCCATACCTGAGGCCGTGAGCTTCGAGCCACGCGGCCAGGGGCGCGGTCCGCTGGGCCGCGCTAGGCATGGTGGCCGCAGCGGTCAGCGGAAACAGCGCGGCCAGGCCGACCACCGCGACGACGACACGGGCCCGGCGCCGGCCAGCTATGCGCCCGGGCACGAGGCCCCGCGCCGCGAGAATCGCACCGCAGGGCAGGACCGCGACGAGTTCGTAGTTGTTGGTCGGCTGCGGAATCGTCGAGAATATGTACGCCCCGACGTTGACGACGATCGCGACGTAAAGTAGCTGCTCGCCACGCCTCGCGGTGCGCCAGGTCCAGGCGACTCTGCCGAAGCCGAACGCGGCGGCCAGCAGGCAGGCCAGCCCGAAGGCGGTGCCTACGCTGCCAAGCACGGCGCCCGGAACGACGATCGTCCCGTACAGTACGCGGATCTGATGCAGAGCGAGCGCCGCATGATGCGGCAACTGCGCCGCTGGCGAGAGGCTCGTCTTCGGCGCGATCATCGAATACGCGCCCCTCCGGAGCATCGCGGCGCGGACGAGGGCGGTCAGCGGCACTGACGCCACCGCGGCCACCGCGATCGCCGAGTCGCCGACGCGGATCTTCCGCGCGGCCAGGACGCGATAAACGCTCACCACCACGATGACAGGCACGGCGACGAAGCGAATGGTGTCGTCGCCGATCTGGCCGGCGCACAGTATCGCGCACAGCAGCGGCGACGTGAAACGCCGGCCGGGGAACCGGTCGATCAGGAGGAAGGCGACCAGCAGGATCGCGGACGTCCCGGTGTGATCGGGCTGCCCCAGCGGGGTCAGCACGTTCGCGAGGAGCGGAGCGGCCATCACCGCGACCACGACTCCGCACCGCGCTGCCCTGGCCGGGCCGCGGCTGTCTGTCACGGCCAACGCGACGGCGCACGCCACGACGATGAGGTAGGTGAGCGCGGAGGCCACGTAGGAGGTTATGGTGTGCAACCCGAGAAAGATCTCCGTTATCGCGATCACCGGCAGATCGAAGGTGTAGTAGGTGGCGTCGCCGAGCACCCAGTTGTGCAACGCGTAGTTGCCGTGGAGCATGTCCCAGGCCTGCAGGGCATTGCTCGCCCCGTCTGAGTTCACTGGATGACTGAGCGAGATCCGCAGGGAAAAGGCGGCCAGGGCCAGTCCGCCGCCGATCCACGCCGCGACGATCCGCCAGCTCCCCGCCGCGGGACCGGGACGCACCGCGGGATCTACCTGCCCGGCGGGGCGCTGGCGTGGCGCCGACGCCGTTCCCTGCGCGCCGGCCATGTCGGGAAGACCTGGCTGCTGCTCGCCAGTATCCATACCTGGACCCTACTAAGAACAAGCCATGCAGCAGACCAGACCGTCGGCCAGCGGTGGCAGCAATGGCCGGCCCGCCGCGATAGGCTTCCGGATCGTGAAGGCCCTCGTTCTGGCCGGAGGATCAGGGACGCGGCTCCGGCCCATCACCCACACCTCCGCGAAGCAGCTGGTCCCCGTGGCGAACAAGCCAGTGCTGTTCTACGGACTGGAGGCGATCCGCGACGCCGGAATCACCGAAGTGGGGATCGTGGTCGGCGATACGGAACCGACGATCCGCTCGGCGGTCGGTTCAGGGCAGGCGTTCGGGCTGGAAGTAACCTACATCCGGCAGTCAGCCCCGCTGGGGCTGGCGCACGCGGTCCTGGTGGCCAGGGAGTTCCTGTGCGACGACGACTTCGTGATGTACCTGGGTGACAACTTCATCGTGGGCGGCATCACCGCGCTGGTGGAGGAGTTCCGTGCCTCCAGGCCCGATGCCCACATCATGCTCACCTCGGTGCCGGACCCGCGGCAGTTCGGGGTCGCCGAGCTCGACGACGCGGGCCAGCTCATCGGCTTGGAGGAGAAGCCGGAGCAGCCCAAGAGCGATCTGGCGCTGGTCGGGGTGTACCTGTTCACGCCCGCGGTCCACGAGGCGGTGGCGGCACTGGCACCGTCGCGGCGCGGGGAGCTGGAGATCACCGAGGCGATCCAGTGGCTGATAGCGCACGGCCGCAAAGTCAGCTCCACGATCATCTCGGGGTACTGGAAGGACACCGGCAATGTCGCGGACATGCTGGAGGTCAACCGCGTCGTGCTGGAGAGCGTCGAGCCGGCGGTGGCCGGCGAGGTGGACGCGGCGAGCGAGCTTATCGGCCGGGTGGTCATCGACGCCGGAGCCAGGGTCAGCGGGTCGCGGATCGTGGGACCGGCCATCATCGGCGCCGGTACCGAGGTGACTGATTCTTACATCGGCCCGTTCACCTCAGTCTCCCGTGACTGCGTCATCGCCGATAGCGAGATCGAGTACTCCATAGTCCTGGCTGGGGCGTCGATCCGCGGGGTCGGCCGCATCGAGGCGTCCCTCATCGGGCACGATGTCGAGGTAACCCCGGCCCCCAGGGTGCCGAAGGCGCACCGCCTGGTGCTCGGGGATCACAGCAAGGTACAGATCAGCTCGTAAGCGCGGAGGCTGCGTGAGGATCCTGGTGACGGGCGGGGCGGGATTCATCGGCTCGCACTATGTGCGCACCATGCTGGGTGGCGGGTACCCCGGCTACGAGGATGCGGCGGTAACGGTCCTGGACAATCTGACCTACGCAGGCAACCTCGCCAACCTGGCGCCGGTCTCCGCCAGCCCTCGGCTGCAGTTCGTGCGGGGCGACGTCGCCGACCCGACGCTGGTGCGCTCGCTCGTGCCCGGGCACGACGCGGTGATCAACTTCGCGGCCGAAACTCACGTAGACCGTTCGATCAGCGGGGCGGCGCCGTTCGTCGCCACCAACGTGGCGGGGGTGCAGGTGCTGCTGCAGGCGTGCCTGGAGGCTGGGGTCGGGCCGGTGGTGCAGGTTTCCACCGACGAGGTGTACGGCAGCGTCGCGTCGGGGTCGTGGACGGAGGCGGCGCCGCTGCTGCCGAACTCCCCGTACTCGGCGGCCAAAGCCGGCGGTGATCTGATCGCCAGGGCCTATGCCCGCACCCACGGGCTGGACGTGCGGATCACCCGCTGCTGCAACAACTACGGTCCCTACCAGTACCCCGAGAAGGTCATTCCGCTGTTCGTGACCAACCTGCTCGACGGGCTGCAGGTCCCGCTGTACGGCGACGGCGGCAACGTCCGCGGCTGGATCCACGTTGATGACCACTGCCGCGGTATCCAGCTGGTGCTCGAACGCGGCCGCCCAGCAGAGACGTATCACATCAACGGCGACGCCGAGCTGACCAACCTGACGCTGACCGCCGCGCTGCTCGAGTGCTGCGGCGCGGGCTGGGACATGGTCACCCGCGTCCCTGACCGCAAGGGCCACGACCGGCGCTACGCCCTCGATGACAGCGCCCTGCGGGCGATGGGGTACGCGCCGCGCGTCCCGTTCCGCCAGGGCCTGGAGGCGACCGTGCGCTGGTACGCCGACAACCGATCCTGGTGGGAACCGCTCAAGCGGCAACGCGCGGCTCCCGCTCCGACCGGATCCGGGCGGCCGTCATGACCAGGTGGCTGGTCACGGGGGCTGGCGGCATGCTCGGCACCGACCTGGTCGCCGCCCTGACCTCCCGCGGCGAGCCGGTGGCCGGGAGGGACCGGGCCAGCCTGGACGTGACCGACGCCGCCGCTGTCACCGATGCGATCGCCGGGAGCCGGCCTGATGTGGTCGTCAACTGCGCGGCCTGGACCGCCGTTGACGAGGCCGAGGCATCCGAGGCTCGCGCGCTCGCGGTCAACGCCAGCGGCGCGGCCAACCTGGCCGCGGGCTGCGCGGCGTTCGGCTCCCGCCTGGTGCAGGTGTCGACCGATTACGTCTTCGCTGGGGACGCCGGGCGGCCTTATGCCGAGGACGATGTTCCGGCGCCGCGCACCGCCTACGGCCGCACCAAGCTGGCCGGCGAGCGGGCCGTGCTCGACCGCCTGCCCGGGTCGGCCTATGTGGTCAGGACGGCATGGCTGTACGGGGCGCACGGGCCGAGCTTTGTCCGCACCATGATCAAGCTTGCCGATCAGCGGCCGACGGTCGACGTGGTGGACGACCAGCACGGCCAGCCCACCTGGACCGCCGACGTCGCCGCGCAGATCATCGCGCTGGTCCATTCCGCGGCCGGGCCAGGCATCTACCATGCCACCAGCAGCGGGCAGACAACCTGGTTCGGCCTGGCACGCGAGATCTTCGGCCTGCTCGGCGCCGATCCGGCCCGAGTACGGCCGATACCAAGTAGCGCGCTGCCCCGGCCGGCCCCGCGGCCCGCTTACAGCGTGCTGGGTCACCGCGCCTGGGCCGCGACCGGGGGACCTGGCGTTCCGCCTATCGGCGAGTGGCGGACGGCGTTGCATCGCGCCTTTCCTGAACTCGTGGCCGCGCAGCGGGCCGCCGCGGCGGCTGGGTAGCCGGCCAGCTCACGAGTTACCCGCATCCGCCTCGCGCAGGCTGCCCAGGTAGGCCTCGCAGTCCGCGTAGACAGGCAGCAGCCCCGCGCGGCGCGCCTGGTCGAGGGTCGGGGCCTCGGCGTCCTTCGGCGAAAGCACCGGTTCCGTATCCGCCGGCCACTCGATGCCGATATCCGGGTCCAGGGGGTGCACGCCGTGCTCGCGTCCCGGCATATAAGGGGTCGAGCACAGGTAGATGACCGTCGCCTCATCGCTGAGGGCCATGAAGGCATGGCCTAGTCCGGCCGAGAGAAACACGGCACGTCGGCCTGCGTCATCCAGGCGCACAGCCTCCCACCGCCCGTAACTGGGCGAGCCGACCCGGATGTCGACGATCACGTCCAGGACCGCGCCGCTCACGCACGTGACGTACTTCGCTTGCCCTGGCGGGACGCTGGCGAAGTGGACGCCCCGGATGACTCCCCGGCGGGACACGGAGCAGTTGGCCTGCGCAGTCTGCGGCCAGTACCCGAGTGAGCCCGACAGCTCCCCGGCCCGGAACCATTCCAGGAAGTAACCTCTGTCGTCGCGGTGAACGGCAGGTGTGAACGTCCAGGCACCGGCGATGCTGATCGGCTCCACGTGTCACTCCTTCATTTCGCGGTTCTCTGCCGCCGGACAATATCGTCAATGCCGGGACAGGCCCGTGGCAGGGGACGGGTGCAGGACGCGAAGGCGCCAAGGTGACCGTCGAGGCAGCGGCGAAGCCCGGCCGCGGCTAGGCTTCCCTTCGACCGCGAGGCAACGCTAGGAGGATGATCTGTTGTCGGCAATCCGCTCCGAGGGCAGACGAAGTAAAGACGGTTCGCTCCGGGGAAGCAATAACACCTTGGCGTATTCGCGCACTCAGGCGCCACCCACGGTTCAGTGCGCCTGGTGCGGTCACCGGTTCGACAGTACCGACGATTACCTTACCGGCCGGGTGCGGTGCGCCCGCTGCGGCGTGGCCACGACGTCGCCTTGGCCAAGCGATGAGCAGCTGAGTGCGGCCTACGCTGACTGGTACCGCCCCCAGTCGGGCCGGTTCTCTGGTCTTGGGGATAAGCTGATCCGCCGCACGCGCTCAGCGCTGGCCGACCGTCTGCACCGGATTCTGCCGCCTGGCCCGGTTCTCGATGTGGGGGCCGGCGACGGGACCCTCGTTGAGGCCTTCGTGCGCCGGGGCCGCGAAGCCGTCGGTCTTGAGCCGCACGCATCCGGACCGCACATTCGCAACGCCGAGGTCGAAGAGGTCGACGGGAGCTGGTCGGCGGTCATCTTCTGGCATTCGCTTGAGCACCTCCGCCAGCCTGCCCGGGCGTTGAGTCATGCGGCGACCCTCCTCGCCCCCGGCGGGACGCTTGTCGTGGCCGTGCCCAATGCGACAAGCCTGCAGGCCCGTGCCTTCGGCGATCGCTGGCTTGCCCTCGACCTACCTCGCCATCTCGTCCACCTGAACCCTCCGGCGTTGCTGTCCAAGATCGAGGCCCTGGGGTTGCGGGTCGAGCGAGTTAGCTATCTGCGGGGCGGGCAGGTCGTCTTCGGATGGGTCCACGGTTTTGTCGGCAAGCTTCCCGGGCACCCGGACCTGTACGATGCCATCCGCCGCAGCGAGGCGCGTCAGGCCGCGCACAGTCCGGCCCTTCGCCTCTACGCTCTGGGCGCTGCCGTGATGGCCCTTCCGCTCGCCCTGGCGGCAACCGCGGTCGAGGTGGCGGCGCGGTCGGGCGGCACCATGTACATCGAGGCGCGGCGGGAACCAGCACCGGAAAGGTCCCGGTGACGTGACCGGGCTCCAGCCGGATCGTCCGCCCGGGAATTCGTCGAGCTTGGCCTGGAATGTGCCACCCATGTCCGTTCGGCGTCAAAATGACTTAACCCGCAGGTGAAGGGGCAGGTCAGCCGATGACCGGCCGATGCGGATGGTGAACTCGCCCGACGGGCGGACCCACCTCGCGGCCGCCTCGTCGTAGCGGGCGAACGCCCGGGCGGGCACGGTCAGCCTGGCCTCGGCGTGCTCACCAGGTGCCGCGGTGACCGAGGCGAAGGCCGCCAGCATACGCACCGGGCGCCCCGGATCCGTCGTCGGCGGCTCCAGGTAGGCCTGGACGACCTCACGCCCGGTCCGGAGGCCGGTGTTACGGAGCACGACGGTCACACCCAGGTCGCCGTCTGGCGGCGCTACCGGCACGTCCGCCACCGCCGACTCGTATGCCCAGGTTGTGTAGCCGAGGCCATGTCCGAACGGGAAGTGCGGTTTCGTCCCGGCGCGGTCGTACCCGCGGTAGCCGACCAGCAGCCCCTCCCGGTACTCCAGCCTGCCCTGCTCGGGCACCGAGTGCAGGACCGGACAGTCGGCCTCGGCGACCGGGAGCGTGACCGGCAGCCGGCCGCCTGGTTCGGCCTGGCCGAGCAGCACGTCGGCGAGCGCGGCGCCCATCGCCTGGCCGGGCAGCCACGCGTAACCGACCGCCGCCACCGCCTCCGCCCACGGCATGAGTACCGGCATGCCCGCGTTCACCACCACGATGGTCCGGTCGTTCACCGCCGCCACCCGCCGCACCAGTTCGTCCTGCCTGCCGGGCAGAGCGAGCCCGGGGCGGTCGAACCCCTCGCTCTCGGTGGCGGGCGCGGACCCCACCACCACCACGGCGGCGTCGGCGGCCCGCGCGGCCTCGACGGCCTCGCTGAGCATCGCGTCGTCGTCCGGCGCGGGCACCAGGCCGAGCCGGATGGCCACCGGGCCCTGCGGCCAGTCGTCCGGCCGCAGCGAGATCGCGACCTCCGCCTCGCGGCCGGCCTCCAGGTACACGGTCGCCCTGATCTCGCCCGGCCTGACCATGGCCTCCACCGGGTCGGCCGGCGCGTCGGTGTGACCGGCCGCCACCTCGATGCCGTTCACGGACAGAGTCAGCCGGCCCACTCCGCCCGCGCCGATCACGTGCGGGCCGTCGTGGGCCGGCCGGAAGCAGGTGCGCAGCACGATGTGGCCGCGGCCTCCCCGGCCGATGCCCCCGGGAAGCCCGTCCCACCAGGTGAACATCGTGGCGGTGCGATGTTCGGCGGCTGCCAGCGCGCCGTTCTCGCCGCGGAATTCGATCCGGACGCCCGGCTGCCCGGTGTCCGGGTCACGCAGCGCGTACCGCGGCGGCTCGGGGACGATAGTCCAGGTCGCGCAGCCGGGCCGTACGGTCACCCGGATCTGCGGGTCCAGGCCGGCCAGGGCCTGGGTCAGCGCGGCCGCCGGGGTCGATACGCTGACCTGGGGCACGGTCGCGCTGCCGCCGCCCTGGGTCACCGGGCTGACGGCGTTCGGGCCGATCACCGCCACGCTGGCGACGATACCGGGATCTAGCGGTAGCGCCTCGCGTTCGTTGCGGAGCAGCGTGAACGCTCCTGCGGCGCACCGGCGCAGCAGCGCCGGGTCGGCGAGGACGGGGCCCCTCCGGTCCCGGCCGTCCGGCGCTCCGCGGTCCGGGACCCGGCCGCCTGGGGCGCCGTCCGGCGCCGGGGTGCCGAGCGCCCCGATCCGACGGGCCAGCCGCAGGATACGCAGCACCTTGTCGTCGACTGCGGCCTCGCTGACCTCGCCGGCCCGGACCGCCGCGATCAGCTCGCCGCCCCACGGCCCGTCCGGGCCCGGCATGGCCAGGTCGAGCCCGGCCACGGCGGTCGCGACCGTGCTGCGAGCGGCATGCCAGTCGGACAGGGCCACGCCGCCGAAGCCCCATTCGTCTTTCAGGACGCGCCCGAGCAAGTGGCCATGCTCGGTCATCGTGATCCCGTTGACCATGTTGTAGCCGGTCATCACCAGATCCACGTCCGCCTCGCGCACGCAGGCTTCGAATGGGACCAGGTACAGCTCGCGTAGCACGTGCTCGGCGATCCGCGCATCATAGGTCCAGCGGCCGGTCTCGGAGTCGTTGCCCACGTAGTGCTTGACCGCCGCGGCGGCTCCGGCCTGGTGCAGGCCGCGGACGAAGGCGACCGCCATCCGCGAGATCAGCACCGGGTCCTCGCCGAACGATTCGAAGCCCCGCCCGCCCAGCGGCGTGCGCATCACGTTGATGGTCGGGGCCAGCAGGACGTCGACGCCCTTGCTCCTGGCCTCGGTGCCGAGCGCGGCGGCGAGCGTTTGGACCAGGGCCGGATCCCAGGTGGCGCCGAGCGCCGACGGGCAGGGCAGGCTCGCCGCCGGGTTGCGCTCGTCCATGGTGGTGCCGCGCACCCCGGCCGGGCCGTCGGACACCACCATGGACCGCAGCCCGATGGCCGGCAGGGGGCAGGTGCGCCAGTTGTCCGCGCCGGTCAGCAGGCGCACCTTATCGTCGAGGGAGAGCGCGGCCAGCAGGCCGCGCTCGTCCCCCACAGTCAGTATGACCATGTCGTCATATGCGGATTCTGCTGTTCATCTCCTTTTCAGCCGGCCTCACGACGCTGGCTTGAGGTGCAGGAGCACGTACTCGATCTCCGTCGGGTTGGGGCCCGGGTCGGTGTACGGGTTGGCCTGGCTGGGCCATCCGGTGTAGTTCCTGGTGCTGAACTCGGCCCAGGACGCGCCGTACAGCAGCGGGATCACCGGCACCTGGGTGGACATGACGTTCTGCAGCGTGTTCAGCGCCGTCTGCTGGGCGGCCGGATTGGTGCTGCTCACATACTGCGTCAGGGCGGACTGCGCCTGCGGGTCGTTGAACCGGCCGAAGTTGTTCGCCGCGGTCTTGCCCAGCGGCGCGCTTGTCGCGTAGTCCATCCAGTTGTCGTAGTAGTAGTACGGCGTCGGGCCGTTATTGGACCAGCGGATCATCGCGTCGAAGTTGCCGGTGGCCTGGTCGGTGAACCAGTTGGTCGGGTTCCCGATGCCATCGGCCTTGGCGTCGAAGCCCAGCTTGTTGAGCTGCGCCGTCAGCAGCTGGACGTCGAGCCAGAAGTCGCTGAACGAGATCGGGTCCTCGACCGAGAAGGTGATCGGCTTGCCGTCCTTGCTCCACTTGCCGTTGACCTTGGTGTACCCGTCGCTGGTTAGGATCGACGCGACCTTGGCCGCGTCACCGCTGGCGGGCAGGTCGTTGGCGTACTGGGACTGCAGCAGGGACTGGTCGACCGGCAGCAGCAGGCCGCTCAACGAGGTCGCGGGCAGCTCATAACCGGTCTCGCCCTGGTCCGCGAGCTGCTGCCTGTCGGCGGCATAGCTGATCGCCTGCCGGACCTTCGGATCGTTCAGCGGCGCCCTCGTGGTGTTCAGCCACAGCGTGACGACGTTGTTGGAGGTCATGTACGGAGAGTTGCTGAACCACACCCTGTTGTGCGCCGGGTCCTTGGCGACGAACACGTTCTGCACGTTCGTGATGTAGTTGCCCGCCCAGTCGACCTGGCCAGATTCCAGCGCCTGCTCGGCGGCGGTGTTGCTGACGTAGGACGGGAAGTCCACCTCGGGCACGTGAACCGCGCTCTTGTTCCAGTAGCCGGGGTTCGCCTTGAACAAGATGCCCTGCGGGGTGAACTTGTCCAGGACGTACGGCCCGGTGCCCACCGGGTTGGCGTCAGTGTAGGTAGCCGGGTTGCTTACCGACTGCCAGACGTGCTGGGCCACGATGGCCTGGGTGCCGATGTTGTACAGGTTGCCGGCCTGCGGTGCGGCGAAGTTGAGCACCACCGTGTTCGGCCCGGTGGCGGTGGCGCTGGTCGGCGCCGGGGTACCCGTCTGGGCGAGCGCCGGGTTCTTGACGAGCAGGTTGAAGGTGAACGCCACGTCGGCCGCGCTGAATGGCTTGCCGTCGCTCCACTTCACGCCCGACCTGGTGGTCAGGGTCAGCGTCTTGCCGCCGTTGGAGAAGGAGTAGGCGGTGGCCAGCATCGGCACCGGCGCCTGGCTGGGGTTGAGGATGTTGAAGAAGAACAGCGGTTCGTAATACAGGTTCGTCGAGTGCAGCGTGTAGCCGGTTGAGGTCGCGGAGAACGGGTTGAACGTCTGCGTCAGCGGGGAGAGCGGAGTGCTCTCCACGACGAGGGTCTTGGTGCCCATCGCGCTTGACGGTGAGGAACTCGTGCCGGACGCGGTGCTGCTGCCCGACGAGCTGCAGGCCGCGACGCCGAGGGCGAGGATCACCGCCGACATCGTGGCGAGGCCGGATAGGACCCTCGGTTTCATGGATCTGTGGCTCATTGCCTTAAACTCCGTTGTGCCCGGCCGACTGTCGTCGGCCTGTTGTGGTGACCGTGTCGGGGTCTGTTATCAACAGTGGTGCGAAGGTCGGCCGGGTCCGCGAGGTGTTCGCGGTCGGCGCGTTGCTGGTGCTGTATCTGGAGCTGCCGCCATCATGGACGGCGCTCACTGCCCTTGCCGGGCGCGGGTAATAGGGTGTGCCTGATCATGTGCTCTCTCCTCGCGGCGGACGGCTGTCCGGTTGGCTCGCCGTGGTCAGCGGGATCGGCCCGGGGCCCGGGCCGGGGTTCTGGGGCATGGTGGAGTCTGCGTCTGTCGCGTGCAGCCAGCAGGCACTGACGTGGCCGGAGGCCACCTCGATGCTCGGGGGAGCCTGCTGCGCGCAGATGGCCATCGCGTAGGGGCAGCGCGGGTGGAAACGGCACCCGGCGGGCGGGCTCACCAGGCTGGGCGGCGCACCGCGGCCCCGCAGCGTGGCCGGCGATGGCCGGTCCGGATCCGGTGCCGCCGCCAGCAGGAGCTGCGTGTATGGGTGCGAGGGCTGATCGGTCACGGCGGCGGCCGGGCCTTGCTCGACGATCTGGCCTGCGTACATGACGGCGATCGTGTCGCCCAGATAGCGCGCCGACGCGATGTCATGGGTGACGTACAAGATCGCGAGCCGCTCACGTTCCCGCAGGTCCGCGAGCAGGTTCAGTACGCCGAGCCTGATCGAGACGTCGAGCATGGACACCGGCTCATCAGCCAGCAGTACCCGGGGCCTGACGGCCAGCGCGCGGGCGATGGCGACCCGCTGCCGCTGACCGCCGGACAGCTCGTGCGGGTACTTGTCGGCGTCCTGCGGGCTGAGCGCGACCCGCTCGAGCAGGCTCGTTATCTCGTCGTCCAGGCTGTTGCCGTCCGGGCCGAGCCCGTGGATCCGCAGCGGCCTGGCCAGGTGATAGCGAACGGTGTGCACCAGGTTGAGCGAGGCGAACGGGTCCTGCAGGACCATCTGCACCTGGCCGGCGTACTCGCGCGCGTCCCGGCGCGCGGCCGGGCTGCCGTTCAGCAGCAGCCCGCCGGAGGTGGGGCGGATGAGCCGGGCCAGCATCTGGGTCAGAGTGGACTTGCCGCAGCCGCTCTCGCCCACCACAGCCGTGATGCTGGCCTCTGGCACCGCGATCGAGACGACATCGACCGCGTGTACCACGGCGCCGCGGTGTATCACGGCGCCGCGCTGGGTCCGCCTGCCCCGCCGGTGCACGGGGAAGTGCTTGACCAGCGACCGTGCCTCGAGCACGGGCGTGCCGGTGACCGGAAGGGCCGCGGCGGCGTCCGGCGCCGTCATGCGGCACCTCCCTTGGTGTCGGTGCCCGTGTCAGCCCCCGTGTCAGCCCCCGTGTCAGCCACTGTGCCGCCCGTATCTGCTATGGGGCTGTTCGTGCCGGCGGCGGGATCGGGGCCGGGCTCGGGGCGGGCCAGCTCGGCTGGCGGCGGCGCGGAGCCGTCCTGCAGCCAGCACGCGGCAACCCGTGGGTTCGCCGCGTCGGCCCGGGCGACTGGCCGCAAGGGAGGGAGCTCGGTCCGGCACCGTTCCATCACATAGCGGCACCGCGGGTGGAACGGGCACCCGGCCGGCGGGTTGCGCAGGTCCGGAGGCGCGCCAGCGATGCCGGTCATGTGCACGCGGGGCCCGTGCAGGGACGGGAAGGAACCGAGCAGGCCCAGCGTGTAGGGGTGGCGCGGTGCGCGGAACAGAGCCGTGGCCCCCGCCCGCTCCACGATGCGGCCCCCGTACATGATCGCGATGGAGTCCGCGATCTCGATCAGCAGCGACAGGTCATGGGTGATGAACAGCACCGCGAAGCCCAGCCGATCCCGCAGCGCGGCGAGTTCCTCGAGGATCTCGCGCTGGGTGACCACGTCCAGGGCGGTGGTCGGCTCGTCCATGATCACCAGCTGCGGTTCGAGCGCGAGCGCCATGGCTATCATGACCCGCTGCCGCATGCCGCCGGACAGCTCGTGCGGATAGCCGCGCAGCCGGTCGGCGGTGATGCCAACCATGTCGAGCAGCTGCGCCGTCCGGTCCCGCCGCGCCGCCCGGTCCATGTCCGGCCGGTGCGCCCGCAGGACGTCGCCGAGCTGGTCGCCGATGGACATGACCGGGTTGAGCGCGTGCATGGCGCTCTGCAGCACCACCGCGATGTGCGCCCAGCGGAGACGGCGCAACTGCGCCTCGTCCGCGGCCAGCAGGTCGATGTCGCGGCCCTGGCCCAGGTGAAACCGGACTGAGCCGCCGGTGATCACGCCTGGCGCGCGCAGCAGCCGGGTGGCGGCGTACGCGAACGTGGACTTGCCGCTGCCGCTCTCCCCGGCCAGGCCGAGCACCTCCCCCCGGTGCAGGACCAGATCGGCGTCCAGGATCGCGTGCACCGCATCCGAGCCGATGCCGTAGTCGACGCACAGGCCGGTGACTTCAAGCAGCGGCTCGCCCGGCCGGGAGCGGCCCGCTGCGGCCGGCTGATCCAGCGTCCCCACGTGAAGCGATGTCATGATGACCTGGCCTCCTCGGCTGCGGGGCGGACGGGAGCCGCGGGCGGGACGGGAGCGCGGGGCCGGGTCACTGGCGTTACGCCCAGCGGGAAGCGCCGCGGCAGGCCCGCCTTCCTGGCCCGCCCCCTGGACAGCCCGGCGGCGCGCAGCCTGGGGTTGACGAACTCATCGATTCCGAAGTTGAGCAAGGCCAGTGAGGTGCCGAGCAGGGCTACCGCGAGGCCGGGCGGTACCCACCACCACCAGTACCCGTTCTGGGCGGCCGTCTGGCTCTGCGCCCAGAACAAGATCGTGCCCCAGCTCCAGTGCGTTCCGTTGATCAGGCCGAGGAACGACAGCGCCGTGTAGGTGCCGACGCCGTAGATCACGGTAAACAGGAACGAGGAGGCGATGATCGGTACCAGGCCGGGCAGGATCTCGAAACCGATGATCCGCCAGCGGCGCTCGCCGATGATGCGCGCTGACTGGACGAAGTCCCGGTTCCGCAGCGACAGCGTCTGGACCCGGAGCACCCGGGCACCCCACGCCCATCCGGTTACGGCGATGATCAGCCCGATCAGCAGGTCGCTCGGGTTGGCGTCCTTCGGCAGGAACCCGGTCATCACGATGAGCAGGGGCAGGGCGGGCAGCACGAGCCCGATGTTGATCAGCATGGACAGCAGGTCGTCGACGAGGCCGCCGACGTACCCTGAGGTCACCCCGATGATGACCGACAGCGCGGTCGCGACCAGGCCAGCCAGGATGGCCACCAGCATCGTGCTGCGGCCGCCCACCAGAAGCTGGGACAGCAGGTCCTGCTGGGTCTGCGTGGTGCCGAGCCAGTGCGCGGCCGAGGGCGGCTGCGGGACGCCGTTCGTGCTGGACAGGCTCGCCGAGGGGTCGTAGGGCGCCACCAGCGGCCCCACCACCCCAAGCAGTACGAAGAAGACCAGCAGGCCCAGCCCGATGAGCACCTTCGGGGACCGGGGGATGCGCAGCCTGCGGGCCTGCCTCCCCCGCACCGGGGTACCCGCGGTGACTGGCGGTGTTTCTGCCGCGCCGACGCCAGTGCCGATTGCCATGGCTCAGGCCTCCTGCCGGGTTCTCGGGTCGAGCAGGACGTAGGCGAAGTCCGCGATCAGGTTCGCGGTCAGCACCGTGAACGTGATGATGAGGAACACCCCTTGCAGCAGCGGGTAGTCGCGCTCGAGGACGGCCTGCTGCAGGATGTAGCCGATGCCCGGATAGGAGAAGACGATCTCGGTCAGCAGCGCGCCGGATACCACGAAGCCGATCGCCAGCGAGAAACCGGTGACGCTCGGCAGGATCGCGTTCCGCGCCGCGTAATTGACGACGCGGCGCTTGGGCAGTCCCTTCGCCTGGGCGACGAGCACGTAGTCCTCGTCCATGGTGGTGACCATGACGTTGCGCATCCCGACGATCCACCCGGCCGCGGACGCCAGCACGATGGTCAGTGCGGGCAGGAAGGCATGGTCGAGCACGTTGCTGATGTAGGCCCAGTTCCAGCCCGGCGTGACCAGCGTCTGGTCGTAGGCGCTGATGGCCGGGAACCAGCCCAGCTTGGTGGCGAACACGGCCACTAGCACGATCGCGATAAAGAAGTAAGGAGCGGCCTGGAAGAAGGTCATGGCGGGCAGCAGGTTGTCCAGGACGGTACCGCGCCGCCAGGCCACCAGGATGCCGAGCAGGGTGCCCAGCGTGAAGCTGATCACGGTCGCCACGCCCACCAGGGCCAGCGTCCAGGGCAGGCCGGAGCTGATCACGCTCGTCACGGTCGCCGGGTAGTGGCTGGTGGAGATGCCCATGTTGCCGTGCAGCAGGTTGTCCCAGTAGTGCACGTACTGCGACCACAGGCTCTGGTTCGTGCCGACGCCGTACTGCAGTTCCAGGGCCTTGATGGTGGCCGGGGTGAATTGGCTGTGGAGGTTGGCCAGCGCGGCGGCCACGGCGTTGCCCGGCATCAGCCGGGGGATGAAGAAGTCCAGGGTTATCGCCACCAGCGCGGTGAGGATGTAGAACCCGATCCGGCGGGCGAGCAGGATCATAGCCACACCTCACCGTCGTTGCTGGTTCCCGCCGGGCAGCCGCAGCTCTCCCGGCGGACCAGTTCGGTGGCCAGCACGATGTTGCGCTCCGGTGGCCGCTCGCCGCTGATCATCGAATAGAGCACCTCGAACGCGGTCCTCCCCATCTCCCTGATCGGCTGGCGGACGGTGGTCAGGGTGGTGCGCAGGTGGCGGGCCAGCGGGATGTCGTCGAAGCCGGTCACCGCGACCTGGCCGGGTACGCTGACGCCGTGCTCACGCAGCGCGGACATGACGCCGAGCGCGGTCTGATCGTTGGCGCACACGATCGCGCGGGGCAGCGCGCGGCCCGCGGCGACCAGTCGGTTGACCACCTTGGCGCCGCCCGAGGCGAAGTAGTAGCCCTGCCATTCCGGTCCGCACTCCAGTGTCGCGCCGGCTGCGGCCGCCTCGGCCGCGAGCACCTCGCGGCGCTCGATGCTGTCCGGGCTGTCGGCGTAGCCGCCCAGGTAGGCGACCGACGGGTAGCCGTGGTCGCGGAGCAGGTGCCGGGCCAGGGCCTGCATGCCCGACTTGTTGTCGCCGTGCACGTTGGCGGTGGTGGGGGTGGCGTAACCGGCCAGCGTGACGATCGGCAACTGCCGGGACAGCCGGTCCATCTCGCCGGGCTCGAGCACCCGGTCGTGCAGGATCAGCCCGTCGCTCTTACGGGCCAGCGCAAGCGTCCGGCCGCCGGCGTCGTGCTCGTCGATGCCCACCGACCTGATCAGCAGGTCGAAGCCGCGACGCTGCGCCGCCGCCTCGATACCGCGGTTGATCAGGTCGGGGTACTGCAGGCTCTCCGCCTCGGCCGAGAACAGGTCCTCGTCCGGGTCCACCCGCCACGGCTTGCGCACGATCACGCCGACGACTTCCTTGAACCGCGCGCTCAGCGCCCGCGCCGCCCCGTCCGGCGCGAAGCGGAGCTCGGCCACGGCCGCCAGCACGCGGTCCCTGGTTTCCTGCCGCGGGTTGCGCTGCCCGTTGAGCACGCGGGAGACCGAGGCGATGGATACGCCCGCGGCCCGGGCCACGTCATAGATCGTCGGCGCGGCACTCGAGTTGCCCGCCGCGTCATCGTCCCCGCCGCTGGCCCCGGCGCCGCCGGCCGCCCCGCCGTGGGCGGCGCCCGGGGCGTCCCCGCCGGGGCCGTCAGCCGGGTCCCTGCCTGTCCCGTCCACCGCTGCTCCTCGTCGCCTTCGCCGTCCGGCGGGCGCGGTAAGCGCTTACCCGAACGACCCGAATAAAGGTGCCGCTCGTCACGGCACCCAGTCCCGGCCTAGACTCCACCTTGCGGTAAGCGCTTACCGGCTTCGTATGGCAGAAGAGTACGACTATCGGGTGGTTTATCTCAAGAGCAAATCTCTGCACTGTTACGCGAACGTGACACGAGCGGGATCGCCCCGCCCGTAGGGGTTTGCGCGCCCTGGACCCGCCTGCGCCGGGCCGAACCGGGCCGAACCGGGCTGACCAGGCGATCAGCCGCGACATCTCGAAGTAACCTCGCCCGGACTCGTTACCGGCCGCGTAACAAGCGAGAAATACCCCTGAAACTCGCGCATGGGACACATGCCTTGCAGGTATACGGAGCGGCCATGGTGGAGCCAGCCCAGACGTTGGACCCCAGAAGGCCCGATTGCCCCATGGAGGCATAGTGAGTCCATATCCAGCCTGGCTTAGCTCAGGGGATAACTCCTGGCAGATGACCGCTGCCACGCTGGTCGGGCTGATGTCCATCCCGGCCCTGGCCGTCCTCTACGGCGGTCTCGTACAGAAGAAATGGGCCATGAACACCGTGCTCATGGTGTTCACGACCTTCTGCCTGGTCCTGATCACCTGGGTTCTGTGGGCCTTCAAGATGGGCTTCGGCACGCCGCTGATCAGCACGTTCGTCGGTGATCCACGGCCCGTGCTCGGCCACGCAGCCGAACAGGGCCAGGCGAACATCCCGCTGCTCAACGGCCTGATGCCCAACTTCAGGTTCCCCGAGTCGTCACTGGTCTACTTCCAGTTCGTGTTCGCGGCGATCACCCCGATCTTGTTCATCGGCAGCGTCATCGGCCGGATCAGCTTCAAGGTCTGGATGATCTTCGTGCCGCTCTGGATCACCTTTGCCTACGCGGTGAACGCGTTCCTGCTGTGGGGCGGCGGCTACTGGGCCGGCAAGGGCGCGCTGGACTTCTCCGGCGGTTACGTCATCCACCTGGCCGCTGGCGTGTCCGGCTTCGTCGCGGCCGCGGTCGTCGGTCCCAGGCTCAAGCGCGACCGCGAGCGTGCCGTCCCGAACAACCTTATGTTCGTCGCCGTCGGCGCCGGAATCCTGTGGCTCGGCTGGAACGGCTTCAACGGCGGTGACCCGTACTTCGCCAGCCAGGACGCCGCGGCTGCGGTCATCAACACCAACCTCGCGACCGCGGTGGCCATGATGACCTGGATCATCATGGACATGGCGTTCAGCCACGAGAAGAAGCCGACCTTCCTCGGCGGCCTGAACGGCATGATCTGCGGCTTGGTCGGCATCACCCCGGCGGCCGGCTACGTGAACGGCCTGGGCGCCATCGTGATCGGCCTGGTCTGCTCCGCGATCGTCTGGGTGGCCTGGGCCTACCTGCCGAAGTACGTGTGGCCGTTCAACAAGGTGGATGATGCGCTCGGCGTGGTGTACACGCACGGCATCGCCGGGTTGCTCGGCGGCCTGCTAGTTGGCCTGCTAGCCGACCCGAACATGATCGTGTACCTCGGCCTCGGCAAGAACCCGTCGATCTCCGGCGCCGGGTTGTTCTACGGCCACGGTAAGCAGCTGGCCATCCAGGCCGGCGCCGCGCTCACCATCATCATCTGGGACGCCGCCGTGACGTTCGTCATCCTGATGGTCATCAAGTACGTGTTCAGGATGAACCTGCGGCTGCCCGACGAGCAGCTGGAGATCGGCGACATAGCGGTGCACGGCGAGGAGGCCTACCCGTCCGAGGATCTAGTCAGCGTTGGCTCCGCGATGGCGGACGAGGCATCACCGACGTCACGAGAGCCGGAGAAGGCGGCCACGGCGGACGATGTATAGCTTGTCCTGCTCCTAGGCCTGCGCTGCGCGCGGCCGCGGCGTAGTGTGAACCGGACGCGCGTCCCGGCACCCGAAAAAGGTGCCCGGGCGCGCGTCCGCGCTGCTAGCCGGGGGGACGATCCCCCCAAGACCCCCCTGATCACGAGGGGGCTGCCCGCCCCCCCGTGCCCCCCTGGGGAGGGCTGCCGCCCCCCAGACCCCTAATGCCCCCCAGACCCCTAATGGCCGCGGAAGGCCTCTTCCAGCCACCAGGAGCCGTGTGCGGACGTGATCTTGGCGTCGATGAGCAGCGGGCGCTCGCGGGGGCCGTCCAGCCAGCCGCGCACCGGGGCCAGGTCAGCCGCCTCGCGCACGGTGACGCCCTCGAACCCGAACCCGCGGCCGATCGCGGCGATGTCGGTCGCCGGGAACCGCACGGTGTCCAGCGGATCGCCGTCCGGCCCGAAGTGATGCACCTCCGCGCCGTAGGCCTCGTCGTCGTAGACGACCACGACCATCGGCAACCCCAGCCGAACGACGGTCTCCAGCTCGCTGACGCCCATCAGCGCGCCGCCGTCGCCGAGCGCGGCCACCGCCAGCCGGTCCGGGCGGGCGATCGCGGCCCCGATGGCCGTGGCCAGGCCGAGCCCGATCGACTGGAACGCCTGGGTGAAGCAGAAGCCCGCCTCGTCAGGGACCGACAGGTACATGCTCGGGTAGCCCATGAAGTTGCCCGAGTCCACCGCCACGGTCCGCTCCGCGGGCAGCAGGTCATCCAGCGCGATCGACAGCGTGCGCGGGTCGATCCGCTGCCCGTCGCCCTCGTCCTTGGCGCTGTCGTCGACGTATGGCACGTCCCGCCAGCGCACCTGGTCCGCGATCCGCTCCCGCAGCTCCGCCGACCGGTAACCCGCCGCACTCAGTGATTTCTTATCCCGAACGGGCCCGGGTTCACCGCCCGGGTCCTCCCGCGTGCCTTCGGTACCGAGCGCGGTGGCCACGGCGCGCGCGGTCTCGGCCACGTCACCGAGCACTCCGAGGTGCACCGGCCGGTGCGCGCCGATCGCGGTCGCGTCGTCGTCCACCTGGACCAGGGTGGCCTCCGGCGGGATCAGCTTGCCGTGCCGCGTCGTCCACATGTTCAGCGAGCAGCCCCAGCCCACGATCACGTCGGCGTCGCTGATCAGCTCGGCCGCCAGCGGCGAGGCGAACCCGCCGCTCACGTCCAGGTTCCACGGGTTGCCGCGGAACAGGCCCTTGGCCACCGCAGAGGTGGCCAGCAGCGCCCCGCACGCGTCCGCCAGCCGTTCCAGCTCGGCGGCCCGGCCCCGGGCGCCCCGGCCCGCGATGAACACCGGCCGCCTGGCCTCGCGCAGCAGGCCGGCCAGCGCGGTAACCGCGTCGGCGGCCGGGGCGGGCGGGAACATCCGCCTCAGCGCGGGCACCGGGCCGAGGTCGCCCGGTGCTGGCTGACCCCGTGCTGGCTGGCCTGGTGCTGGCTGACCCCGTACTGGCTGGCCCCGTACTAGCTGGCCTGGTGCTGGCTGATACTGAGCGGCCTGGATGCTCAACGGCAGGGCCAGCACCACGGTCCGGCGGCCGAGAGCAGTCGAGTAGGCGCGGTGCGCGTCGGCCAGCGCCGACGCGGGGGAGTAGAGCCGCTCGGCGACCGCGCCGACGGCGGCGGCCAGCCCGGCCACGTCGACGTGGAAGTTGGACCGGATCTCCGGGGCCTCGGCCGCCAGCACCAGCAGCGGGGTTCGGCTCTTGGCGGCCTCGGCGATGCCGGTCATCGCGTTGGTCAGGCCGGGTCCTTGATGCACCGTGACGACCCCGGGAGCTCCGGTGGTCCTGGCCCAGGCGTCGGCCATAACGGTGGCGCCGCCCTCGTGCCTCGCCGCGACGAACCTCGCCCCGCTGGCCACCAGCGCGTTCGTGACGTGAAAGTTGCCGCTGCCGACCACGCCGAACACGGTGTCCACCCCGAGTCCGGCCAGCCCGCGGCCGACCGCCTCCGCGACCCGCATGCTCAGGAACGCTCGACCAGCGCCAGCGCGCGGCACGGGGACCCCGAACCGCTGACGATGGGCAGCGGGCCCGCGATCACGACCGCGCCGGTGACCGGCAGCCGGGCCAGGTTCTGCAGCTGCGTAAGGCCGTACTTGCCCGCCCCGAGCAGCGCCGAATGGCAGGGGAACGGGGGGTCGAAGGAGTGCGCGGCCCCGGCGTCGGTGCCAACGGTCTCGGTGCCGAGCCCGATCAGCGGCGATTCCTTGGCCAGCCACATCGCGCAGGACACGCTGATTCCCGGCGTGTGCGGGCCGGTGGCGTCCGCGTTGAGGAACGCCGCCTGGTCATCCGACCGCGCATCCCAGCCGGTCCGGTACAGCAGCCAGCCGCCCTCGGGCAGCGGCCCGTGCTCGGCCTCCCACTGCTTGACGTGCTCGATCTCCAGGAGGAAGTCCGGATCCTGCGCCGCTTCGGCGCTGAAGTCAAGTACCACCGCCGGGGCGATCAGCCGCGAGACCGGGACCTGGGCCACGTCCTCGCGGTCTTTGCCGGTCACCCAGTGCACCGGGGCGTCGAAGTGGGTCCCGGTGTGCTCACCGGTCACGATGTCGTTCCAGTACCACGCGGGTCCGCGCTCGTCGTAGTGGCTGACCTCGGTCAGCCCGAAGCGGGCGGTATTGCCGAACGGCTCGGGCAGCTGGATGATCGGCGTCTCGGCGCTGAGCGGCGCGGTGAGATCGATCACCTCGACCGAGCTGTCACGGATGGCGTCGGTCAGGGCCTGCAGCACGGACATGATGCTCCTTCACGTGGTGGCTAACGAACACGGGGGCGGATAACCGAAGCTTTCACCATCCGCGCCCCGGTCGGCTAGTCCTGCCTCGATCCGGCCCGGGCCCGGATTGATACCGTGCCCGGCGTGGTTACTGCTAGGAAAGCCCGCCGGGCCACGGCGGAACCTGACTGCCGGGGTGAAGCATGACCAAGCCTGTCGTGACGGCAACGACCCTGGTCACCGAAGATGGCGTCCCGATTGACACCATCCATCTTCCGGGTACGGGGGATCTCGCGATCGTCGTCGCACATGGTTTCACGCTGTCCTGGCAGCGGCCCAACGTCTGGCGCATCGCCAACCGGTTCAACCAGATGGCCGGCGTGCTCACCTTCGACTTCCGCGGCCACGGGCGTTCCGGCGGCCTGTCCACGCTGGGCGACCGCGAGATCAGGGACATCAACGCGGTCGTCGCCTGGGCGCGCCAGCTCGGTTACACGCGGGTCGCCGCGGTCGGCTTCTCGATGGGCGCGTCGATCGTCCTGCGGCACGCCGGCCTGGTCGGCGGGCTCGACGCCGTGGTGTCGGTCAGCGGCCCCGGCCAGTGGTACTACCGGGGCACCGAACCAATGCGGCGCGTGCACTTCGCGGTGGAGCACCGGATCGGCCGGTTCGTCACCCGGCGCTGGCTGAAGACCCGGATAAGCCCCGAGGGCTGGAAGCTGGTCCCCGTCCCCCCGGCCGAGGCGGCGGCGCAGATCTCGCCCGTCCCGCTGCTGATCGTGCACGGTGACCAGGACCACTACTTCCCGCCCGAACACGCGCGCCAGCTGTACATGGCGGCCCGGGAACCCAAGGAACTCTGGCTCGTGCCGGGCATGGGCCACGCCGAGACCGCCTGCGGCCAGGACCTGGTCGACCGCATCAGCCGCTGGGTCGAACAGGCCACCGCCCCGGACCGCCCCGGCCACGCCCGGGACGGGGCCGGCGCGCCGGCCCCGGATGACGCCGCCGCCCAGACCCCCAACGCGGCCGCCTAGAGCTCACGGTGGTGGCGCACAACAGGCGTGCCATCCGCCTCTACAAACGCATGGGTTTCTCGGTCGAAGGGCACCGCTCGGAGTGCCTGTTCGTCGACGGCCAGTTCATCGATGAACTCACCATGGCCACCATCCTCCCCAGCACCTCCGCCTAACGCCTTTCCTGCAAGCTATGAACAATTGTCGACTCAGCTTCGTTAACGATTTTTTTATGGCCGGGCAATGATGTTTATGGCGTGTTAACAATGTCACCGCTAAGTTAAGAGCCGATGTCGTTTCCGGGATATCGCAGAGCAGGTGACCACTAGGGCAGCGACCCTGTCGCTGCATAATTTCGCTGGGTGTTTTCCGTCTAGATGCCCGTGAACGTCGTCCGTGCTGGCTTTTTCGCGCCTAATTACCAGGAAATGGCCAACGAATCTTGAAACACCTTGGGGGGACGCCCGTAATAAGGGCTGAAGAGCGAAGGTAACACGTATGAAACCGATCACCAGAGGTATCAGCGCCCGCTGGCTGCGGCGCCCGCTTATGGTCGTGGCGGCCCTGGCCGCCGCGGCCGCGTTCGCCGCGGCGCCGTCCCAGGCGGCCGGAGCGGACTCGTCGATGTGCCCGGGGGCGAACGTGGCCGCCTTGGGCCCCAACGCCTGCGTCTTCAACGACACCATGAGCCAGGCGAGCATCCAGGCCGACCTCGACAATATCGCCAGCCAGCAGGTGTCGAACCAGTTCGGTACCCAGCGCTTCGCCATCTTCTTCCAGCCCGGCACGTACGGATCGTCCGCGGCCCCGCTCATCTTCCAGGTCGGTTATTACACCGCCGTCGCGGGCCTCGGGCTGAACCCCCAAGATGTCGTCATAAACGGCCAGGTCAACGTCTACAACCAGTGCTTTGGCACCAACTGCATCGCGCTTGACAACTTCTGGCGCTCACTGTCGAACCTCACGATCAACGTGACCGGCAACAAGCCGGGCGGAAACGGCTGCTCCGCAAACACGGACTTCTGGGCGGTGTCGCAGGCGTCGCCGCTACGGCGAGTCCAGGTCAACGGCCAGCTGTCCCTGATGGATTACTGCGACGGCTCTCCGGACTACGCCAGCGGCGGGTTCATCGCCGACTCCGAGTTCACCGGCAAAGCCGTCACCAACGGTTCCCAGCAGCAGTGGGTGACGAGGAACAGCAACCTGGTCGGCTGGAGCAACGCAGTGTGGAACCAGGTCTTCTGCGGGACTAATGGCGCTCCCGCCCAGAATTTCAACGTCAACGGAGGAAAGTACACGACGCTCGCCACCTGCCCGGTGACCGAGGAAGAGCCGTTCCTCTACACCGACTCGCAAGGCAACTTCAACGTCTTCGTTCCCGCGGTCCAGCACAATTCGGTGGGCCCGGCCTGGGCTAGCGGCACGGAGGCCGGCACCTCCATCCCGCTGTCGAAGTTCTTCGTGGCCAGCCCCTCGACGCCGATCCTGGCCATCGACGGCGCGCTGGCCGTGGGCAAGAATCTCATCCTCACCCCCGGCGTCTACAACCTGGACCAGCCCGTCCTGGTCAGCCGGCCCGGTGCCGTGGTCCTGGGCCTGGGCCTGGCCACCCTGGTCCCGCAGCACGGCAACGCCGCCATAGTCGCCGTGCCCAACAGCGGAGTGAAACTGTCCGGCCTGATCGTCGACGCCGGCCCGGTCAACTCACCGGTCCTGGTCTCGGTCGGGACCCCGGGGCCTGGCTCCGCCAGCAACCCGGACGTGATCCAGGATGTCTACTTCCGCATCGGCGGCGCCGAGACCACACCCGTGTCGGCCACCGTCAGCCTTCTCGACAACGCCTCGAACTCGATCATCGACAACGTATGGGCCTGGCGCGCTGATCACGGCAACGCGGTGGGCTGGACGGTCAACAAGGCCGACACCGGCGTGGTCGTCACCGGTGACAACGTCACTGCCTACGGCCTGGCCGTGGAGCACTACCAGAAGAACGAGGTGATCTGGAGCGGCCAGGGCGGCACGGACGTCTTCTTCCAGAACGAGATGCCCTACGACCCGCCCAGCCAGTCCGCCTGGATGGCCACGCCGAGCCAGGACGGTTACCCCGCCTTCCTGGTCACCAAGAACGTCAAGAGCTTCCAGGGCTATGGAATGGGCAGTTACATCGTGTTCATCCAGACCTCGGCGACGCTGTTCGCCGACGAGGCCTTCCAGTCCCCCGACACGCCGGGTGTGCAGTTCCACGGTCTCCTCGTCGTGTATCTCGGCGGCTCGGGCGGCGACAAGTCCATCATCAACGGCGTCGGCGGCCCCGTGACCTCGACCACTAACCCGGGAATAGGTACGCCCGTCCTCCTCACCAGCTACCCATGACGCTTACCTGACCAGGATCGGGTGTGTGCGCTCCGGGTAACGGGGCGCACACACCCGTGATTACGCGCGGCCGGGCTCGGAGTGGACGACGACCCAGATCGCGTGCACGGGCTCGCCGGTCTTGTTCAGGTACTCGTGCGGCGTCGAGGAGTCGAACGCGATCGAATCGCCCGGACCTAGCTCGTAGCTCTCGAAGCCGACGTTGGCCTGCAGCGTGCCGCTGATGATCAGGCCGTACTCGTGCCCGTCGTGGCGCAGCGGGCGGCGCTCGTCGGTGGAGTGGCCGCCGGGGGAGTAGATCACCTCGATGAAGTCCGTCGTAGCGTCGGACTGCGGGGTGAGCCGCTCCCAGCGCACGCCGCTGGCCAGGTCGATGATCTTGCGGCCGCCGCCCCGCTGCACGATCGCGGGCGGCGGCGAGGCCCCGACCCAGCTTCCCCCGTTTGCCTCATTTCCTGGCCCGGATCCGGAGGCCACCGCCGGTCCAGGCCTTGAGCCCGCGCCCGCCTCGCCATCCCGGCCGGCGCCAGGCCCGGCTCCCGACCCGAACAGCAGGTAGTCGAGCGAGCTGCCCAGCTCGGTGGCCAGCGAGTACAGCACGCCCACCGAGGGCACCGAAACCCCCCGCTCGATCTGCGAGATGAGGCTGGCCGAGCAGCCGACCCGCCGGGCCAGCTCCCGGACGGACAGCTGCCGGTCCGCCCGGACCAGCCGCAGCCGGGGTCCGAGCCCGGTACCCGGATCGAAGTCAGCCATCATGTAAATCTACACTGCACATCCGAACCCGCCCGGATTGACAGCTCCACTGCACACGACGTTGGATGAGGGGCCCGCCGAGGATAAGCTCGAAGATCATGTGCTGCCTCGGTGGACCGGATCGTCGAGACCGTGAGCAAGGCCTTGTGAGGCCGAGAGAGGAACAGCGGTGAGCGGCAACCTGGCCGAACTGGTTGGCATCGACGTACCCACCGGGCTGCTGATCGGCGGGGAGTGGACCGGCGGGCGGGGCGGCGGCACGCTGCCGGTGATCGACCCGGCCACCGAGGACACGCTGGCCGAGGTGGCCGACGGGACAGTGGAGGACGCGCTCGACGCGGTCGGCGCGGCCTCCGCCGCGCTGCCCGGCTGGGCCGCGACGCCGCCCCGGCAGCGCGCGGAATGCCTGCGCCGGACCTTCGAGCTGATGACCTCCCACGGGGAGTCCCTGGCCCGGCTGATGGCCGCCGAGAACGGCAAGGCGCTGCGCGATGCGCGGGCCGAGGCGGCCTATGCGGCCGAGTTCTTCCGCTGGTACGCCGAAGAGGCGGTGCGCATGGAAGGCGTGCTCATGCAGGCGCCTTCCGGGGCGAACAAGATCCTGGTCATGCGGCAGCCGGTCGGCGTCTCGGTGCTGGTCACCCCGTGGAACTTCCCGGCCGCGATGGCCACCCGCAAGATCGGTCCGGCGCTGGCGGCCGGCTGCACGGTGGTGCTGAAGCCAGCCTCGGAGACTCCGCTGACCGCGCTGGCCATCGCCGGCCTGCTGGCCGAGGCCGGGGTGCCGGACGGCGTGGTCAACGTGCTGCCCTCGCGGAAGTCCGGTGCGGTGGTCTCGGCGATGCTCAACGACCCGCGGGTCCGCAAGCTGTCGTTCACCGGGTCCACCGAGGTGGGCCGGATCCTCCTGCGCGAGGCGGCGGACACCGTGGTGAACACCTCGATGGAACTGGGCGGCAACGCGCCCTTCATCATCTTCGAGGACGCGGACATCGACGCTGCCATCGAGGGCGCGCTGATCGCCAAGATGCGCAACGGCGGCGAGGCGTGTACCGCCGCCAACCGCTTCTACGTGCACGAGGCGGTCGCCGACCAGTTCAGCCGCAAGTTCGCGGCCCGCCTGGACGCCATGGTCGTCGGGCCGGGCCTGAACGAGGGCACCGACGTGGGCCCGCTGGTCAACGAGCCGACCCGGTCGAAGGTGGCCGAACTCGTCGAGTCGGCGGCCGCGGACGGCGGCAAGGTGGTCACCGGCGGCCGGGCGCCGGACCGGCGCGGCTTTTTCTACCAGCCGACCGTCATCGACCAGGTGCCGTCGGACGCCGGCATCCTCGGTACCGAGATCTTCGGACCGGTCGCGCCCGTAGTCCGGTTCACCGCCGAGGACGACGCCGTCCGCTGGGCCAACGACACCGAGTTCGGGCTGGTCTCCTACGTCTATACCGGCGACCTGAGCCGCGGCCTGCGGGTCAGCGAGGCCCTCGAGGCCGGCATGGTCGGCCTCAACCGCGGGATCGTGTCTGACCCCGCGGCCCCATTCGGCGGCGTGAAGCAGTCGGGCATCGGCCGCGAGGGCGCGCACGACGGACTGCTGGAATTCACCGAGACGAAATACATCGCGACCAACTGGTGACTCCGGTTACTCGCCGGAGCGGCTAAGCTTCCCTATCCATGGGCGGACCGCGGGCCGGCGCTGACACCCAGTCACCAGTCACGTCGACCTCATCTGCCGGGTCGGCCGAGCGTTCGAGCCTGCCCGGCCGTCGGCGCTTGGCCCTGCTCGCGGCCTACCTGCTGGCTGGCGCCGCCCTGTTCACGGTGTACCTCCGCCTTTCCGAGACGTACCCGCTGAATTCAGACAGCGCCAACATCTTGCTGCTAGGTCAGGACCTGCTCCACGGCCACCTGTTGCTGCACGGCTGGTACATGTCGGATGTCTCGTTCTACCCGACCGAACTCCCGCAGTACGCCCTGCTGGAAAGCTTCCTCGGCCTGCACATGCAAACAGCGCACGTGGCCGCGGCGATGACCTACACGCTGACGTTCCTGCTCGCCGTGCTCCTGGCCCGGAGCGGTTCGAACCCGAAGTCCGGGCGCGTGGCAATGATCAGGACGCTGATCGCCGCGGGCATCATGCTGGCCCCGCAGTTCGGCCTCGGCGTCTTCGCCCTGGACCTGTCGGTCGGCCACATCGGCACCGCGGTCCCGCTGCTGCTGACCTGGCTGCTGCTAGATAAGGCGTCGGCCCGCTGGTACGTGCCTGTGCTCACCGCCGTGCTGCTCGCCTGGGCACTGGTCGCGGACCCCATCGTGTACGTCGTGGGTGTCGGCCCGCTGGGCGCGGTCGCCGCCGCGCGGGTCATCCGAGACCTGGTCAAGGGCAGCGACGCGTGGCGCACGCGGATCGCCGGGGTGTGGTACGACCTGTCCCTCGGCGCAGCGGCGGTGGTCGCGGCCGGGCTGGCGTGGGTCGTCAACAACCTGCTCAGCGCCATGGGCGGCTACACCGTGAACCGACTGCCGTTCTACCTGGTGCCGTGGCACAACCTGCACAACAACGCGCCGGCCGCGTGGAAGGTGCTGGAGATCTTCGGCGCGAATTACGCCGGGCTCAGCGGTGTGTGGCTCGCTCTCGCATTCCTGCACATGGCCAGCGTGCTGGTGGTCCTGTGGGCCCTGGCGCGGGTGGCGCGGCGGTTCTTCGGGGTCAGCCTGGTCGACCAGGTGCTGGCCGCGGCCATAGTCCTCAACGTGGTGCTCTACATGCTCAGCAACGCCGCGGACGAGGCGGCGCACGAGGTCGCGATCATCGTGCCGTTCGGCGCGGCGCTGGCGGCGCGGGTGCTGACCCGGAGAGTCCGTACGGTCCAGGGCGCCACCGTCAACGACGGCAACCAGGTCCCCACGTCCAGGGGTCTCGCCCGCCGGGTCAGGCTGGCCGGTTTTGCCGCCGGGATCCTGGCGCTGGCCGGCTACACCGCCGGGCTCGGATACGAGCTCACCCAGCCGTCTGCCCCCCCGGCCAACACCAGCCTCGCGTCCTGGCTGGCGGCGCACCATCTCACCTACGGGCTCAGCGGCTACTGGACCAGCAGCAGCGTCACCGTGGACAGCGGCAACCGGGTCCAGGTCCGGGCGCTCATGCAGTACTCGATGAAACGCGACCTGTGGATGTCCAACATCGACTGGTACAACCCGAAGCTGCACTATGCCAACTTCATCGTCTTGGACAGCCGGCCGGGCTTCATGGACCACTGGGAGCCGCGGGCACTCGTCCGGAAGTACTTCGGCCGTCCCGCCCGGGTCTATCACACGGGCCCGTATACCGTCATGGTCTGGAACAGGAACCTGCTCAACAGCATCCCGCGGTAAGGGGGTTACCGGGTGAGCATGAGCAAAGAGCGGGATACGGCCGTGACGGCCGGAACCGGCGGCGCCCCGACGCGTGCGGGCCGTCCCCGTCGGTGGTGGGTGGTACTGGTGTCGGCAGCGGTGCTGGTCGGGCTGCTGTGCGTCCGTAACCGGTTCCTGTTCACCACACGGCTGTATGAGGACGCGGACATGGGCGCGAACTCTATCCTGATCGAGCAGGCCCGGCACTTCACACTTCTGGTCGGAAACTACTCCCGGGACCACTTTCATCATCCCGGGCCCGCGTACATGTACGTCCAGGCGGCCGGCGAATCCCTGTTCTGGGCGTGGCTGCACGTAGTCCCGACCGCGTGGAACGGCCAGTTGCTCGCCGCATACGCGCTGAACGCCATGTTCATGGCCCTGGTTGTCGGCGTGGCCTACGGCTGGTCCCGGTCGCTGCGCGGCGCGGCGGCCTGCTTCGCGGTCGTGGTGGCCTTCGCGTCCGTGCACCCGGCCGTGCTCAGCACCGACTGGATGCCGTACTTGTACGTGCCGGCCTACCTTGCCTTCATCGTCGCGGCGGGATCGGTGGCGGCGGGGCGTGTGCGGGACGCGTGGATAATGGCGCTGGCCGGCTGGTTCCTGATTCACGGGCACGCGTGCTTCCTTTTCTTCGTCCCGGTGATCAGCTGTGTTGTGCTCGCGGCGGTGCTGTGGCCGCGGCGGCACCGACTCGGTGCCTCGGCGCGGTCCTTCTTCGCCACGCAATGGCGGGCGTGGGTTCCTGTGGTGGTCATCAGCGCCGTTTTCGCCTGCCCGATCATCGTGAACCTGGTGCTGCACTGGCCGGGCCAGTTCAGCGACTACCTGGCGTATACGTCCTCCCCGCGGGCGGGCGGGCACAGCATCGCGCAGGCGGTGCAGGATGCGCTGTGGTACTGGTCGCCGTACCGGGACGCATGGGTCTCTGCAACGGTCCCGGTGGCTGGATTCGCGGTGGCCGCCGCGGTCACCAAATGGCTCGCTCCCGCTCCGCTGCGCCGGTTCCTGTGGGCGTTGCTCGCCTGTAACGCAGTCTCCTCGCTGGCGTTCCTTTACTACGCCACGACCGGGATCGATGTTATTTCCGAGCGCTACGTCGGCTATTTCTACTGGTCGGCGCCGGTCATCATACTGCTGGTCATCGCGGTCGGCGTGGTCGAGGCGATGCCGTCGCGGTTGGGCGCCGCCGCGGCCGCCGTCGCGGCGGTGCTCGCGCTGGCCGCCCTCGCCGTGGCACCGGACACGCAGACCAGCACGAGCAGCAGTGATCCGGCAGTGCCCAATAGCGGCCCGAACACGGACCCGGCGCTGCCCAGTGCCACCTCGGTGCTCGCCGCACGCTCAGGTGGCCGGATGATCGTGTTGCGGTTCGACCAGAAGTCATGGCCGGACGTCACCGGCTTCCTGGTCCAGGCCGAGCGGACCGGGGTACGGGCGTGCGTGGTGAACCCGGTGTGGACATTCATGATGACCAGCCAGTTCATCTGCACGAGCCAGGACATCGCAGACGGCCGGCTCTACTGGTTCCGCACCGTTGTCCCTGGTTCCGCACCGTTGCCGCGCGGCAGTACGGTCATCGCGCGGCTCCGGCAGGCCGTAGTGACCGTCGGCCCATGAGCGCCGACAGGGCGCTGCTTTGGCAAGCTGGGGATGACAAGGCGCCAGACACAGCAAGATCCACAGGGTTTCACGCGCGGTGGCTGCACCGGTGGGCGGTAACGGCCGCATGGGTACTGGGCGTGATCGCCGCTTTTGCGGCCAACCTGCAACTGGCGCGGACGCGGGCCGTCAATTCCGATGGCGCGAGCCAGGCCTTGCAGGCCTGGGACATGCTGCACGGCAACCTGCTGCTGCATGGCTGGTTGCTCGGGGATGTTTCGTACTACACCACGGAGCTGCCGCAGTACATGCTGGTGGAGTTCGTGCGCGGGCTGAACCAGGACGTGGTGCACGTGGCCGCGGCCATGACGTACACGCTCGCGATGCTGCTGGCCGCGTTGCTGGCCAAGGGCAGTGCCACGGGGCGTCAGGCGCTAGGGCGCGTGCTCATCGCCGTCGGCATCATGCTCGCACCGCAGCTTGCTTCCGGCGTGAACATCCTTCTCTCCTCACCGGACCACATCGGCACGTCCGTGCCGGTGATGGTGGTCTGGCTGATCCTGGACCATGCCCGCCGACCTCGCTGGTATGTCCCGGTCATCGCCGGGGTGTTCCTTGGCTGGGCAGTGGTGGCGGACACGCTGGTGCTCTTTATCGGGGTCCTGCCGCTCGCGCTGGTATGCGCGATCCGCGTCTGCCAGGCTGTGGCCGTTGAGCGGAAGCCACTGGCGTCACAGTGGTATGACATGGCTCTCGGCGCTGCCGCCCTCGTAGGAGCGGCGGCGGCTATGCTGGTGCTGCACGTCATCCACGCCCGTGGCGGGTTTTACATGCCGGCGCCTGCCACGCAGTTTGCCCAGAGCGGCACGACCCTGGTTCGCAACCTGGGCATCACCGCCCAAGGGTTCCTGCTTCTGGGCGGCGCCGACTTCCTCGGGCTCCGTCTGACGGCCAGTACTGTCTTCACGATGCTGCATATGGTTGGTGTATTCCTGGCGGCATGGGGGACGTGGCTGGCGGCGCGGCGCTTCCTGCGGGACCGCGATCTGGTCGCTCAGCTGCTGGTTACGGGCATGGCCATCAACGTGGTCGCCTACGTGCTCAGCACCAAGGCCAATGTGGTCACCCAGACCCGCGAGATCGATATCGTGCTGCCGTTTAGCGCTGCCTTGGCCGGACGCCTACTGGCTGGGCAGCTCAAGGCAACCAAGCTAGTGCCGCTTCTGCTCGTTGTGCTGCTCGGCTACCTAGTCGGCCTAGCCCGCGAGATCGGTCAGCCGCCGGTGGCCGCGCAGAACCAACAGCTCACCTCCTGGCTGCTGGCCCGGCATCTGCACACCGGCCTGTCCGGCTACTGGGAGTCGAACGTTGTCACGTTGACCAGCGGCGATCGGGTCCAGATCCGGACCGTGACACTGTCCGGCGGACGGCTCACGCCCAGCACCTTTGAGTCGAAAGCGGAGTGGTACGACCCGGACCGGAACACCGCCAACTTCGTCGTGCTATCCCCAGGCGTGGCCGGGTACCCCGGCTTCGCCCACGAGCAGGCCGTGCTGGCGACGTTCGGTAAGCCTGCGCGAACCTACCACGTAGGTTCCTACACGGTCCTGGTCTGGAACAGTAACCTGCTGAGCGAACTTCGCTGAGCTGATGCAAATAGGGCGTGGGCCGGTCACGAAATGGTGAGCCTGCGCTGCGTGACCACGATCAGGGCGGGCAGCGTGAACGCCGCCAGCCAGGGGAGTAGCCAGGCCCCGAGGTTCCGCCTCGGGGTGCTCAGCAGGATGATCACGGCCAGCAGGTACACCTCAATGAAAGATCGCAAATCGGCGTCGAGGCTGCCCCAGGTGCTCGGCGTGACGACGCAGATCTCGACCAGGTACAGCACGAAGGCCAGCCGTTCGTGGACCGGCGCGTTCGTGGACCGCAGGGAAAGCAGCGCCGCGATCGCGAACAAGGCGAGGATGGCCAGTTCGAGGAGCCACAGGTCGTACTGGTCGAACTGACGGGTATTGAGGTGAGCGAGGTTGCTCTTCAGCGCCTGCAGCGGGGCGACGAACGGCGCGCCCGCGTTACGGCCGCTGTCGGCGAGCAGGGGGAAGCTCCCGATCGCGGCCCTCACCACGACCTGCCAGGCCGCGAAGGCCACGGCCGGGACCAGCCAGGCCAGGTCGTCCCGGCCGGGGCGCGCCTGGCGGCGGAGCATGGGCAAGACGCGCATGATGGCGATGGCGGCCACCGCGACCATGACCGTTTCCCTGGTCAGCGCGCCGTAGGCGAGGAGCGCGGCGGCCAGGACAGGTCGCCGGGCGCGGACCGCGAGCAGTCCGGCCAGCAGGCAGACGGCGGCGAGCGGCTCCGCGGTGTCCCGGGACAGGCCGGTGATGAGGCCGAAGTATCCAGGCAGCAACAGCCCGGCCAGCGCGTGCCGCCCGCCGTCGACGGCGAATCGGGCGCCCAGGTAGCCCAGGGCGCCGATGGCCGCGATGTTGACGGCGACGAGCATGATGGGGACCAGGGAGTGCTGGCCGAGCGAGACCAGCCAGGTGAGCGCCGGATAGCCGATCCGCATGTACCGGTAGGGCCGGTCCATGGTGATGCCGTATGCGGTCCGGTGGAAGTTGAGCGGATTGAGCGCCAGCCGGTAGAAGAACTGCCCGTCGTAGCCGTAGGTCGGTGCCACCGGTATGCCATGCGGCAGCTGAGCCGGCCTGGCGAAATGCCGACCGGCCAGGATGAACCGGCTGATGTTGCCGTGCGCCCAGGTCTGCCAGCGGGCCAGCGCGAAGGCGAGCGCGGCGAGCGTGGCGATCAGGGCGGCTACTGCGGGCCGGTTTGTTCTGGACGCTAGCGAGCGGTTGGACGGCGGGCCAGTCCCGGCATCCGGGCCGCTGCTCGTGGCGATCGGGGCCGCGGGCGGCCGGGCGAATTCCGGGCCGTCCGGCATGACCGACTCCGTGACCCGCGCACGGGCCGGCAGGTGCTCCTGACCAGGCATGGTGCATTCCTTGTGAAAGGCGGGCTAGGCCGAGAAACACCGCCGTGCTTTGTATCGCGCCGCGAGCTTACCTTAGGTGACGCCAGTCCGCCGGTGAAGATCGGCGATACCGCGTGTCGAAGCCGGGAAATCCCCTGTTAACAGGCTCACATGACGAGCAGATGGGTATGCGGCGACAGGGAGATAACAAGACCTGTAGTGGGCCGAGCATGGCGGTAAGGTGAAGCGCCAGAGACGTATAGGGGGGCACCGGCCCGGTGGTCTCCGGGGGCCTGCCACGATCAGCCGGAGGTATACACGGTGACCAATTTGCCGGATCGGGTCAGCCGAGATGTCGTTGTCATCGGTGGTTGCGGGCATGTTGGCCTGCCGCTCGCACTCGCGTTCGCCGACCGCGGCGCCAGGGTGGCCATCTATGACGTGAGCGAGAGCGCCGTCGCCCTGGTCAATTCGGGCCGGATGCCGTTCGCGGAGCCCGGCGCGGACGAGGTAATGCGGCGGGTGCTCGACGCCGGGCGTCTGGAGGCCTCGGCCGATCCCGCGATCGTGGCCACGGCAGAGCACGTGGTGGTCGTCATCGGCACGCCGGTGGATGAGCACCTGAACCCCAACCAGACTGCCATCACCAAGGCGCTCGGCGGATGCTCCGCATTTCTGCGGGACGGCCAGCTCCTCATCCTGCGCAGTACCGTGTTTCCCGGGGTGACGGCGCTGGTGGAAAAGATGGTGGCCGGGCTGGGACTGCAGATGGAGGTCGCGTTCTGCCCCGAGCGGATCGCCGAGGGCAAGGCGATGACCGAGCTGTTCGAGCTGCCCCAGATCATCTCGTCCCGCACGCCTGCCGGGGTCAAGCGGGCGTCCGCGCTGTTTGGCAGGCTGACCGGCAAGCTCGTGGTGATGTCGCCAGAAGAGGCGGAGCTGGCGAAGCTGTTCACCAACGTGTGGCGCTACATCAAGTTCGCCACTGCTAACCAGCTCTACATGATGGCCAACGAGCAGGGCCTGGACTTCGACCGGATCCGGCGGGGGCTGGCCGAGGATTACCCGCGGGCCGCCGACATGCCCGCCGCGGGCTTCGCCGCCGGACCCTGCCTGTTCAAGGACACGATGCAGCTCGCCGCCTTCAACCACAACAACTTCCCGCTCGGCCACGCGGCGATGGCCGTCAACGAGGGTCTGCCGCTTTACGTGGTGCACCGGCTGGAGGGGCAGTTCGACCTGGGGTCGATGACGGTCGGGATCCTGGGCATGGCGTTCAAGGCGGGTTCGGACGACATCAGGTCGAGCCTTTCCTACAAGCTCAAGCGGATCCTGGCCTTCAAGGCCAACGCGGTCCTGTGCACCGACCCGTATGTGACCGTCGACCCTGACCTGCTGCCGCTTGAGGAGGTGCTCGCTCGGTCGGACCTGCTCGTGGTGGGGGCGCCGCATCCGGAGTACCGGGGATTGGTAGTAGACAAGCCGGTAGCGGATGTCTGGGACGTGCTCGGGAACGGGGTCCGGGTATGACCGAGCGTCCTCGCGTCTCGGTGGTTGTACCCGCCTACAACGAGGGTGAGCAGATCCTCAGCGTACTTGACCGGCTGTTCGAGTCGGTCCGGCTGGCGGCGGAAGTGCTGGTGGTTGTGGACTCGGCCGACGACACGACCGTCCCCGTGGCCGAGGAGTATGCGCAGAAGGAACCCCGGCTGAGGTGCCTGGTCAACACGTACGGCCGGGGACCCGCCAACGCCATCAGGTTCGGCATCGACGCCGCGACCGCGCCGGTGGTCGTGGTGACCATGGCGGACGGATGCGATGACGCCAGGCAGATCGACGAGCTGGTCCGGCTGGTCGAGCGCGGCGTCGCGGTGGCCGCCGCGTCCCGCTACATGCCGGGCGGTCAGCAGGTCGGCGGCCCCATCCTCAAGGGCGCGCTGTCCCGGCTGGCCGGGCGCTCACTGCGAACGTTGGCCCACGTCGGAACCAGGGACGCGACCAACTCGTTCAAGGCGTACTCGACGGAATTCGTCCGGCAGGTCGGAATCGACTCCAGGGACGGGTTCGAGATCGGCATCGAGCTGACGGCCAAGGCCAAGCGGCTGCGCCTGCCGGTGGCGGAGATACCGACCATATGGCTGGACCGGCAGGCAGGGGTGTCGAACTTCAAGGTCGCGAAGTGGGTGCCCAGCTACGTCCGCTGGTATCGGTTCGCGTTCGGATCGCAGCTGACCGCGGATCAGGTGCGTGACCGCGGGGCAGGCCATCAACAGGCGGGCCGTCAACAGGAGCAACGGAAAGGGCAGGAGTCCTGATGGAGCAGGTGCTGGTCAGCGGGTCTGCTGGCTTCATCGGCGGGTACGTAGTAGAGGAGTTGCTGCGACGCGGCTACGCGGTGGTAGGCCTGGATAACTTTTCCAAGTACGGAAGGGTCAACAAGTCTTACGACAGCAATCCGCGCTACCGGCTTGTCGAGGGTGACGCCAGGGACACCGGCCTGATGACCGAGCTGCTGGCCGATTGCGACCATTTCATCGCCGGCGCCGCGATGATCGGCGGGATCTCCTACTTCCACACCTACGCCTACGACCTGCTCGCCACCAACGAGCGGATCATCGCCGCGTCTTGTGACGCCGCGATCGCGGCGCACCGGGATGGCCGGCTGCGCAAGGTCACCTACCTGTCCTCTTCGATGGTGTTCGAGAGCGCCGACGAGTGGCCGTCTTACGAGGGGCAGCAGCGGGAGATACCTCCGCCGCTGTCGTCCTACGGGTTCCAGAAGCTCGCGGTGGAGTACTTCGCCAAGGCGGCCTGGGACCAATACCAGCTGCCCTATACCCTCGTGCGGCCGTTCAACTGCGTAGGCATCGGCGAGAGCCGGGCCCTGGGCGATCAGGAGATCCTGTCAGGGAACGTCCAGCTCGCCATGAGCCACGTGGTCCCCGACCTGGTGCAGAAGGTGCTCAAGGGCCAGGACCCGCTGCACATTCTCGGCTCGGGGGAGCAGGTGCGGCACTACACCTACGGCGGCGATCTCGCAGCTGGCGTGGTGACGGCGATGGAGCACGAAGACGCGCTCAACGAGGACTTCAACATTTCGACCGCGGAGAGCACGACCGTGCGGCAACTGGCCGAGCTCATCTGGCGCAAGGTCAAGGGCGAGGGTGTCCCGCTGCGGCTCGCCCACGACGACCCGTTCGAATATGACGTCCAGCGTCGTGTACCCGATACGGAAAAGGCCAAGAAGATACTCGGCTTTGAGGCCGCCACCTCGCTCGAGGAAATGCTCGACGAGGTGATTCCCTGGATCGACGCGGCCGTCAAGGCGGGAACCATCTGAGCATGGCGGCCGGCGGTGAGCAGGTGAGGGCGGCCGGGATCGCAGGACCGGACCCCGGAAGCGCGGTCACCAGCACGGGTGCCGTCGGCGCGGCGCCGGAACGGCGTCCGGTGTGGGTGTGGGTGATTCCCTTCGCGTTGCTGTTCGCCCTGCTGTGCGTGCGCAACCGCTTTCTGTTCACCACTCGCCTGTACGAACAGGGTGATGGCGGTGCCAACTCGATCCTGATCGAGCAGGCCAAGCACTTCACCCTGCTCGTCGGCAATTACTCGCGCGAGCGCTTCAACCATCCGGGGCCCGCCTACATGTACGTGCAGGCCTTCGGCGAGTATCTGTTCCAGAACGCGCTGCACGTGGTGCCGACCGCGTGGAACGCGCACATGCTCTCCGTGTTCGCCTTGGACTGCGCGTTCGTCGCGCTGGCCGTCGGGGTCGTCTACGGGTGGACCCGCTCGGTACGGGGTGCCGCGGCCTGCTTCGCCGTCTTCACCGCCTTCGCGGTCGCCTACCCGCCGATCGCGAACTCCGACTGGATGCCGTACATGTACGTGCTGGCGTACATGGTGTTCGTCCTCGCGGCCGGGTCGGTGGCGGCCGGGCGGGCGCAGGACGCCTGGATCTTCGCGCTGACCGGCTGGTTCCTCATCCATGGACACGCCTGCTTCCTGTTCTTCGTGCCCGTCCTCACGGTGGCCGTGCTCGCCGCCGTCCTGTGGCCCCGAAAGGCTACGCTCCGGGCATCAGCCGGTGAGTTCTTCCGTGAGCAGCGCGGGGCCTGGATTCCGGTCGCGGTCATCAGCGCGGTGTTCGCGCTGCCGATCGTCGTCAACCTGGCGCTGCACTGGCCGGGAGACTTCGGCAAGTACATCTCCTACAGCGGCTCGGGCCGGGCCGGAGGCCACAGCCTGCGGCAGGTGGCAGAGTACGCGCTGTGGTTCTGGTGGCCGCACCAGCACGCCTGGATCGCGCCGGTTCTCGGTTACCCGGTCGCGCTCGCCGCTGTCTTCTGGCTCAGCCGGGGGCCGCTGCGCAGGTTCCTGCTCGCGCTGCTCGCCGTCAACGTGGTCTCGTCGCTGGCGTTCCTGTTCTACGCCGAGGTCGGGATCGACAACCTGAGCCAGTACTACATCGGCTACTTCTACTGGTCGGCGCCGCTGGTCACGGTGCTGGTCATCGTGCTGGCCCTACTTGAGGCGGTACCGCCGCGCAGGGCCGCCCTGAGCACAGGTGTGGCGGTGCTCGCGGCGGCGGCGGCCTTCGCGATGCTCGCGGTGATCCCCGGCACCCGCACCAGCACCAACGACATCGACGAGTCCCTGCCGCGGGTGGTGGCCACCCTGGCCGCGCGGGCGCCGGGCAAGACAATCGTGCTGCACATCGACGGGCCGGCCTGGGTCGAGACGACCGGGTTCCTGGTCCAGGCGGAACGCTCCGGGGTCAAGGCCTGCCTACACGACCCCTGGTACACGTTCCTGATGACCAGGCAGTTCATCTGTACGCCCGCGCAGACCGCGAGCGGCCAGGGGTACTGGTTCTACACGCCGCACGGCCTGCCGCCGCACACCCACGTCATCCTGCGCTTCAGCGGCATGGCCGTCGCCCCCGCGTCACCGTGACCCATGTCGGGCGCGCACAGGACGCTACCGCCCTGACCGCCCTGACCGCCCAGAAAGCCAGAACATCAGCGGCTACGCTCGCGAAGCGGGCGGTCCTGGTCGTGCTGGCCGCGGCGGTCCTGTTCTTCTGCTACTGGCGCGAGTCTCAAGCGGTGCCGGTGCCCTCGGACGGCTCGGGGAACGTGCTGCAGGCGTGGGACATGCTGCACGGAAACCTGCTGCTACACCACTGGCAGTTGTCGGACGTATCCTTCTACACCACCGAACTGCCCCAGTACATGCTCATCGAGGCCATGACCGGGCTGGGCCCATGGGTCGTGCACGCGGCCGCCGCCATGACCTACACGCTGCTCGTCCTGCTCGCGGCCTTGCTGGCCAAGGGGGACGCACGTGGCGGCCAAGGGCATGCCCGCGCGCTGCTGGCCGCGAGCCTGATGCTGGCGCCCCAGGTCAGCGCCACCTCGATCCTGCTGCTCTCACCGGACCACACCGGGACCGCCGTGCCGCTGCTGGCGATCTGGCTGCTGATCGACCGCGATCCGCACACCCCGCCGCGCTGGTTCGTGCCCGTAATGGTGGGCTTGGCGTTCGCCTTGGTCATGGTCGCCGACTCGATCGTGTTGCTCACCGGCATCATCCCGCTGGCCCTGGTGTGCGTGGTGCGCACCTGCCGCAAGCTGATCAGGCGCGAGAAACGGAACCCCTCCTGGCGGTACGAGCTGAGCCTGGCCGGCCCGGCCGCGGTGGCCGGCGTAGTCGGCTCGTTCGCGCCGCGAATGATGGCCACCCTGGGCGGATACCATCAGTCACCCGTCGAGGCCGACACGGATCTGGGCCAGCTGCAGCACGGGGCGTGGGTGACTTTCCAGGCCTTCCTCGAGCTGTTCGGCGCGAACGTCTTTAATATGAGCGGCGCCAGGCCCGTGCTCGAGGTCGTCCTCGTAGCGCTGCACCTAGTCGGCGCGATCGTGGTGGCCTGCGCCCTGGGCCTGGCCTTCGCCCGGTTCTTCCGCGCCGGAGAGCTGATGGTGCCGGTCTTCGCGGTGGCCATCGTGCTCAACCTGGGTGCCTACATGAGCAGCACGCACGCGCAGCACCTGCTCGGCGCGCGTGAGATGGCCGAGGTGCTGCCGCTGGGCGCGGTGCTGGCCGGCCGCGTCCTGGGCGACCGGATACCGGTCTGGATCCGCGCGGCGAAAGGCCGGTTCGTCCCCGTGCTCGGCGTGCTCGCGGCCGGCTACCTCGCCGCGCTGGGATACGGCGCCTCGCAGGCTTCGGTGCCGGCCCTCAACGAGCCCCTGGCCAGCTGGCTGGTGGCGCACGGGCTCACGGACGGGCTGGCCACCTACTGGCAGGCCAACAGCGCCGCCGTGGACAGTCGTGGCCGGGTCCGCCTCAGCGCGGTGGTGCAGAATCCCAGCGACCGGCTCGTGCCGTACCTGTGGGAGACCGATGTCGCAAACTACGACCCGGCGCGGCACTACGCGAACTTCGTCGTGGCCGATGGCCCCGCCGCGCTGCCCGGCATGCCGGTGTCCGCGGAGCTCACGTTCGGCCGCCCGGCGCGGACCTACCACGCCGACGGCTACACCATCCTGGTCTGGAACACGAACCTGCTGGACAAGCTGGACGGGCCGGGGCTGAAGTGACCAGGCCCGGGGCCGTCACATGTACAGGATCCGCCGCCTGGCCACCACCAGCAGCGCGGGCATAATGCAGGCGACGATCAGTCCGAGATAAGGCCAGTTCAGGTATCGTCTCGGCGTGGCCACCAGCAGTACCAGCGCCATCAGGTAGGGCTCGATGAGCGAGCGTCCCTCGCCGAACGTGCTGGTCCAGATCTGGCTGGACAGCAGGCCGAGCTGGAGCACGAAGAAGACGAACGCGAGGCGCTCGTGCGCGGGCGCGGTGGTGACGAACAGCACGGCCAGCCCGGCCAGGATGAAGATCGCCAGGGTGGCGTACTCGAGCAGGGAGATGTCGATCGGGCTCAGGTGGGCGGTGTTGATGTGCGCGGCGTCGTACTTCAGCGCGTCGGCCAGCGCCGTGAACGGCACGGTGAGGTTCCGGCTGCTGTTCGCCAGCAGCGGGAAATCGCCCTTGACCACGAAGTGCACCGCGACTTCGACCAGCCCGTATACGGCGGCCGGAACGACCCAGGTCAGGTCGGCCAGGCCGGGATTGGCCCGGCGGCGGGCGATCGCGATCAGCCGGGTGACGGCGATGGCGGCCGGGGCGAACAAGATGGTTTCCCTGGTGATCGCGCCGAAGGTGAACAGCGCGGTGGCCAGCAGGTACATCGGGGCGCTACCCCGCCGGTAGGCGAGCAGCCCGCCTAGCATGCAGGTCTCGGCCAGCGGTTCGGCGGTGTCCCGGCCCACGCTGATGACCAAGCCGAAGTAGGCGGCGAAGGCGAGCCCCCACAGGGCGTGACGACCGGCCTGACGGGCGAACATGCCGCCGAGCAGCGCCATGGCCGCTACCCCGAGGAGGTTGAGCGCGACCAGCACGACGGGCACGAGCTGGTGCTGGCCGAGAGAGAAAATCCAGGCCAGCAGCGGGTATCCGATGCGGGTGTACCGGTAGGACTGGTCCATCGTGATGCCGAACGCGGTGGCGTGCCAGTTGGCTGGGTCCAGCGCGAGGCGGTAGTAGAACTGCCCGTCATAGCCCGCCGATGGCACCAGGAGCAGTCCGCGGGGGAGCTGAGCCCGGTGCGTGTAGACGTGCCCGGCCATGATGAACAAGTTAAGATGCCCTTTGGCCCAGATCTGCCAGCGGGCCAGGGCGAAACCGAGCCAGCCGAGGAGGGCGATGACGCCTGGCAGCAACGGCCGGTTCAATTTCGACCACAGTGATGACGGGCGTTGCCGGAGGGACCTATCGCCTTCCGACGTCGACGTGAGCTGCAACCGCAAGCCTCCACCAGGGCTGTCTCAGCGTGAAGGAATTTCTTGGCCAGGCGCGCGCAGCTTATCAGAGCGAGCCATACCCTGTTACAACTGCAACGAAGACGATTCGCTAGCGAGGATGACACCGAGCCCGAAGGACGTGGTGGCTACCGTGCCGAAAAGCGGGACGCCGGAGAAGTCCTCCGCACCGCCTCCCACCGCCTCAGCCGACGGTAACGCCGGGCCCGCGGCGCTGCGGGCGCCGGCCGGCCGGGCGTCCGCCCGCCGCCTGGTCGCCGCCGCGGCGGCCGTGCTGGCCGTGGCCCTGCTTTTCGTCGCGTACCTGCAGATGTCCCGCACGTACCCGGAGAATTCCGACGAGTCGAACGACTTGCTGATGGCGTGGGACATGCTGCACGGCAATGTGCTGCTGCACGGCTGGTACCTGTCGGACGTCTCGTTCATCACCACCGAGCTGCCGCAGTACCTCACGCTGGAACGTCTCTTCGGGCTGCACACCGGTACCGCTCACATCGCGGCGGCGATGACCTACACGCTCGTGGTCGTGCTCGCTGTGCTGCTGGCCCGTGGCCGCGTCGGCCAGGACCAGAAATCCCGCCGCGAGGCCGCGCCGCGGATGCTGCTGACGGCCGGCCTCATGTTCGCCCCCCAGCTCGGCGTCGGCGTCTTCGTCCTGCTGCTGTCCCTCGGCCACATCGGCACCGCCGTGCCGCTCCTGCTGACCTGGCTGGTCATCGACCGGGGCGAAAGGTTCAAGTCGCGCTGGCTAGTCCCGGTCGTCGTCGGGTTGCTCTTGACCTGGGTACTGGTCGCCGACCCGCTGGTGCTCGTGGTGGGGATCGTCCCGCTGGTGGCGGTATGCGCGATACGCGTCGCCCGCGAGCTCTCCCTCGCCCAACGGCGGGGCGGCCCCGGATGGGCGCGGGCCAGCCTGTACGCGCGCTGGTACGAGCTGTCCCTGGCCGTGGCGGCCATCCTGGCCGAGGGCCTGGCCTCGGTGATCAGCCGGCTGCTCCGGGCCAGCGGGGGCTTCCTCCTGCACCCGGTGCCCTATCGGCTGGCGCCGGTGCATACCTGGCCCAAGCACGCCTGGGTGACCGGGGAGGGGCTGCTCGCGCTGTTCGGGGCCAAGCCGCAGGGCCCGGCCGCGGAGCTGGCCTTCGCGCTGCTGCACCTGGCCGGGGTGGCGCTCGTCGCCTGGGCCATGGTGCGGGTGGCGCGGCACTTCGTCAGCTGGCCCGACATGATCAGCCAGATCCTGCTGGTCGCGATGGTCATCAACGTGGTCGCGTACGTGCCGAGCACGCTGGCCGACGCGACCGACCTGAACGCGCGGGAGTTCGCCGTCGTGCTGCCGTTCGGCGCGGTGCTGGCCGGCCGGACGCTGGCGCCCGCCCTCCTGGCCGGCCTGCGCCAGCGGCGCCGGGCCGTGGCCGCGACGCTGCTGGCCGGCGCCCTGCTGGCCGGCTACGGGGCCAGCCTCGGCTACGCGGCGGCCCAGCCGTCCGTGCCCCCGGCCAACGCGCGTCTGGCGGCCTTCCTGGCCGCGCACCACCTGACCAGCGGCATCGGCGGGTACTGGGAGTCGAGCGTGGTCACTGTCGGCAGCGACGGCGCGGTCACGATCCGGGCCGTGCTGCCCAGCACGCTGCAGCCGGACTTGTGGGAGGCCAAGGGCTCCTGGTACGACTCCGGGCCCAACCGCGCGACGTTCCTGGTCACCGACAGCGCGTCCGGATTCTTCAACCACTGGCAACCCAGCCCCGCCGCGCTGGCGGCCCTGGGCCGGCCGGCCAGGACCTATCACGTCGGTCCCTACACCGTGTACGTCTGGAACAAGAACCTGCTGGCTGGTCTAGGGCGCCCGTGACCTTACGGGCCCGAAGTGCGCTGCTGACAAGCATCGCACTGGCCCTGGCTGTCCTTTTTACCGGCAGTACACGGTGCTGGTCTGGGGCGGGAATCTGCTGCGCCGGCTGGGCTAACTGGGGGTGCGCCGGCAGGTAACACCTCGGGATGCTGTTGTCAGTGGGCGACGGGACGTAGCCTTGGCGTGTGGACCGGCGAATATTCGGGGTCGAGAACGAGTACGGCGTTACGTGCACCTTCCGCGGGCAGCGGCGGCTCTCGCCCGACGAGGTGGCGCGCTACCTGTTCCGGCGCGTGGTGTCATGGGGCCGTAGCAGCAACGTCTTCCTGCGGAACGGGGCGCGGCTCTACCTCGACGTGGGCAGCCACCCGGAGTACGCCACGCCCGAATGCGACAACGTGCTCGACCTCGTGGCCCACGACAAGGCGGGGGAGCGGATCCTGGAGGGACTGCTCGTCGACGCCGACCGGCGGCTGCGTGAGGAGGGCATCGCCGGCGACATCTACCTGTTCAAGAACAACACCGACTCGGCGGGCAACTCCTACGGCTGCCACGAGAACTACCTGGTCGGCCGGCACGGTGAGTTCGGCCGGCTGGCCGACATCCTGATCCCGTTCCTGGTCACCCGGCAGGTCATCTGCGGCGCGGGCAAGGTACTGCAGACCCCGCGGGGTGCGGTGTACTGCGTCAGTCAGCGCGCCGAGCACATCTGGGAGAGCGTGTCCTCGGCGACCACCAGGTCCCGGCCGATCATCAACACCAGGGACGAGCCGCACGCCGACGCCGAGCGCTTCAGGCGGCTGCACGTGATCGTCGGTGACTCCAACATGAGCGAGACCACCACCCTGCTCAAGGTCGGGTCGACCGACCTGGTGCTGCGGATGATCGAGGCCGGCGCGATCATGCGCGACCTGACCCTGGACAACGCGATCCGGGCGATCCGCGAGGTCAGCCACGACATGACCGGCCGCAGCCGGATCCGGCTGGCCAACGGGCGCGAGCTGTCCGCGCTGGACATCCAGTACGAGTACCTGAACCGGGCGAAGGACTTCACCCTCAAGAACGGTCTCGACCCGATCAGCAAGCGGGTCCTGGAAATGTGGGAGCGGGCGCTCACCGCGATCGAGACCGGCAACCTCGACATGATCGCGCGGGAGATCGACTGGGTCACTAAGTACCAGCTGATCGAGCGCTACCGAGCCCGGCACGACCTGCCGTTGTCCTCGCCCCGGGTGGCCCAGCTCGACCTGGCCTACCACGACGTCCACCGCGGCCGCGGCCTGTATTACCTGCTGCAGCGGGCCGGGGCGGTGGAGCGGGCCGCCCGCGACATCGACATCTTCGAGGCCAAGTCGGTCCCGCCCCAGACGACGCGGGCCAAGCTGCGCGGTGAGTTCATCCGCCGGGCCCAGGAAAAGCGGCGTGACTTCACCGTGGACTGGGTGCATCTCAAGCTGAACGACCAGGCCCAGCGGACTGTGCTGTGCAAGGACCCGTTCCGCTCGGTGGACGAGCGGGTCGAGAAGCTCATCGCCGGCATGTGACTGCGGGTAACCGCTAGCCTGGGAATTGCCTGTAAGACGCCTGAAGGCGGGACGCGACTACTCGGTCGTGCCACTAGGCTGGCCAAGCTGACATCGACCACTATTGAGGTTTTCATGCGACGCTTCCTAGCGCTCATCGCTGTCCCCCTGCTCGCTGGCGTGATCCTCGCGGGCTGCGGCTCATCGAAGCCGGCCGCCTCGGCCTCCTCGTCCTCGTCGTCCGCCGCGGGCGCCAGCACGTCCGTCACGGCGACCGGATCGTTCGGTCAGTCGCCGAAGGTGAGCATCCCGAAGGCCAAGGCGGGCAGCAAGCTCACCGTCCGGACGCTCGTCCAGGGCACCGGGGCGACCTACACCAAGAGCGACGCCCTGGCCGCGAACTTCGTTCTGTACTTCTGGTCAGGAACCAGCTCCTCGCAGAAGGCGAGCACCTTCGGCGCCAGCCCGACCCTGATCCCGAGCGCGACGCTGCCTGGCCTGGAGACCGCGCTGGTCGGCCAGAAGATCGGCAGCCGTGTCCTGGCCGTGATCCCGCCCGCGCTGGGTTACGGCGTCTCCGGGAACTCCCAGCTCGGCGTCCCCGCCGCCACCACGCTGGTGTTCGTCATCGACTTGCTCAAGGCGTACAACAACACCGAAGGCGCGACGGGCAAGCAGGTGTCCAACGGCGGCGGTACCCTGCCCACCGTCAGCGCCAAGGCGGGCAGCGCGCCGACGCTGACCTTCCCGTCCTCCTCGCCGCCCAGCGGGCTGGTGACCACGACGCTGGTCAAGGGCAGCGGCCCGGCGGTCGCCAAGGGCGATTACGTGATCGCGCAGTACGTCGGCTACATCTGGCGGACCAAGAAGGTCTTCGGTTCCTCCTGGACGTCGGGCTCGCCGTTCGGCTTCGTCATCGGCGCGTCGCCCGAGCAGGTCATTCCCGGCTGGGACAAGGGCCTGACCGGACAGACCGTGGGCAGCCGGGTGATGCTCTCCATTCCGCCGGCCGAGGGTTACGGCAGCGCGGGCCAGTCCGCGGCGGGCATCACGGGCAAGGACACCCTGGTGTTCGTGGTCGACATCCTCGACGCCTTCAAGCAGGGCTGACCCCAGCAGCCCGCAGCAGGCGGTCGGCGTGCCGGCCGGCCGCCGCTGCGGCCAGGAAGTACGCGAGATCCTCGTCCAGCCCGCGGCCCATCGTGGACAGTCGCGCCGGGCACGCCTGCAGCGCCGTCTTGAGGCCGTCGACGGGCACGGTGACGATCTCGTGCCGCGCGCCCAGCCAGGCGGCCTGCGCCGCCACCAGGTCGCCGAACTCTCCGCCCAGCGCGGGCACCACCACCTGCGCCCGGGCCAGCGCGACCCGGCCGTAGGCGGTCAGGCTGTGGTGCGACACGCCGTGGTGCCGCTCCCGCGGGTCCGCGTCGCTCACCCGCAGCGACGCCACCGGCCGGCCGCCCAGCGCCGCCACGGCGTTGACCGCCTCGCCCGCCGCCACGCCGGAGAACCCCCAGCGGGTCCCGGTGCCGAGGTTGCCCGGCCCCTGCGCGACCACCGCGATGTCAGCGCCGAGCACGTGCCGGGCCGCGAGCAGCCCGGTGTGCACCGTCACCGTCTCCAGGTCCCCGCCGAACGACTGCCCGGTGGTCACGGTCGCCGCCAGCCATCCCGCTTCCCTGAGCGTCGCGCAGGTACGCGAGAACCAGGCCGGCAAGGCTCCGCCATCCTGCATGACGTAGACCACCCGGGGCACGCTAGGGACGGGGGAGCGGATAAGGCCGGACCGTTCGGCCGCGGAAAAGACCCCGGCCAGCACGGCCGGGAGAGCCGAGTGCAGGTCGGCCACCACCACGGGCATCCCGCCGATGTCGTCCGCGTCACGCAGCACGTCGTGGTGCGGCGACCCCTGCTCATCCGCGCCGAGCACGGTGGCCTGCAGCGGCGAGTAGCGGGCCTTGACCAGGTGGCCGACCAGGTCGGGGTCGGGCGGCAGCCGGTCCGGGACCGCGATCACCAGGGCGTAGCCGCCGGTGCCCAGGCCCAGGTCGAGTGCCGTGGTGTTGACCAGAACCCGGTCGCCAGGCCGCGGGCGCCCGGTCAGCGCCGGGTAGGCCAGCGCCCGTACCGGCGCACTGTCCGCCGGCGCACCGTCCACCGACACGTCAAGCTCGACCGCGCCCGGCCACTCCCGGCGCGTCCCGCTCACCGTGCCGTTCCGCCATGTAATCACGCCCCGCACTCTAGCCGCGCGGCAAGGGGGGTCCGGGGGCTAGTCCCCCCCAGGGGGGTACGGGGGGGCGGGCAGCCCCCCGTGAGCAGGGGGGGTCTGGGGGGGATCGTCCCCCCGGCTAGCAGAGTTCGCGGTGGTCCGCCGTCTGCGAGACAATAATCTAGAAGCACAGGAGGGCTGGCCTATGTCGAAACGCAAGACTGAGCGGCTGCTCGGCCTTGTCGTCTGCCTGCTCTCTACCAGGCGTTACCTCAGCGCCGAACAGATCCGCGACGCCGTGCCCGGCTACCCGGAGCAAGATGACCTGTTCAAGCGGATGTTCGAGCGCGACAAAGAGGATCTGCGCGAGCTCGGCGTGCCGCTGGAGACCGGCGTCAACCATCCGTTCGACGACGATCCCGGCTACCGGATCAGGCAGCAGGCCTACGAGCTGCCCGAGCTGCGGCTCGAGGCGGACGAGGCGGCCGTGCTCGGCCTGGCCGCGCGGGTCTGGCGGCGAGCTGAGCTGGCCGGCGCCGCCGCCGGGGCGCTGCTCAAGCTGCGGGCGGCCGGCATTGACGCGGACCTAGGCGACGAGCACTCGCCGGTGCCGCAGGGAATAGAGCCCCGGCTGGGCACGCCCGAGCCGGCCTTCGGGCCGCTGTGGGAGGCGGTCAGGGACCGTAGGCCGGTGACGTTCAGCTACCGCGCGGCCGGGCGGAGCGACCCGCAGCGGCGCGAGCTCGAGCCCTGGGGCGTGGTGAACCGGCACGGCCGCTGGTATGTGGCCGGCTGGGACCGGGGGCGCAACGCCACCCGGGTGTTCCGGCTCGGCCGGATCGCGGGCCCGGTGAAGTTCTGCGGCCCGGCGGGCCGGGTGACCGTGCCGGACGGCGCCGACGTGCGCGAGCTGGTCCGGGACTGGGACTCCGCGCCCGCCCAGGAGCACACCGCCCTGCTCAGGGTGCGGACCGGGGCCGGCGTCGGGCTGCGGCGGCACGCCGTGTCGGTGCAGGCCGACGACACGGCCCAGGGATGGGACCTGGTGACGACGAGGTTCGGCGACCCGGGCTGGTTCGCCGACTACGCCGCCTCCTTCGGCCCGGACGCGGTCGTCCTCGACCCGCCCGACCTGCGCGAGGCCGTAATCCGCCGCCTAAAGGGAGTCCTCGCGTGAGCCCGCTTGTTACCTCGACCGAGCGGCTGCAGCGACTGCTCGCGCTAGTGCCTTACGTGATGAGCAGGAAGTCGGTGGGGCTGGCCGAGACGGCGGCGGCGTTCGGGGTCAGCGAGCGCGAGCTCGTCGACGACCTGAACCTGCTGTGGTGTGTCGAGCTGCGCGCGCCCGATCCTTACTGCCCGATCGACCTGTCCTACGAGGGCGGCGAGATCGTCGTCAGCCAGGCCGAATCCATGGGCAGGCCGCTGCGGCTGGCCGTCGACGAGGCCAGCGCGCTGCTCGTCGCGCTGCGGATGCTGGCCGAAGTGCCCGGGCTCGAGGACAGGTCGGCGCTGTCCCGGCTGATCGCCAAGCTCGAGGCCGCGGCCGGCGAGGCCGCGTCGGCAAGCGCCCAGGTCGCGGTGCAGGTCGACATCCCCGACGAGGGGGCCCAAGCGTACGCCGCCCAGATCCGCACCGCTATTTCCGCCGGACGGCGTCTTCATCTGCGGTACTACGTGCCCGGCCGCGACGAGGCGACCGAACGCGACGTCGACCCGATGCGGCTGCACATCGTGGAGGGTCGGCCCTACCTGGAGGCATGGTGCCTTCGCGCCGAGGGGATGCGGCTGTTCCGGCTGGACCGTGTGCTCAGCCTCGAGGTGCTCGACGTGCCCGCCGCGCCGCCGGACGAGGCCCAGCCGGTGGACGTCGACCAGGGCCTGTTCCGGCCGTCGCCCGATGACGTGCCGGTGGTGCTCGAGCTGTCCGCGGCGGGTCGCTGGGTGGCGGAGTATTACCCGTGCGAGTCGGTAGCGGACTTGGAGGACGGCCGGCTGCGGGTGGTGCTGCGGACCCCGGACACCGGCTGGGTGCGGCGGCTGGCGCTGCGGCTCGGTGAGGACGGCCGGGTCATCTCGCCGCCGTCGCTGGTGGCCGATATCCGCGAGACCGCCACGGCCGCTCTGGCGAACTACGTCGTGTTATCGGCGCGTACACGCGGTTTGCCTGCAGAAACTGTGTCCTGCATGGGACGCCGTGTAGACTCGGGCCGAGAAAAGACGTCTACCGCGTTAAAGAGGACGGACATGGGTGGAATTGGTGACCTGTTCGACAGCCCCTGGAAGGTCCTGATTATTGCCGTTGTGATCATCGTGCTGTTCGGGTCTAAGAAGCTGCCCCACGCGGCACGCTCCCTCGGTCAGTCGATGCGCATCTTGAAGAAAGAAGTGCAGGGCCTGCACGAGGACGACGCCCAGGGCCCGGGCGCTGCGCCCGAGACCCAGTTCCCGCAGCCGCAGCTGGCCGCCGCCCCGGCCGCGGCCGATCAGCAGGCCCAGATCGACACGCTGCAGCAGCAGATCCGGGACATGCAGCGGGCGGCCGCCATGGACACACCCCCGGCTAACGCCGGCGTGGTGGCCGAGCCCCAGCGGACCCAGCCCAGCTAGGCCAAGTGCCCAAACCCTTACTGCGGGAAGCGGTCATGGCGAAACTCCCCGGTGCCATCGCGGGTGCCCGCATCGTCGGCGAGCGCTTCGTGCACTCTCAGCGGCAGCAGAACCCCGAGGGCCGCATGCCGCTCATGGATCACATCCGTGAGCTGCGCAACCGCGTCGTCAAGATGGCGCTCGGTCTCATTGCGGGGATGATCGTCGGGTTCGTCTTCTTCAACCCGGTCTGGCGCGTCATCGAGCGCCCGCTATGCTCGGCGGTGATCCGCGGCCAGACTGGGTGCGGCACGCTCGGCGTCAACCGGCTTGTCCTGAACGGCCCGCTCGACGCGTTCTACCTGCGGGTCAAGGTCGCCCTCATCGTCGGGGTGATCCTGTCCTCGCCGGTCTGGCTCTACCAGATCTGGTCCTTCATCGCCCCTGGCCTTTACGCCCGGGAGAAGCGCTGGGGCTACATCTTCCTGGGCACGGCCGTCCCGCTGTTCCTGATCGGCAACGTACTCGCCTACATGTCTCTCGGCCGCTCCATGCACTTCCTGCTCGGCCTGACGCCCACCAACGTGTCGAACCTGATCCAGGTCGACCTGTACATGAGCTTCGTCATGACGATGATGCTCGCCTTCGGCATCGCGTTCGAGGTGCCGCTGCTCATCGTCATGCTGAACCTGGCCGGGATCGTGACCCACGAGCGGTTCCGGAAATGGCGGCGGGTGATCCTGTTCGGCGTCTTCCTGATCGCCGGCATGGCTAACCCGAGCCCGGACCCGATCACCATGCTGATCCTGGGCGGCGCCTGCGCGGTCCTGGTCGAGGTGGCCGAGTTCATCGTGTGGTCCAACGACCGGCGCCGGGCCCGGCTGCATCCGGACCCCTACGCGGGCCTGGGCGACGACCAGCTGTCCCCGATCGACCTGGATGACACCGAGACCCGCGACAGCAGCCTCAACTGACGCCTGAGTCCCACGACCTCGGTGAGGGCCTAGTCTGGAATCCATGACCACTCCGGCGGACCGGTACGCCGCGTTCCGCGACCGGCAGTCTGATCCAGAACTTGCCTCCTTCCGCGCGCTGTACGATTTTGACTTCGACGGCTTCCAGGTCGCGGCCTGCGGTGCGCTCGGCGCGGGCAGTGGCGTGCTGGTAGCCGCGCCCACCGGCTCGGGCAAGACGGTGATCGGCGAGTATGCCGTGCACCTGGCGCTGGCCCAGGGCCGCAAGTGCTTCTACACGACCCCGATCAAGGCCCTGTCCAACCAGAAGTACGCCGACCTGGTGCGCCGCTACGACAGCCGCACGGTGGGCCTGCTCACCGGGGACAACAGCATCAACGGCGACGCGCCGGTCGTGGTGATGACCACCGAGGTGCTCCGCAACATGCTCTACACCGGATCGGCGGCGCTGTCCGGCCTCGGCTACGTCGTGCTCGACGAGGTGCACTACCTGGCGGACAGGTCCCGCGGCGCGGTCTGGGAGGAAGTGATCATCCACCTGCCCGAGTCGGTGCGGGTGGTGGCGCTGTCCGCGACGGTGAGCAACGCCGAGGAGTTCGGCGAGTGGCTGGACCAGGTCCGCGGCGGCACGGCGGTCATCGTGGACGAGCACCGGCCGGTGCCGCTGTGGCAGCACGTGCTGGCCGGGAACCGGCTGTACGACCTGTTCACCGACGACGAGCACACCAGGGTCAATCCCGAGCTGCTCCGGGTGGCCCAGCGGGACACCTGGATCGAGCGCAAGGCCCCGGCCCGGCCCGGCCGCGGCGGGCGGCGGCCGCGCCGGTTCGCGTCGGCCTACCGGCCCGACGTGATCTCGCGGCTGGACGCCAGCGGGCTGCTGCCCGCGATCACGTTCATCTTCAGCCGGGCCGGCTGCAACGCGGCGGTCGAGCAGTGCCTGATAGCGGGCCTGCGGCTGACCACGCCGGAAGAAGCCGAGCTGATCCAGCAGGTCGCCGAGCGCCGCATCGCGGACATCCCGCCGGAGGACCTGACCGTCCTCGGATACGGCGAATGGCTGGCCGGGCTACGGCGCGGGATCGCTGCACACCACGCGGGGATGCTGCCCGCATTCAAGGAAGTGGTCGAGGAACTGTTCGCGGCCGGCCTGGTCCGTGCGGTGTTCGCGACCGAGACGCTGGCCCTCGGCATCAACATGCCGGCCAGGACCGTGGTCATCGAGAAGCTGGACAAGTGGAACGGCGAGACCCACGCGAACCTGACCGCGGGGGAGTACACCCAGCTGACCGGGCGCGCCGGGCGGCGCGGCATCGACGTCGAGGGCCACGCGGTCGTGCTGTGGCAGCCAGGCATGGACCCTGGTGCCGTGGCCGGCCTGGCCAGCACCCGGACCTACCCCCTCAACTCGAGCTTCCGTCCCTCCTACAACATGGCCGTCAACCTGACTGGCTGGGCCGGACGGGCCCGCGCGTCCACCTTGCTCGAGTCCTCGTTCGCGCAGTTCCAGGCCGATCGCGGCGTCGTCGGGCTGACCCGGCAGGTCCGCAAGAACCGCCAGGCCATGGCGGAGCTGGCCGCGGCGATGACCTGCGATAAAGGTGATTTCGCCGAGTATGCGGAAATGAGACGATCTTTGTCCGAACGAGAGGGGGATCTGTCTCGGGCACGTGCGAGCTCTCGCCGGGCGGAAGCGGCCAGATCCCTCTCGCTGCTGCGTCCCGGTGACATCATCCGGGTGCCGGGCGGCCGGCGAGCCGGCCTCGCCGTGGTCCTCCAGCCCGGCCTGCACGCTGCTCGCAAGGCCTTGCCGGGCGGGGCCCGCGGCGGCGGCAACGGCCGGTCCGCCGGCCCAGCCGGCCACGGGCGGCCGGGCAACCGTCGCGTGACAGGCGGACACGCGGACAACGGCCTGGCCGTCACGGAGCTCTCCGGCCCTGGTCCGCTCGTGCTCACCGAGGGACGGCAGGTCAAGCGGCTCGCGGTGACGGATTTCCCGGTGCCGGCCGAGGTGGTCGCCAAGATACGGATTCCCGGATCGTTCAGCCCTCGCTCGCCGCAGCACCGCAAGGACCTCGCCGCCTCCATGCGCAACTCTACTAGCCGGGGGGGCGACCCCCCAAGACCCCCTCGATCACCGGGGAAACCATCCTCCCGTACCCCCCTTGGCCCCCCAACGGGGGGCGCTGCCGACGGCGACGCCGTCGGCGGCGACATCGCGGACCTGCGGCGGCGGCTCCGGCGCCATCCGTGCCATGACTGCCCGGACCGCGAGAAGCACGCCCGGTACGCCGAACGCTATATGCGCCTGGCGCGCGAGACCGAGGCGCTCGGGCGCCGGGTAGCCGGCCGGTCGCACGTGATCGCCCGCACCTTCGACCGGGTGTGCCGTGTCCTGGAGCGCCTGGGCTACCTGGCCGGGGACATCGTCACGCCGGCCGGTCAGCGCCTGGGCCGCCTGTACACCGAACTGGACCTGCTGGCCGCCGAGTGCCTGCGCCGCGGCCTGTGGGACGCCCTGTCCCCGGCCGAACTCGCCGCCTGCGTGTCCGCCCTGTCCTTCGAGTCGCGCCAGGCCGACGACGCCCAGCCACCCCGGCTGCCTAAGGGCCGGGTCCCCGAGGCGCTCGCCGCCACGGTCCGCACCTGGGGGGAGCTTGACCAGCTGGAGAAGGACAACGAGCTGTCGTTCCTGCGCGAGCCCGACCTCGGCTTCGCCTGGGCCGCCTTCCGCTGGGCCCGCGGAGCGCGCCTGGAAACCGTCCTCGACGAATCGCCCGACCTCACCCCCGGCGACTTCGTCCGCTCCGTCAAGCAGCTGATCGACCTGCTGGACCAGATCGCCTCCGCTACCCCCGCTCCTCCTGCCTCCGCCCCTCCCGCCGACGTCGCCCCTGCCCTTCCGGCCTCCGTCCCTCCGCCCGGTGCCGCCCCCGGCACCTCAGCCGCCCCCGCGTCACCTGGCCTGGCCGCGACCGCCCGCGCCGCCATCGATGCGATGCGCCGTGGCGTGGTCGCCTACTCCGCCGTCACGGACTAACCGGCCCCTTACGGACTAACCGGCCCCTTACGGACTAACCGGCCCGTCGCCGGTCAGCCCCGGTGATCCGCTGCACCGGCGGCGACCGAGGCGGCCATTTCGCCGCCATGGAAGTCCCGGACCTGCTCATCAGCGAGATCCGCGCCTTCTGCCGTCCCCTGCGCTAACGGCAGGCGCTCGCGCTGATACCCGCATGTCGGCAACATTGATCAATATTGTCCATGCATTAACGCATCGATTGGCATTGGTGTCGATGGGCGGGTGGTCGCTAGCCTTGGATCTCGGAACTGGCCGCCCGGGCGCCGCTGCTGCCCGGCAAGGACGTGCTGGCCTTCGTGGACATCGACTCGATGCAAAAACGGGTCTACGGGCATAAGAAGCAGGGCGCCCGGTTCGGGCACACCAAGATCCAGGGCAAGAGCCTGCTGGTACGCGGCCTGAACGCGCTGGCGGCGGTGATCAGCACGCCGCTGTCGGCGCCGGTGATCGCCGCCACCCGGCTGCGCGGCGGGAACGCCGCCTCCGCCCGCGGCGCGGCCAGCTTCGCCGCCGAAGCCATCACCACCGCGCGGGAAGCCGGGTGCACCGGGCTGATCGTGGTCCGGATGGACTCGGCGTATTACGCCGCGAAGGTGATCGCCGCGATCCGCCGCGCGGGCGCGCGGTTCTCCGTCACGGTCCCGGTGGATCCCAAGGTCAAGGCCGCGATCGCGGCCATCCCCGAGGACGCCTGGACGGCCATCAAGTATCCCCGGGCGATCTGGGACGACCAGCTGCGCGCCTGGATCTCCGACGCCGAGGTCGCCGAAGTACGCTACACAGCGTTCACCTCGAAGAAGGGGCAGGCGGTCACCGCGAGGCTGATCGTCCGCCGGGTCCGCGACCTGAACAAGCAGGCCGCCGCGGGCCAGGACGAGCTGTTCCCCCTGTGGCGCTACCACGCGGTGTTCTCTGATTCCCCGTTCGAGCTGATCCAGGCCGAGGGGCAGCACCGTGACCACGCGATCGTGGAACAGGTCTTCGCCGACGTCACCGACGGGCCGCTCGCGCACATGCCATCGGGCTCGTTCGCCGCCAATGCGGCCTGGACGGCCTGCGCTGCCATCGCGCACAACCTGCTGCGCGCCGCCGGCGCCCTGGCCAGCCTGGCGTATGCCAAGGCCCGCGGCGCCACGCTGCGCCGCGACCTGATCAACGTCGCCGCCCGCACCGCCCGGTCCGGCCGCGGCCACATCACGCTGCACCTGCCCGAAGGCTGGCACCGCGAGCACCAGTGGCTAACCCTGTTCGCCGCCTGCGGGCCGCCCGCCCCGGCGGCCTGACCAGCCCGGACCCGGTCACCGCACCCCTACGGCCCAGCGGCCCGCCCGAACCCCGACCCCGAGCCAGGAACCCCGGACAAGCCGCAGAACAGGCAAGCGGCAGAAAACCCACGCCCTATTCAATGCCAAGGTCAGATCATCCGGCCGCTGATTCCGTCCAGCCACCATCCAAACCCGGCCGGTGGATCGAGGCTAAGGGAGGTGCCATGTCGCTGACCAGCACAGCTAGCAGCCACGCGGTCGCCGGGACGTGTCCGGACCGCCTCGTGCATGCGATCCGCGCCGAAATCCGCCGCGGCCTCGACTGGCAGCAGACCGCCGACTGCGTAGCCGGCGCGCTGCGCGCCGACCTGCCCGACCCGGCGGCCATTCTCCCCGCGTCGCTGCGGCACGGAGACCCGGCGGGTTATCAGAGCCACCTGCTGTACGCCGAGCCCGACGGCGCGTTCTCGGTGTCGGCTATGGTCTGGCTGCCCGGCCAGCAAACGATAATTCACGACCACGTGGCCTGGTGCGTCACGGGCGTCCTGCATGGGCGCGAGTACGAGGAGATCTTCGCGCTAGCCGACGGCGGGCGCACGCTCAGGCTCGCCGCGCGCAATGTGAACCCGGCCGGGGCCGTGAACGGCTTCGCACCCCCCGGCGACATCCACCGGGTCCGCAACACAGGTGACACCGTGGCCATCTCCATGCACGTCTACGGCGCGGACATCTCCCGCCTCGGCAACAGCATCCGCCGCGAGTACACCCTCCCGGTTCACCCGTAGCGCACTCTCCTGGCTCGTGGGGCCGCTTCTCAAAGATCGTGGGTAGCGGGCTCGGGGCTCGCACTGCGGACCGTTCGGAGAAAGATCTTGAACTTCGGGCTTGCCATCAGGTTGTCATCGATATATCGTTGAGCTAACGACAAAGATCGAGAAGCGATCTAGAGAGTCTTAAGGAGTAAAGCAATGCATAGCGAAGCATGGGGAGAACCCCAAGACCCGCGGGAACGCCGTGGTGGCCACCGAGGTCGCGGCCGCATGCGCGGCGGGCCTCCGCCCTGGGGCGGACCGGGGTTTGAGTTCGGGATGCGCGGCGGGCCGTTCGGGCCGCCGAGGTTCGGCGGCCGCGGGCCGCGAGTCCGGCGCGGTGACGTCCGGGCCGCGATCCTCGACCTGCTGGCCGAGGGGCAGCCGTGGAACGGCTACCAGATCATCCAGGAGATCGGCGCGCGCACCGAGGGCGTCTGGCGGCCGAGTGCGGGGTCGGTGTACCCGGCGCTGCAGCAGCTCGAGGACGAGGCCCTGATCAGGGCGGAAGCCGCCGGGGAAGACCGGCGCCGGATGTACACGCTGACCGAGGAAGGCCGGGCGTACGTCGAAGCGCACGCCGACGAGCTGCGGGCGTCCTGGGACGCCGTGACCGGTAGCGTCGACGACACTGAGGTCCAGCTGCGGAACACGATCAAGCAGGTCATCGTGGCCGTGACGCAGGTCGCGCAGGCCGGCTCTGCGGCCCAGGTGGCCCAGGCCGGCAAGATCCTCGCTGACACCCGGCGGGCGCTGTACCGTATCCTCGCGGCAGACGGCGAGGAAGCGGGGGAGGACACGCAAGGGTGACTCCGGCTATCTCGGTCAGCGAGCTGACCAAGAGGTACGGCGAGATCGATGCCGTCCGCGGCATCGACTTCGAGGTAGCCGCCGGAGAGACCTTCGGCTTCCTCGGCCCGAACGGGGCGGGTAAATCCACCACGATCAAGATCCTGTGCACCCTGGCGGACCCGACCTCGGGTACCGCCAGGGTCGCCGGTCATGACGTGGTGCGGGAACGGGACACCGTGCGCCGCAACATCGGCCTGGTGTTCCAGGACACCACCCTGGATAACTACCTGACCGGGGAGCAGAACCTGCGCTTCCACGCCGACCTATACGGCGTGCCCAAGGCGGCCTTCGGGCCGCGGCTGCGCCAGGTGCTCGAGATGGTCGGGCTGTGGGACCGGCGGGGCAGCGTGGTCTCCACCTACTCCGGCGGCATGCAGCGCCGGCTGGAGATCGCGCGCGGCCTGCTGCACGCGCCGCGGGTGCTGTTTCTCGACGAGCCGACGGTGGGGCTCGACCCGCAGACCCGGGTCTCCATCTGGGACTACATCAACGAGCTTAAAAAGCGCGAGGACATCACGATCTTCCTGACCACGCACTACATGGACGAAGCGGAGAACTGCGACCGGATCGCCATCATCGACCACGGAACCATCGTGGCGATCGACACCCCGGAGGCGCTGAAGGCCTCGGTCGGCAAGGATCGCGTCCAGATCAGCACCGCGGATGACCAGGCCGCCATCCGGGCGCTGGCCGAGGTGTTCGGGATCGACGCAGGCCTCCACGAGGGCCTGGTGACGTTCTCGGTGGAGTCGGGCGAGCACTTCGTGCCCCAGCTGTTTGCGCGTCTGCCGGTGGCCATCCAGTCGGTGAGCGTGTCCCGGCCCTCCCTCGACGACGTGTTTATGTCCTATACCGGTAAGACGATCCGCGACGCCGAGGCTTCGATCGGCGACCGCAACCGCCGGATCGCGACCCGGTTCGGCCGGAGGTAGCGAGGTAACGATGGCAGCGCAAGATACGACCAGCCGGGACGCTGTTGAGGCCGAAGAGCGGGACCTTACCGAGCTCATCAGGGTCGCGGTCCCCGAGCGCAGCATCCGCGCCGACCTTCGCGCGGTCAGCATCGTCTGGCGCCGCGAGCTGATCAGGTTCCGCACCGACCGGCTGCGGGCGATCACGTCCCTGGTCCAGCCGGTGCTCTTCCTGTTCGTGCTCGGCACCGGGCTGTCCCGGCTGGCCGGCCGTGGCCTGCCCGTCGGGGTGGACTTCAGGACGTTCATCTACCCGGGCGTGCTGGCCATGTCCGTCTTGTTCACGGCGATCTTCTCGGCCGCCTCGATCGTGTGGGACCGGGAGTTCGGGTTCCTGCGCGAGATGCTGGTCGCGCCGGTGCGGCGGTGGGCCATCGTGATCGGCAAATGCCTGGGCGGCGCGACCGTGGCCACCTTCCAGGGCCTCATCTTCCTGGCCCTGGCCGGGGTGGCCCACGTCCCGTACGACCCGGTGCTGCTGCTCACCCTGGTGGGGGAGTTGCTGCTGCTGTCGTTTACGCTGACTGCGTTCGGCGTGATGATGGCCGCGCGGATCAAGCAGATCCAGGCGTTCATGGCGCTCACCCAGCTGTTCGTGCTGCCGCTGTTCTTCCTGTCCGGAGCGCTGTACCCGCTGAACGGGCTGCCGGCCTGGCTGACCGTGCTGACCCGGATCGACCCGCTCACCTACATCGTCGCCCCGATGCGGCACGCGGTGTTCAGTCACCTGGCCGTCAGCCCGCTGGCGCTGAACGCGCTTAGCCCCGGCGTCACCTGGGGTGGCTGGGTCGTCCCAGTAGGACTATCGCTGGCCATGGTCGCGGCGATGGGCCTGGCCATGCTCGGCATAGCCATAGCCGAGTTCCGTAAGACCGAATAACCGCCATCACATTGCATACAACGCCGCATTCAGGCCATTAATTAGTAAGCAGCTGCTGATCATTCCGCAGTTTGCTCTTCACTATAACGAAACGTAACGACAATCCCCGTTGCCCGGCGCCAGCCCGCGTCCCCACCGCTCAGTGAAGAAACTTTACCAATTGCCCCCGCCACCAGCCCCAGGGAGAAGCAGCCCCACAGACCCAGCAGAACTGGGCCCACGGCGAGCACCATCTACTGTGGCAGGGCCACGCGGGGGGTCCGGGGGGGTCGTCCCCCCGGAAAAGCACTGCGAGCCCGAGCGAAGCCGCCCAGAAGGCGACGAGTATGGGCGACGCCGGGTGGCTACGGGGGCAAACCACCCGGCGTCGCGATCATCGGCGTTCCGACGGGGGCCCGGAACGCCGGCAGTGATGCTCCGACGGGGGACCAGAGCATCGATATGAATCGTACACGGAAACACCCCCCTGTGTGTCAAGACCCAATTACAACCAGATCTCGGGACGAGCCTGAGCAGGCCCTATCTGGCCAGATTAGTTATCGCCCGGGCCTGGCCCGACTGGGCGGTGACCGTTTCCCCCGTTCGCTTCTGAGGGCCCGCTGGGGTCCCGGGTGGCGGGCAGGTTCGGCCGGTACTCCATGAAGCCGCGGGTGTTGTCCGGCTCCCGGCCGCCGTTGGCGAACACGACGGCGAAATACGGAATGAAGATGGCGCCGATCGCCGGTATCGCGACGAGCCAGCCGAAGTGATTCATGAACAGGACCACGGCTATTACGAAGCACAGCGCGCGGATGCCCATCATCAGCAGGTACCTGCGCTGCCGGTAGGCGATGTCGTCCGACAGCGACCGGCGTGCCTGCGTCACCATGTGGACCGACGGACGCCGGCTCGAATGGCTCATCCTCACGTTTCCCACGGTACGCCTAGACGCCAAAACGGGCTTCCCCCGTCCGGGGGATTCAGCTGGCCTGGCTCACCGAGGACATGTTGAAGCCGTCCACCCGCACCGGTGGCATCGCGGCCCGGTTGAAGTAGTCGCCCCACTCGCGAGGCAGGGTCGGCACCGTGGTGCCCACCTCGAGCAGGCGTCCGAGCATGCCGACCGGCGATTCGTTGAACCTGAAGTTGTTCACCGCGCCCACCACCTCGCCGTTCTCCACTAGGTAGACCCCGTCCCGGGTGAGCCCGGTGAGCAGCAGGGTCTGCGGGTCGACCTCGCGGATGTACCACAGGCAGGTGAGCAGCAACCCGCGCCCGGTCGAGGCGATCATCTGCTCCAGCGTCGGCCCCCCGGCGGCGGAGGTGGCGAAGGTCAGGTTGCCGATGGCGGGAGCGACCGGCACCCCGGCCACCGCGGCCGAATGCCGCGAGGAGACCAGGGCCGCCAGCGACCCATCGCGGATCCACGAGGTGGCGTCCAGCGGGAGGCCGTTGTCGAACACCGAGGAGTTAGGCCCGGACGCGTGCGCGATCACGAACGGCGCGCTGGCCAGCCTGGTCGCCCGCGGGTCACTGGAAAGCGTCACGGGCACAGGCGATAGCCGCTCGCCGATCCGCGTTCCGCCGCCGGGCTTGCTGAACACCGTCCGCCCTTCCGCCGCTTCCTTCGCCCCGGCCGACCAGTACATGTAGATGAGCAGGTCGGACACCGCGGTGGGCGGCAGCAGCGTCTCGTACCGTCCGGCGGGCAGCGAGATGGTGCGCTTGGCCCAGTCCAGGCGCTCGGCCAGCCCCGCGTCCAGCCCCGCGATGTCCACGTCGGTGAAGTCGCGGGTCGCCACGCCCGTCCAGGCCGAGCGCGCCATGTCGGCGGACTTGGCGTTCAGCTCCACCCGCCCGGTCGGCTGGTCGTGCCGCCGCCGCAGCCCGGCCGAGGTACCAAGGAACGTGCTGGTCAGCTCGTGCTCAGCGAACCCGTACAGCTTTCGGTCGGCCGCCCCGGCGACGCGTAGCGTCTGCCCGAGCGTGGCCGCGAAGTCGCGCAGGGTGCCGATTTCGGTGTAGCTAGGCGACGAGTCCCAGCCGGGTTCGCTGGTCTTTTCTCTACCGGAGGATCCGGGCTGGTCCCGCCCGGTTCCCTCATTTCCCCCGAACGAGCCCGGCTGTCCCGCCCCGAAAAGCTCTTCCGCGTCCTCGGCGGGGGCGGCCTCGGCGGCCGCGTGCTCCGCCTCACGAACCACGTCCTCGACCTGGTCGGGCCGGACGCCGGCTCGGGACACGACGCCGGCCGCGGCGCCGTCACCGCGCCGGTCGATGGCGATGACCGTGAGCTGGCGGGAGCGTGACACGCCGTTGGTGGTGAGCGTATTGCCCGCCCAGCGCAGGTTGGCGGCCGAGGTCTCCTCGGCGATCACGACGCAGTCGTCGGACCGCGCCGCGGCCAGGGCGCGCTCGACGGTTTCCGCGGGGGAGATCCCGATGGTGGTGCTCATGAGGCTCCCTCTTCCGCGGTGTTGAGTATCCGGATGCCGCGCATCAGGGCCGCCGGGCAGCCGTGGCTGACCGGGGCGACCTGCCCGGGCTGGCCCTTGCCGCAGTTGAACGCGCCGCCGAGCACGTAGGTCTGCGAGCCGCCGACGGCCTCCATCGAGCCCCAGAAGTCGGTCGTGGTGGCTTGGTAGGCCACGTCGCGTAGTTGCCCGGTCAGCCGCCCGTTCTCGATCTTGAAGAACCGCTGGCCGGTGAACTGGAAGTTGTACCGCTGCATATCGATCGACCAGCTCTTGTCGCCCAGGATGTAGATACCGCGTTCCACCCCGGCGATGAGGTCCGCGGTGGAGGGGCCGCCGGGCGCCGGCTGCAATGACACGTTCGCCATCCGCTGCAGCGGCATGTGGCCAGGCCCGTCGGAGAAGGCGCAGCCGTTGGACCGCCCGAAGCCCTTGAGCATGGCCATCCGCCGGTCGAGCTGGTAGCCAACCAGGACGCCATCCCGGATCAGGTCCCAGGACTGCCCAGCCACGCCCTCATCGTCGTAGCCGATAGTGGACAGGCCGTGCTCGGCCGTGCGGTCGCCGGTGACGTGCATGACACCCGATCCGTACTGCAGGCGGCCGAGCTTGTCCGGGGTGGCGAACGACGTGCCGGCGTAAGCGGCCTCGTAGCCCAGCGCCCGGTCGAGCTCGGTGGCGTGCCCGATCGACTCGTGGATGGTGAGCCAGAGGTTGGACGGGTCGATGACGAGGTCGTAGTGGCCGGGCTCGACCGAGGGGGCCGCCATCTTGGCTGCGAGCAGGTCGGGCAGCTCGGCCAGCTCGGCGGCGAAGTCCCAGCTGCGGCCGGTGAGGAACTCATAGCCCCGGCCGGCCGGCGGGTTCAGCGTCCGCATCGTGTCGAACCGGCCGTCGTCGGAAATCGCGACCGCGGTGACCTGCGGGTGCAGCCGGACCCGCTGCTGGGTGGCCGTGGTCGCGCCGTCGGAGTAGAACTTGCACTCCCTGACCTGCCGCAGCGAGGCGTCCACATGACTGACGGCGGGCTGCGCGAGCAGCTCGTGGCTCCACTGCGTCAGCAGCGCCACCTTGTCCGCGACGCTGACCGTGAACGGGTCGACGTCGTAGGCCGACACCCAGCTCACCTCGCCGTAGGCGGGTTCGGGGGCCAGCTCGATCGGCTCGGTGTTCACCGCGGCGGCCACCCGGGCGACCTCGACGGCCTGCCGCGCCGCCTGGGCCGCGGCGTCCGCGGTGAGGTCGACGGCCGAGGCGAAGCCCCACGTCCCGTCCACGATCACCCGGACCGCGAGCCCGCTGTCGTCGGCGTCGAACAGCGTCTGCGGGTTCCCGTCCGACAGGCCGACCTGCTGGCCCCTGATGCGTTCGGCGCGGAAGTCGGCGTGCTGAGCGCCGAGGCTTTTGGCCTGCGTGAGCGCCGCGTCCGCCAGTTCCCGCAACGGCAAGGCGGTGAAGTCCGGGTCGATCCTGGACTGAAGATCGTTCACGCGCCGTGAGTCTATCCCACCGGCCCCAAGCTGCTGCGGTACCCTCAGGTGGCCCAGAATAGCGGCAGGGCAAAGGCACAGAAAAGAGGCGAGCATGGGGCGTTCTGTGCTTGTGACCGGCGGAAACCGTGGCATCGGGCTCGCCATCGCACGACGGTTCGCGGCCGATGGCGATAGCGTCACCGTCACCTCCCGTTCGGGCGACCCGGTGGACGGGCTGGCGGTGGTCCGCTGCGACGTGCGCGACCCGGCGTCGGTTGACGCCGCCTTCACGGCAGTGGAAGCGGACCAGGGGCCCGTGGAGGTGCTGGTCGCCAACGCGGGCGTGACCCGTGACACGCTGCTCGCGCTGATGAGCGAGGACGACTTCGCCGAGGTGCTCGACACCAACCTGGTCGGCGCGTACCGGGTGGCCAAGCGGGCGGTGCGCGGCATGATGAAGATGCGCCGCGGGCGCCTCATCTTCATCTCCTCCGTGGTTGGCATGTACGGCTCGGCCGGCCAGGCCAACTACGCTTCCTCCAAGGCCGGGCTGGTCGGGCTGGCCCGATCGCTGGCGCGCGAGCTCGGGTCGCGTGGCATCACCTCTAACGTCGTCGCGCCCGGGTTCGTGGACAGCGACATGACGGCGAACCTGTCGGAGGAGAGAAAAGCCGGGATCAAGGCCGCCGTCCCCCTCGGCCGGTACGCTGTGGCGGCCGAGGTGGCCGCGGCGGTCGCGTTCCTGGCCGGCCCGGACGCCGGCTACATCACCGGTGCCGTCATCCCGGTCGACGGCGGCCTCGGGATGGGCCACTGAGCGGTAGTTGTGGGGAACCCACAAGCCGTGACGGGCAAGCTTCGCGCGGTCGGCCATTTAGTTAACGGGGTCCTACCGGGCAGGGTGTGAGTTGTGCTGGATATCACGGGAGTGAGGCTGTGATGGGAATCCTGGCGGGCAAGCGGATCCTGGTCACCGGGGTCATCACGGACGCCTCTATCGCGTTTCACGTCGCGCGGGTCGCGCAGGCCGAAGGCGCGACTGTGGTGCTGACCGGTTTCGGGCGGCTGAGCCTGGTGGAGCGGATCGCCCGGCGGCTGCCCTCGCCGCCGCCGGTGCTCGAACTCGACGTGACCAGCGACGATCACCTTGCCTCGCTGGCCAGCCGCGTCTCCGAGCACGTCGACGGCCTGGACGGCGTGCTGCACGCGATCGCGTACGCGAACCCGGAAGAGGCGCTCGGCGGGAACTTCCTGCACACCAAGTGGCCCGACGTGGCGACCGCGCTTCAGGTCTCCGCGTACTCGCTGAAGGCGATCACGATGGCGGCGCTGCCGCTGATGGGCGGCGGCGGGTCCGTGGTGGGGCTCGACTTCGACGCGAGCGTGGCCTGGCCGGGCTACGACTGGATGGGAGTGGCCAAGGCCGGCCTGGAGTCCTGCGCTCGGTACCTGGCCCGTGACCTGGGGGAGAAGCGGATTCGGGTCAACCTGGTGGCGGCCGGGCCGCTGCGCACCATGGCTGCGAAGTCCATCCCAGGGTTCGACCGGTTCGAGGATGTGTGGGGGACCCGGGCGCCGCTCGGCTGGGACATCAACGACCCGGAGCCGACCGCGCGGGCCTGCGTGGCACTGCTCTCTGACTGGTTCCCCGCGACCACCGGCGAGATCGTCCATGTCGACGGCGGCGTGCACGCGGTGGGGGCCTGATGGCCGAGTTCGTCCTCACCCTCTCCTGCCCGGACCGGGTCGGGATCGTGCACGCGGTCGCGGCCTACCTGCACCAGGCCGGCTGCAACGTGCTCGACAGCCAGCAGTTCGGGGACCGGATCGTTGGTGGGTCCGGGCGGTTCTTCATGCGAGTGCACACCGAGACGGTGCCGGGCGCGTCCGCCACCTATGACTCCTTGTACGGCGGCTTCAGCCCGGTGGCGACCGAGTTCGGCATGGAGTGGGAACTGCACGACACCGCCGTCCAGCCGCGCGTGCTGATCATGGTGTCCAAGGCCGGGCACTGCCTGAACGACCTGCTGTACCGGCGCGCGGCCGAGTCGCTGCGCATCGACGTCCCGCTAGTGGTCGGCAACCATCCCGACCTGGCGCCGCTCGCGGCGGCGCACGGCGTCCCGTTCGAGCACGTGCCGGCCCTGGCCTGGCTAGCACTGACCCGGCCGACCCGCTGGCCGCGCAGCGGTCCGAGGGGCGCCTGCTCGACCTGGTCAGCGAACTGGGCATCGACTTGGTCGTGCTGGCCCGCTACATGCGCATCCTGTCGCCCGAGCTCTGCGCCAAGATGACGGGGCGCATCATCAACATCCACCACTCGTTCCTGCCGAGTTTCAAAGGGGCGCGTCCCTATCACCAGGCCCATGCGCACGGCGTGAAGCTGATCGGCGCGACCGCCCACTACGTGACGGCCGACCTGGACGAGGGCCCGATCATCGAGCAGGAGGTCGCCCGGGTCGACCATTCGAGCAGCCCGGACGACCTCGCCGCCATCGGCCGCGACGCCGAGCGGGTCGCGCTCGCCCGGGCCGTCCGCTGGCATGCCGAGCACCGCGTCCTGCTCCATGGCCGCCGCACCGTCATCTTCAGGTGATCCGGCCCCAAACCCTGCGCCATCCCGCATCTTCAGGTGACCCGACCGTGGCCGACCCCTAAACCCAGGCCGTTGTTTTCGATGCGTTATGCATTGATGGCCAATTTGTTATTCACAGCTATTGATTGACCCGCCGCGAAGGGCTGGTATTTCAGCAGGCAACACGTGCGGGCCGGCCGTCAATTCCAGGCCTGCGCGACTGCGCAGGGTAATGAATCGTATACATAACGCTAGGTGTTACGCTTAGTAGTCGCCCGTGCCGGGCATGGTACTGGTGGTGCCGGGTAGCACGAGGAACTTGATCCAATATTCTTGGTGTCCATGCCCTTGCGGGCGGAGATTCTGCGGCAAGACGGCTGGCCGACGGCAAGCCTTCACGGTCACAGGACCAGTGGGATCATCGATGTGAGTGTTAACCGAAGAGAGTAGATCCGGAAATATCCGGATGCCAGCCGTGACATGAAGAGACGCTGCCGTCAAGGGATTGATGGCAAGTTGTGACGTTTTCGGCGAGAGATCGATGCACGATGGAACTTACGCTTCCGCTAACTCATAACACCGGTAGCTCACCGGTCGGCTCGTCACGAGCCGGCCCGGATGTGCCGGGGAGACGGGCCGTAATCGGGTTGGGGGATACTGCGACCCAGTGCCCCGCGACGGTGCGGAGCGGATCACCGGCCAACAGCGAGAGAAGGGCGACAATCTGATGACCCCAGGACGGATTACAGGCGCCAACCGCGCAACGAGGGAGGGGCGATGAATACGTTCGGGAAAAAGAGCATCGGTGCGCTTGCCCTTGCGGTGGCGAGCATCACCGCGCTCGCCGCCTGCAGCAGCAACAGCAGCAGCAGCAGCCCTGGCGGCGGCTCGACCAATACGGGCTCCGGCAGCATCGGCCTGCAGGGGCAGTACGGCAACGTGCCGGCCATGGCCACGGGCACGCAGACCGCCGGCACGATCACGATGGCGGAGCCGCCGAACTCGGCCCCGACCTGGATCCTGCCGATCGTCACGGGTGCCGCCAACTCCGTGTACACGGTGCCGATGTTCGACTACCAGATGTGGCGGCCGCTGTACTGGCTGGTCAACGGCGTGGCGCCGAAGGAAACGCCGGCCATGTCGCTGGCCAACGACCCCACCTGGACTAATGGCAACAAGACGGTCACCTTCACGCTGAAGTCCAACTACAAGTGGTCCGACGGGCAGCCGATCACCTCCAAGGACGTGCTGTTCTGGTGGTATGAGATGAAGGCCGCGATCAAGGCCAGCCCCGCCAACTGGGCGTACTACACGCCGGGTCTCGGCGTCCCGGACCAGGTCGCGAGCATCAGCGCGCCGGACTCGAGCACCGTCCAGATGAACCTCACCAAGGCCGTGAACCCGACCTGGTTCTGGCAGGACCAGCTAGGCGCGATCCAGCCGATGCCGTCGCACGCGTGGGCCAAGTCCTCCGCCAGCGGCCCGATCCTGGACTTCACCAAGCCGGCCAACGCCGCGGCTATCTACAGCTTCCTGTCGGCGCAGTCCAAGTCGCTGTCCACCTACGCGAGCAACCCGCTCTGGCAGGTCGTTAACGGGCCGTACAAGCTGACCTCCTTCGACAGCACGAGCGGCGGCTTCACGATGACGCCGAACACCACCTACGGCGGACCGCACGCGACCAAGGTGTCGGTCCTGTCGGCGGTGCCCTTCACCTCCGACACGGCCGAGCTCAACGCGGTCAAGGCCGGCAAGGTCGACCTCGGCTACGTGCCGCTAGGCGACATTCCGCAGATGTCCAGCCTGACCGGGACCTATAACCAGTTCGGTTACTCCGACTTCGGCTGGTCCTACGTGGCGTACAACTTCAAGGACCCCACCGGGGACTTCAACAACATCATCGCTCAGCTGTACGTCCGGCAGGCCATGGCGCATCTCGAGGACCAGGTGGGATACATCAAGGCCTTCTTCAACGGGGCCGGCGGCCAGGCCTTCGGCCCGGTCCCGTCGATCCCGCAGAGCCCGTTCACTCCGTCGAACGCCATGACGAACCCGTACCCGTTCAACCCCACTACGGCGGAGACCCTGCTGAAGGACAACGGATGGAACGTCGTTCCCAACGGCACGGACACCTGCGCCAAGGCGGGCACCGGTCCGGGTGAGTGCGGGGCCGGCATCCCGGCGGGCACGAAGCTGGAATTTAACGTCATCTACAACACCTCTCCAGCGGTCATCGGCGAGCAGGTGCAGGACCTCGCCTCGCAGGCGAGGAAGGTCGGCATCACGATGAACCTGTCGTCAAGCAACTTCAACTACATGATCGCCAACTACAACGACCCGTCGTCGCCCAAGACGATCAGCAAGTGGGCCATGCAGGACTTCGGCGGGTTCACGAACTCGACCTACCCGACCACGTTCGGCGTGTTCAACTCCCAGGGGTCGAGCAACCTGGGCGGCTACGCGGACCCGCAGGCCGACACCCTCATCACCGCGTCGATCAACAGCCCGAATGCGAGCGCGGTCACGTCTGAGGCGGCGTACCTCACCACCCAGCAGCCGGGCCTGTTCCAGCCGAACCCGGACAGCGCGTTCGGCACGTCCGCGATCCTGGTCTGGACGAAGACCCTGTCCGGCACTCCGCAGTCGTTCGAGGCCCTGACCCAGGCCTCCTGGAACACGGAGTACATGTTCTTCACCAAGTAATCAGGATCTAAGGGACTGGACCGCCCCGGTCACCGGTGATATGCCGGTGACCGGGGCGCCAGTGCGGAAGGTAGAGCCGCGGAGGGAGATCTGAGCGTTGGTCGCATATATCGCGCGTCGGCTAGGGACGGCCGTGGTGGTCGTGCTCGGCGTGTCCATCTTCATCTTCGTGTTGCTGCACGCGATCTACCCCTCACCGGCCATCGACGTGCTGGGTCCCAGGGCGAACAGGGTCACGATCGCCGCATTCAACCAGCAGAACGGGTTCAACGACCCGTGGTTCGTGCAGTACCTGCACTACATGGGCAACCTGCTCAAGGGCGATCTCGGCTACTCCTACAAGCTCAACCAGCCTGTCGACGCGCTGTTCCGGGAGCGGTGGGCGCGCAGTGTTTACCTGACCGGCGTAACGCTCGTGCTGTCGGTGGTGATCGCCATCCCGCTCGGCGTCTACCAGGCGATCCGCCGCAACACCATCGGCGACTACACGGTGACCAGCCTCGCGTTCATCGTCTACGCGATGCCGGTCTTCTTCCTCGGGCTGATCCTCATCCAGGTGTTCTCGCTGAACCTGCACGTGTTCGGCTACGAGGCGAGCCAGTCGAACTCGATATTCGCGATAGTGGGGGACTGGCATGACATGTTCCTGCCCGTCTTGACGCTGACGCTGCTCACGATCGCCTCGTTCTCCCGGTACATGCGCTCCACGGCCATGGACGTGCTGGCCCAGGACTACATCAAGGTGGCACGGGCCAAGGGACTGCCGGAACGACTGGTGCTGACGCGGCACCTGCTGCGCAACGCCTGCCTGCCCATGATCACGCTGATCGGGCTGTCGATCCCGTTGCTGCTGGCCGGGAACCTGATCACCGAGACCCTGTTCAACTTCGACGGCCTCGGGCTGCTGTTCTATAACGCCCTGCAGAATGTCGACTACAACGTACTCCTCGCCTACACCCTCATTGGCGCGGTGCTCACCGTCATCGGGAACCTCATCGCTGACATCGCGCTGACCATAGCCGATCCCCGCATCCGGCTGGCCTGACCGGTCAGGCGATAACGACAGGAGGCCGACATGGCAACCAAGGCGGGATCACTTCCCCCGCTGGACGTGACCCGCGCTCCCGAGGGCGGCGAGGTCGGGCCGGTCCAAAGCGGCTGGCGGCTGGCCCTGCGGGAGTTCGCGCAGAACCGGCTGGCCGTCACCGGCCTGGCGATCCTGGTGTTCTTCGTGCTGTTCAGTTTCGCCGGACCGCTGATCTACCACGGCAACTACCTCAACTCAGACCTGGTCTCCACCAACCTCCCGCCCGGCGCCGGCCACCCGCTGGGCACCAGCAACCAGGGGTACGACGAGTTGGCTCTCATCATGAACGGCGGGCAGGCGGCGCTCGAGGTCGGGTTCTTCGCGGCCACGATCGCGATCGTCATCGGCGCGCTGTTCGGAGCTATCTCGGGGCTGCTAGGCGGGCTCGTGGACGCCTCGATGATGCGGGTGGTGGATGTCTTCCTGTCCATTCCCGGTCTGTTCATCGTGCTGATCGTCGCCGTCAGGTACGGCGCCTCGGTCCTGTCGCTGTCGCTGATCATCGGGGGCTTCAGCTGGCTGGTGCCGGCCCGGCTGATCCGCGGTGAGGTGCTCTCGCTGCGGGAGCGGGACTTCGTCTCCGCCGCGCGCGTCGCCGGCTCCAGCCAGTGGCGGCTTATCCGCCGCCACCTGCTCCCGAACGCGTTCGGCGTGGTCATCGTCAACGTCACCTTCCAGGTCGCGGACGCGATCCTGATCATCGCCTCGCTCGGTTTCCTCGGCTTCGGCCTGCACTGGCCGCATCAGGACTGGGGCGACCTGCTGTCCAACGGCGTCGGGTACCTGCAGGACGGGTACTGGTGGCAGATCTACCCGGTTGGCATTTGTATTGTGCTGGTCGTCATGGCCTGCAACCTGGTCGGTGATGCGCTCCGTGATTCGCTGGATGTACGGCTGAGACGCCGCTAGCCAATAACGTCCTAAGAGCCGAACACGAGAGGTATTCCACCCCAATGGCCCCCGTCCTCGAGATACAGGACCTGTCTACCCACATCAAGCTCACCAGCTCGGTGGTGCAGGCGGTCGGCAACGTCGACATGACCGTCGATGCGGGAGAGACCCTCGGCATCGTGGGTGAATCCGGCTGCGGCAAGTCGATGACCGGCCTGTCCATCATGGGCCTGCTACCGCCGGGCGGGTCCATCGTCGGCGGCTCGGTCAAGCTGGCCGGCCGCGAGCTTGTCGGGCTCAAGGACGACGAACTGCGCCGGATCCGCGGCAACGAAGTGTCGATGATCTTCCAGGACCCGCTTACCTCGCTTGACCCGACCAAGACGATCGGCTACCAGGTCGCCGAGCCGGTACGGCTGCACCGCGGCGTATCCAAGGCGGAAGCGCTTGACCGGGCCGTCGAGGTACTGAACCTGGTCGGCCTGCCCAGGCCGAAGGAGCGGCTCGGCGACTACCCGCACCAGCTGTCCGGTGGCCTGCGGCAGCGCGTGATGATCGCCATGGCGCTGGCCTGCGAGCCCAAACTGCTCATCGCGGACGAGCCGACGACGGCTCTCGACGTCACCATCCAGGCGCAGATCCTCGCGCTGCTCAAGGACCTGAAGGATCGGCTGGGCATGGCGATGCTGCTGATCACCCACGACATGGGCGTGATCGCCGGGCACGCCAACCGGGTCAACGTGATGTACGCGGGCCGGGTGGTGGAGACGGCCGAGGCGGGCCAGCTCTTCACCGAGATGCACCACCCCTACACCCAGGCGCTGCTCGCTTCCATCCCCCAGCTCGACCAGGACGCCAGCAAGGCGCTGCACGCCATTCCCGGCCTGCCGCCCGATCTGGCCCACCTGCCGGAGGGCTGCCGGTTCGCCGCCCGGTGCTCCCGGGCCTCGGACAAGTGCCGGACCGAGGAACCGCCCCTGGGCGGCAAGACGTTCGACCACAAGTTCGCCTGCTGGCACCCGGTGGACGGGCCACTAGCCCTCGCCGTGATCGGCGCGGGCGGGCCGGACGCCGTCAGCACCGGCTTGGTCGTCTCGGACGCGGTCAGCGTGACCGAGGCCGCGGCCGGTCACGAGATCGGGCTCGTCCCCGGCGCGCCGCTGGGCGCCTCTGAGTCTGCCGAGGCCGACACCGGCGCGGCCGGGTCGCCGGAGGATGGATCAGGGCAGCCGGTGGTGGTGGCGGCTGGCCTCGAGGTGACGGCCGATGGCCGCCTCGAGGTGACCGAGCGCAAGATCGAGGTGGCCGCGGCGGACCGGGACGGTGTCGTCCCGCTGCTTGAGCTGCGCAACCTGGTGAGGGAGTTTCCTATCACCTCGGGCGCGTTCCTGCAGCGCAAGGTGGCAAGCGTCAAGGCCGTATCGGATGTTTCGTTCTCCGTGCCCCTCGGCACGACTTTCGGCCTGGTGGGAGAGTCGGGGTGCGGTAAGACCACGATCGGCAAGATGATCGTGGCGCTGGAGAAGCCGGACTCCGGCGAGGTCACCCTCGACGGCGTGGACATGTCCAAGCTGCGCGGCGGCGAACTGCGCCGCAAGCGCCGCGACCTGCAGCTCATGTTCCAGGATCCGCACTCTTCGCTCGACCCGAGGATGCGCGTCGGCGAGGTCATCGCTGAGCCGCTCGCCGTGCAGCACCTGGGCAGCAAGCGGGCGCAGCGGGACCGCGTCTTCGAGTTGCTCGGCGAGGTGGGGCTGCCGCGGAACGCGGTAGAGCGCTATCCTCATGAGTTCTCCGGCGGCCAGCGGCAGCGCATTGGCCTGGCCCGGGCGCTGACCCTGAACCCGAGGGTCATCGTGGCGGACGAGCCGGTCAGTGCGCTCGACGTGTCGATCAGGGCGCAGGTGCTCAACCTGATGAAGCGGCTGCAGGCGTCGCACGGCCTGACCTACGTGGTGATCTCGCATGACCTCGCGGTGGTCAAGTACATGGCTGAGCGGATCGGCGTCATGTACCTGGGCAAGCTGGTCGAGCTCGGATCCGCGCAGGACATCTACGAGCGGGCCGCGCACCCCTACACGGCCGGGCTGATCGCCACCATCCCGGTGCCCGACCCCGCCGCCGAACGGGCCAAGACGGGCGCCGCGATCAAGGGCGAGCTGCCGAGCCCGGTGAACCCGCCCTCCGGGTGCAGGTTCCGCACCAGATGCCCGTTCGCCCAGGAGCGCTGCGCCGTCGAAGAGCCCAAGCTCCGTTCCTTCGGCCCGGGTCACGTGGCAGCCTGCCACTTCCCGCTGCAGAGCCCCTCTGACGCCGACGTCGTCACCCCGGCCATGACCGGCACCGCCGAGTCCGCCCACTAGCCCCTAAGAACATCCACTTGCCCTAGGGCACGATGATGCCGATACTCCATTCATGGGAGGGTCGACGGCGGACACGCCCGCATCGCCCGAATTCCTCCGCGCCTCTGACGCGGAGCGTGATCACGCGGTCAGCGAGCTGAGGAACGAGTTCGCGGAGGGTCGCCTGTCGCACGAGACCTTCATGTACCGCATGCAGAGCGCTCTGGACGCGCGGAACCACGGTCAGCTGGCGGGATTGTTCACCGACCTGCCGCCGCCCCGGCCCGGTCCCAAATACCCCAAAAAGCTGCTGGCCCGGATCCGGGCCGCCCTGCGGGCCGAGGATCCGGCCGCGCGGGACCGGTCGGCGGAGGAGGACCCGGGAACCCTGCGAGTCGTCGGCTCCCCCCAGGAGCCGCAGGCGCTGTCCTGGCTGCAGCGCCACCAGGGCCACCACGGGACTCCCGCGCCGCCGCCCGCCGCGGACCCGGCGCCGCCCGCCGCGGACCCGGCGCCGCTCGTCTTCCCGCCGGGCAGCGGGGTCCGGTTTACCATCGGGCGGACCCGCGACTGCGACTTGTGCCTGACCGACTTGTCGGTGTCCCGGATGCACGCCCTGCTGGTGCGCCGCGGGGACGGCTGGGTGCTTAGCGACCTGGGATCGCACAACGGCACCAGGCTCAACGGCTGGCTCGTCCGCGAGCCCGTCCCGGTGCACGCGGGCGACCGGGTGGAGTTCGGCTCGATGGCGTTCATCATCCAGGGCGATCCCCCGGCGGACTCCCCCGCTCCTGAGGGGCCTTCCGGGTAAAGGGTGCGGAACCGGCTAGAGTCGGGAAGCGTGACAACGGTTCTGCTGGTCCGGCACGGGCTTACCGCGACGACTGGTCATGTGCTGACTGGATGGACGCCGGGCATCCCGCTCGACGAGCGGGGCCAGGCGCAGGCGGCCGCACTGGCGGCCCGGCTGGCCCCGCTCCCGCTCGACGCCATCGTCAGCAGCCCGCTGGAGCGCTGCCAGCAGACCGCGGCGGCGATCGCGGCGACCAGGGACGGCCAGCAGGTCATCAGCGAAGACCGGGTCGGGGAGTGCCGGTACGGGGACTGGACGGGCAAGCCGCTGAAGAAGCTGGCCCAAGAGCCGCTCTGGCGTGTAGTGCAGGCCCACCCGAGCGCGGTGACGTTCCCCGGCCCGGGCGGCGAGTCCATGCCGGACATGCAGCACCGGGCGGTGGCCGCGGTCAGGGAATGGAATGCCAGGCTCGGCCAGGACGCTACCTATCTCATCTGCTCGCACGGAGATGTCATCAAGGCCATCGTGGCCGATAGCCTTGGATTGCATCTCGATCAATGCCAGCGGATCCAGGCCGATCCGTGCTCGCTGACCGTAATCCGGTATACGCCGCTGCGGCCTTTCGTGGTCCGGATGAACGACAGAGGGGGTGGAGTGGATGACCTCATGCCACGCGCGGACGGTCACGGCCATGCCCGCGGTCGCGGTAAGGCGAGCAGCGACGGGGCCGTCGGGGGCGGCACGGGCGGGGCTGACGGGGTTGAAGGGACTCACGGGGCGGAATCGGTGAACGGTGCCGCCAGTATCCAGGCAGGCGCAGCTGCATCAAGTGGCCAGCAGCCGGCGGACACGCGAGGATAGGACTATGCCGGTCTATTTTTATGACCCGCCGGACAGGTTCGTGGCCGGCTCGGTAGGGCAGCCAGGAGAACGGATCTTCTACTTGCAGGCGACTTCCAGCGGCCGCGTGACCAGCGTCGTCCTGGAGAAGTTCCAGATGAGCCTGCTAGCCGAGCGAATTGACGAGCTTCTCGACGAGGTGCTCAGGCGCACTGGCGGATCGCCTGACGTACCCGCCGCGGTCCCGGCGGGGCTGCAGGACGACGCGCCGCTCGACCTTCCGTTGCTCGAAGACTTCCGGGTGGGCGCCATCGCCCTGGCCTGGGACGGCGACGGCGGCATGGTGGTCATCGAGGCGCAGGAGGAATCGGACGAGCCGGTGGAGCCGCTGGCCGAGGATCTGCCCGCCGACGGGCCTGGGGTGCTCCGGGTCCGGATCACGCCGGGCGCCGCCCGTGCCTTCGCCCAGCGCGCCGCCAAGATCGTGGCGGCGGGTCGGCCACCGTGCCCGCTGTGCGGCCTGCCGCTGGATACCGATGGACATATCTGCCCGCGGCAGAACGGTCATCGCGTCGGCCATGCTTGAGCAGAAGCGATCCGTGCCGGATGATGACGACGGCGAGCAGGCCGCACTTGACCTGCTCGCGAGTGGGAAGCTGGAGATCGAGGGACGGCTGGTCGACGCGTCCAACGCGACGCTCTACTGCACGATCAGGCCAGGGCCAGGGCCAGCGGGGCATGGGGGGACGGGAAGTCCCCCCATGAGCAGGGGGGGTCTGGGGGGGATCGTCCCCCCGGATTACACCGTCGCCTGCGTTTACAAGCCGATCGCGGGGGAGCGCCCGCTGTGGGACTTCCCGATGGGCACGCTGGCCGGCCGGGAGGTCGCGGCCTACGTCGTGTCCCGCGCGGCCGGCTGGGACGTCGTCCCGCCGACGGTCCTGCGGGACGGGCCTTTCGGGCCTGGCATGTGCCAGCTGTGGATCGACCACGATACCGACGTGGACCTGATTGCCTTGTCCCGCCGCACCGACCACGCGGGCCTGCGGGACATGGCCGTGTTCGACGCCGTGGTGAACAATGCCGACAGGAAGATCGGTCACCTGCTGCCTGTCGCCGACGGGCACCTGTACGGCTGCGACCACGGCGTGTGCTTCGCCGAGGACTACAAGCTGCGCACCGTCTTGTGGCAGTGGCGGGGCAAGACATTGCCGAGGCGCTCGGTAGAGGCCCTTCGTCGCCTGAACACCCAGCTCAACGAGGGCGGCCTGGAGGCCGAGCTTTCCTCGCTGCTGACCGCGAGCGAGATCACCGCCACCAAGATCAGGGTCGAGACGCTACTCAAGCACCGTGTCCACCCTTACCCGCCGGCCGACTGGCCCGCCGTCCCCTGGCCCCCGGTTTAGGGTCTTCAGATACCGCCCGGCTCCCCGGCGCCGCCGTGGCGCCTGAAGTAGCGCTCGAACTCGCGGGCGATCGCGTCGCCGCTCGCCTCGGGCAGGTCCATCGCGTCCTTGGCCTCTTCCAGGGTGCGCACGTAGTCGGCCACCTCGGAGTCCTGCTGGGCCAGTTCGTCCACGCCTCGCTCCCAGGCGCGCGCCTCTTCGGGCAGGTCGGCCAGCGGCAACGGTACGTCCAGGATGTCCTCGACGCCGCGCAGCAGCGCCAGGGTGGCCTTCGGGCTCGGCGGCTGCGCCACGTAGTGCGGGACCTGCGCCCACAGCGAGACGGCCGGGATGCCCGCTCCGGCGCAGGTGTGCTGCAGCACCCCGACGATCCCGGTGGGGCCCTTGTAGTCCACCAGGCCGACGCCGACCCCGGTGCCGAGCTTGGAGTTCGACGAGCCGACGGAAACCGGCACCGGGCGGGTGTGCGGCGCATCCGCGAGCAGCGCGCCGAGCAGGATGATCAGCTCCACGCCGAGGGCCTCCAGGCCCTGCACCAGTTCCTGGCTGAACGCCCGCCAGCGCATGTTCGGCTCGATGCCGTGCACCAGGATCACGTCGCGGGACAGCCCGGTGGGCGGCACCGTGCTTATTCCCAGCTCATCGGCCGGCCCGGTGCGGGCGAGCGAGAGCCTGGTCGTCGGCCAGATCAGCCGCTGGGCGTGCCCGTCCTCGATCTCGACCACCGGCCGGTTGACCTGGAAGTCGTAGAAATCCTCGGGGTCGATGGCGCCGATAGGGGTCGCCTGCCAGGCGATGCCCAGGTGGTTGACCACCCCGCTGGCCGCCTCGCCTGCGTCGTTCCAGCCCTCGAACCCGGCGATGGCGACCGGGGATGCGAGTTCGCCGATGTCGTTGAACTCGATGACTCGCCACCTCCCCAGCAAATGCAGGTCGTCTCGTAACAGCCTACGTGGTCATCCTTGCTCATTGGGTGATCGGCTGGCGTGTCAGGTGCGTCTTGTATCAGCTGTGGCCTGTAGTCGATCTGGTCTAAGGAAGCTTCGCGTCGAACGCTTAGGATAAGCATCAATGAGCACTCTGCGGACCGCCCTCACCGAGCGAGTCGTGGTGGCCGACGGGGCCATGGGCACGATGCTCCAGGCGAGCGATGCCACCCTTGAAGATTTCGACGGCTATGAGGGCTGTAACGAGATCCTGAACGTAACCAGGCCCGACATCGTGACCGGGATCCACGACGCTTACTTCGAGGCGGGCGCGGATTGCGTCACCACCAACTCGTTCGGCGCCAACCTGGGCAACCTCGGCGAGTACGGCATCGCGGAGCGGATCGCCGAGCTGTCCGAGGCGTCCGCCAGGCTCGCCCGGGCCGCCGCAGACCGCTGGGCCACGCCGGCCCGCCCGCGCTGGGTGCTCGGCTCGATCGGTCCGGGCACCAAGCTGCCCACCCTCGGCCACACCACGTTCCGCGAGCTGCGCGACACCTACCAGGCCAACGCCGGGGCCCTGTTGCGCGGCGGCGCCGACGCGCTGATCATCGAGACCTGTCAGGACCTGCTGCAGGCCAAGGCGGCCATCGTCGGCGCCAAGCAGGCCGTGCGGAGCATGGCCTCGGATGCGCCGGTCATCGCGCAGGTCACGATCGAGACCTCCGGGGCGATGCTGCTCGGCAGCGAGATCGCCGCGGCGCTGACCGCGCTTGAGCCGCTCGGCATCGACGTGATCGGGCTGAACTGCGCCACCGGCCCCGGCGAGATGAGCGAGCACCTGCGCTACCTGGCCGCGCACGCCCGGATCTCCATTTCCTGCGAGCCGAACGCCGGCCTGCCCGTGCTCACTTCTGACGGCGCGCACTACCCGCTGAGCCCGGCGCAGCTCGCTGACGCCCATGACCGGTTCACCACTGAGTTCGGCCTGTCCCTGGTGGGCGGCTGCTGTGGCACGACGCCCGAGCACACGGCCGCGCTGGCCGACCGGGTGGGCGGTCGGCCCGCCACCAGCCGCAAGCCGCGCCCCGAGGCCGGGGTGGCCTCGCTGTACCAGCACGTGCCGTTCCGCCAGGACACCGCCTTCCTGTCCATCGGCGAGCGGACCAACGCCAACGGGTCCAAGGCGTTCCGGGACGCGATGCTCGAAGGCAGGTTCGAGGACTGCGTACAGATCGCGCGGTCACAGACCAGGGACGGCGCGCACCTGCTCGACGTGTGCGTGGACTACGTGGGCCGGGACGGCGCCGCCGATATGCGCGAGGTCGTCGGCAGGTTCGCCACCGCGGCCACGCTGCCGCTCGTGCTCGACTCGACCGAGCCCGGCGTGATCGAGGCGGGCCTGGAGATGACCGGCGGCCGGGCCGTCATCAACTCGGTCAACTACGAGGACGGCGACGGGCCGGACTCGCGGATCGCGCGGATGATGCCGCTGGTGCGCGAGCACGGCGCCGCCGTGATCGCGCTGACTATCGACGAGCGTGGCCAGGCGCGCACGGCCGAGTGGAAGGTCGCCGTCGCCGAGCGGCTGATCGCGGATCTGACCGGGAACTGGGGGATGCGCGTCGAGGACATCATCGTCGACTGCCTGACGTTCCCCATCGCCACCGGCCAGGAGGAGACGCGGCGCGACGCGATCGAGACCATCGAGGCGATCGCCGAGCTCAAGCGCCGCTACCCGGCCGTGCAGACCACGCTGGGCGTATCCAACGTGTCGTTCGGCCTCAAGGCCGCCGCCCGTGCCGTGCTGAACTCCGTCTTCCTGGCCGAGTGCGTGCGGGCGGGCCTGGACTCCGCGATCGTGCACGCGGCGCGGATCATGCCGATCGCCCGGATACCCGACGAGCAGCGGCAGGTGGCGCTCGACCTCGTATACGACCGGCGGCGCGAGGATTACGACCCGCTGGCCCGGCTGCTCGAGCTGTTCGAGGGGGTAGACGCGGCCGAGCTGAAGGCGAGCCGAGCCGCGGAGCTGGCCGGGCTGCCGCTGTGGGAGCGGATGAAGCGGCGGATCATCGACGGGGAGCGAGCCGGGCTGGAGGCGGATCTGGACTCCGCGCTTGAGCAGCGGCCCGCCCTCGAGATCGTCAACGATGTGCTCCTCGACGGCATGAAGACGGTCGGCGAGCTGTTCGGCTCGGGGCAGATGCAGCTGCCGTTCGTGCTGACCTCCGCCGAGGTAATGAAGGCGTCCGTGGCCTACCTCGAGCCGCACATGGCACGCACAGATGAAGAAGGCAAGGGCAAGATCGTCCTGGCCACGGTCAAGGGCGACGTGCACGACATCGGCAAGAACCTAGTCGACATCATCTTGTCCAACAACGGCTACGACGTCGTGAACATCGGGATCAAGCAGCCCATCTCGGCGATCGTGGCGGCGGCCGAGGAGAACGACGCGGACGTCATCGGGATGTCCGGGCTGCTGGTCAAGTCGACGGTGGTGATGCGGGACAACCTGGCCGAGCTGAACTCCCGGGGCCAGGCCGGGCGCTGGCCGGTGCTGCTCGGCGGCGCCGCGCTTACCCGGGCCTTCGTGGAGCAGGACCTGGCCGCGCTGTTCGACGGGCAGGTCAGGTACGCCAGGGACGCGTTCGAGGGCCTGCGGCTGATGGACGCGGCGATGGCGGTCAAGCGCGGTGTACCGGGAGCCAGGCTCCCCGAGCTGCGAACGCGCAAGGTCAGGGCCACCGCGACCGCCCGCGGGCTCCAGGACGGGACCGAGGCGGAAAGCCAGGCCCGTTCGGACATAAACACCGATGGGCCGGTGCCGGACGTGCCGTTCCTCGGGACTGAGGTGATCAAGGGCATCCCGCTGGCCGACTACGCCGCCTACCTCGATGAGCGTGCCCTGTTCATGGGCCAGTGGGGACTCAAGCCGTCGCGCGGCGGTGCTGGCCACGGGGGGGCGAACCCTTCGTCCTCCCTGGCATCCCCCGCGCGCGGCGCAAGCTACGAGGACCTAGTGGAGACCGAGGGCCGGCCGAGGCTGCGGATGTGGCTGGAACGGATGCAAACCGAGGGGCTGCTTGAGGCGGCTGTGGTCTACGGGTACTTCCGGTGCGTAAGTTCCGGGAATGACCTGATCGTACTGGGCCCCGACGGGGTGACCGAGCTCGAGCGGTTCACCTTCCCCCGGCAGCGGCGCGACCGGCGGCTGTGCCTGGCGGACTTCTTCAAGCCGCAGGGGGACGGGCCGACCGACGTGGTCGCATTCCAGCTCGCCACCATGGGGCGGCGGGTCTCCGTGGCGACCGCCGAGCTTTTCGCCAAGAACGCCTACCGCGAGTACCTCGAGCTGCACGGGCTGTCCGTCCAGCTCACCGAGGCGCTGGCCGAGTACTGGCACGCACGGGTCAGGCGCGAGCTCGGCCTGGCCGGCTCCGATCCCGATAACCTGGACGGCTTCTTCCGGGTCGACTACCGCGGCGCGCGGTACTCGATCGGCTATCCGGCCTGCCCGGACCTGGCCGACCGGGCCAAGATGGTCCGCCTGCTCGAGCCATCCCGCATCGGCGTCGAGCTGTCCGAGGAGATGCAGCTGCATCCCGAGCAGTCCACCGACGCGATCGTCCTCCATCACCCCGAGGCGAAGTATTTCAGCGTCTAACCCGGCCCGCGTCGCGGTGCTGTTCGACATGGACGGCCTGCTCATCGACTCCGAGCCGCTTTGGCTCCAGGCCGAGACGGCCGTCATGGCCAGGCTCGGGGCCGGCTGGAGCACGGCGGACCAGATGCAGCTGCTCGGCGGCAGCCTGGACCGCACGGTGCGTTACCTGCTGGCCAAGGCGGCCAAGCCCGCGCCGCCCGAGGTGGTCGCCGAGTGGCTGATGGCCGGCATCGCCGAGCGGGTCCGCGACCACGGCGTGCCGCTTCGGCCGGGCGCGCGCGAACTGCTGGCCGAGGTCAAGGCGGCCGGCCTGCCGTGCGCGCTGGTGACCTCCTCTGAGCGCCGGTTCATGGACGCGGTGCTGGCCCGCACCGGCCTGCTCTTCGACGCGCTGGTGTGCGCGGACGACGTCAGCGTGACCAAGCCCGACCCGGAGCCTTACCTGCTCGCGGCCAAGCTGCTCGGCGCCGACCCCGCCCGCTGCTTCGCCCTGGAGGACTCGCCGAACGGCATGGCCTCGGCCGAGGCCGCCGGGTGCCGCGTCATCGCGGTCCCGTCGCTGGTCCCGATCGAGCCGGCGCCGGGCCGGACCGTAGTGCGCTCGCTGCTCGACCTGCGGGCTGACGCCAGCGGCGTATCGCTGCGGAGCCCCCAGAGAGGCTAGCTCCATGCCAGTCCCGGGGGTTAGCCCCAGCGCTCCGCACGCCGATCACGACTTAGACTCGAAGGAGAGCCGCAGGGAGGTGCGCGTGTCGACCTACAACCAGATCGCCTGGCTGCCGCTGTGCGCAGGACTGACCGGGCTCGGCCTGGTGCTGAGCTACCTCGTCATGCGACGGCGCGGCACCGGCGCCGGCCTGCGCCTGGCCGCCCTGTCGCTGCTGCCGATAGCCGCCTACCTGACCGGCTCGATCGAGATGTTCTGGAAGATGGGCGTCGCGATCGGGGACTTCGCGAAGGGCTTCGTCTTCTCGCCCCGGGTGTGGTCGGGGATCGCGCTGGCCGGCCTGGCCGTGGTGCTGTTCATGGTGTCCGGTCCGCTGCGCCGGCGGAGCGTGAAGCCAGGCCAGGACAAGCGGGCCGCCGCGCCTGGGTCCAGCGCGGCCGGGGCCGTGACCGCCAGCTCGCGGACCGCGGGGGGACAACTGGCCACCCGTCCGGCCGACCCAGCCCCCGCCACGGCTCCGGCCAAGGCGCGCAAGGGCAAGAACGCCGACGATGACGACGATCTGGGCGACGTTGCGGACATCCTGCGCCGCCACGGCATCACCTGACGCCAGCCGGCCTACCCGGCCTGCCAGTCGGCCTGCACTGCACGGATATGATCGATGACCCTGAGCGTAACTTTGGCGTTTCTTGGGTGACGAACCGGAAGGATTTCCATCACAATCCAGCTACGACGGCGGTTTTGCTCTGGATTTCGCTGCCGGAAGCGAACAGTCTCTCCTGGTAGGTAGTGATCAGCAGCGCGGGCGGCCCATGGCTGGTTCGTGCTCGTTTGCATTCCTGACCCAAGAGGAACATGCCCATGATTAGTACGCCCAAGCGCTTCGCTGGGCTGGCGGCGGCGGTACTGGCCGCCGGCGCCCTGGCCGCGTGCAGTTCGTCGTCGACATCCTCGCCAGCGGCCGGCAGCTCGTCGTCGTCGTCCACACCGGTGTCCGGCGGGACGCTGCACATCGTCGCCGCCTCGGGCCCCGCCCACCTCGACACCGTGCCCTCGTACTACACGACGGACTACCAGCTCACCCATGCCTACACCCGGCAGCTCCTGAATTACCCGACCGTGCCGTATACCAGCACCTCCGATCCGGGCTGGGTTAAGGACACCACGCCCGCCCCGGACATGGCGACCGAGGTGCCGAGCGTGGCCAACGGGGGCGTCACCAACGGCGGGAAGACCTACACGTTCCACATCAAGCCAGGTGTGGACTGGAACACCACCCCAGCGCGCCAGGTCACGTCCCAGGACATCCTCCGGGAGTTCAAGGCCTTCTTCAACCCGGTCAGCCCGGTCGGTAATCCGGCGTACTACACGAGCACGATCGCCGGGCTCACCGCGTACGACAACGCCGAGACCGCCTTCTTCGCCAAGAAGTCGAACGCGCCGACCGCGGCGAACATCACCAACTTCCAGAACACGCACAGCATCTCCGGCATCGCGACGCCGGACTCGTCGACGATCTCGTTCACGTTGATCTCGCCGGCCAGCGACTTCCTGTACATGCTGGCGATGCCGTTCACGTCGGCCCGGCCGGTGGAGTACGACAGCTACGTGCCGAACAGCCTGGAGCTCGACCAGCACACGATCTCCGACGGCCCGTACCAGATCAGCTCCTACATCCCCGGCAAGTCGATCACGATGGTCAGGAACCCGGCGTGGAAGCAGTCCACCGACTCGCTCCGGCACGACTACGTAACCACCGTCGTGGATACGCTGGGGGTGACCTCCGCCGAGACCCAGCTATCCGACATGCAGGCCGGCACCGAAGACGTGATCAGTGACACGCCGATCAACCCGGCGTCGATCCCGTCGCTGGTGGCGTCGAAGGTTCCCAACTTCCACATCTGGCCGTGGTCGAGCACCTTCCCGTACAGCGTCTTCAACCTGCGCAGCCCGGACGCGAACGGCGCCATGGGGAAGCTGCTGGTGCGCCAGGCGGTCGAGTACGGCATCGACAAGTCCGCCGTAGTGAAATCCATCGGCGGGCCGGACGTCGCGACGATCATCAACACGGTGATCCCGCCGGGCAATGTCGGCTACCAGAACACCAACATGTACCCGGATGCCAACGGGCAGGGTAACGTGGCCACGTGCAAGTCCGACCTGGCCAAGGCCGGGTACCCGAACGGCGTCACGCTGATCTACATGTACCCGAACGACTCGTCCAACACCCGGATCTTCACCGCGATCCAGGCGTCACTGGCGAACTGCGGCATCACGCTGACCGGCAAGCCGGAGCCGGGCTCGTCGTTCTTCACCGACCTGGGCAACGCGCCGGAGAACAACAAGGCCGGTCAGTGGGACATGGGCCAGCCGGGCTGGATCCCCGACTGGTTCGGCAACAACGGCCGCACGATCGTCCAGGCCCTGTTCGCCCCGAACTGCACGGTCAACACGGTCAACTACGGCTGCTACGACAACGCCAAGGTGAACTCGCTGATTACCGCGGCGGAAGGTGCGACCTCGCTGTCGGCGGCCGGGACCGCCTGGCAGGCGGCCGACGCGCAGATCATGTCGGACGCGGCCATCGCGCCCATCATGAGCCAGAACTTCCCGCAGTACTCAAGCGCGCGGGTCAGGGGCGTCGGGTACCCGACGGCGATCTTCGCGCCGAACATCGGCAACCCCGACATCACCAACCTCTGGCTTGCCGGCGGCGGTAGCTGAGGCTCGAGGAGTCAGCTCGGTGAACAGGTCCGGCCGGGAACGTCGTTCCCGGCCGGACCTGCATGGCGGTATTCGAGAACTTATGCAACGCTTGCCGTGTCAGCCGCAAACCGCATCACGGCTGCTGAGCTGCAGGCCGGAGGGATACCTTGACCCTGCTTGAGGTAACGGACCTGACCGTCAGCTTCCCGACCTCCGACGGGGTCGTCCGGGCGGTGCGGGGCGTGTCGTTCGGCGTGGAGGCGGGCCGGACGCTTGGCATCGTCGGCGAGTCGGGCAGCGGCAAGACGGTGCTGACCCAGACGCTGCTCGGGCTGACCCCGGGCGCCCAGATATCGGGTCGCGCCCTGTTCGAAGGGACCGACCTGCTGACGCTCAGCGAGACCCAGCTGCGGGACATCCGCGGTGCGCGCATCGCGGTGATCTTCCAGGACCCGCTGACCAGCCTGCATCCGCTGTACAAGGTCGGCTGGCAGATCGCCGAGATGATCCGGGCCCATGACAAGTCGGTTTCCAAGAAACAGGCGCACGAACGGGCCGTGGAACTCCTGGGTCGGGTGGGTATCCCGCGCCCGGACCGGCGGGTGGACGACTACCCGCACCAGTTCTCCGGCGGCATGCGCCAGCGGGCGATGATCGCCATGGCGCTGTCGCTCTCGCCGCAGATGATCGTCGCCGACGAGCCGACCACGGCGCTAGACGCGACCGTGCAGGCCCAGATCATCGACCTGCTGCTGCGCCTGCAGCAGGAGTCGAATACCGCGCTGATCATGATCACGCACGACCTCGGCGTGGTGGCGGACATCGCGGACGAGGTCATGGTCATGTACGCGGGACGGGCGGCGGAGAAGGCGTCCAAGCGGGACGTGTTCTACGCGCCGCACCACCCGTACACCAAGGGGCTGCTTGAGTCGATACCGAGCAGTACCGCCGCCGGTGGCCGGCTGCGGCCCATCCCGGGCTCGCCGCCAAGCCTGATCAACCTGCCGTCCGGATGCAAGTTCCACCCGCGGTGCGGCTACGTGCTCGACCGGTGCCTGGCCGAGGAGCCGGGGCTGCGGCTGGTCAGCCAAGAGGGCTCGCACAGCTCGGCCTGCTGGCTGCCGATGCAGGCGGCCGGACTGAGCGAAGAGGCGGAAAAACTGCGGGCCGAGACGGTACGGGAGGGCCGCGGTGAGGCGGCCGCCGAGGTCTTCGAAGCCGAGATCGCCCAGCCGCTGGGATCTGAGGGGAGCGTGGCCGGGTGAGCGATCCGCTAGCGAGCACCGGACCCGACCCGACGACACCAGCCGGAGACGACCTGGTCCGGGTGGAGAACATGGTCAAGCACTTCCCGGTGCGCACGAGCGGCCTGATTCGGCGGACGGTCGGCCAGGTCCGGGCGGTAGATGACGTGTCGTTGTCCATCCCGCGCGGCCAGACCCTCGGCCTGGTCGGCGAGACCGGCAGCGGCAAGTCCACGCTTGCCCGCTGCGTCGCGGGGCTGATCCCCGTCACCTCGGGACGGGTGATCTTCGACGGCCGGGACATCACCAACCTGTCCCGCGGCGCCATGCGCCCGGTGCGCCGTGAGATCCAGATGATCTTCCAGGATCCCTATAGCTCACTGAATCCCCGGCGGCGGGTCGGCGCGATCATCGGTGATCCGTTCGCCATCCACAAGACCGCGACCGGCGCCGAGCGCAAACGAGCGGTGCAGGAACTGATGGAGCGGGTCGGGCTCAACCCCGAGCACTTCAACCGGTTCCCGGCCGAGTTCTCCGGCGGGCAGCGGCAGCGCGTCGGCGTCGCCCGCGCGCTGGCGCTAAGGCCGAAGCTGATCATCTGCGACGAGCCGGTGTCGGCCCTCGACGTGTCGATCCAGGCGCAGGTGCTGAACCTGCTGGCCGACCTGCAGCGAGACTACGGCCTGACCTACCTGTTCATCGCCCACGACCTCGAGGTCGTCCGGCACGTCAGCAACTCGGTGGCGGTCATGTACCTGGGCCGCATCGGCGAGTCGGGGCCGAAAGAGGCGCTCTACGGCTCGCCTCGGCACCCGTACACCGCCGCGCTGCTGTCCGCCGCGCCGGCCGCCGACCCGGACGCGGCCGCCGCCCGGCAGCGGATCATCCTGACCGGAGACGTGCCCTCCCCGATCGATCCACCCTCAGGATGCCGGTTCCACCCGCGCTGCCCGAAAGCGGAGGCGGTGTGCGGCCAGCAAGAGCCTCAGCTTGAGGCCAAGGCAGGCGACACGGCCACCCACCTGACCGCCTGCCACTTCCCCGTCCAAGCGGGCGAGAACCTCGCCGCCGCAGGCAGGAGCGAACGGACATGAGCATCACCGGGATTGAGGCCGCGGGGCAGGAAACCGCGGCGGGTGAAGGCGCGCTAGACGCCAGCGCCGCCAAGATCCAGGGGCGCAGCCAGTGGCAGCTGACCTGGCGGCGGCTGCGGCAAGACAAGGTCGCCATGGTGTCCCTGATCGTGATCGTGGTCATCATCGCGCTCGCCCTCGCCGCGCCCCTGTTCGTCTCGATCACCCACCACCCGCCGAACGTCGCCTACCCGAACACAGGTGAGGACGCGGCGGGCAACCCGGTGGGGCCCGGTACCAACGGCTTCTGGCTCGGCACCGACGGCACCGGCCGCGACCTGTTCATCCGGATCCTCTACGGCGCGCGTATCTCGTTGTTCGTGGGCTTCGTCACCACCGGGATCGGCGTGCTGGCGGGTGTGGCCGTCGGCCTGATGGCCGGATACTTCGGCGGAGTCATCGACAACGTGCTGGCCCGGTTCACCGACGCCGTGCTCGCGTTTCCCTACGTCGTCCTGGCGCTCGCCCTGGCCGTGGTGCTCGGCCCGAGCCTGACCGTGATCATCGGGGTGATCGCGTTCTTCTCCTGGGCGGCGATCGCCCGGATTGTCCGCGGCCAGACCCTGTCGATCAAGGAAAAGGAATACATCGAGGCGGCCAGGTCCCTGGGTGCCGGGCCGTTCCGGATCATGTTCCTCGACATCCTGCCCAACCTGCTGGCGCCCGTGCTCGTGCTCGCCACCTTGTACATCCCGACCGCCGTCGTGTTCGAGGCGACGCTCTCCTACCTGGGGCTGGGCATCCAGCCGCCGGTGGCGAGCTGGGGCAACCTCCTGAGCGACGCGCAGAACTTCTACCAGGTGGCCTGGTGGTACGTCATATTCCCCGCGGCGGCACTGCTGATCACCACGCTCGCCTTCAACCTGCTCGGCGACGGGATCAGGGACGCGATGGACCCGCGCAGCGAGCGGGCTTTCGCGGCCGGGCGGGCCCGCAGACGCCGCGGCAAGCGTCAGGTGCTCGCCGACGGCAGCCAATCTGACGTATCGCGCGTGGCACCCTACGTACCCCCGGCGGGAGGCAGCTGACGTGGCGATCCTCGGCTTCCTTATCCGGCGCATCCTCACCGGCATCGTGGTCGTCTGGCTGGTCGCGACCGGGGCGTTCTTCCTGTTCTTCGCCCGGCCCGTGGCCACGGTCGCCCATCAGCTGGCGGGTCGCGCCGCCACCCCGCAGGTCATCAACGAGGTGATAAGCAACCTTGGCCTGAACCAGCCGATCATGGTGCAGTACTGGCACTTCCTCGACGGATTGCTGCACGGGAACCTCGGCTACTCCTACTTCAGCCAGGAGGCAGTCACCACGATGCTGAAGCAGGACCTGCCGCCGACCATCTCGCTCGTGGTGGGCGGCGTGGTCCTCTGGCTGGTCGCCGGGCTGACGGTCGGCATCATCAGTGCCACCAGGCCGCGCAGCCTGTTCGACCGGTCCTCCAACGTCGCGGTACTGATCGGCCTGTCGATGCCGGTCTTCGTCATCGGTGAGCTGCTGATCCTGTTCGTGTTCGTGCCGCTCAACCGGCACGGGTTCACCTGGATCCAGACCGGGTACGCCGGGATTTCGCAGGGGGTTGTCACGTGGGCCGGGCACCTGATCCTGCCCTGGATCACCCTCGCCGCCGTGCAGGCGGCCGTCTACACCCGGCTGACCCGCGGCCAGCTGCTCGACACGATGGGCGAGGACTACATCAGGACGGCCCGGGCCAAGGGGCTGTCCGAACGGCGGGTGACCTTCAAGCACGGAGTCCGAGCCGCTCTGACCCCCGTTGTCTCGCAGCTGGGCGTGGACATGGGCCAGCTGCTCGGCGGCGTCGTCGTGGTCGAGGCCGTCTTCGGTCTCGGCGGCCTCGGCCAGGTATCCGTGCAAGCCATCTACACCGACGACCTACCGGTGATCATCGGGTTCGTCATCGTCGCGGCTGTGTTCGTCGTGGTGGCCAACATCATCGTCGACCTGGTCTACGCGCTGCTCGACCCGCGGGTCCGGATTGCCTGAGAGCCGCGTGAGGTGAACCGCGAGGTCTTCCGGCTCGCCCCACCACTGATCTTCTGGTGGGTGTGGGTCGCCTTCGCGGTAGCCAACGTGGCCGACTTCGCGATCCAAGGCGCGCCGGCCAGGTTCGCGATCGTGGTGTCCGCGATCCTGGTGACGATCACCGGGCTGGCCTACGCGCTGGCGCTGCGGCCACGGGTCATCGCCGAGCCGTCCGGCCTGACGATCGTCAACCCGTTCCGTGACCATCACGTGCCCTGGGCGGCCATCACGGCGGTAGACACCGGCGAATGGGTCCGGGTGCATTACGCGGCCGGCCAACCCAGCCCCGTCAGCCCCCAGAGCAGCGCGGCCAGCAAGGCCGTCTCATGCTGGGCGCTCTACATCTCCGCCCGCACCAAGCGCCGGGCTGCTCGGCCCGCGCCGCGCCCACGATCCGGTCTGCTGCGCACATTGTCGTTCAGCGGCGCGTTCGCCATGCCGGGGCCCGAGCCGGGCGACACGGAGAGGTCCCGGCTGCCCGAGGAGGCGGAGTACCTCGCCTCGCTGCCGCCCGCCAAGGCCATCGCCGTCCGCCTGGACACCCGCGCCGGCCGCGAACGCGCCCGCCCGGGCCCAGCCCTGGAGAACCCCGTTACGGCCCGGTGGTCCTGGCCGCCGATCGCCGCGGTGGTCCTGTCCGTGCTCGCCCTGCTGATCGCCGTCCTGGCCTAGGAGGCCGGCGGCGCCTCGGGCAGCGGCGGCGGGGTGCCGCCGAACTCGGGGCACAGCGCCTTGTGGTTGCACCAGTCGCAGAGCCTGCTCGGCCGCGGCCGCCAGTCGCCCTCGTCCCTGGCCCGCTCGATCGCCTTCCACAGCGCCGCCACCTTGCGCTCGGTGGCGAGCAGGTCGGACTCGTCGGGGGAGTAACGCAGCACCTCGCCCTCGGCCAGGTACATGAGCTGCAGCAGCCGGGGCACCTGGCCGCGCAGCCGCCAGATCACCAGTGCGTAGAACTTCATCTGGAACAGCGCGCTGGCCTCGTAGGCCTCCCGCGGCGCGCGGCCGGTCTTGTAGTCCACGATCCTGATGTCGCCGCTCGGCGCCACGTCGAGCCGGTCGATGTAGCCGCGCAGCCGCAGCCCGGACTCCAGCGTCGTCTCCACGTAGGCCTCGCGTTCGGCGGGCTCGAGCCGGCGCGGGTCTTCGAGGGTAAAGTAGGCCTCCACGATCGCCGTGGCCGAGGCAAGCCAGCTGGATCGTTCGGCCTCGTTGTCAAAGAGCGCGGCCAGATCGGGTTCCTCGGCGGCCAGCCGGTCCCACTCCTGGGTCAGCAGCGCCCCGGCCGCCGACGGGGTCCGGTCGGCGGCCGGCAGGTCGAACAGCCGCTCCAGCGCGGCGTGCACCAGCGTCCCGCGCGCCGTCGCCTGGGTGGGCGGCTCAGGCAGCCGGTCGATCACCCGGAACCGGTACAGCAGCGGGCACGTCATAAAATCCGCCGCCCGGGACGGCGACAGGGCCGGTCCCCGCGGCTCGGTCGCCCCACCTGCAGGCTCGGCTGGCAATGTATCAACGGCCGCTGCTGATTCATCCACAGCGCCACCGTAAGGCAAGCCACCGACATTCGTGGCGCCCTTGCATCGACCCGAGCGACCTGTTGTGCACGTAGCATCGGTAAGGTGGCAAGCACGACGCCGGACAAACCGCCCGCGACAGCGGACAAGCCACCCCAGCGCCGCGAAACCGGTCATGGGATCGTGATCGCGCGCCCGTTCGGCATCCCGGTGTACATCTCGCCGTACTGGTTCCTGATCGCCGGCGTCTTCATCCTCATCTACGCCAACGATCTGGCCTCGACCCTGCACGGTTCCACCAGGTTCATCGTGGCGGCGGCCTTCGTGGTGCTGCTCTACGTGTCCGTCCTCATCCACGAGCTGAGCCATTCGCTGGTCGCTCGCGGCTACGGGCTGCCGGTGCGCCGCATCCTGCTCTACCCGCTCGGCGGCTTCTCCGAGATCGAGCGGGAGCCGCCCACGCCCGGCCGGGAGTTCTTGGTGTCCGCGGCGGGCCCGGCCCTGTCGCTGGCCCTGGCGGCGGCATGTTACGGACTCACGCAGGTGGTCGACACGGGCACCAGCGGCCTGTCGCGCGTGGACCCGGGGGGCAGCATCGGCCACATCCTTATCTCCCAGCTCATGTGGGCCAACCTGGTCGTCGGGATCTTCAACCTGCTGCCCGGCCTGCCGCTGGACGGCGGCCGGATGCTGCGCGCGGTGATCTGGAAGCTCACCGGCCGCCAGTCGACGTCGACCATCGCGGCCGCCTGGGCGGGCCGGGTGATCGCGGTGGGCCTGTTCGTCATCCCGTTCGTCACTGGCGCGGTGAACGGCACCGGCGGGAACATGGTCACCATAGTGTGGCTGGCGGTCATCGCGGCCTTCATGTGGACCGGCGCCGGGCAGGCCATCAAGGCGACTAAGTTCCGCGAGCGGCTGCCCGCGCTGCAGGCCAGGCGGCTGGCCCGCAAGGCGGTCTCGGTTACCGCGAACACGCCGCTGGCCGAGGCGATCAGGCGCGCGGATGAGAACCAGGCCCGCGCGGTAGTGATCGTCGACCACGAGGACAAGCCGATCGCGATCGTCAACGAGGGCGCGGTGATGGCCACCCCGGAGCAGCGCCGCCCGTGGCTGGAGGCCGGCGCGCTGGCCCGGACGCTCGAGCCCAGCCTGGTGCTGCCCGCGGACCTGTCGGGGATGGCGCTGCTCGACGCGATCCGCCGTGCGCCCGCCACCGAGTACCTGCTGGTCGAACCCTCCGGCCAGGTTTACGGCGTACTGGCCACCCGCGACGTCGACCACGCCTTCGCCGGGGTATAAAGCGAGCATGACCAAACCGCGACAGGGACCGCTCATGCCCGGCGAGCCGGTGCAACTGACCGACCCCAAGGGCCGCAGCCACCTGATCACGCTGCGGGCCGGCGCGTCCTTCCACACCCACCGGGGCACGCTGAGCCACGACGACATCATCGGCGGCCCGGACGGGAACGTGGTCAGGTCCGGCGGCGGCACCCCCTACGTCGTGTTCCGCCCGCGGCTGGCCGACTTCACGCTGGCTATGAAACGCGGCGCCGCGGTGGTGTACCCCAAGGACGCGGCGCAGATCGTGGCGTTCGCCGACGTGTTCCCCGGCGCCCGGGTGCTCGAGGCCGGGGCCGGTTCGGGCGCGCTGAGCTGCTGGCTGCTGCGGGCGATGGGGGAGCAGGGCACCTTGGTCTCGTTCGAGCGCAGGCCCGACTTCGCCGAGATCGCCCGACGGAACGTGGAGCAGTTCTTCGGCGGCCCGCCGCCGGCCTGGCAGCTGGTAACCGGAGAGTTCGGCGGCTCCGGCGACGATCTTGGCCTGGTCGACTTCGACCGGGTCATCCTGGACATGCTCGCCCCCTGGGACTGCGTCGACGCGGTCGCCTCGGTCCTCGCGCCGGGCGGCTTGGCCTGCTGTTACGTCGCCACCACGACACAGCTTTCGCGCACCGTGGAGGCACTGCGCGGGCACGGCGCCTTCGACGAGCCGGCCGCCTGGGAGAGCCTGACCCGCGGCTGGCACGTGGAGGGGCTGGCCGTCCGCCCCGAGCACCGTATGGTGGGTCACACCGGGTTCCTGGTGACCGCGCGGCGGCTGGCGCCCGGGGTGATCCCCCCGCCGCGCAGGCGGAGGCCGGCGAAGGGCGCACAGGAAGAAGATCACAACGAAGATCATTGATCCCAAGGGGGCCAAGGGGGATGGGTTCCCCCCAGGAGCGGGGGGTCTGGGGGGTCGTCCCCCCGGGATACAGAGTGCACGGTAACACCTTGTGATGCGGTTGTGACTGATTGATGCGTTCGCGGGCAGCAAAACAGCGTCGATACAGTGTCGGCAGGTTAGGGAATGCTCGCGAATAGGTAGAGTCCAGTTAACGGTGCAGGAGGAGGTGAGGGCCGTGGCCACCAGAGATGACAGCGGGCGTGCTTCGCGGCACGAGGATGAGGTGAAGAGCCTTACCGCTCAGATCTCCTTCCTTGACGAGGAGATCGCCGTGCTACGGCGCAGGCTGGCGGATTCGCCCCGGCAGGTCAGGCTCCTTGAGGACAGGCTGCGCGAGACCGAGGGCAGTCTCACCGGGGTAACCGCCCAGAACGAGCGGCTGGCGGCGACCCTGCGTGAGGCACGCGACCAGATCGTCGCGCTCAAGGAAGAAGTGGACCGGCTGGCCCAGCCGCCGTCCGGGTTCGGCGTCTTCCTGAACGCGAACGAGGACGACACGTGCGACGTGTTCACCGGCGGCCGCAAGATGCGGGTCAACGTGTCCCCGAACGTCGAGCTGGGCGAGCTGCGCCCGGGCCAGGAAGTGGTGCTGAACGAGGCGCTCAACGTCGTCATCGCCCAGTCGTACGAGACGGTGGGCGAGGTCGTCATGCTCAAGGAGGTCCTGGCCGACTCCAAGCGCGCCCTGGTCATCTCCCAGGCCGACGAGGAGCGCGTGGTCAGGCTGGCCGAGCCGTTGCTGAACCAGCCGCTGCGGGCAGGGGACAGCCTCCTGCTCGAGTCCAGGTCCGGCTATGTTTACGAGCGGATCCCCAAGGCCGAGGTGGAAGAGCTCATCCTCGAGGAAGTGCCGGACATCTCCTACAACGACATCGGCGGCCTGGCCGGCCAGATCGAGCAGATCAGGGACGCCATCGAGCTGCCGTACCTGCACGCCGACCTGTTCAAGGAGCACAAGCTCAAGCCGCCGAAGGGAGTCCTGCTCTACGGCCCGCCCGGCTGCGGCAAGACGCTGATCGCCAAGGCGGTGGCGAACTCCCTGGCCAAGCAGGTCGCGGCCAAGACGGCGCAGGATGCCGCGCAGGATGCCGATGCCAAGGAGGGCAAGAGCTTCTTCCTCAACATCAAGGGCCCCGAGCTGCTTAACAAGTACGTGGGCGAGACCGAGCGGCACATCAGGCTCGTCTTCCAGCGGGCCAGGGAGAAGGCCAGCGAGGGCATGCCGGTCATCGTGTTCTTCGACGAGATGGACTCGATCTTCCGCACCCGCGGCTCGGGCGTGTCCAGCGACGTGGAGAACACGATCGTGCCCCAGCTGCTCAGCGAGATCGACGGGGTCGAGGGCCTGGAGAACGTCATCGTCATCGGCGCCTCCAACCGCGAGGACATGATCGACCCGGCGATCCTGCGGCCGGGCCGGCTCGACGTCAAGATCAAGATCGAGCGTCCGGACGCCGAGGCGGCCAAGGACATCTTCTCCAAGTACGTCCTGACCGAGCTGCCGCTGCACCCCGACGACATGGCCGAGCACGACTCCTCGGCGCAGGCCACCGTCGACGCGATGATCCTGCGCACGGTCGAGCGGATGTACACCGAGTCCGAGGAGAACAGGTTCCTCGAGGTCACCTACGCCAACGGTGACAAGGAAGTGCTGTACTTCAAGGACTTCAACTCCGGCGCGATGATCGAGAACATCGTCGCCCGGGCCAAGAAGATGGCCATCAAGGAGTTCCTTGACACCGGGCAGAAGGGCATCCGGGTCAGCCACCTGCTGGCCGCGTGCGTCGACGAGTTCAGCGAGAACGAGGACCTGCCGAACACCACCAACCCGGACGACTGGGCTCGCATCTCCGGCAAGAAGGGCGAGCGCATCGTCTACATCAGGACCCTGGTCTCCGGCAAGACAGGGACCGAGGCAGGCCGTTCGATCGACACCGTGGCCAACACCGGGCAGTACCTTTGATGGCTGTTCGCGCTCAGGAAACCGTGTCCGCATGCCGTCTTCGCCCGAAGCGGCATTAGGCTGCTTGATATGAGCGTTCTTCGCGTGATGGGCACGGAGACGGAATACGGCATCTCTGTGCCCGGCCAGCCTGGTGCCAACGCGATGGTGACGTCTTCCCAGATCGTCAACGCGTACCAGGCGGCCACGGCCGCCCGGGCGCGGCGGGCCCGCTGGGACTTCGAGGAAGAGAACCCGCTGCGGGACGCGCGGGGCTTCGACCTGACCCGCGAGGCGGCTGACTCCTCGCAGCTCACCGACGAGGACCTGGGCCTGGCCAACGTCATCCTCACCAACGGCGGACGGCTGTACGTCGACCACGCGCACCCGGAGTATTCGGCGCCCGAGTGCACCAACCCGCTGTCGGTGGTGATCTGGGACAAGGCTGGTGAGCGGGTCATGGCGGAGGCCGCGGCCAAGGCCGCGACGGTGCCGGGCAGCGCGCCCATCCAGCTGTACAAGAACAACACCGACAACAAGGGCGCCTCCTACGGCTCGCACGAGAACTACCTGATGCGGCGCGGCACTCCGTTTGCCAACATCGTCAAGTTCCTGGTCCCGTTCTTCGTCTCGCGCCAGGTGGTCTGCGGCGCCGGCCGGGTCGGCATCGGCGCCGACGGCCGCGGCTCGGGCTTCCAGATCAGCCAGCGCGCCGACTTCTTCGAGGTCGAGGTCGGCCTGGAGACCACGCTCAAGCGGCCCATCATCAACACCAGGGACGAGCCGCACGCCGACCCGGAGAAGTACCGGCGGCTGCACGTGATCATCGGCGACGCCAACCTGAGCGAGGTGTCCACCTACCTCAAGGTCGGCACGACCGCGCTGGTGCTCGCGATGATCGAGGACAAGTTCCTGGGTACCGACCTGTCCATCGAGGCCCCGGTGGCCGAGCTGCGCGCGATCTCGCACGACCCCACCTGCCGCCGCCTGGTGACGCTCAAGGACGGCAGGAAGATGACGGCCGTCCAGCTGCAGGCCGAGTACCTCGAGCTGGCCCGCAAGTTCACCGAGGACAAGTACGGCCATGACGTCGACGACATCACCACCGACGTCCTGGACCGGTGGGAGTCGGTGCTGAACCGGCTGGCCGATGACCCGATGCTGCTGTCGAAGGAGCTCGACTGGGTGGCCAAGCTCGAGCTGCTCGAGGGCTACCGGACCCGGGACGGCCTGAACTGGGACAATCCGCGGCTGCAACTGGTCGACCTGCAGTATTCCGACGTGCGGCAGGACCGCGGCCTGTACAACCGGCTGGCGGCCCGGGGCCGGATGGTGCGGCTGACCGACGACGCCACCGTGGAGCGGGCCATCGAGAACCCGCCCGAGGACACCAGGGCCTACTTCCGCGGCCGCTGCCTGCGGCAATATCCCGAATCGGTGGCGGCCGCCTCGTGGGATTCGGTGATTTTCGACATCCCGGGGCGCGAGTCGCTGCAGCGCGTCCCCACGCTGGAGCCGCTGCGCGGCACCCGGGCGCACGTGGGCGAACTGCTCGACCGCTGCCACAGCGCGGCCGAGCTAGTCGCTG
>CAVYNE010000029.1:0-233047 GCA_963769715.1 uncultured Actinomycetes bacterium
GGCGATCGTCCAGCCGTGTGCCCCAGAGGCTGACATCCACTGCGCCTCGTCCAGGCCGAACAGGATCTCCTCCAGCCGCTCCTGCTCCGCCGCCAAATCGTCAAAGATCGTCATGCCCCGCACTATGGCACACCTTGTTACCCACCGGTAGCCCGCGTCGGCCCGCTGGTAAACCATGATCGTGAGCAGTTCGGGACAGTATTTGTCCCGAACTGCTCACGATCATGAATTCGGGGCGCCACCGGGAACCAGAGGTGGTGCGGAAGTGCAGGACGTGCAGGAATAGCCGAGGTTGTCTGCCTTGGTGCCTTTCTGGAATCCGCCGAACAGCACGGAAAGGACGATGAGGATCACGATCAGCAGCACGATCCACAGCAGGCAGCCCACGGCCCGCGATCGCGGTCGGCGCCGGCGCTCGCGCCAGTTGAACAAGGACCTGTACATACGCATGGGTATGCCCAGGCACCGCGCAATATGCCGCCCGCGCCGAATTATCTGAACCGGCGCGGGTAGCTCAATGCGTCGTGAGGCTCCAAAGCCAGCCAACGGCGCATGACGTGAGGAAGACAATGCCGCGCACGCCGAGAGTAGGGTCGCTAGCCGGGATCGTGGGCGCGGTCGCCGCGGTGCTCGTGCTGGTCGTGGTGCTTTCCGCGGTGCACCTCCTGCCGCAGCTGCGGAACCCGTTCGCGGAAACCACCACCGTCCGCAGCCAGCCGGTCATCCTGAAGTCGATTACCAACCTCAGCCGCTACGAGGCGGCGAGCGGCTCGTTCGAGGTCGTGGTCGACCTGACCAAGCGCACGTCGCTGCTGCCCTCGTTCCTCGCGGGCAGTGAGACCCTGTTCATCGGGCAGGGCACCGACATCGCTTACATCGACTTCTCCCAGCTCAAGAGCCAGGCCATCACGGTGAACGCGAGCCGCACCTCGGTCACCGTCGCGCTGCCGAAGGCCCAGCTCGAGTCGGCCGTGCTCAACGTCTCCCAGTCATACGTGTACGCCCAGCAGCAGGGGCTCTTCAACCGGATCGGCAACTTCTTCTCCGGCAACCCGAACAGCCAGCAGCAGGTCTATATCCTGGCCCAGCAGAAGATCCAGACCGCGGCCCAGCAGAGCCCGCTGCTGACCGAGGCGCAGAAGAACGCCGCGGGGATGCTCGACGGCATGCTCACGTCGCTGGGCTTCCAGCACGTCACGGTCACTTTCGGCGGAGCCCCCGCCAGCTAGCCCCCGCCAGCTAGCCCCCGCCAGCTAGCAGGGCTCCGCTTGCGTTAGAGCGCACCCTAACTCATAGGCTCGAATACGTGACGACCTGGAGCATCGGCGAGGCCGCCGCCAAGTGCGGTCTTTCCCAGCACACGCTGCGCTGGTACGAGCGGATCGGCCTGCTCGGGCAGAACGTCGCCGCCCTCGACATCACCCTGACCCCCGGCGAACTGGCCCAGCTCGGCCCCCTCGCCGCCCAGGTCACCGGCGCCCGCTACTGAACCAGTTCCCAGGACCGCGCGAAGGCGTCCTGGGGAGGCGAACTAGGGAGTTTCTCTAGGGATTTTGCTCTCGGCTCAAGCGACAGTGGATCCATCCACACGGAGCAACTGAGTTGAGATAAGGAGAATCCAAGATGAGCACTCAGTCCCACACCACGAACCGGCAGGCCCCCTACCAGGAGACCCCCTACCAGGAGACCCCCTACCAGGAGACCCCCTACCAGGAGACCCCCTACCAGGAGACCCCCTACCCCCAGGGCCCCTACCAGCAGGGTTCCTACAAGCAGTCCGCGGGCCGGTCCGGGTCCCGCATCTGGGTCGCGGTCATCGGCGCGGCCGTGGCGGCGGCCCTGGTCGCGCTGGCCGTAGTCCTGTCGATTGGGCACTCCAGCGCTGCCCCGGCCGCCACCGGTCCGTCGACCTCGACGTCCGCCCCGGCCAACTCCACCACTCCGGGCACTCCCACCACCCCGGCCAGCCCGGTCACCCCGTCCCACCCCGTCACCCCGGTCCAGCCCTCTGCCGCGGTGATGCAGCTGCAGCGGGAGCTGGGTCAGCTGAACTACTACGAGGGCCCGGTCGATGGCGTCATGGGGCCCCAGACGACCGCGGCGATCATGGATCTCCAGCGGCAGGCGGGCCTGCCGCAGACCGGACAGATGAACGCCGCCACCCAGGCCGCCCTGGCCAACTACCTGGCCCACGGCAACAACCAGATGGGCGGGAACAGCTGATTCAGGCACCCATACGCTTCACCAGCGACCGAAAGGCCGGGACCGCGTGTCCCGGCCTTCGGCCGTTTTTACGGAAAAGCATTCCAGACCGGTCATTGCGCCTCGGGAGGCGGCCTAGGGAGTTTCAGGCGCGCAACCCGCTGCGCCTGGAACCGGTCAGACCGCGGTCCGCTGGTGCCATTGCTCGACGACGCGCCGCAGTTCCTGCCGTCCCTGCAGGCCGCACTTGGCGTAGATGTTGCCCAGGTGATACTCCACGGCCTTGCGGCTGATGAACAGCTCCGCCGCCACTTCAGGATTGGACAGTCCCTTCCCGACCAGGTGGGCTACTTCGGTCTCCCGGTTGGTCAGCGCCAGAACCGACTGCTTCCTCGCCGGGCTGCCCGGCAGGCGGCACGCGGCGAGCTCCTCTTCGGTCCGGGCGATGAACGGCCCGGCGCGCAGGGCCTGGTACAAGTCGTTCGCCCGCCGCAGCCGCTCGACCGCTTCCCTCCTGTTTCCGGTACGCCGCAGCAGCCGACCGTGGGCCAGCAGCAGCCGGGCCGTGTGAACCGGGCTTTGCCGGTCGGCGGTGTCCTCGCCTCGGCTGTAGATCCGCAGGGCCTGCTCGGGGTCGCCGCGCTGTTCGGCCAGCCATCCGTCTAGCCAGGACAGGGCCGGGGCCAGGTAGCCTACCTGGCCGCTGCCCGCGCTCAGCTGGGCCAAGACGACGTCGGCCTGCTCCGCTTGCCCCGACCCGACTAGGCCCTCGGCCAGCAGGGGCCGCCACAAGACCGCGTATACCCGGCTGCGGCCGTCCAGGGCCGAGTCGTCACGCCAGTGACCCAGCGCGTCGGCCATGCCCAGGTAGTCTCCCGATGCCTGGCACACCAGGGCCCGGGCCATCGCCGCGTACAGTCGTTCCTGGCCGTAGTCCAGGCTGGCCGCCGCCTCCTCGGCCAGCGCCGCGTGCCGTTCGGCCTCCTCGGCCGCGCCGCGCCCGGCCGGCACGCAGCCCGCGGCCAGGTGCAGCAGCGGGAGTTCGTAGCGGCGGGAATGGATCCCGGCGGCTGAGAAGCCCTGCTCGGCGGTGAGCAGGACGTCGTCCCACGCGCCCGCCAGGTACTGGGCCAGCGCCAGGTAAAAATAGGCACGCAGGCCAAGGGTGAGAGTAGCGCCCCGCCGCGCCAGTCCGAGGCTGGCGGTCAGGTCGCTGATGGCCTGGCCCAGGTCGCCGGCCAGCAGGCGGAAGACCCCGCGGAATGACAAGCCGTCGATGTCGACCGGGCCGACCCGCGCCGGGTCGGCATCCAGGTGCTCCAGCTCGGCCAGCGCGGCGCAAGGGCCGGCCACCTGGGAGGCGCCGATGGCGACCAGGGTGCGCGTCTGGCTGGCGGCCGCCGCGTCCAGGCACCCGGTGCCCAGCGCCTGCCGCGCGAAGGTCATCACCTTCTCCCCGTCCCCGAGAAGCGTGTAGGTACCAGCCAGCCGGTTGGCGATCAGGGCGGCCAGCGGCTGGCTGTCCGGGTCGTCCCGCGCCTGCTCCAGTGCCTCGCTGAACTGCCGCTCGGCCTCACCGAGCTGGCCCGTCGAGAATGCCATCGTGCCCAGCACGCAGCTGCGCAGCGGGCACGGCGCCGCCGCTTCCACCTCCGGGCGCAAGGCCAGGCCCCGCGACTCTTCGGCCAGCATCAGGTGCAGCGCGGCGGTCAGCAGCCGCCGCTCCCGGTCGGCCCGGGCCGGGGAGATGTCCGAGGCCCACCGCAGGTGGGTGGCGGCTAGCGCCAGGCGGCCGCCGGCTGCCTCCTCTGCCGCAAGTCGCTCCAGTTCGGCCGCCAGGCCTTCATCCGGATGGTCCAGGGCGGCCACCCGGTGCTCCCACGACGCCGACTCGCTGACCAGCGAGGCGGCACGGGCGTGCAGCATGCGGCGCCTGGCCATCGTGATGCCGGCGTAGATGGCGTCCCGGACCAGCGGGTGACGGATCGCCACCGGGCAGGCGGGTTCTCCTGGCCACCAGTCCACCAGGCCGGAGGCCACCGCCGGCTCGATCGCCGCGCTGGCGGAGCCGACCTGCGCCGCCTGCCCCAGCTGCGCCAGCGGCATGCGCAGGTTCAGGACCGACAGCATCTCCAGGGCGACCCGGGTGTCGTGCGGCAGCACCCGCAGGTGTGCACCGACGGCGGCGGCCAGCGACCGGGGCAGCCCGAGCCGCCCCGGCGCCCGCGGGTCGAAGCCGGACCCCTCGCTCAGCACCGTGCGCAGGTACAGCGGGTGCCCGCCGGTGCCCTGGTACAGCCGCCGGACGGCGTCATCGTCCAGCGATCCCGTCCCGAGCGTGGCCGCCAGCGACGCCACCTCGTCCAGATGGAGGCCCTCCAGCGGTATGAGCAGCCGGTTCTCCACGCTCTGCAGCATCCGCTGGGCCGCCTCGTCCAGCCGGTCCCCGGGCCCGCGGTAGATCACCACGGCGATGACCGGGTCGACCGACAGCCGCCGCAGCATGAACGTCAGCGCCTCCACCGACCTGCGGTCGGCCCACTGCAGGTCATCGACCAAGATCGCCACCGGATCCGCGGCCAGCTGCTCACCCACCGCCTCGAGCAACCGCGCTCCCGCGGCAAACGACGAGATGGCCGGGCCGGTCCCCGCCGGGGGCACAATCGGCCGACAGACGCCTCCGGCCACCCTGAGCAGCTGGTCGACAATCCCGAAGTCCAGATCGGCCTCGGCCTGGTCGGCCCGGGCCGACAGCACCCTCAGGCCGGGGGCCCCGGCCAGGCCGCGCCGGGCCAGGGCCGTTTTCCCCACCCCCGGATCGCCCTCGATGGCCACCAGCCACGGCTGCCCCGCCTCGACCCGGGAGATGACCTCCGCGACTCGCGTGAGCTCAGCTGCCCGGCCGACGAAAACGTCCAGCGGTGCCTGCCGGTCCTGCACGCGCCCACCTCGCTCCCGCCCGTGGCGTCGGCCACCCCGGACAAAGACGAGCGTAACCCCCTAGGAAAGGCTCTAGGAAAGGCGAACTAGGGGTTTCTCTAGGGACCGCGGGCCCGGCGCAGCCGACGATGGATCCCTCGCACCAAGCACTCCCTGTACGCGACGCCTGCCCTCGGCCCGTGACACGGCGATGGTGCGGGGCTAGCGCCACCACGGCAGGCGGCGCTGCTCGGCCACGTGAGAGGCAGGATCGGTGATCGCCTGGGCGTGCGAGCTGAGGTCCTGCAGGTGCTCGGCCACCCAGAGCAGGTGCGGGTGATGCGGGGCGGTGATGACGCGAACCAGGTCGGTGCCGTCGCCCTCCTCCAGCCCGTCGGCATCACCGGCCACGTTCAGCCCAGCCCTGGTCAGCACGGCCACCCCGCTGTCCTCGGCGGTCCGCGCCGCGCTGCCGTTGCCGTCCAGGCCGGTGAACGCCGGGACGGTGACCGGCAGCAGCACCTGGCCGGCGATCGGCCGCCCCACCAGCGCTGCGATCCGCTCGTAGAAGCCCGTCAGGTCTGCGGTGGCGTGCGCCAGCACGGTGCGCGCGTAGGCCGTGCCGCGGTGCTTGGGCTGCCGGGCGTGCTCGGGTGCCTGCATCCCGGCCAGCGAGTAGGCGGTCAGCCGGAGCCGCATGGACGCCATCACCAGCATCCACAGTTCCTCCTTGGACACCCGCTTGGTGCCCTGCTCGGCCAGGAAGCCGCGCAGCGCCTCGTCGAGCCGGATGCCGGCGGTGACCGCGGCGGCGGCCGCGTCCGGCGGGTCGGCCCGGGTGCCCAGGGCCCAGTCCACCGCCTGGGTCAGGTAGGCGGCGCCGCGGCGGAACGCGTCGGCCAGGTCGTCGCCGACCACCGAAGAGGCGCCCCGCGGCCAGAACAGGACGCCGACCACCAGGCTCACCAGGCAGCCGATGGCCACGTCCTCGATACGCAGCAGGCCCACCCTCCAGCCGGCTGGCACGAGCAGGTTGAACAGGACCACCACGACCACGGTGAACGCCGCCTGGCCGAAGGAGAACGGCAGCGTGCCCGGCGCGTAGGCGGCCACGGCCAGGGCGATCGGCAGTGCGGCCCACAGCGCCGGGATGCTGGTGCCGATGCCGAGCAGCAGCAGCGCGCCCGCTACGAAGCCGATCACGGTGCCGCCCAGCGCGCGTAGCGCGGTGGACTCGGTGGACGACGCATTGGTGCGCAGCACCGACAGGGTGCCGAGCACCACCCAGAATGCGTGCTGGACCCCGGAAAGGTCGGCCACCAGGACCGCTGCGGCCAGGGCCAGCGAGCCGCGCAGGCTGTTCAGGAACCAGATCGAACGGAAGCTGGCGTGCCTGACCAGCACGCCCATGGCACCGGAGATCGCGGCCACCCGCCGCTCCGCCATCGTCCCCTCGGGCTGGGCCCCGTACCAGCCGCGGCGCCGGGCGGCAATGGTCTCCGGGTCGGCCCGCCGGGTGGCGATCAGGGCGTCCGCCACGACGGCCTGCACCGCGATGGCGATCGCCTGCGCATGAAAGGCGTGCCTGGCGATGGTCTCCACCGAGTCATAGTCTCCGCCCGGGGCGGCCAGCCGGTGGTAGGCGGCGCTGGCCTCGCGCTGCCGGTCCATCGCCGTGGGGTCGGGCAGCACGCCGGAATCGGGGTTGGCCAGCAGGTCGCCGGTCTGCCTGAGCACCACGGCGGCCAGGCCGAGCAGGTCGCGGTCGGACTGCGCGGCCCGGTCCAGATTCGGGTGCCCGTCGGTGGTGTCGGCGATCAGCACGGTGCACCACTCGAGCAGTTGGACGACGCTGGCCAGGCCCTGGTCGGCCGTGGCCAGGCCGACCGGCCGGTACGGCGTGCTGGCGAACGTGGTCATCAGCTGGTGCTTGGCGGCCAAGCAGGCCTGGGTGTCAGCCTCGGTGGCGATGCCGTTCACCGACGCTTCCAGGTGGGCGGCCAGGGCCCGGGCCGAGCCGGCCGCCGCCGCGCGCAGCCGGTCTCCCGGTGACGGCGGCGAAAGCAGCAGCACGGCCACGGTCGAGACGACCGAGGCCAGCCACCAGCCCGCCAGCCGGTCACCGATCATGCTGACCGTGCCCGGCGTGGCCACCGACAGCACGAAGGGGAGCAGCGCGGCGGTGACGCCGGAAGCCGCGTTGGGCCCGGCCACCCCGGCGAAGAAGATCCCGAACGCCACCGGGATCGTGACCAGGACGGCCAGAGCGGTGATCCCGTTGACGGCCGTGCCGATGATCAGGCCGATGCTGCCGATCACGGCCAGCCCGAGGTGCGCGGTGATCTTGTCCCGCTTGCTGCCGCCGAACGCGGCGAAGATCAGGTTCGCGAAGCCGCCGAACGCGGCGAACAGGGCCATCTGCAGGTTGCCGAAGCCCTCGTAGGTCAGCGCGAACAGGGTGGGAATCACGAGGACCGCGCGCAGCGTGCGCAGCGCGGCCGGCACCGACCAGGCGGGCCACCACGCAGGCCGGTCCGCGTTGTTCCCCGGCAGGGACTGCGGGAGGCGGCCCCTGGGCAGGCGGCGCGCAAGGCTCAGATCGGGCATTTGCCCAGTCTAAGAAGCGCGGACGGAACGCCCCAACCGGGCAGGCCAGCGCGCCGCCGTGTACCTGAGCCTGATGCTGGTCAATGTGGTGCTGCCGTCCGGGCTGAGCAGCGCGCGCCCCTGCTTCAACCTGGACTGGATCACGCTGCTGGTGATGGTGATCGTCGCCGTGGCCGGCGCCATCGTGTTTTTCGCCACCAACCGGGGCAAGGAAATCGGTGCGCACATGATCGACACCGACGCCCCGCAGGCCCCATGACCGACACGGCGCGACTGCCTGGCGCTCCGTGGTAATGTGGAACGCTGCCCGGGGACTAACCGGGTGAGCGAGAGGTGTGCTGCACCCTCATGCGGCTGCCTTGTCCTCATCATTCGGGAAATCAGCTCGCTGAACCCGTTTCGTGCCAATTCTAAGGAGTCACGTGCCGCTCGACACCGCCGCCAAGAAGGAGATCCTGGCGGAGTACGCGACCAGTGAGGGTGACACCGGTTCGCCGGAAGTCCAGGTCGCGCTGCTGACCAGGCGGATCAACCACCTGACCGAGCACCTTAAGGTGCATAAGCATGACCACCACAGCCGCCGCGGGCTGCTGCTGCTGGTCGGCCGCCGCCGCAGGCTGCTGAAGTACCTGGCCAAGAAGGACATCAACCGCTACCGCGCGATCCGGGAGCGCCTCGGCATCCGCCGCTGAGCCCCGGTCCGGCCCTCGGGTCCGGCCAGGAACAACTGAACATCGACAAACTGACATCCCGTAGCCCCCGGCCCCGAGCGCCATGGCCGGTCCTCGGTAGTGGTCCCCGGGCCCGCTGCTCCTAAGGCGAGCAGAGCCCGAGGGCTTCGATCGAAGACCGGCCGGCTGTCTACCTAGGCAAGCCAGGCCACATGCGGCACGGCGGCGGGTGGGTGCGGGATCTACCGCAAGGAGGTCTCACCCGTGGAGGGTGTCCACAGCGCTGAAGCCGTTATCGACAACGGCGAATTTGGCGTACATACGATCAGGTTCGAGACGGGCCGCCTGGCCCGTCAGGCCGCCGGTTCCGCCCTGGTAACTCTGGACGGCGAGACCGTGGTGCTTTCCGCGACCACGGCGTCCAAGCAGCCCAAGGAGAATCTGGACTTCTTCCCGCTTACCGTGGACGTGGAAGAGCGCATGTACGCGGTGGGCCGGATTCCCGGCTCATTTTTCCGTCGGGAGGGCCGTCCGTCCGAGGACGCCATCCTGACGGACCGGCTCATCGACCGGCCGCTGCGCCCGTCCTTCGTCAAGGGCCTGCGCAACGAGATCCAGATCGTCGCGACCATACTCGCGCTCGACCCGCAGCACCTGTACGACGTGGTGGCGATCAACGCCGCGTCCATGTCCACCCAGTTGGCGGGCCTGCCGTTCTCCGGCCCCATCGGCGGGGTCCGGGTGGCGCTGATCAAGGGCCAGTGGGTGGCCTTCCCCACCCACGACCAGCTGGCGCAGGCCACCTTCGATATGGTGGTCGCCGGCCGGATGCTCGCAGCTGACGAGGGCGGCGACGGCGAAGTGGCCATCATGATGGTCGAGGCCGAGTCCACCCCGCAGACGCTCAAGCTGATCGCCGACGAGTCCAGCGGCGCCGTCGCGCCGACCGAGGAGACGGTGGCCGAAGGCCTTGAGGCGGCCAAGCCGTTCATCCGCGTGCTGGTCGAGGCGCAGCAGCGGCTCGCCGCCGAGGCGGCGAGTGACGGCCGCCCGGCGGCCGAGTACCCGGTGTTCGTCGACTACGGCGAGGACGTGTACGAGGCCGTCGCGCGTGAAGTCTCCGACGAGCTCGCGCAGGCGCTCACGATCGCCGGCAAGAACCAGCGCGAGGCCGAGACCGACCGGGTCAAGGCACTGGCGAAAGAGAAGCTCGCCGAGCAGTTCGAAGGCCGTGAGAAGGAGATCAGCGCCGCGTTCCGCTCGCTGACCAAGAAGCTGGTCCGGGAGCGGATCATCTCCGATGGGGTCCGCATCGACGGCCGCGGCCTGACTGACATCCGGCCGCTGTCCGCCCAGACGCACGTGCTGCCCCGGGTGCACGGTTCGGCGCTGTTCGAGCGCGGCGAGACTCAGATCCTCGGCGTCACCACGCTGAACATGCTCCGGATGGAGCAGATGATCGACACGCTCAACCCGGAGCGCACCAAGCGCTACATGCACAACTACAACTTCCCGCCGTATTCGACCGGGGAGACGGGCCGGGTCGGCTCGCCGAAGCGGCGCGAGATCGGTCACGGCGCGCTCGCCGAGCGGGCGCTGCTTCCGGTGCTGCCGACGCGGGAGGAGTTCCCTTACGCGATCCGGCAGGTGTCCGAGGCGCTCGGCTCAAACGGGTCGACCTCTATGGGATCGGTGTGCGCCTCGACCATGGCGCTGCTCGACGCGGGCGTGCCGCTGAAGGACATGGTGTCTGGCGTCGCCATGGGCCTGATCCACGAGGGCGGGCAGTATGTGACGCTCACCGACATCCTGGGCGCCGAGGACGCTTTCGGCGACATGGACTTCAAGGTGGCGGGCACCGAGCAGGTGATCACCGCGCTGCAGCTCGACACGAAGCTCGACGGCATTCCCGCCTCGGTGCTCGCGGCCGCGCTGAGGCAGGCCCGCGGCGCCAGGATGACCATCCTGGACGTCATGCGCGGTGCCATCACCGATCCAGGCGAGATGTCCCCCTACGCTCCGCGGATCATCACGATCAAGGTCCCGGTGGACAAGATCGGCGAGGTCATCGGCCCGAAGGGCAAGATGATCAACTCGATCCAGGACGACACCGGCGCCGAGATCACGATCGAGGACGACGGCACCATCTACGTCGGGGCCACCGACGGACCGTCGGCCGAGGCGGCGCGGGCCGCGATCAATGCGATCGCCAACCCGCACATGCCCGAGGTCGGCGAGCGGTTCCTCGGCACGGTGGTGAAGACGACCACGTTCGGTGCGTTCGTCTCGCTGCTGCCCGGCAAGGACGGCCTGCTGCACATCACCCAGATCCGCAAGCTGCACGGCGGCAAGCGGATCGAGAACATCGACGAAGTGGTGCACATCGGCGACAAGATCCAGGTCGAGATCCGCGAGGTCGACGACCGCGGCAAGCTGTCGCTGGTGCCGGTCGAGGTGGTCGAGCGCGAGGCGGCCGGCGAGGACCTGTCCGGCGGTGACTCGCGCGGCGAGCGTTCCGGCCCCCCCAGGGACCGTGGGGATCGCGGCGGTGATCGTGGCGGGGACCGCGACCGCGGCGGCGACCGTGATGGCCAGGACGGGCAGCGCCGGACCCGGCACCGCACCCGTGGGCACCACGAGTAGATGGGTACCGAACGAGCCCACGGCGTCAGTCGCACAGTCCTCCCCGGCGGTCTGCGGGTAGTCACCGAGTTCCTGCCCGCGGTGCACTCTGTCGCGCTCGGCATCTGGGTGGGCGTTGGCTCCCGCGACGAAGACGAGGCGCACGCGGGCGCGACCCACTACCTGGAGCACCTGTTGTTCAAGGGCACCAGGCGGCGCACCGCGCTGGAGATCTCCTCGGAGATAGACACGGTCGGCGGCGAGATGAACGCGTTCACCGCCAAGGAGTACACGTGCTACTACGCGCGGGTGCTCCACGCGGACCTGCCGCTGGCCGTGGACGTCCTGTCCGACATGGTGACCAGCTCGCTGATCACGCCGAAGGACGTGGACGCCGAGCGCAACGTGGTGCTCGAAGAGATCGCGATGAACGACGACGACCCGACGGACACCGTGCACGAGGCGTTCACCGCCAAGCTGTTCGGCGACACGCCGCTGGGCCGGCCGATCCTGGGCACCACGGACTCGATCAACGCGATCACCAGGGACCAGATCTTCGAGCACTACCAGGCCAGGTACAGCCCTGAGCATTTGGTGGTGGCCGCGGCGGGCAACCTCGACCACGACACGGTGGTAGAGCTGGTCCGGCAGGCCTTCGGCCCGGCCCTGGACCGGGCCGCCGAGCCCGCCGCGCCCAGGCTGACCGGAGACTCGAACGGCCACGCGGCCGGCGTGGGCACCACGCTGATCTCCCGTGGCATCGAGCAGGCCAACCTCGTGCTCGGCTGCGAGGCGCTGGCCCGGAACGACGAGCGCAGGTTCGCGCTCGGCGTGCTGAACGCGGCGTTCGGCGGCGGAATGTCCTCCCGGCTGTTCCAGGAGGTGCGGGAGAAGCGCGGCCTGGCGTACTCGGTGTACAGCTTCAACGGGCAGCACGCCGACACCGGCATATGGGGCATCTACGTCGGCTGCCTGCCCTCCAAGGCCGACGAGGTGCTGGCCATCTGCACCGAGGAGATCACCCGGGTGGTCGAGGGCGGCCTGACCGACGCCGAACTCGCCCGCGGCAAGGGCCAGGCGCGCGGCTCGATCGTGCTCAGCCTGGAGGACCCGTCCTCGCGGATGAGCCGCCTCGGTAAGTCCGAGCTGGTCTACCCCCGGCTCGAACCGGTCGAGGAGGTGCTCGCCGCGATCAACGCCGTCAGCCACGACGACATCCGCGCCATCGCCGCCGACATCCTCACCCGCCCCAAGACCCTGGCCGTCGTCGGCCCCTTCGACGACGGCAGCGCCTTCCAGATCTAGGTTCATCAGGGATCGTGTGCGGTTGCTGCCCCCGTGGGGGCAGCAACCGCACACGATAAGCGACGCGGAGGCGGCCATGACCAAGGTCGGGGTGCTGGGGGCGCGAGGGCGGATGGGGCGCGAGGTGGTCCGGGCGGTGCAAGGCGCCCCGGAGCTCGAGGTCGCCGCCGAGGTCGACCAGGGGGATGCGCTCGACGCGCTGACCGGGTGCGACGTGGTGATCGACTTCACCCACCCGGGCGTGGTCATGGAGAACCTGCGCTGGTGCGTCGAGCACGACCTGGACGTGGTGGTCGGCACCTCGGGGTTCGCCGAGGACCGGCTGGACGAGGTGCGCGGCTGGCTGGCCGGGCACCCGGACGTGCGCGTCCTGGTGGTGCCGAACTTCTCCATCGGCGCCATCTTGATGATGCGGTTCGCCGCGCAGGCCGCCCGGTTCTTCGTCTCCGCCGAGGTGATCGAACTACACCACGCCGGCAAGGCGGACGCCCCGTCGGGCACGGCGCTGCGCACCGCGTCGATGATCGCGGCGGCCCGGGCCGGGGCCGGCCTCGGCCCGCCGCCGGACGCCACCGCGTCGGCCCGACCGGGCGCGCGCGGCGCCGTCGTCGACGACGTGCACGTCCACTCGGTGCGGGTGGCGGGCCTGGTAGCGCACCAGGAGGTGCTGTTCGGCGGCACCGGGGAGACGCTGACGATCAGGCACGACTCGCTGGACCGCGCCTCGTTCATGCCGGGGATGCTGCTCGCCGTCCGCGCGATCGGCTCCCTCCCGGTCGGCCTCACCGTGGGCCTAGAAGGCCTGCTCGGACTCGGCAGTGCTAACCCGGGGGGATGACCCCCGCTCTGCTTTCCCGGGGGCCACCCCGGAGCCCCCGGGCCCCAAGGGGCGTACGGTCGGATCATGTGCCGAAGCATCAAAACCCTCCGCCCGCCGTATGCCGAGCAGGTGACCGACGAGGAAATCCGTGCCGCCGCGCTGCAGTACGTCCGGAAGATCAGCGGTTTCCGGGCGCCCGCCGGGCACAACGCCGAGGCGTTCAGCCACGCGGTGGACGTCGTCGCGGCCGCCACGGCGACCTTGCTCGGCCAGCTTGAGATCAGGTCCCCGGGCGCCGCCAAGGCGCGCGTCGGCTAGTTTCCGCGGGTGATGCGCGGCGACAGCGGCACGTTCCCTCCCAGACGACACTTGGCGGACGTGCCGCGCGGGTGACCAGGGGCGCGCGGCGGGGGATACTGGGACCATGGCTGGACCACGCCATCGCCACAGGCGTGCCGAGGAACGAGTGGCCGCCGTTACCGCTGATGCGTACCGGGACCTTGAGTTGGCTGCCCTGGCCGCGGTGGCTGAGGCGGTGCTGGCGGACCTGCGCAGCGCAGCCTTGGCCATCCGAGCCCTGGTCGGCCCGGTCGGCGCGGACCTGTACGGCGCGAACCTGGCCCACGCGGACCTGGCCCACGCGGATCTCGCCGGCGCCGACTTGACCCGCGCAATCCTGGTCGGCGCGGACTTGGCCCGCGCGGACTTGACCCGCGCCATCCTGGTCGGCGCGGACCTGCAAGGCACGGACCTGACCCGCGCGGGCCTGGCCCGCGCGAACCTGGTCGGCGCAATCCTGTACGGCGCGAACCTGTATTGCGCGAACCTGGTACGCGCGAACCTGTACGACGCGAACCTGACCGGCGCGGACCTGCACGACGCCATCCTGACCCGCGCGAACCTGACCGGCGCGGACCTGCACGACGCCATCCTGACCCGCGCGGACCTGTACGGCGCGAACCTGGTCGGGGCGGACCTGACCAATGCGGACCTGCGCGACGCGAACCTGCACGACGCGGACCTGGCCCAAGTGCTCTGGTCAAGTGGGACGTTGTGGCCGGAGGTTAAGGCGTCGCTGGTGCGGGACCGATCGGAGGAACTGCGGCCAGGGGTATGGCGAGTTGTCGGGTCAGGCAATGCCGACGCGGAGACGGAGGGCCCCCTGGTGTCAGTCCCATAACCCGACCGACCGGTCGCGGGCCCGGCGCCCCGCGCACGGCCCGGTCGAAGCGAGCGCGGAGTCAGGGCCGCCGCGGCCGCGAGGTGCCCGGCGTCCGCGCCGCTCAGGGCCAGGCTCATGGCTCGCTCCACGGCAGGTAGGCAGTCGTCCCGGTGTCACGGCCGCGTACCGCGGCGGCCACCCGCGCGCTGATCACCGGCGGCAGGTACCCGGGAGCATCGGCGGGTGCCACGAACCGGTAGTCGTCGAGCTCATCTTCCTGCAGCTGGATGGGCGTATCGTCGGCCAGCACGCCGCCGTCGAAGACGAAGTGCACGACCGGCCTGGGCCGGACCTGGTCCGGCCCCGCCCAGCCCACGACCAGCAGCCGGCCGGGGGTGATGTCGAGGCCGATCTCCTCGGAGACCTCGCGGCGGCAGCCTTCGTGCGGCGGTTCGCCGTGCTCGAGGACCCCGCCCGGCAGCGACCAGTGATCCCGGTAGTTCGGCTTGACCAGCAGGACCCGGCCGACCGGGTCGGTGAACAGCGCCGCCGCGGCGCCGAACATGGTGGGCAGCCGGGCGTACCAGGCGGCATCCTCGGCCGGGGAGAAGCCGGCGGAGACGGGATCTGGCACGGACATAGAACCACGGTAGTAGCCTGGGCGCATGCACACACCGGGTGACGATGCAGCGGCGGTTGATACCGAGGAAAGCCGGGTCGAGGTGTACGTCACCACCGACACTTCGGCCGCGCCCCACAAGGCCGATGAGGCCAAGCTGTACGTGATGTACGACGCGGCCAACCCCGATGGCGACAAGCTCTACTTCACCGAGGCGGAGTGGGAAGCGTTCGTCCTCGGGGTCAAGGACGGCGAGTTCGACCTCGACGAATCGGGCCACCTACCGTAGAGTCGGGCCACCTACCGTAACGGCTTGTTTGGCCCGCCCGGGTTGACCTGGGACTGTGGCGGGGCCAGCATCGACGTGGGCACCCCGAGGACCGCGGCCATGTCGGCTCGCAGCTTCGGCGCGGCGGCAGACGCCGGGCCGAACACCATCGCGGACTGGGTCTTGCCGTCGGCCGTGATGCTCACCGCCTGGCACCCGCTCGCGCCGTAGACGAACTTGGCCAGCGGCCGGCTGCCGTCGTAGAACGTCCCCGAGTAAGAGATGCCGAAGTCGGCCGGGCAGTGGACCACTCCCGTCGCCGTGGCGGCGTGGCCGACGGCGTCGCAAAACTGGCTGAACAACGCGCGCACCAGGGCCGTATTGTGCTGGGTCGTGCTGAGCGCGCCCATCCGGGTCGGCTCGACCAGGTGCATGGTGCGGTGAACGGTGACCGACGTCGCCTGGTTCACGCTGGCGCAGCCGACCGCGGGCGCCGCCAGCGACGACGCGGAGGCCGATGCGGAGGCCGATGACGTCACCGGGGCCGATGAGGTGGCCGAGGTCCCGGCCGGATTCGAGGCCGTGGCCGAGGCGCAGCCGGCCACTGCCGAGCACAGCAGCACTGCTAGTACAGTTCCGCGAACTGGGCGTGGAGACATCATGCTCCTTGGACGCACCCCGCACCTCATCAGTTCCATCCCGAGCCGTCAGAGCACGCCCGCCGCGATGACGATGCCGACCACGATAAGCAGCGCGCACGCGATCAGCTCGCTCTGTTCGCCCGCCGCGGCCCCGATCCGCGCGCCCAGTTCCAGGCCGACCAGGGACATGGCCACGCTGACCACGCCGAACACCGCCGCGGCCACCGCCAGGTTGGTGTGATAGGCGCCCAGCGCGAAGCCGGCCGCGAGGTTGTCGCCGCTCAGCACCAGCCCGCCGATCAGCATCCGGCCGAGCCGCCACGGCCGCTCCTGCTCACCGGGGTCAGACGGGGTGCCTTGCCCCTGGCCGGCCTCGCGTCGGGCGTGGATCAGCCCATACGCGCCGAAGGCGATCAGGACTGCGCCGCCCAGCCACCGCGCCACCTGGCCGAGGCTGTCCGCCAGCCCGTGCCCCAGGAGCAGCCCGAGCACGGGCATGCCCGCCTCGAACAGACCGAACACCACCGCGACCCGCACCCTGGTAGCACCGCGGACCCCGCCCACGCCGATCCCGAGCGCGGCGGCCAGGTTATCCAGGCCGAGCGCGACGGCGAGCAGCAGCAGGGCGAGCACCGGCCCACGTTACCCGTGGGCGTCACCAAAGCGTGACCGGGCCCGCACCCTCCAGCTGGAGCAGCAGTTGCTTGCGTTCCAGGCCGCCGCCGTAACCGGTGAGGCTGCCGTCGCTGCCGATCACCCGGTGGCACGGCACGATGACCGAGATCGGGTTGGCGCCGTTGGCCAGCCCCACCGCGCGCGACGCGACGAGCCTCTTGCCCAGCGCCCGGGCGATGTCGCCGTAGCTGACCGTGCTCCCGTACGGGATCTTGGTCAGTTCGGTCCAGACGGCGAGCTGGAACGCGGTCCCGCTCGGCGCCAGCGGCACGGTGAACTCCTTCAGGTCGCCGGCGAAGTACGCCTCGAGCTGCGCCGCGACGTCGCGGAAGGCCTCCGGGCTCGGCGTCAGACCGTCCCCGGTGGCCGAGCGGGCCGTGTGCCGGTCGGCGTCGATCATCCACAGGCCGGTCAGGGCGTGCCCGTCGCCGAGCAGCAGCAGCTGGCCGATGGGCGAGCTGACGATGTGGGAAAGGCGCGGCGCATCAGCGGCCGGCGCCACGAACGGGCTGGTCATGTCGGATCCTTCTCTTCTAGGTAAGCCCACAGGTGATGGACGGCGTATGAGCGCCAAGGCCGCCAGCTCTCGGCCAGCGCGGCCGCCGCCTTGGCCTTTCGCGCCCGCGCCCCAGGACCGGAACCGGCCGCCGGCAGGGCACCTAGGCGGCTGAGCGCCTCAAGCACACCCACGTCCGCCGGCAGGAACGCGTCCGGGTCGGACAGTGCGCGCATCCGGATGTAGGAGGCGGTCCACGGGCCGATGCCCGGCAGCGCCAGCAGCACCGCCCCGGCGCGGTCCCGTTCGGCGCCCGGGTCGAGCGACAGCTCGCCGGAGGCGAGCGCGGCGGCCAGCCCGGTCAGGGCCAGGGCGCGGCCCCGCGGCATCGGCAGCGTGGCCGGATCGGCGGCGGCCAGCGTCTCCGCCGTCGGGAAGCAGTGCGTCAGCGGGCCGTCAGGGCGTGAGAGCGGCTTGCCGTAGCTGGCCACCAGCCGCGCCCCGAGCCGGCGGGCCGCGGCGACCGATACCTGCTGGCCGAGCACGGCCCGCAGCGCGAGCTCGCTGCCGCAGGTATGCCCGGGTGAGCGCCGTCCCGGATGAGCCAGGGCCAGCGGCCCGAGCACCGGGTCGGCCGACAGGTAGCCGGTCACGGCCTCGGGGTCCGCGTCCAGGTCGAGCAGGCGGCGGCAGCGCTGCACCGCGGCGTTCAGGTCGCGCAGGTCCTCGAGTTGGAGCTCGCAGTCGATGTAGCCGGGCCCGCGCCCCGCCGGGGAGGGCACGAGCGGGCCCAAGGACAAGATGCCGGCTCCGTTCGGCAGCTGAATGGTCCGCCGGTATCGGCCGTCTTGCACTGATTCCACCCCGGCGATAGCCCGGGCGGCCAGGAAGCCCAGCATCCGCTCCGCGTCGATCGGCGCCCGGTACGCCAGCCGGAGCCCAAGGGGGGTCTGGGGGGATGGGTCCCCCCAGAAGGACCAGAAGGAGGAGCGGGGGGTTCCGGGGGGTCGCGCTCCCGGGCCAGCCCGGCGCGCCTGGCGCAACTGGGTCGGCGTCACCGCGAAGACCTCGTGAATGGTCGCGTTGAACTGCCTGATGCTGGCGAAGCCGGCCGCGAAGGCGACCTCGGACAGCGGCAGCGCGGTCGACTCGATGAGGATGCGCGCCGTCTGCGCCCGCTGCGCGCGGGCGATGGCGAGCGGTCCCGCGCCCAGTTCGGCGGTGACCAGTCGGCGCACCTGGCGCTGCTCGTAGCCGAGCCGGCTGGCCAGGCCCTCGACGCCGTCACGGTCGACCACGCCGTCGGCGATCAGCCGCATCGCGCGGCCTACCACGTCGGCCCGGATGTTCCATTCGGGCGAGCCGGGGGAGGCGTCCGGGCGGCACCGCTTGCAGGCCCGGAAGCCCGCCTCCTGGGCCGCCGCCGCGCTGCGGTAGAACCGCATGTTCTCGCGTTTCGGCGTGATCGCCGGGCAGGACGGGCGGCAGTAGATGCCGGTGGAGGTCACCGCGATGAAGAACACGCCGTCGAAGCGGGGGTCCTTGCTGACCGCAGCCTGGTAGCGCCGCTCGTCGTCCAGTGCCGACACGCCGGTGATGATCTGAGTCACGTCTTCCACAATGCCAGCCCGCGCGGACCATAACTGGCGGGAATCGGACATCGACCCTGGCGAGTTCGCGCTGACCGGTCCGGGCCAGATCTGGCTGCAGTCGATGCCGTTGTCCGTACTGGCGCATGGCCTGCAGCCGTACCTTGCCGCCAGGACGCTCCGCAGGCGGCCGAGGCGGGCGCGATCGGCGGCATTATCGGCAATATCATGCGCGGACAGTGACCAAGGCATCACCATTATTTCGACCGAACGGATCCGGTGCGTGCCGAGAATGCACGTTTCCGTGTTCATATCGGCACCAAGCACCCCCTGATTCACTCTAGGGGCATGTTCGTCACTTTCCGTAAAATCTGGCCTGGGAGATAGGTAACTATTACCTTGTTACCCATTGCATTGTGTACAGCACGTATAGTTACATTACAAATGGTAGTGAAACAACTTCGTACCGTGTTAGACCCGCATCCGAGGTGTGTGTCGTGGGCAGCAAATATCCAGACGAGGGCCTGCCAGAAAACGAGGGCGGGGACTTCCGCGCCGACCTCCCATCCCGCCTGGGCGGCATCGGCCACCAGGCGCACACCGAAGCACGTGCCGAACTCCGCGACCGGGAGACCTATTACGCAGAGCTACGCTTCGCTGTCCACTGCGAGAGCCGGTCCATTCCCGCCCCGCGAGTCGCCCTCGACAACGAGGGACCCGAAGCCTGGACGCACGATGCTTCCCCGAAGAGCGCCCAAGAGAACACTGCCCCCAAGGCTCATGCCACTGAGACTGGGGGCACCGAGGGCGAAAGCTGGGATGACATGATCACTCGCTTCGACGACACCTGGACCTGAGGGCCACCAGCGGCGGCCCGGAGCCTTCCTCCGGCGCTCGGGCCTCCGGGTCCGCCGCTGGTCACACAGAGTTACGGCGCCTTTTTACCGGCGCCAGAAGTCGAAGCGGTCGCGCCCGGCCCGGAAACCGGCCGCCTCGACCACGTCCACCGCCAGCTTGAACTTGTCGCCGACCCGCCAGGGCTGGTGCGCGTCGCTGCCGAACGACACCGCGCGGCCCCCGGCCTCCCGCCACCAGCGCAGCAGTTCGGCCGAGACCAGCGGGCCTTTGGTGTTCACCTCAAGGACCCGGTCGCTGGCGGCCAGCGCCCGCAGCACGGCCCGGTACTCCGCCTCAAAGGCCCGCTCCTCGTATGGCCCGGCCGCCTGCGGCCACATCCGCCGGGGGAAGTCGAGGTGCGCCAGCACACCGAAGATGTCGCTGCCCTCGACCAGCCGCACCAGTTCAGCGAAGTACTGGCGCATCACATCGGCGGCCGGCATCAGCCGGAACAGGTCGTCGGCGGCCGTCAGCCGCCCATGGCACGGGATCGCGTGCAGCGAGCCAAGGATCCGGTCGACGCCGGCCGGGGCCACCATGGCCGTCGCGCTGGCAGCCCACAGGTGGGCTTCGCCGATCTCGACGCCGGAGAGTATTCGCAGGTCGGGGTAGCGCTGACGGCAGTCGTCCAGGGCCGCGAGGTAGCCGGGGAGATCGAGCAGGTGCATCCGCCTGTACCGGTGCGGATCGAGGTTCTCCGTGGCGATCTGATCGCCGTCGGTCCAGGTAGTGAAGTCCAGGTGGTCGGTGAACGCCACACCGGGCAGGCCGACCGCCAGCGCCTGCTCGCAACTGCGCACCATCGACGCCTCGCGGGGCGCGTCCCACGACCACTCGGTGTGTACGTGGTTATCGACCGGGGGAGACCAGCCTTCGCTGGCCGGGGCGTGTTGCTGCACAGGGGGCACGGCCGGATCGGTCCTACTCGTATCGTGGCTGTCGCTGCTGCTTCCTCTTTGAGCCTATCGAGACCCGGGACGAGCACCGGCGTCCTGGTCGGCTGGGCGTCCCTGCTACCAGCCGGGCTGGCGTGGCTTGGCCGAGGTAATGACGTAGACCTCGCCGCCGTCCGGATCGGGCGGCTGGGCCGCGGCGGGCTTGAGGGTCGGCGGCTCCAGGGCGGGGGGTGCCTCGGCGGGCTCCAGCGGCTCGGCGTTCTCCTCGCCGTCGTTCCTGCGCTTCCTGGCCGCGTCCGCGGTGATCTTGTCGGCGAGTTTCTGCCAGCGCTCTTCCCACTCGGCGACGTTCCCGTCACAGGCGCGCACGAACGCGACGGCGACGGGAAGCGAGGGCAGCCGGAGACCGCCGGCCGCGGCCGCGAGCGTCTTCATCTCGTAGTGCGAGACCTCGGCCATCTCCGGGTAGTCGAGGTCGGCCTTGGCCCGCAGCGCGCGCAGGTCCCGGGCGAACGCCTCCAGGCCGTCTGGCGCGATGCTCGCCACCGGCTGCGCCGGCCCGCCCGGCCGGTCCTCGGGCATGGTCGTCTCACGCTGCCGGATCACCGGCCCAGGCGGGTCCGGCGGTGGCCCCGGCGGCGGCCCCGGCGGCGGCCCCGGCGGCGGCCCGAGCCGCTCGCGGCCGTCAGGAGCGTCGAAGCGCGGCCCCGCGGGCGGATGCTCGCGCAGCGGCGGAGACCCGGGTACCCCAGATTGTCCAGGTACCCCAGATGACCCAGGTACCCCCGGGGTGTTATAGGGCTGCGGCCCCCCGTGAGCCGGACCCGAAGCCGGTCTTCCGGTTCCGGCCCCGCCTGGCAGCGGCGCACCTGGCAGCGGGGCACCTGGCGATGGGTTAGGGCGGCTCCAGTTGTCGGCGTACGGGTCCGGGGCGGCCGGGCCCGGCCCGTGGTGTCGACCCGATGTCCCGCCCGGCGCGCCGGGCCCAGGCGGCCGGCTAAAGCGGTCCGCGTTCGGCGGCACCCGACGCCCGTTCGGCAGCCGGGTCTGCCGGCCGGGTACCGGCCCGCCGGTGAGCGGCCCGCCGTGCGGAGGGGCCCCGTTCGGGGGGCCACCGTGCGGCACGCCACCGTTCGCAGGGGCCCCGTTCTGGGGGGCGCCGTGCTGGGCGGCGCCGTTCTGGGGGGCGCCGTGCGGCGTCGGCCCGTGGGGCATGCCGCCATCTGGGTACCCGCCGTGCGGGACGCCGGCGCCAGCAGGTCCGCCTGGCACCGAGCCATAGGGCCCGCCGCTACCGGGCATGCCGTTACCACCGGGCATGCCACCGTGGCCAGGAACGCCGTTCGGCGGGACGACCCCGGGCGGGACGACCCCGAGCGGGACGGCGCCGGGCGGGAACCGGCCTGGCTGGCCTGGGTGCGGGCGTCCCGGCTGGCGAGGCCGTTGCTGCCGGGGCGACAGATCGCCCGGACGACGGAGCAGTTGCCCGTAGTCGTCTTCCTCCGCGTCTACCGGTCGGCCTGGCCCGGCGGCATCGTCCTCCTCGGCCGAGTCCGGGTAGCCGTCATCGGGCGGATACGATCCAGGGCCGTAGCCGCGACGATCCCGCTCGCGCCTAGGCGGACCGTACGCGTCACGGCCGAGGCCGGTGTCGCCACGTTCCACCAGTTACCTCCTGGACCTAAGTGTCCAGCCGCGCCGCGGGACATTTGCCCTTACCTCTTGAGTGTAGGTCGACAGAAATCCCCTGTATGACCTAGACGGCTAATTGTCACTAATTGCACACAATCAGGTAGTTCGAGATGGTGTTCTCCTGATAACGCCGTGTGTCAAATGAGACGGCGGGTCAGCTAGCGCGCGTGCTGCGAACGGTGCTCAGGAGGGTTACAGTCAAAGCAAAGAGCATTCCCCGGAGCGGCCATGTCCTGGATCGTCTGGCTGATCGTGGCGGCAGTACTCGGTGTGGCCGAACTGCTCACCACGACGCTGGCCTTTGGCCTGATCGCGGTCGCGGCGGTGGTCGCGGCCGTGGTCGGGACGTTTCATCTCGGCTTGGCTGCCCAACTCGCCGCGTTCGTCGTCGCGGCCGGTGCCGGGCTGGGCCTCATCCGCCCGATCGCGATGCGGCATATCAAGCAGCCGCCGTTGCTGCGCACGGGAACCGCCGCGCTCGTCGGACGCTCGGCGATCGTCCTGGAAGAGATCACCGAGCACAGTGGCCGGATCCGCATCGGTGGCGAGGAGTGGTCCTCGCGCCCTTACGACGAGTCGCTAGTTATTCCGGTCGGCGCCAAGGTCGACGTCATGCAGATCGACGGTGCCACCGCCCTCGTTTACCCTCGGGAGTAGCTATGTTGCTAGCGGAAGGCCTCATCGGGGCTATCGTCGCGATACTGGTCGTTATCACCGTGATGCGTTCGGTAAGGATCGTGCCGCAGGCACGCGCCCGCAACGTCGAACGGCTCGGCCGTTACCGTAAGACGCTGGAACCCGGGCTGAATTTCGTCATCCCGATGATCGACCGGGTAAAGCCGATGATCGACCTGCGCGAGCAGGTGGTCTCGTTCGCAGGCGCGCCGGTGATCACCGAAGACAACCTAGTCGTGCTCATCGACACCGTGCTGTTCTTCCAGGTGACCGACCCGCGCGCGGCGGACTACGAGATCGTCAACTACATCCAGGCCATTGAGCAGATCACGGCGACGATGCTGCGCAGCGTGATCGGGTCGATGGACCTGGAGCAGACGCTGACCTCGCGCGACAAGATCAACGCCTTGCTCCGCGGCGTGCTGGATGACGCGTCGGGCAAGTGGGGCATCCGGGTGACCCGAGTGGAGATCAAGGCCATCGACCCGCCGAAGTCGGTCAAGGACGCGATGGAGAAGCAGATGCGCGCGGAACGGGAGAAGCGCGCCGCGATCCTGACTGCCGAAGGCGTCAGGCAGTCCAAGATCCTCACCGCGGAAGGCGAGAAGCAAAGCGCCATCCTGACCGCCGAGGGCGTCAAGCAGGCCAAGATCCTGACCGCGGAAGGCGAGGCGCAGGCCATCGGCGCGGTGTTCCAGGCCGTGCACGACAACGATCCCGATCCCAAGCTGCTCGCTTACCAGTATCTGCAGACGCTGCCGCAAATCGCGCAAGGCTCGGGCAGCACGTTCTGGGTTATCCCGAGCGAGATCACGTCGGCGCTGCGGTCGGTGGCGAACGCCTTCGGCGTCGGTGACGAGGGGCCTGCCGCGGGCACCGAGCCAGCCGCGAAGGGAACGACCCGGCGCGAGTCGCCCGCCGTCTCGGCCGGCAGCGCGGCCGCCGGCGACACTCCCGCTCTGGACCCTGCCCCCGTCTACGGAGGCACCGCCTCCGGCGGCACGCTGGTCCCTAACGGCAACGCAGCCTCCGACGCCGAGGTCAGCGCCACTCCGGCGACCGCCGACGCCCTGAGCGCCATGCTCGCCGCCACCGTCCCCGGGACCAGCTTCGTCGATCCGCTGGGGTCTATCGATCCCGTCGGCCCCGCAGCGGAGGTTCCCGCCGCGACCCAGGACAGCGACCCGCCCTCGGCCAACGGCAGCGACGCGACAGGCTGGGACGTTACTTAAGGAGCAGCACCAGCGCGCTGCCGATGAGCGCGGCGATGACGATGACGGCTAGCAGCCGGACCGGGAAGAACCGGTCCTGACGGCGGCCATCCTGCTCGCTGACGGCCGCCTGCGCGGCGGACCCAGCCGAGTTGAGCGCCTGCGCCGTGGTTGCTGCGGTGGCCACCCCAGGGGCGGTGTCGGTCGCGGCCCGCTGGGCGGATTCTGCGGTCGAAGTCGTTGTGGTGTCGGCAGGCCCAGGCCAGGATGCCCGCGCGATCGCCGGATCTTCGGCCCGCGGCGCCGGAGCGGGCTGCTGCAGGTCAGCCGACGCTGAGGCCGAGGTGTCCGGCTTAGCCCAGAAATCCGTCCGTTCCGGTGACGTCAGGCCGCCGGCCTGATGCTGAGGTGTCCGCTCGGTGGCGGCAGGCTCCGGCGCGGGCTGGGCCTCCGGCCGCGCCGCTAGAGCGCCCTCGGCCCGCTCCAGCCGCGCGAAACCGCGGTCGGCCGGTTCCGCGGGCCGGGATTCCTGCTTACTGTTATCAAGCCAGGAGGAGTCCTCGTCCTGAGCGGGTTCGGTGTGCTCGGCGGGATCGGACAGGACCGTGAACGCGGCGTCGAATGGCTCGCGGCTGGCGTGCTTGACCGAGTGGTTCCCGTTGGCCGAGGTGACGCCCGGGTCGGCGGGGGTGTCCCAGCTTGAGCTGGTCCCCCAGTTCGCGCCGCCATCCCGGCTGGCGCCGCCAGCCCGGCTCGCGCCAGAATCCATGATCAGGTCCCGATCTGAGCCCCCCGAACGGGCGGCGCCGTGGGCCAGTGCCGAGACGCCCTGGTCGTTGGCTCTTCGGCTGCCTTGGCCCGTACGTCCTTGCTCCCCCCGGAGCGCGGCCCTGATCCGCTCCGGGTCGTATACGTCCGGGGGCGCGATGCCCACGCCCGCCCGGGCGCCGGCCACTGCGGCCGGGCTCGCTCCGGCAGGCCTGACCGGAAGATCTGGGTCGTCTGGAACCTCGGGGTTAAGCCGCCGCCACCGTTCCTCCCAGTCGAGGACGTCTCCTTCGCAGGCACGGACGTAAGCCGCGAGGATGGGCAGGCCGGGCAGGCCGGGACCGTTCTCGGCTTCCTTCAGGATGTCGCTCGGGTAATGGGCCCGGGCCGCCATCTCGTCGTACCCGATCGCGGCGGAGTCGCGCAACGCGCGCAGGTCAGCAAGGAACCGTGCCTGATCGTCGCCAGGTCCGGCCGACCATGTTCCCCGGATTTGCAACTGGGCACACCTTCCCGCTGGATATGCATGGGCTTAGGCACCACCCCGCGCCCGCACCTCATCACCTGGGATTATCGGGCAGGGTACCGCGCCAGCAGCCGCTATGTCGCTGATACCGCGCATTTGCTGTTAAGTGTCTCTCGCCAGGCTCGCAAGCGTGCGAAAATCGCGCATCCGGACCCCTCCTGAGCCCGGCAATCCAGCCGTTCCGCGTCCCGCCCGGGTCACGATCGGGTGGTGCCTCGCTTCAGCCGACGCCACCGTTCCCGTGCGTGCCATCCTCCCACTTAAGTACTGGTTCGGGAGAAATTTCGGTGAGGATTCGGGCTCAGCATGCCCGCAGCCGGCGGGGCGTGCTCACCAGCCGGCGGGGCGTGCTCACCAGCCGGCGGGGCGTGCTCACCAGCCGGCGGGGCGTGCCTACAGCCGGATGGCCAGGCCGATCGTGAACGCGATGCCGAACGCCAGCTGCAGCCGCCCCGTCTCGCCGAGCGCCTTGATCAGGGCGGGGCCCGACGCGCCGGCCCGCACCGACCGGACGGGCAGCCGTGCCAGCGGCAGCGCCAGCGCGGTGATCAGCGTGACCGGCCGGAAGAAGGCGAGCAGCGCCGCGATGCCGAACGGCAGCAGCAGGGTCAGCACGTACGCGGTGCGGCTGCGGGCGTCACCGAGCATGACCGCCAGCGTGCGCTTGCCCGCCAGCGTGTCGGTGCGGATATCGCGCAGGTTGTTGACCATCAGCAGGGCGCAGGCCAGCAGCCCGGCAGGCACCGAGGCGGCCAGGCCGAGCCAGTTCAACGCCGACATCTGCACGTACGCGGTGCCCGCCACCGCGACCACGCCGAAGAAGGCGAACACGAAGACCTCGCCGAGCCCGCTGTACCCGTAGGGCCGCGGTCCGCCGGTATAGAACCAGGCCGCGGCGATGCACGCCGCACCCACGGCCACCAGCCACCAGGACGTCACCGCGGCCAGCGCCAGCCCGGCGGCCCCGGCCACGAAGAAGCAGCCGAACGCTGCCGCTAGCACATGTCGCGGCGGTGCGAGCCCCGCGGCGACCAGCCGGACCGGGCCGACCCGCCGCTCGTCCGAGCCGCGCACTCCGTCGCTGTAGTCGTTCGCGAAGTTGACGCCGACCTGCAGCGCCAGCGCGACCACCAGCGCCAGCAGCGCCCGCCACCAGGAGAACCTGTCGTAACCAAAGGCCACGCCCGAGCCGATCAGCACCGGCACGACGGCTGCGGGCAGCGTCCTGGGGCGCGTCCCTGCCAGCCATTCCCGAGCTTTAGCCACTCACAGATCCTAGGTCACCTAGATAATTCGCTGATGGCCGTGTGCAGGCGCACGACCGGAACGCTCGTGCCCACGTCGAGTTCGCCCCGGGCGCCGTCGGCGGCCCAGCCCGACGACTCGAGGAAGTGACGCAGCGCCGTGTCCGCCTCGAGCGTCCAGGTGTACACGGTGTGGAAGCCGTCCTCGGTGAGCGTGTCCGCGACCGCGTGCAGCAGCCGGCTGTCGTGCCCGCACCCAGTCCGTTCGGGCGAAACCCGTAGCTCATATACCTCCCCGTCGGTGCCAGGCCAGCGGTCGGGGTCGGTGGCGGGCCCGGCCGAGATGAACCCGACCACCTCGCGCGACGGGCCTTCGGTGACGGCCGTCAGCACGTGGTGCCTGCTCGTCGGCGGGTTGGTGATCGCCTCCCGCCAGCGATCCCGCCACACGCCCTCGGCTTCGTCACTGGTCAGCTCGGCCAGCAACGCCGCGGGCACGATCCCGGCCAGATCCTGGCGCCAGCTCGCGACCTGGACCCGGGCCAGGCTGGCGGCGTCGCCCGCACGGGCCGCGCGGACGAAGCCCCCGGTCCCGGGCGGCGGCGAAGCCTGACTCAGTGCGACCTCACTCTGGGCGACCTCACTTGTCCGGCGAGGCGATGAGCGTGATGTCACGCGCCGCGCCGGTCGCAGCGGACGTCGCCATCGCGGCGTAGACCTGCAGAGCGACGCTGACCGGCCGCTGCCGGTCCACGGGCCGGTAGGAGCCCAGCGAGGCCAGCACCCGGTCCCGCCGGGCGGCCAACTCGGCATCGGGCACGTCCAGCCTGAGCTCGCGGCGCGGGATGTCGATCACCACGGTGTCGCCGCTTTCGGCCAGGGCGATCGTGCCGCCCCCGGCCGCCTCCGGCGCGACGTGGCAGATCGACAGGCCCGATGTTCCGCCGGAGAACCGCCCGTCGGTGATCAGGGCGCAGTCCCGGCCGAGCCCCTTGCCCTTGAGGAAGCTGGTCGGGTACAGCATCTCCTGCATGCCGGGGCCGCCGCGCGGGCCCTCGTAGCGGATGATCACCACGTCGCCCGCGCCGACCGCGCCGGCCAGGATGCCCGCGACCGCGTCCTCCTGGCTCTCGAACACCACCGCCGGGCCGGTGAACTGCCAGATATCTTCGGGTACCCCGGCGGTCTTGACGATCGCGCCGTCGGGGGCGAGGTTGCCGTAGAGCACGGCCAGCCCGCCGTCGGTCGTGTAGGCGTGCGCCACGTCACGAACACAGCCGCCCGTGCGGTCCTGGTCGAGTGTGTCCCAGCGCGCCGACTGCGAGTACGGCCGGGTAGTGCGGACGCCGCCCGGCGCGGCGTGGTACAGCTCGACGGCCTCGTCGCTGACCGAAGCCGAACCCAGGTCCCACGCGGCCAGGAACTCATCCAACGAAGAACTGTGCACGGTGCGCACCCCGCGGTTGAGCAGCCCGGCCCGGCCGAGCTCGCCCAGGATCGACGGGATGCCGCCGGCCCGGTGCACGTCCTCCACGTGATAGGCGCTGCTCGGCGCCACCTTGCACAGGCAGGGCACCCGGCGCGAGAGCTCGTCGATCTCCTTCAGGCCGAAGTCGACGCCGGCCTCGTGGGCGGCGGCGAGCAGGTGCAGGATCGTGTTGGTTGAGCCGCCCATGGCCACGTCGAGCGCCATCGCGTTCTCGAACGCGTCGCGGCTGGCGATCGACCTGGGCAGCAGCGAGGAATCCCCGTCGGCGTAGTACTGCCTGGTGATCTCGGCGATCAGCCGTCCCGCCCGCTCGAACAGGCCGCGCCGGTCCGAGTGGGTGGCCAGCGTGGTCCCGTTGCCCGGCAAGGCCAGGCCGATCGCCTCGGTCAGGCAGTTCATCGAGTTCGCGGTGAACATGCCCGAGCAGGACCCGCACGTCGGGCAGGCGGACTCCTCCATCTCGAGCAGCTGCTCATCCGACACCGATGGATCAGCCGAGGCCACCATCGGATCGATCAGGTCCAGCTTCCGGCCAGACCCAGCCAGCACAGAACCGGCGGCCAGCCCCGCCGGGGCACCGGCCTCCATCGGGCCACCGGACACGAACACGGTCGGGATGTTCAGCCGCATGGTGGCGATCAGCATGCCCGGCGTGATCTTGTCGCAGTTCGAGATGCAGATCATGGCGTCGGCGCAGTGCGCGTTCACCATGTACTCCACCGAGTCGGCGATCAGCTCCCGGCTCGGCAGCGAGTACAGCATGCCACCGTGGCCCATGGCGATGCCGTCGTCCACCGCGATCGTGTTGAACTCGCGCGGGATCGCTCCGGCCGCCCGGATCGCGTCCGCGACCACCTGGCCGACCTCGCGCAGGTGCACGTGGCCGGGGACGAACTCGGTGAAGCTGTTCGCCACCGCGATGATCGGCTTGCCGATGTCCTCCCTGGCTACTCCCGTGGCCCGCAGCAGGGCGCGGGCGCCCGCCATGTTCCTGCCGTGCGTGACCGTACGGGACCGAAGCGGCGGCATACCGATCTCCCCTCAGCGTGTGTGGGCTAGCAGAGTCGTGTGTTAGCTAGCACAGCACAGCCTACCGGGGGGCAAGAGCCCTATCAGCTCGCCGGGGAACCCGAGCTGAGATGCGGGAACGCCCGGTTCGCGGCCGTGTAGATCCGCTCGATCTCGTCGTTGGTCAGCGGCCGTACGCTGGCCTGCTTGGCCCGGCGCCGCAGGTACTTACGCAGCCGCGGTCCGCTGAAGACGTCGACCTCCCTGATCGTGGCCACGTCCCAGAGGATCTTCGGCCCGTAGACCGCCACCACCGGGCGAACGACGACCTGTTTGCCGATCGCGCTGGAGAGCAGGTCGGCGGCCCGCTCGGCTTCCCACCGGGCATGCTCGAGCCGGTCCTTCTTGTTGAACGGCCCGTGCCACAGTTGCTTGTGGCTCGATGTCCGCACCGGCATACGCTTGTCCCAGGCCTCGGAGTCGATGGCGAACACCCCCGCCGGCCCGACCACCAGGTGGTCGATCTGGTCCTCGCTCCCCGGGATGACGTTGCCGTGCATGGCGCGGTAGCCCGCGCGCCCGAGCTTGGCCAACTGCCTGCGGGTCTTGCGCTGCGCACCGGTCAGCCGGACCTTGCCGGGGCCGTCATAGCGCCGCCGGGACCGGTAGATGGTGTCGGCGACGACGGCGAGGACCGCCAGCGTGAGCCCCAACTGCCAGGAGGCCCAGATCGAGAACGCCACCAGGATGACGAGCGCGACAACGACCCGCAGCTCCCAGACTCGCATCCTCGTGTCCGCGGCCAGGTGGGCCAGGTTCCCCCGGCGCTGGCCGATACCGGGCGGCTGCGGCGGCCCCTTGACCTCCTCGACCGGGGTGACCACGAGCTTCCACTCGGCCCGGGGCCGGTCGGCCGGCTGATCAGCCGGCTCATCCTCCGGCACGGACTCCCCAGGCGGCGACCAGTCCCACAGCGGCAGGTCGGCCGACTCAGGCTCAACCGCCTCAACCTCGGCCGCCGCGACCTCGCCCTCGGCCGGCCCAGGTCCTCGGCCTGCCGAGGTACTCGAGCGACCCGAGGTCCTCGACTGGCCCGAGGTACTCGACCGACCCGAGGTCCTCGACTGGCCCGAGGTACTCGACCGACCCGAGGTCCTCGACCGGCCTGGGGTCCTCGACCGACCCGGGCCAGGAGGCTGCCGCATCCGGCACCGGTTCAGCTGGCCCGCGAGCCGAACCTCCCGAAGCACCCGGCGATGTCCCACCGTGCGACCGTGCCCCGTCGTGTGTCGCCCCGCTGGGATTACTTGCCGTCATCAACGACCCCGATGACTTATTTCTCAGCTTCGGCCACGCCATCCGGTATCACCCACCACCTCAGCGTAACTGCCTTAGGACTCAGCGCATAGCACCGTCCCTACGACGATTGTGCCCTACTCCGGTTGCTTTTATAGCTGGACATTCGCCCCGATAACACGCTAAACGCCTGGGCTTTGCGTGGTCTACGATCTCCAGCATGGCCCAGATTCACGAGCTAACCATGATCGAGCTAGCCGCGGCGATCCGCGCGGGCGAGCTCTCGCCGGTCGCTGTCACCGATCATTATCTGCGCCGGACGCAGGAGCTCAACGACCAGGTAGGTGCCTTCTTCACGGTCACCGCCGAACTCGCCGCCGACCAGGCCCTGGCGGCGGAGAAAGCGGTCACCACGACGGACGAGGTGGCGGCGCTGCCACCGCTGACCGGTGTGCCGATCCCGATCAAGGACCTGAACATGGTCGCCGGGGTGCGGCAGACCCTCGGCTCGGCTGCGTTCGAGGCCAACGTGCCCGACACCGACGACTACGTGGTGGTCGCGATCAAGCGGGCCGGCGCGGTCATCACCGGCAAGACGGCCTGTCCCGAGTTCGGGCTGCCCTGCTACACCGAGACCGCGGTCGGCCCGCCGGCCCGCACGCCGTGGGACCTGTCCAGGTCCGCGGGCGGATCGAGCGGCGGCGCGGCCGCCGCGGTCGCGGCCGGCCTGGCCCCGGCCGCCCAGGGCAGCGACGGCGGCGGCTCCATCCGCATCCCGTCCAGCGTGTGCGGGCTGTTCGGGATCAAGCCGTCCCGCGGCCGGATCTCCGAGGGCCCGCTCATGCCCGACCTGGCCGGCCTGGGCGTCAACGGGCCCATCGCGCGCACGGTCGCGGACGCCGCGCTGCTGCTCGACGTGATGACCGGGAACTTCCCCGGCGACATGTACACCCAGCCGCCGCTCCCGCCCGGCGAGTCGTTCCTCGGCTACGCCAGCCGCCCGCCCGGCCGGCTGCGGATCGGGCGGACGCTGCAGAACCCGGTCGAGGGCGCCGACGTGCATCCGGACTGCGTCGCGGCCTACGAGGAGGCCAGCGCCCTGCTGGACAGCCTGGGCCACGAGGTCGAGGACGTCACCATGCCGCTCGGCCCCGACGTGGTGCCGTTCTTCGAGATCCTCTGGTACGCCTACGCCACGCTGGCCCCGCTCGCCCCCGGGCAGGAGGACGTGCTCCGCCCGTTGACCCGCTACCTGCGCGGCCGCGGGCTGGCCACCAGCGCCCCCGAGCTCATCTTCGCCCAGGCCTACCTGCAGGCGATCACCCGCGCGGCGGTCACCGCGCTGAACGCCTACGACGCCATCCTGTCCCCGACGCTGGCCCTGCCCCCGGTCCCGGTCGGCTACTTCGAAGAGGTGGAGCCAGCCGAGAACTTCGAGCGGCAGAAGCGGTTCACCCCGTTCACCGCCACCTACAACGTGTCCGGCCAGCCGGCCGTGAACGTCCCGCTGCACTGGAACGCCGACGGCCTGCCCATCGGCGTGATGCTGGCCGGCCGGATGGGCGAGGAGGGCACCCTGATCTCCCTGTCCGCCCAGCTCGAACAAGCCCGGCCGTGGAAGGACAGGCACCCGCCACTCTGGTGATCCGGTTCCGGGCCAGGCGCCACCGCGGCCCCGGCTCTGGGCCCATCTCCGGCGGGCGGCCAACATCGCCGCCGCGCTCGTCGCGTCCGTCATGCTGCTCGCCGTGCTCGGGTTCGGCTACGGCACGATCCCCGCGCTCGGCCCGGCGCTCGATCCGGGCCGCGGCGCGTGGACGTCGGCCGCCACCGTGGGCATCGGCATCCTCCAGGCCCTAGCCGCCTTCTGGCTAGCCCGCGCCCTCACCACGCTGGGGGCCGGAACTGGCTCGTGAGCGGTGCGGGATGTCCTGGTTTGAGGTGCCGGGGATGCCGGGTAGCTTAGGTGGTGGCAGGAGCGCCTGCCGCACTCCGAGCTGTCCGCGGCCCGCGCCCGTGACGGCGGTGAGTACAAGGGCCGCTGGTTCGCGCTGCCGGCAAGATCGGTCACTGCCGAGCCAGGCGATCAGGGCGCGGGGCAGCATCGCCGCGAAGGACATGGCGTGACTGACGACAGCGCGTTCAAGAAGCAGGTCCGGGCCCGGATGGCTGAGACCGGGGAGAACTACACCACCGCCCGCCGCATGGTCATCGCCGGGCGCGACCCTGGCCAGCCGCCCGTGGCGTTGCGGGTGCACCTGAATCCCCACGTGGACCTGGAGCTGACCGACGAGACGGCCCGGGCCTATGCCGCGGCTGATGAGCCGGGCCAGCGGGACATGGCGAACCGGCTGCTGGCCGACCACATCGAGATGGCCGGGGCCGGGGAGGCCGGGGTCGCCGCCGGGTCGGAGATCGTGACGGTCCAGGACCTGCGCATCGACGAGATCGCTGACGCGATACACCGGCGGATACCACGGGCGGCCGGGGTAGCCACGATAGCGGTCAGCGGGGACCTGGACCACGTCCAGGTTGGTATCCAGGCTGCCCGGCCGGGCGTGGTGTCCGGCCATGGCGGTGCGGAGCTGGACCGGCTCCGCGCCGAGCTGGAGGAGCTAACCGGCAAACCGGTGCAGCTGGGCATGTTTCAGTACGATGGCCCGCCGCAGGGGCGGAAGGAAACAAAAATAGGGCCCGAGCTTACAGCGGACTGAGGCCGACTTGACGGTGGCCACGGTGGGGAGATCGGCGCGGATGGCGGGCTGACCCGCGCGCTCACCGCCCCGCCCTCACCAGACCAGCACATTCCGCCCGTACCGGTCCCCGGCCAGGTGGCGTGCACGCGCCGCGGAAATCAATGAACGTGGCGTTCTAATGATTCTTTGCGGTAGAACGCCACGTTCATTGATTCGGGGAGGTGCATGGGACGGTGCGGGCGGGGAGAGGGGGATGGGTGGGAATGCAGTGGCGAGCGCGGGCTGGGGCGGGCTCGGTCGGGGTGGTGGAGGCGGGGACCGGCCGGGGGATCGGTTGTGCGACAGTCTCAATAAGGGGGTAGCAGTCCACGATCTCAATAAGGGGGTAGCAGTCCACGATCACGGTCGGCATCGTGTTCGAACCGGTCGTGGGCAGGCGTCGCCAACGCGCATGTGACCAGCGAGTCGGTTGAGGTCAATGCGAAAAACCTGACGGTGAAAGCATCCGCCCATGGCGACAGCGCGCCCCGCCCCGAACGAACCCTGGCTCTCCGGGCACCCGACGCTGGCACTGTCTATCCAGCGCACCAACGCCCGCTGCGTATAGTGCGGATGTGGCTTCACCAGGCAGCGTCGATCCCGCCGGAGGCGCCATCGGTCCTCCGCAGGTCAGCGCCATCTTGCTTGACGCGGGCGGGGTGCTGGTCTTTCCCGAACCCGATCGCCTGCTGCCGCTGCTGCACGCGGCCGGCGTGGACCCCGACCTGGCCACGCTGGAGCGGGCCCACTACCGGGCGATGGCGATCCAGGACGCCGAGGCCCTGCCGCCCGTGCGGGAATCCTGGTGGCGCAACTACCTGCTCGGTTACGTCGCCGCCTGCGGCGTCGGACCGGACCGGGCCGAACTGCTCGCGACCGAGATGGCCCAGCGGATCAGGGGCCACGCCTGGGTCCACGTCGGCCTCGGGGCCATGGACGGCCTGCGAGCGGTGGCCGCCCTCGGCCTGCCGATGGGCGTGGTCTCCAACTCGGACGGCAGCGTGGAGGGCGACCTGCGCCGCCTGGGCGTCTGCTACGTCCCGGCCGCCAGCGACGGGCGGGACCCTTCGGCCGGGGTCGCCATGGGCGTCATCCTCGACTCCGCCGTGGTCGGCGTGGCCAAACCCGACCCGGCCATCTTCCGCATCGCGATCGATGCCCTGGCGGTGCCCGCGGACCGTTCGGTCCTGCACGTCGGAGACAGCCTGCGCTACGACGTAGCCGGCGCCCTCGCGGCGGGCCTGCAGGCGGTCCACATGGACCCGTACGGGTTCTGCCCGGCCCCCGCTGGCCATCCGCACATCCGCAGCCTGGCCGAACTGGCCGACCCCCTGATATCGAATCAGCGATAACCTTCGGCCGGCGCTACACTACGTGCTCATGCGCTGGTCTAAGATGCACATCCCGACGCTGCGTGACGACCCGGCGGACGCCGGCGCGCCCAGCCACCGCCTGCTGCTGCGCGCGGGCTATATTCGCCAGCTGATGGCGGGGCACTACTCGCTGCTGCCGCTCGGCCAGCGAGTCCGGCTGAAGGTCATCGGGATCATCCGTGAGGAGATGAACGCGATCGGCGCGCAGGAGATCCTGATGCCGGTCATGCACCCGGCCGAGTTGTGGATCAAGAGCGGTCGCTGGGAACTGATGGGCGACGAGATGTTCCGCCTCAAGGACCGCAGGGGCGCCGACCTGGCCCTCGGCATGACCCACGAGGAGGTCGTCGCCACCCTCGCCACCGAGCTCGAGTCCTACCGCCAGCTGCCGCAGATGTGGTACCAGTTCCAGACCAAGCTGCGCGACGAGCCGCGGCCCAAGGCGGGCCTGATGCGCACCCGCGAGTTCACCATGAAGGACTCCTACAGCTTCGACCTGGGACCGGCCGGGCTCGACGTGTCCTTCGCCGCCCACCGCGACGCCTACGCGCGCATCTTCTCCCGGCTCGGCATCCCGGCCATCCAGGCCGAGGCGTCCAACGGCACCATGGGCGGCTCGGACTCGATCGAGTTCGTCTGCCCCTCGCCGACCGGCGAGGACCTGATCATCTACTGCCCGAACTGCCACTACGCGGCGAACATAGAAAAGGCCACGTCCCGGCGGCCGGAGATAGAAGATTCTCCCGAACGGACTACGGTACTTGCCGCTCCCGAGCCCTTTGCCACACCGGGAGTGCGCACTATCGAGGATCTCGCCGAGCAGTACCAGGCCCCCGCTGACCGGCAGATCAAGACCCTGGTGTACTTCCTGGACGGCGTGCTCACCCTGGTACTGATGCGCGGCGACCACGCGCTGCACGAGCAGAAGCTCGCCGACGCGACCGGCGCGGTCGCGATCCGCCCGGCCCAGCCGGAGGAGATCCGCGGCGCGCTCGGCGCGCTGCCTGGCAGCCTCGGCGCGGTCGGCGTCGATGATCACCCGATCATCGCCGACGAGGCGTTGCGCGGGCGGCGCGGCATGTACACCGGCGCCAACATCGACGACACCCACCTGCGCGGCGTCGACGTCGATCGGGACATCGCCGTCGGCCAGTGGGCGGACCTGCGCGAGGTGACCGCGGGCGAGGCGTGCGTCATCTGCGGCGATCCGCTCGAGGTGGAGCGCGGCATCGAGGTCGGTCACATCTTCAAGCTCGGCTACAAGTTCACCGACACGATCGGGATCAGCGTGTCCGGCCAGGACGGCAAGCCGGTCCGGCCGATCATGGGCTCGTACGGCATCGGGGTCGAGCGAGCGATGGCCGCGGCCATCGAGGTCCATCACGATGACAAGGGCATCATCTGGCCGGTCGCGATCGCGCCCTTCGAGGTGGACGTGGTGATCGCCCAGCAGGACGACGCGGCCGTGGCCGCCGCGGGGGAGCAGGTGTACCAGGCGCTGCTCGCGGCCGGCGTCGAGGCCATCGTCGACGATAGGCCGGTCCGGGCCGGCGTCAAATTCAGCGACGCCGAACTGGTCGGCATCCCGTTCCGGGTCACCGTGGGTAAGCGCGGGCTGGCCGCCGGGACCGCGGAGTTGACCGACCGCGCCACCGGCTCCACCGTGCATATCCCGCTGGACGACCTGCCCAAGCACGTCGGCGAGGCCTTGGGACGAGCCAGCTGAGGGGACCGACATGCCGCAGACGGTGAAGTGGCTGCCGAAACCGGAAAAGCATGACTTCCAGTCGGCGGAGGACTACCTGTCGCTGATCATGCCGGTCAAGCGGGCCGCCGACTGGCGGCGGAGACTGGCCGCCGCGAAGGATGACATCACGCACCGCCAGGCCAAGGACATCCTGCGGGCCAGCCAGCTCGCCCTGCTCGGCGAGGACAACAAGCACGTCGCTTCCGACCTGCGCAAGGCCGCGTCAGGCATGGCCTTGTCCCCGATCCTGCTGCTGCGCGGCGACGACACTCACCCGCTCATCGTCGCCGACGGCTACCACCGGGTCTGCGCGAGCTACTGGATCGACGAGAACACCGACATCCCCTGCATCTTGGTGTAGGGCGCTGCTATCTCCTTCTACCCCTCCTGGCGGTCGCGGTCCTGGCAGCGCAGCGCCCGGAGCACGTCGTCGCGGCCCTCGAGGAGCAGGCGGCGCAGCGCGGCCGGCGGATCCGCGGCCCCGATGTAGGCGTCGGTCATTTCGACGGTCTCGCGCGAAACCGGGCCCACCGCGTAGACGCCGCTGACGAAGTCCTGCGCCATCGCCGACGACCAGTTCCGCCACACGTCCCCAACCACCTCGAAGTACTTCTCCCGGTAGGACGCCAGCAGTTCCGGCTGGTCCGGGTCGGCGAAACCGCCCAGCACGGCGCGGAACATCGCGATGGTCAGCTCGCCTCGGATCAGCGTTTCCCAGGATTGCTGCTTGGCCTCGGCGGTCGGGATCGCAGCGCGGCACGCCGCGGCGTGCCGCTCGCCTGCGTCGGTAGCGTCCCTTGCGAGCTCGGCGTCGATCTCGTCCTTCCCGCAGACGCCGCGGCTCACCAGCCGCCACAGCAGTGACCAGCGCAGGTCGGTATCGACGGTGAGGCCTTCGAGCACCGCCGAGCCGTCGAGCAGCCCGGCCAGCAGGGCCAGGTCGTCGGCGGAGATGGCCACCCCGGCGAAGGCCCGGACGTACGCGAGCTGCGTATCCGAGCCGGCCGTCGCATCGTGCAACAGGTCGCGCAGCGCGCTGGCCATCAGCGCCAGCCCGGTCTGGCGCCAGCCGGGATCGGCGAAGCGGCGCACCGCCTGGCCGGCCTGCCGTAGCAAGGTCTGCACCACGCTGATGTCGGCCACCGAGGAGATGCCGGACAGGACCAGCCGGACGTAGTCGCGCGCCGCCATCTCGCCGTCGCGGACCATGTCCCAGGCCGCCGACCAGCACAGCGCCGCGGGGAGCGAGTCGGTGAATCCCCCGATGCTGCTGCTAGCCCGGGGGGACTGTACTGCCCCGGGGGGCGACCCCCCGGGAACCCCCCGATCCTGGGGGGAAACCTTTCCCCCCAGACCCCCTCGGCCCGGGGCGACCAAGGTCCGCAGCGAATGATCATCGAGGCGGATCTTGGCGTAAGTGAGGTCGTCGTCGTTGACCAGGACCAGGTCGGGGCGCGGCTGTCCGGCGAGTTCCGGCACCACCGTGCGCGGGCCCGTAACGTCGGTCTCGACGCGGTGCCGGCGGACCAGGCCACCCTCGCCCCCAGGCGCCCGGTCGTACAGGCCGATGGCGATGCGGTGCGAACGGAGCACCGGATGGGTGGCAGGCGCTTCTTGTTCCACCGCGAACTCGGTGAACCGGCCCTCGGCGTCCAGCGAGTAGGACGGCCGCAGTGTGTTCACGCCCGCCGTCTGCAGCCATTCGGCTGACCAGGCGGCCAGGTCGCGGCCCGAGGTCTCCTCGAGCGCCGCCAGCAGGTCCGCGAGCGTCGCGTTGCCCCACGCGTGCGCGGCGAAATACTTCCGCACGCCGTCCAGGAAATTCTCCCGCCCGACGTAGGCCACGAGCTGCTTGAGCACCGATGCGCCCTTGGCGTACGTGATCCCGTCGAAGTTCACCTCCACCGCGGCGATGTCGGGGATATCAGCCGCGATCGGGTGGGTGGAAGGCAGCTGATCCTGCCGGTAGGCCCAGGCCTTGTACAGCTGCGCGAACGTGGTCCAGGCGGATGTCCACCTCGTCGCCTCGGCCTCCGCGAGCGTACCGGCCCAGGTGGCGAACGACTCGTTCAGCCACAGGTCATCCCACCAGCGCATGGTGACCAGGTCGCCGAACCACATGTGCGCCATTTCGTGCAGGATCGTCTCGGCCCGGGCCTCGCGGGCGAAATCGGTGACCCGCGACCGGAAAATGTAGGCCTCCACGAAGGTGACGCAGCCCGCGTTCTCCATCGCGCCCTCTTTGAACTCCGGCACGAAAAGCTGGTCATACTTGCCGAACGGGTATTTGATGCCGAACGAGCTGTGGTAAAAGTCAAAGCCCTGCCGCGTCACTTCCAGGATCTCGTCGGCGTCGAGGTAGGAGGCCAGCGACTGGCGGCAGTACACGCCGAGCGGGATGCCGTCGTGCTCGTCGCGGACGACGTGGTAGGGCCCGGCCGCGACCGCCGTGATGTAGGTCGGCATGACCGGCGTGGGCGGGAAGCGCCAGCGAAGCGCCCTGCCATCGGGGATGGTCGACTCCGGCGCCATGTTCGACACGACCAGCCAGTCCGCCGGGGCGGTGACGGCGAGCTCGTAGCTGGCCTTCATGTCCGGCTGGTCGAAGCAGGCGTAGACCCGGTGCGCGTCGAAGGTCTCCAGGTCTGAATACAGGTAGACGCGCCCGTCCGCCGGGTCGGTGAACCGGTGCAGGCCCTCGCCGCTGCGTGAGTAGGCGCAGTCGGCCGCCACCCGGAGCACGTTGTCGGCGGCCAGCCCGGCCAGCGTGATCCGGTTGCCGTCGAACGCGTCCAGGCTGACCGGCCTGTCGTTCAGCGTGATCTCGCGGACCGCGGGGGCGGTCAGGTTGACAAAGGTGGACGAGCCCGGTGCGGCGCAGCCGAACTTGACCACGCTGACCGAGTCGAACGTGGCGTCGCCGCATGTGAGGTCCAGGTCAACCTGGTAGGAGGCGACCGTGATGAGCGCCGAGCGCGTCGCCGCCTCGTCGCGGGTCAGGTTGTCGGATGTCACCGGGTGATCGTCCCTTCTACGGAATTTGCGGAGGCTCCCCGTCGCTGAAAGCGTGCATGACCCCGCATGAACTGCCAGAGCAGGAACCGGCCCGCGTCGACTTCTGGTTCGACCCTATCTGCCCGTGGGCCTGGATCACCTCCCGCTGGATCCTCGAGGTGCAGAAGGTCCGGCCGGTCACGGTGACCTGGCATGTGATGAGCCTGTCCGTGCTGAACGAGGGCAAGGACGACATTCCGGAGCAATACCGCGATGCGATGCGGACCGGCTGGAGGCCCGTCCGGGTCGTGATCGCGGCGGAGCAGGCGTACGGACCCGACGTGGTTGGCCCGCTGTACACCGCGCTCGGCACCCGCTTCCACCACGAGAAGGCGCCGCGGGACCGGGAGACGATCGAGGCCGCGCTGGCCGAGGCGGGCCTGCCCGCCAGTCTGGCGGACGCCATGGACTCCACCTCCTGCGACGAGGCCGTCCGCGCCTCGCACGCCGAGGGCATCAACCGGGTCGGCTACGACGTCGGGACCCCGGTCATCTCGGTGAACGGGATGTCGGTGTTCGGGCCGGTGGTGTCGCCGATCCCGCGCGGTGAGGCGGCGGCCAGGCTCTGGGACGGCGTCCTGCTGATCACCGGAACCGACGGCTTCTTCGAGCTGAAGCGGTCTCGCACCCGCGACCCCATCTTCGACTAACAGACAGGCCTGGCCAGCGTGCCCCCGACCTGCACGCACTGTGCCAGACTTACAGCGTGCGCGTATACCTGGGATCCGATCACGCGGGTTTCGAGCTGAAGACCCGCCTCATCCAGTGGCTGGCCGAAGCCGGTCATGAGCCGGTGGACTGCGGTCCGCACGCGTATGTGCCGGACGACGACTACCCGACGTACGTCATGCGCGCGGCTCACGGGGTGGCCGGCGACCCGGGCAGCCTCGGCATCGTGATCGGCGGCTCGGGCAACGGCGAGCAGATTGCCTCGAACAAGATCCCTGGTATCCGCGCCGCGCTGGCCTGGACGGATGAGACCGCCCAGCTGGCCAGGCAGCACAACGACGCCAACGTGCTCAGCCTCGGCGCGCGGATGTACTCCATCGAGGAGGCGGTCGGCTTCGCCCGGGTCTTCATCGCCACCCCGTTCTCCGGCGAGCCGCGGCACGCCAGGCGCCTGGCCCTGATCGCCGACTACGAGAAGACCGGCGACCTGCCGCCCCTGCCCGCCTTAGCGTGAAGAGCGGCCCCGCCGTCCGCCGTCCCGCGGTCCCCGCCGCCGCGGAAAGCCCGGCCGTCCCGCCCGTTCGTCCCCGCTGGCCCCCGGAGTCGCCCCGCCCGTTTCTGCCCGCCCTGTCTCCACCGGCCCCGCGCCTTCCCGCCCCGCGCTTCCTCTCACCTCGGCGGCCTCGGCCTCGGCGAGGTGCTCGGCGTGCGGCCGGGACACGTCCCTGGCGCGCATCGCGGCGTTAGGCGTCAGCTTCATGGCCGTCACGACGTCATCCTCCTCAAGCCCCCAGTGTCATATAAAAGGCGGACCACGACTACCCCGCCCCGCCGGATGCGCGACCTGGAAGATCAGCCGGGCCTAGAAGATCAGCGGACACCAGGGAGCGGGGTCCCAGGACATGGCGGCCGAGAGGTGCCGGACGGCGCCGGGCCGCAGCTCGGCGACTAGGCCGGCCCCGGCGAGCGCGCCCAGCCTGGTCCCGCCCAGGTAGGCCGCGCCGAGTTCGGTCACGTCCAGCGCCAGGTCGGCCGCCGAGGTGGCCGGAACGCACGACGCCGCCAGGCCGAAGTCGCCCCCGGGACCGTCGCCGGTGGTCGTCAGCCGCCACCGGCCGGCGTTGGACGGCAGGATCTCGTCTCGCACCTCGATGACCGTGTCGACCGGGCACGAATACCTGCGCCCGGTCAGCGCGGCGGGCACGTCGATGATCCGGACCCACAGGCCGTCGGCCAGCTGCGTCCGCGCCCGCCTCGGGTCGGCCAGCTGGTACAGCAGCGGATCGTCGACGGGGCGACGGTGCACGCGGAACTCGCTGGTCAGGTCCCGGCTGAGCAGGTCGGCCCAGAGCGTCGCGCTGGCGGCGGGATCGACCGCCATCAGTTCGCGCACGGTCAGCACGTTCTCAGGCAGGAAATCCGCCCACTGGTCCACGCCCGAGTACAGCGCGTAGCCACGCGGCCCGCTGCCGTCCTCGGCCAGCAGGCAGCGCAGCGGGCTGGCGCCCTTCCGCTCCTCGGCCGGGTCGTAAAGCGCTCGCCGCCACCACGCGTCGTTGCGCCCGAAGAGCCCAGGACGTGACGGCAGCACGGCGTCGTAGACCTTGGCCAGCTCGGGCAGGGCGGCCTGCGGGTCGGCGATCCGCAGCCGCAGGCCGTCGGGGGGGACGGTCCTGGCCAGCGCGCCCTCGCCGCGCCGGAACGTGTAGCTGAGGATCCCGCTGGCGTTGCCGTAGCCGTACCTGGAGTAGATCGCCGACTCCGACGCCCACAGCGCGGCGAGCGGCTCGCCTCGGTCCCGGACGTCGGCCAGCTGGCGGCGCATCAGGCTGCGCAGCACGCCGCGCCGCCGGTGTGTGGGCAGCACCGCCACGAAGGTCACGCCGGCTGCGGGCAGCACGTCCTGCCCCGGCACGCTCAGCTGGAAGCTGTAGATCGACGTGACGCCGACGGGTGTGGCACCGTCCCAGGCCGCGAGGGTGCGGTCGAACTCGAACCGGTCGAGGACCACGTGCCGGTCGCTCTCGGAAAGCGGCGAGCCGTGGAAGGCATGCTGCGTGACCGCCTCGAAGCTGTCGAATTCGTCCTCGGTGATGGGCCGGATCGGATATGGGCCGTCGGTGCGGCTCGGGGCAGACTCTGTCATATAGCCTTCGTACCTCGGCCTGCCCGGCCGACGCGACTGGTTTAGCCTGCCCGGCCCTGATCGAATACAGTGCCCGCATCATGGTAACCGCGCCGCAGCCCAAGGGACCCCGCTCGGGGCGACGGCGCGCGCGGCGGTTCCTGCGGACCCTGCGTACCCAGCTGACCAGGCAGTTCATCACCAGGAACCGTCGGCTGGCCTTTGCTCTGTCGGTGCTGACGATCGCCATCGGCGTGGCCTCGGTGCACCTGTCCGAGTGGTGGTTCTCGCCCGGCGTGATGATCTTGCCGATCCTGGCCGGCGGCCTGCTGCTGTGGCCGCGGGCGCTGCGTATCTTCTTCGCCTTCGCTGCGGCGACCCTCGTCTACGACGTGATCGAGGACAAGGCCGGGGCCGGGATCGTCGCCACCATCGTGCTGACCGCCGCCTTCGCCGACGTGCTCGCGCGGACCAGGGAGAAGCTCGGCGTCCAGGGCCTGCGCGGCGACCGGATGCTGGTCGAGCTGCGGGACCGCATCCGGGCCCAGGGCAAGCTACCCGAGCTGGGCGAGGGATGGGGGTCGTCCCTGGTACTCAAGCCGGCCGGCGGCTCCTCGTTCGGCGGCGACTTCGTGGTGTCGTTCTGCGACGGCAAGATGCTCGAGGTGGCGCTCGTCGACGTCTCCGGCAAGGGCATCGACGCGGGGACCAGGGCGCTGCTGCTTTCCGGTGCCTTCGGCGGCCTGCTCGGTTCGGTGCCCAGGGAAGAGTTCCTTCCCGCCTGCAACGCGTACATGCGCCGCGGCGGGGCCACCGAGGGCTTCGTCACCGCCGTGCACCTCTCGCTCGACCTGGCCTCGGGCGAGTACGTGATCGCCTCGGCCGGGCATCCGCCGGCCGTGCGCTACGACGGGGCCGCGGGCCGCTGGCGGATCACCCGCGCCCACGGGATCGTCCTCGGCGTGGTGGCGGACCTGCATGGCGCCGCCACCGAGTCCGAGCGCGGCGTGCTGCAGCGCGGCGACGCGCTCATGCTCTACACCGACGGGCTGGTCGAAGCGCCCGGGCGGGACATCGATGTGGGCACCGATCGGCTGCTCGGCGAGGCCGAGCGCATGCTGGCCAGCGGCTTCAGGACCGGCGCCCCGGCGCTGGTCGCGGCCATGCAACGGGAGATCGGCGGCTCCGACGACTGCGCCCTAGTCCTGCTCTGGCGGACTGTGTTAGCCCGGGGGGCGACCCCCCGGAACCCCCGGTGCGCTTCGCGCCCCGCTGCGGTCCTCGCCGTAGTATCACGCGGCCGGAGGGGCCATAGACCCCTCGCGACCGCGCGATCGCGGCTACGCCGCGCCTGCCGTAGCCTTCCGGCTCCTCGGCGCCCTGGCGATCGCTCCCCGCGGGTCCCCCGGGTGGCCAATCAATGCAATAACGGCACCCCGCCTATACTGACGGCCGAAACTGACGTCCATGTCAGGTATTTTCATTATCATAACGTTGTTCGCTAACACAAACTATTTTTCTCGCGTGTAACCTGCGGAAACATCGGCGTAACCTGCGCGAACGGTAGTGAGCGCGTCCCCCGGTGTCGGCTAACCAGGGTCTCAGACCCCGGTTAGCCGACACGGCTGTCATGTGACGCATGCGTCATTGTTTGCAATTATTTGTGCATTCCCTGGAAGATGACAGCGTGGCTCGGGGAAGTCGCAGTACGGCAAGCGCCGAACGGACGGGTATGCGTGAGCATGTCCGCCCGTCGGTGACGCATGCCGAAGAGGTGGTGGCCAACGCGTCGGGGGAGAACTTTCCCGTCGCGCTCCGCCTGCTGCCGGCCAGGCACCGGCGGCACCTGACGAACCTGTACTTCTTCGCCCGGCTCACCGACGACCTCGGCGACGAGGCCCGCGACGCGCAAGCCGGCACGGGCGAGGGGACCGACCCGAGCGAGGGGGCCGACGTCACCGCGCTTCGGCTGCGCCTGCTCGACGAACTGGCCGCCGACGTCGACCGCATCTACCAAGGCACGGCACCGGAATCGCCGGTCATGCGCGCCATGGCGGACACCGTGCGCGAGTGCGGGGTCCCGGCCCAGCCGCTGCTCGACCTGATCCAGGCCAACCGGCAGGACCAGCAGGTCACCCGCTACCGCACGTTCGCCGACCTGGAGCGGTACTGCGAGCTGTCCGCCAACCCCGTTGGCCAAATCGTGCTCTACATCTTCGGCGTCGCTACGCCCGAGCGCATCGCCCTCTCCGATAGCATCTGCACGGCCCTGCAGCTGGCCGAACATTGGCAAGATGTAGCCGAGGACCTGGGCAACGGACGGATTTACCTGCCGGGCGAGGACCTGGAGCGGTACGGCTGCACGGAGGCGGACCTGGCCGCGCCGACGGCGGGCCCAGCCGTGCGGGAGCTGATGACCTTCGAGACCGACCGCGCCTCGCGCCTGCTCGAGGCGGGCGCGCCGCTGGTCGGCACGCTGCGTGGTTCGGCCCGGCTGGCGGTGGCGGGCTACCTGGCGGGCGGGCGGGCGGCGCTGGCCGCGATCCGGGCGCAGCGGCATGACGTGCTGAAGGGGACCCCGCGGCCGCGCCAGCAGCGGCTGGCGGGCGAGCTGGTCAAGGCTTACGTGAGAGGGAGGTGAGCAGGCGCTAGTGGAACTCACCGAGGCGTACCGCGAATGCGAGCGGATCACCTGGACGCAGGCGAGGAACTTCGCGTACGGCATCAGGCTGCTGCCGGCCGACAAGCGGCGCGGGCTCGCCGTCATCTACGCGTTCGCCCGGCGGATCGACGACATCGGTGACGGCACGATGCCGCCCGAGGAGAAGATAACCGCCCTCGAACAAGCGCGCCGGCAAGTTCTCGAACTGTCCCGGCCGGACCCGGATGACCCGGTGCTGCTCGCGCTGGCCGATACCGGGCGTAACTTCCCCGTCCCCATGCAGGCGTTCGGCGAGCTCATCGACGGGTGCGTGGCGGACGTGCGCGGCACGCACTACGAGACGTTTGACGATCTGCTGTATTACTGCCGCTGCGTGGCCGGCTCGATCGGCCGGCTGTCCCTGGGCATCTTCGGCACCAGCGGCGCTCCGGAGGTGGCGTCCCGGCTGGCAGACTCCCTGGGTGTGGCCCTGCAGCTCACGAACATCCTGCGCGACATCCGCGAGGACTACGACAGCGGGCGGGTCTACCTGCCCGCCGAAGACCTGGCCAAGTTCGACTGCGCTCTGGGCCTCGATAGTCGCACCCAAAGCCCGGCCTTCGCCAAACTGGTCGAGTTCGAGGCCGACCGGGCCCGGGACTGGTACGCCACCGGCCTGCAACTGCTCCCGATGCTCGACCGCCGCAGCGCGGCCTGCGCCGGCGCCATGGCCGGCATCTACCGGCGGCTGCTCGACCGGATCGCGGCACAGCCCGCGGCGGTGCTGCGCGGCCGGATGTCGCTGTCGGCGGGGGAGAAGGCCGTGGTCGCGGTGAAGGCTCTGGCCGGGAAGATCGCATGAGCGCCGCCAGGGGCCGCGTTGCGGTGATCGGCGGCGGGCTGGCCGGGATCACCGCCGCGATCGCGCTCGCGGAGTCGGGCGCGGACGTCACGCTGCTCGAGGCCAGGCCCAGGCTTGGCGGCGCGACCTGCTCCTTTCATCGCGACGGCCTGATTGTCGACACCGGCCAGCACATCTTCCTCGGCTGCTGCTCCGCCTACCGCGGCCTGCTGGCCAGGCTCGGCATGACCGAGCACGCCCCGCTACAGGACCGTTTCGACGTGACCGTCCTGGCCCCCGGCCGCTCTGCTCCCAGGCAGGCCAGGCTCCGCCGGACCGCGCTCCCCGGCCCCCTGCATATGCTGCCGGCCCTGGGCCGCTACCCGTTTCTTTCTTGGACCGAACGAGTCCAGGTTTCCCGCCCCGCGCTGGCTATGCGCCTCCTTGACCCGGCCGACCCGGCGGCTGACACGCAGCGGTTCGGTGACTGGCTCGCCGCGCGGGGGCAAAGCGAGCGGGCCCGCCGGGCGCTGTGGGACCTATTCTCGGTCTCGGCCCTGAACATCGCGGGCGACGACGCCTCGCTGGCCCTGGCCGCCACCGTGGTGAAGACCGGCCTGCTCGGCAAGAACGACGCGGCCGACATCGGCGTCCCCGCCCTCCCGCTCGGCGAACTGCACGGCGACGCGGCCGCGACCCTGCTGGCCAAGCTCGGCGCGCAGGTCACCCTGGGCGCCAAGGTCACCGCTATTGACGCTGCCGTTGAGGAGGGCGACGGGTTCCGCGTCCGGCTGGCTCAAGGCGGTGACATACCAGCGGACGCCGTGGTCCTGGCGGTCCCGCACGAGAAGGCCGCGCCGCTGATCCCGCCGGACACGCTGCCGGACCGGACAGTCGCCGATTGGGCCGGCTTGGGCGCCTCGCCGATCGTCAACGTGCACGTGATCTACGACCGGCAGGTCACGGACCTCCCATTCGCCGCCGCCATCGACTCCCCGGTGCAGTGGGTCTTCGACCGCACCCGCATCTCCGGAATGACTGCTGCTAACCACGGGGGCCCCGGGCAGTACCTGGCCATCTCGCTGTCGGCCGCCGATGAGTACGCGGACGTGCCCGCGGCCCGGCTGCGCGAGCAGTTCGTGCCCGCGCTGGCCGAACTGTTTCCCGCCGCCCACGACGCCCAGGTCACCGAGTTCTTCGTCACCCGCGAGCGGCGGGCGACGTTCCGCCAGACACCCGGCAGCGGCGCGTTGCGGCCCAAGGCCGCGACCCAGCGGCCCGGCCTGGTGCTGGCCGGCGCGTGGACCGACACTGGATGGCCGGACACTATGGAGGGCGCGGTGCGCAGCGGCCTGGCCGCAGCCGTCGAGCTACGTCATACCGTTCTTACCTCAACGATAGGGGTGCGTCAGTGACAGCTGTAATGCCTGAGGGAGTGGCCTTGGCCCGGGACCTAGTAGGGCCCGCAATGGAGTCCGCGATCGCCCGGCTGACGCCAGACGTGCGCGTCGTCGCGGCCTACCACCTCGGCTTTGCGGACGCCGCGGGCAACCCGATAAGAAGCGGCAGCGGCAAGGCGCTGCGGCCGGCCCTGGCCCTGCTGTCGGCCCGCGCCGCGGGCGCGCCGCCGGAGCGCGGCGTGACCGCCGCGGTGGCGGTCGAGATGGTGCACAACTTCTCCCTGCTGCATGACGACATCATGGACAACGACACCGAGCGCAGGCACCGGCCGACGGCCTGGACCGTGTTCGGCATCGGCGCGGCCATCCTGGCCGGGGACGCGCTGCTCGCGCTGGCCCAGGACCTGCTGCTCGAGGAAGGCAACCCGCAGGGCGCGTGGGCGGCCCGGTGCCTGTCCGCGGCGGTTCAGCGGCTGATCGGCGGGCAGGGCTCGGACCTGGCCTTCGAGAGGCGTGACGACGTGACGCTGGGCGAGTGCCTGGACATGGCCGGCGACAAGACCGCCGCGCTGATGGCCTGCGCCTGCAGCATCGGCGCGGTGCACCTGGGCGCGCCGCCGACGCTGGCCATGGCCCTGGCCGGGTTCGGCGCGCACGTCGGGCTGGCCTTCCAGCTCACCGACGACCTGCTCGGCATCTGGGGCGCGCCCGAGGTCACCGGCAAGCCGGTCCGCGCCGACCTGCGCGCCCGCAAGAAGTCCCTGCCCGTCGTGGCCGCGCTGAACAGCGGCACACCCGAGGCGGCCGAACTGCGCGTCCTGCTCACCGATCCGGCACCGCTGAGCGAGGACAACCTGGTCCGCGCGGCTGACCTGGTGGTCGCGGCGGGCGGCAAGGACTGGGCCGAGGCCGAGGCCGACATCCAGCTCGCCAGGGCCAACGCCAGCCTGGCCGACATCGACCTGGCCGCCGACGTCCGGGCCGAGCTGACCGCGATCGCCGAGTTCATCACGGCGCGCCAGTGGTAGCTAGCACAGTGGTAACGCTGGACCTAGCGCGGCGAACCCTGGAACGAGCGCGTGACCACACGCTCGGGCTACAGCACGCCGAAGGGTGGTGGCAGGGCGAGCTCGAGACCAACGTGACCATGGACGCCGAGGACCTGCTGCTGCGCGAGTTCCTCGGTCTGCACGACGACGCGGCGACCGCCGCGACGGCCCGCTGGATCCGGTCCCAGCAACGGGACGACGGCACCTGGGCCAACTTCTACGGCGGGCCGGGTGACCTGTCCACCACCGTGGAGGCCTACCTGGCGCTGCGGCTGGCCGGCGACGAGCCGGACGCGCCGCACATGAAGCAGGCCTGCGCCTGGATCCTGGACGCCGGCGGGGTCGAGGCGACCCGCGTGTTCACCCGGATCTGGCTGGCGCTATCCGGCCGGTGGTCCTGGGACGACCTGCCGGTCATCCCGCCCGAGCTGATCTACCTGCCGGCTTGGTTCCCGCTCAACATCTACGACTGGGGCTGCTGGGCGCGGCAGACCATCGTCGCGCTCGCCGTGGTCCAGTCGTTCCGCCCGTCCCGCCCCCTCCCGTTCACCATCGACGAATTGAAGACCGGCGTTACCCCGAGCCGCCCGCCCGCCGACCCGTGGGCGCGCGTCTTCAACGCCCTGGACCGGGCCCTCCACCTTTACCGACCGGTAAAGTCGGTAAGGCGCGCGGCGCTGCGGCGGTGCGGCGAGTGGATCATCGCCCGGCAGGAGCGGGACGGCTGCTGGGGCGGCATCCAGCCGCCCTGGGTGTACTCGCTGATGGCGCTGAACCTGCTCGGCTACCAAATCGAGCATCCCACCATGCAGCGCGGACTAAGCGGTCTTGACCGGTTCACGATCACTGAGCAGGCCGCCGACGGTCCGGTGCGCCGCCTGGAGGCGTGCCAGTCGCCGGTCTGGGACACCGTGCTGACCATGATCGCGCTCGCCGACGCGGGCCTGCCGGCCGATCACCCCGCGCTGGTCAACGCCGAGCGGTGGGTGCTCGGCGAGGAGATCCGCGGCCCGGGCGACTGGCAGGTGCGCCTGCCGGACCTGGCCCCCGGCGGCTGGGCGTTCGAGTTCGACAACGACGTCTACCCCGACACCGACGACACCGCCGAGGTCGTGCTCGCGCTGCGCCGGGCGGGACCGAGGCACCCCAGGAAACAGGCCGCCATCGACCGCGGGCTGACCTGGCTGGCCGGGATGCAGTCCAAGGACGGCGGCTGGGGCGCGTTCGACGCGGACAACACCCGCGAGCTCGTCAACAAGCTGCCGTTCTGCGACTTCGGCGCGGTCATCGACCCGCCCTCGGCCGACGTGACCGCGCACATCGTGGAGGCGTTCGCCGCCGAGGGGCGCGCCACCGACCTGGCGGTGCGTCGCGGCGTTGTCTGGCTGCTGCGGGCGCAGGAGCCGGACGGGTCCTGGTTCGGCCGGTGGGGCGCGAACTACATCTACGGCACAGGCGCCGTGGTGCCCGCGCTGATCGCGGCCGGGGTGCAGCCGTCCAAGCCGGCCATCCGCCGCGCCGTGGCCTGGCTGGAAGATCACCAGAACCCGGACGGCGGCTGGGGCGAAGACCTGCGCTCGTACGACGACCCGGCCCTGGCCGGGCAGGGCACCTCCACCGCGTCGCAGACCGCCTGGGCCCTGCTCGCCCTGCTCGCGGCGGGCGAGCGGGACAGCGTAGTGACCGAGCGCGGCGTCCGCTGGCTCGCCCAGACGCAGCGGGCCGACGGCAGCTGGGACGAGCCCCAGTACACCGGCACCGGGTTCCCCGGCGACTTCTACATCAACTATCACGTGTACCGGCTGGCCTTCCCCATCAGCGCCCTAGGCAGATACGTATCCGGAGGTAGCGCATGACAGACCCGCTGCTCATCTGCGCGCCGATGCGCATCGAAGCCCGGGCCATCCGGTCGGGACTGCGCGGTAGCACCGAGCTGGTGCACACCGGCTACGGCACCACCCGGGCGGCGCAGCGTGCCGAAGAGCTGAAAGGAGCCTCGTTCGGCCAAATTGCGATCATGGGTGTCGGGGCCGGGCTGACCACCGACCTCAGCCCGGGTGACCTGGTCGTCGGCACCGAGGCGGGCCTGGTGGCCTGCGCGTCGGCGCCGCTGCTGGCCGGTGAGCTGCGGCGCGCCGGGCTGCCGGCCCGTACCGGCCGGATCACCACCGTGGACCACCTGGTCCGGCGCTCGGAACGAGCCGCGCTGGCCGCCGACGGCACGCTGCTGGCCGACATGGAGTCGGCGCCGCTGGCCACCGCGGCTGGCCAGCGGCCCGTGGCCGTGGTCCGCGCGGTGTCCGACACGCCGGTCCACCCGGTCGCTGGCATCGTCTCCGGCGGGCTGGCCGCACTGCGGTCGCTGCGCGCCGCCGCGCCGGTGATCGAACGGTGGGCCGCGGCCTGCGGGCCGCGGCAGGTGCTGCTGGCCGGGCCGCGGTCGTTCTGCGCCGGCGTAGAGCGGGCCATCGAGATCGTCGAGCGGGCGCTCGAGCGCCGCGGCGAGCCGGTCTACGTGCGCAAGCAGATCGTGCACAACACCCGCGTGGTCGGCGACCTGGAGAGCCGCGGCGCGGTGTTCGTGGACGAACTCGACCAGGTACCCGATGGCGCCACCGTGGTCTTCTCCGCGCACGGCGTATCGCCCATGGTTCGCGCCGAGGCGTCCCGGCGCGGGCTGGCCGTGATCGACGCGACCTGCCCGCTGGTGTCCAAGGTGCACGCGGAGGCCAGGCGCTTCGCCGCTGACGGGTATACGGTCGCGCTGATCGGCCACGCGGGCCACGAAGAGGTCGAGGGCACCCTGGGTGAGGCGCCGGACTCGACCGTCCTGGTGCAGACGGCGGAAGACGTGGCCGCGCTGCGGCCGCGGGACGGGGAGCGCGTCGCCTACCTGATGCAGACCACGCTGTCGGTCGACGAGGCGGCGGAGGTGTCCGGCGCGCTGCGGGAACGGTTCCCCGCGATGCGCGCGCCCGGCAGCGACGACATCTGCTACGCCACGACCAACCGGCAGGCCGCGGTGCGGGCGGTCGCCGCCGAGTCCGACCTGGTGCTGGTAGCCGGTTCGGCGAACTCGTCCAACTCGGTCCGGCTGGTGGAGACGTGCGAGCGCATCGGCACGCCGGCCTACCTGATCGACAGCGTGGCCGATATCTCACTTGGCTGGCTCACGGGGGTATCGACGATCGGCCTGACCGCCGGAGCCTCCGCCCCTCCCGCCGTGGTAGAGGAGATCATTTCGGCCCTGGCCGGGCTAGGCCCCCTGTCCGTCTCCGAGCGAACCACGACCACGGAATCAATCCGGTTCGGCCTGCCCAAGGAGGTAAGGCACTAATGCCCATGCCACTACGTCAGTCCCTGCGTGTCGGGTCCTACCTGATGCGCCAGAAGCTGGCTCGAAATAAGAAGTTTCCGCTGCTCGTCGAGCTTGAGCCGCTGTTCGCGTGCAACCTGAAGTGCGCGGGCTGCGGCAAGATCCAGCAGCCGCACGAGATCCTCAAGCAGCGGATGCCGGTCGAGCAGGCGCTGGCCGCGATCGAGGAGTCCGGCGCGCCGATGGTGTCCATCGCCGGCGGCGAGCCGCTGATGCACCCGCAGATCGACGTGATCGTCGCCGAACTGATCAAGCGGAAGAAGTTCGTCTTCCTGTGCACCAACGCGCTGCTGCTGCCCAAGAAGCTGGATAAGTTCAAGCCCTCGCCCTACTTCGCCTGGGTGGTGCACATCGACGGGCTGCGCGAGCGGCACGACGAGTCGGTCTGCAAGGAAGGCGTGTTCGACAACGCGGTCGCCGCGATCAAGCTGGCCCAGGAGCGCGGGTTCAAGGTGAACACCAACACCACGTTCTTCAACACCGACACCCCGCAGACGATCATCGAGGTGCTGAACTACCTGAACAACGACCTCGGCATCGACGAGATGCAGATCTCGCCCGCCTACGCGTACGAGAAGGCGCCGGACCAGGAACACTTCCTGGGTGTCGAGGAGACCAGGGAACTGTTCCGCAAGGCGTTCGCCGACGGGCGGCGCAAGAAGTGGCGGCTGAACCACACGCCGCTGTTCCTTGACTTCCTCGAGGGCAAGACCGACTTCGGCTGCACCGCGTGGGGCATTCCCTCCTACTCGCTGCTCGGCTGGCAGAAGCCCTGCTACCTGATGTCCGACGGGTACACCAAGACGTATTCCGAGCTCATCGAGACGACGGACTGGGACTCCTACGGGCGGGGCAAGGACCCCCGGTGCGCCAACTGCATGGCTCACTGCGGGTATGAGCCCTCAGCCGTGCTCGCCACCATGGGCTCGCTGCGCGAGACGATCCGGGCGGCCCGGGGCAGCTGACTTCTTGGGGTAATCCGGCAGCTTTCTTTCAGCAATCCGCAAGGTAGCGACGCCAAGCTCTGAACTGGCGCGGCGTTCGCTCCCAGGGCCTTCGCTTCCGGGGCGGCCGCGCCGCCATACATCCGGCACAGACGGCGGCCCTCTGAGGAGTGCTGAATGTTCTTCACCTATTTGCGGCGCGAGCTTCGCGGCCGCATGCGCCAGGGCGTGTTCATCGCGCTCGGCCTGGCCCTCGGCGTGGGGCTGGTCATTACCGTGACGGCGGCGTCGGCCGGCGTCAAGAACGCCCAGGGCACCGTGCTGCACGCGCTGTACGGTGTGGGCACCGACGTCACCGTGACCAAGACGCCGGCGGCCGGGTCGGCTACGCCCGGCTCGTTCGGCTTCGGGTTCCGTACCGGCACCGCCAACCGGCCTGCGGCCGGTACCAAGATCAACACGAGTACGCTCGCCGCGGGCGCCACGCTCGCCTCGATCAGCTCGTCCTCGGTCACGAGCGTCGCCGGCCTGCATGATGTATCGGCGGCGGCCGGAGGGCTTACCCTGAACGACCGGACCCTCAGTGGCACGGTGCCGGCGATCAATACCTCAGGCGGCAGCGGCGGCTTCGGTGGCGGCGGGGCGGGCGGCGGCGGCGGCGGCCAGAGCTTCCGCGCCAACTTCACCACCAACAGCTTCGGCGTCGACGGCGTGGACATCAGCGGCGGCGAACTCGGCCCGCTCAGCTCCGGCAAGCTCAGTGCCGGGCGCACCCTCACCAGCGCGGACTCGTCCTCCGACGTCGCGCTGGTCGACGCCTCCTACGCGACGCAGAACAAGCTGTCGGTCGGGTCCACGATCGCCATCGGCAACAGCAGCGGCACCACGACCAACTTCAAGGTCATCGGGATCGTCAGCGAGCCCGCCGGTGACAACCCCTCGGACGTCTACATCCCGCTCGCGGTCGCGCAGAAGCTGGCCAACATGAAGAACGACGTGAACACCATCTACGTCGCAGCCAGCAACTCCTCGGCGATCGGCACCGTCTCCAGCGAGATCAAGCAAGCGCTGCCGTCGGACACCGTGACCACCTCGAGCGATCTGGCCAGCGAGGTCAGCGGCTCGCTGTCCAGCGCCTCGAGCCTGGCCAACAACCTCGGCAAGTGGCTGGCGATCGCGGTGCTGATCGCCGCGTTCCTGCTGGCCAGCCTGCTGACGTTGGCGGCGGTCTCGCGCCGGGTACGTGAGTTCGGCACGCTGAAGGCGCTCGGCTGGAAGAGCCGCCGCATCGTCGGCCAGGTGATGGGCGAGTCGGTCACCCTGGGTATCGTCGGCGGCGTGATCGGCGTCGGGCTCGGCCTGGCCGGCGCGGAGCTGGTGTCGAAGATGTCGCCCAAGCTGACCGCCGTGGTCGGCCAGACCACCGGCTCGGCCACGCCGGGCGGCGCCCGGCAGTTCGGCCCCGGCGGCGGCGGCTTTGGCGGGACCGGTGGCGGCGGTGGCGGCGGGACCGGTGGCGGGGCCGGCGCCTTCAGCCGCGCGTCGACGGCCAGCCACACGGTGGCCGTGCACCTGTCCCCCTCGGTGAGCACGAATGTGATCCTGCTCGCGGTCCTGCTGGCCGTGGCGGGCGGCCTCATCGCCGGGATCTTCGGCGGGTGGCGGGCCGCGCGGCTGCGTCCCGCGGCGGCCCTGGCCAAGGTGGCCTGAGCGGACGACGGTCCTGAACCCCAGGAGGAAAGCGACATGTACAAGCTCTCCGGAGTGACCAAGAAATACGTCAAGGGCCGCGAGACCGTGGCCGCGCTGCGCGGAGTCGACCTGGTGATCGAGGACGGCGAATGGCTGGCCATCCAGGGGCCGACCGGGCACGGCAAGTCGACGCTGCTGCAGATCCTGGGCGGCCTGGACCGCCCGTCGGCCGGCCTCGTCGACTTCGACGGCCGCGACCTCGCCCAGCTACGTGAGGCTGAAGTGACCAGGGTGCGCGCCCAGTCCATGGGCTTCATCTTCCAGACCTTCAACCTGATCCCCACGCTGTCCGCGCAGGAGAACGTGGAGGCCGCGCTGGTCCCGCTGCACGTCTCCGCAGCCGCGCGGCGCCAGCGGGCCGCGCTCGCCCTCGACACCGTCGGCCTCGGCGACCGGCTGCGTCACGTGCCCGGTGAGCTTTCCGGCGGGCAGCAGCAGCGGGTGGCCATCGCCCGGGCCCTGGTCAAGGAGCCCAAGGTCCTGCTGGCCGACGAGCCGACCGGCAATCTCGACGAGGATACCAGGGACGAGATCATCGGCCTGCTCGAGACCATGTGGCGGGAGCGCGGCCTGACCATGGTGCTCGTCACCCACGACAGCACCGTGGCCCGCCGCGCCCAGCGCATCGGCGTAATGAAGAACGGCCGCCTCACCTTCAAGCAGCCAGCCCGTCACAAGGCCACTGCCTCCCAGGCCTCCGCCGCCCAGGCCACCGCCTCCGCCCCCTTCGGCGGCGAGCCCCTGGCCACAGAGCCCCTGGACACCGGAGCCCCCAGTTTCCAGCCCCCCGACCTCCCGCCCGCCGACTCTCTCTCCTTCCCCGATTAGCCCATCCTTCCCCGAATCCCGTCCGCCCCATCCGCCCCACCGGGAAGGGGCGGGGGTTTAGGGGTCGAGCAGGGCCTCGCGGCGGAGCAGGGCGGGCAGATCCGCGGGTTCCGGGTGTATGCCGACTAGGCCGTGGGCCGCGAACCAGCGGCCGACGTTCTCGGCGTCGCGGGTGAGGAAGAAAGCGCCGCGCGGGTTCGCGATCACGTCGACCACTTGGGGGAGGTCGATCATGACCAGCCGCCCGTCGTGCACCAGCAGGTTGTACGCGGACAGGTCGCCGTGCGCCAGGCCGTCCCGGGCCAGCGCGACCAGCGCCTGCACCAGCTGGTCCCACAGCCCGGCCAGCTCGGCCGGGCCGGGCCTGGTCTCGGCCAGCCGCGGGGCCGCTATCCCGTCCGCCGAGCCGATGAACTCGAGCAACAGCTCGGTGTCCAGGATCTGCGCCGGGTAGGGGACGGGTATCCCGGCCGCGTACAGCCGGGCCAGCGCGCTGAACTCGGCCTGAGCCCACTGGCCGGCGATGGCCTGCCGCCCGAACGCGGTCCGGCCCGCCACCGCCCGGTTGATCCGGGACTCCCGGGTCCGCCGCCCCTCCAGGTAGCCGCTGTCACGGTGGAACATCCGGTGCCCGGCGTCGCGATAGCGCTTGGCGGCGAGCAGGCAGGACCGGCCCAGCGGCACGCCACGCCGGATCAGGAAGACGTCGGCTTCCTTACCTGTCTTCAGGATGCCGAGTTCGGTGTCGACGGCGGCTAGTTCGGTGACCAGCCAGTCCGGGTGCGGCCTGGGACCGCGCTGGGTCGGGATCGACTGATCCCAGGTGGACCAGCGGTCGCCTTCCGGGAGGCCGTCGGTCGCGTCGAATACCTCGATGGGCGGCAGCGACCGGCGGGCCCGGACCCGTTTGGCCGTGGTCGGCTCGTCGTCGTCGAAACGCTGCTTACCCCGGCGGCGGGCGGTGCTAGCCGGGAGGGATGGCCCCCCGGGGTTGAACTCTCCGCGGCGTGCGGAGGGAAAGTCGTGCACGGGTAGTGCTCCTCAGCTGAGCGATGAACAGGGCAGGCGGGAATGCGCCCGCGACGGGCCTAGACATGTCGCGCCTCCCTTCGCTCAGCCGGCCAGCGCCGGCCCGAACCTGCTGCAGGCTGCCACACCCTCCCCGGCCGGAGCAACTGGTTTTCCGCCCGGCCACGCCATGCTGAAGACCATGACCTCCTACTCGGGGGCTCTCCTGGGCGAGAGCCTGCGACCGGATGCCGTCCTGGACGGCATTTCGCTCGTCGTCACGAAGATCTACCGTGCGGCGCTCGGGAACGCCGCGGCCGGGCAGCCGGAGCTCTGGACGATCATCGAATTCGAGGTCCCCGCCGATCGTGTCCGGGAACTGGCCGAAACCCTGAGCCGCCTGCTCCTCGAAGGCGGCTGGTACTGCGACTTCCGTTCGGCGGAGGATGTATTCGTCGTGTTCAGCGGCCGCGTTTTCCGCTATCCGCGCGGCGACCGCGCGGCCCGGGTCACAGTAGAGGAATACGGCCGGTCCGTAGGAGTGCCGGAAGCCCAGCTCGACTGGCCCGGTTAGGTAGGCCAGCCGGTCCTGCTGGGGCTGGGCGCGCTGCTCATGGCCGTCGTGGTGGTCCTCGCGATCCTGGCCGGAACCTACCAGCCGATCCAGTTCGGTGACGAGAGCGGGGCAGTCAACCCGGAGAGCAGCAGCCGAGTCGCGGTGGCGCCGCCCTGTGGCGTCCAGTCGCCCTCGGCCACCAGGTCTCGCTCGGCTCCAGGCCCGCGTCGCGCAGCGCGTCCTGGTAGCCGTGCAGCCGGCTGCATCTGACCCGCCGCCGGAACAGCCCGGTGACCGTCCCGATGGATGTGTGCCCGAGCCCGAGCAATGGTGCGGCGGATCACCGGCAACATCCTCAAGCTCTTCGGCCAGGGCTCCGCCGCCAGGATCCGGCCTTCCGTCCCCGACTGGCAGCAGGTCACCGGCCAGTAACAACGAACTCGCTTCACGCCCCAGCGACCCCACCAGCCCCTCAGGCGGACCCATCCACCGCCCGCCAGCGGATGCGGGCCAGGCCCCGGCCGCGCTCGTCACTCGTGATCACGAAGACTTCGTAGTCTGCCCGGGCTACGAAGAGCCCCACGACCCTTCATGATCGTGAGCAGTTCGGGACAAATACTGTCCCGAACTGCTCACGATCATGGGACCGAGCGGGGGCGCGGCGGCTAGACCTGGACGAATTCGATGCCGGTGACCTGGCAGAACGCCTTCCAGTCGGCGGCGTGGTGGCCCAGGTTCATCACCTCGTGGTGCGGTCCGCCGTGGGACAGCCAGCCGTTCAGGCACTTGCGCAGCCCGGATGCGGGCCGGAACTGCCCGTACGGCATCTCCAGGGCCGGCAGTTCCTGGCTGTCCAGGTTCTCGCCCTCGGCGACCACCAGCCGGAAGCGATCCCCCTCCAGCGAGACCAGCGCCGCCAGCGTGGCCGGCCCCGGCTGGTACTGGAACAGGAACGTGGGCGGGTCGGCCAGTCGCCCGATGCCCAGCGGCCGCTTGATCAGCTTCACCGGCCGGTCGGACCGGGCGATCCTCCAGTTGCCCTCGCCCATGTGACTCTGCAGGATCGAGTCCGAGGGGAAGTCCATCGCGTACATCTCGGTGAAGTGCGCGTCGCCGATCAGCACGTGCCCGGCGGCGACCAGGCAGGCGGTGAGCACGTCGCCTTCGGCCGCGTACCCGTAGCCCTTGGCCATCAGCGACGACGCCGCGGCCAGCGGCAGCCGGGCGAACCGGCCGTCTTCGCCGATCGCGTCGAAGTGCGCGGTATAGGCGCCGAAGCCCCGTTCGCCCAGGATCTGCTCGATCGCCACCTGCATCCGGGCGTGGTCCGTCCGCTCCTCAGCGGAAAGCCGGGGGTCGATCTCGAAGTTCTCGTCCTCGAAGGAGATGACCGAGCTGACCGCATCGGAACTGGCCTGGAGCATGCCGCGCCACAGGTCGCCCTGCGCGACCGAGATGATCGCCGGGCCGAGGGTCCGGACCAGCGCGTTCTCGTCGACCCGGATGTCCCCCATCTCGTTCATCGCGTAGCCGAAAATGGCCACCTTGAGCTGCTTCCACGCGGTGGCCGTGGCCGCCGCGCGGGCCCAGCGCCCGACGTCGGCCCGGAACGAGGCGCTCTTCCAGTCATCGGTGAGCACGGCGAACCGCTTCCCGGCCCGGACCATGGCGTTGGCGGTGTCCTGGGCACCGTGCACGCCCTGGTTGTAGGTCATGTCGGCCATGTCCCAGGCGGGCGTCACGTTGGGTTCCGGCTGGATATTGGCCAGGCAGACCGGCAGCCGGGACTCCGAGAGCAGCCGCGCCACCCGCATGGCCGGGCCGTACGTGAGCATGACGACGAGCACGCCGTCCAGGTCCGCGTCCTCGAACTCGCGCATGGCGCGCTCGGCATCCTCGCGGTACTTGATGGCCTTGCTCGGAGTAAACTCCGCGACGTCGGACAGGTGTGCGGCGAGTTCCGCGGCGTATCCCTCCTGTCGCTGCGCGATCCCGGGGATCATGTCGTCGTACAGGTCCTGCATGATCCCGAGAATTCCGATGCGCGGCTTACGCCCGTTGAGAGCGGTCATGAGTTCTCCTTTAAGCTTCAACGCTGGCCGTAGTAGTTCTTGTAGCGGTCGTGCAGCGCGTCCACCTGGTCCGCGGGCAGCGGCGCCAGCTCGCCGAAGGCACGGGCCAGATGGACGGTGCGCGCCACGTCTTCGCACATCACGGCGGCCTTCACCGCGTCGCGGCCGGTGCTGCCGACGGTGAAGACGCCGTGGCTGCGCATCAGCACGGCGGGGGAGCGGTGCCCGGTCAGGGTCGCGACCACGCCCCGGCCGATCTCGTCGCCGCCGATCAGCGCGAACGGCCCGACCGGGATCTCGCCGCCGAACTCGTCGGCCATCGCGGTGATCACGCAGGGGATGGGCTCGCCGCGCGCAGCCCACGCGGTCGCGTAGGTGGAGTGGGTGTGCACCACGCCGCCGACCTCGGGCATGTACCGGTAGATGTAGGCGTGCGTGGCGGTGTCGCTCGACGGGCTCAGCCCGCCCAGCGGCTTGCCGCCCAGGTCGCAGACCACCATCGACTCTGGCGTCAGGTCGTCGTAGGAGACGCCGCTCGGCTTGATCACCATCAGGTCCCCCAGCCGCGCGGACACGTTGCCCGAGGTCCAGGCGACCAGGTTGTTGCGGACAAGCTCGGCGTGCAGCGCGCAGACCGTCTCGCGCAGCGCGGTGACTTCAGCCGTGCTCATCTAGCCGCCTTCCTGACCTGATCGCGGATGGCGCGCAGCCGGTACATGACCTGGTTCGCCCCGCGCCCCAAATAGTCGTGCAGCTGCACGTACTCGGCGTACAGCTCGTCGTACACGTCCGCCCGGGCCGGGTCTGGGCGGTAGACGTCCCGGTGGATCCGGCCCATGGTGGCCGCCGCGGCCGGGACGTCCGGGTAGGCGCCCGCGGCGACGGCCGCGTGGATGGCCGAACCCAGGGCTGGTCCTTGCCCGGACCCGATCACGCTGAGCGGGCGCCGGGTGACGTCCGCGTAGATCTGCATGAGCGGGGCGCTCTTGATCAGGCCGCCGGCCACCACGAGCTCGGTCACCGGCACGCCCGAGGCGCCGAACGTGTCGATGATCATCCTGGTACCGAACGCGGTCGACTCGAGCAGCGCGCGGTAGATCTCCGGCGCCGTGGTGGCCAGCGTCAGGCCCACGATGGCGCCGGACAGGCGGCCGTCCACCAGCACCGAACGATTGCCGCCCTCCCAGTCCAGCGCGATCAGCCCGTGCGCGCCCGGGGGTGCCGCCGCGGCCTGCTCGTCGAGCAGTTCCGGCAGCGACACGCCGCGCCGCCGTGCCTCGGCGGCGAACTCGCCGGGAACCGCGTTCCGCGTGAACCAGGCGAAGATGTCGCCGACGCCGCTCTGTCCCGCCTCGTATCCCCACAGCCCGGCCACGATGCCTCCGTCGACCACCCCGCACATGCCGGGGACCTCGGCCAGCTCGGCGGCGTTCATCACGTGGCAGGTGGAGGTGCCCATGATCGCGACCATCTTGCCGGCCGCCACCGGGCCGGCCGCGGGTACGGTGACGTGCGCGTCCACGTTGCCGACGGCCACCGCGATGCCCGCGGGCAGCCCGGCCAGTTCGGCCGCGGCCGGGGTCAGCGCAGGCCCGGGCGCCGAGCGGCGAAATGGGGTGGGCGAGCTTGTCGTCGGCGAAGCCGGCGAAGCGCGGGTCCAGCGCGGCCAGGAAGTCGCGTGACGGGTAATGACCGTCCTGGAAAATACCCTTGTAACCGGCCGTGCACGCGTTCCTGGTCTCGGTCCCGCAGAGCTGCCAGATGATCCAGTCGGCGGCCTCGATCCACCGGTCGGCGCGCTGGTAGAGCTCAAAATCCTCCTCCAGCAGCTGCAGCGCCTTGGCGAACTGCCACTCCGAGGAGATCTTGCCGCCGTAGCGGTTGATCCACTTCTCGCTGCGCTCGTGAGCGAGGGCGTTGATCCGGTCCGCGTGCGGCTGGGCGGCGTGGTGCTTCCATAGCTTGGGGTAGGCGTGCGGGCGCCTGGCCAGGCCGGGCAGCTGGCACAGCGGCGTCCCATCGGCGAGTACCGGCATGCAGGTGGACGCGGTGAAGTCGGTGGCGATGCCGATCACCTGGCCCGGGTCGATGCCCGCGTCCCTGATCGCGGCCGGGACGGCGGCGGCCAGCGCGCCGGTGTAGTCGGCCGGGTCCTGCAGCGCCCAGTCCGGCGGCAGCTCGCCGTAGCCGGTTAGCGAGCTGTCGATCACGCCGTGCGGGTACTCGCTGACGGCGGTGCCTAGCTCGGCGCCGTCGCTCACTCGCACCACGAGAGCCCGGGCCGACAGCGTGCCGTAGTCCACGCCGACGACGAAGGCATCACCGCTGACCCCTTTGTTAGCGCTAACATTCATCTGTCCGCCTTATCGGATACGTTCCTTCCAGTGCATTCTTGCCGTCCGCCGGCCGGCTCAATCCAGGGGCCAGCCCACCAAGGCCAGTCCGGTCAGTGCGGCCCGGCGGCGCTCGCCCGCACGATCAGCTCGGGCGCCACCCGGACCCTGGGCCCGGCCGGGATGATGCCAGCCATCCGGTCGGCTAGCGTACTCAGCGCCTGGCGGCCGACCTCACCGAAGTCCTGCCGCACGGTGGTGAGCGGCGGCCGGAAGAACCCCGCCTCGGGCACGTCGTCGAAGCCGACGACGCTGACGTCCTCGGGCACCCGGAGGCCACGTTCGGTCAGCGCCCGGATGACGCCGAGCGCCATCGTGTCGTTGGCGCAGAAGATGGCCGTGAGCCCGGGTTCGGTGGCCAGCCGGCCGCCCACCTCGTAGCCCGAGGAGGCGGACCAGTCGCCGGCCAGCACGGGCGGCTCGGGCCCGCCGGCCTCGCGTATTACCTGCCGCCAGCCGACGACACGTTCCTTCGCGTCCAGGCAGGACGACGGCCCGGCGACGTGGTAGACGCATCGGTGCCCCAGGCCGAGCAGGTACCGGGTCGCCGTGGCGGCGCCGGCCGTGTTGTCGATGGCCACCGAGGTGACCGACGCGCGGGTGCCGCAGCCCACCGCGACCAGCGGCACCTCCGCGGGCACGTGCGCGAGCGCGGCCACGGCCGTATCCTGCGTCGCGATGACGATGATGCCCTCGACGCCCTGGCCGACGAACCGGTCCACCGCGTCCAGCATCGACCTGCGGTCCAGGGCTGGCAGGCTGGCCACGGACACGAAGTAGGTGTCGTGCGCCGCCCGTTCGAACCCGTAGAGCATAGACGTGGGCCCGTAGAGCATGGTGTCGGCGGTGATCACACCGAGCGTGTGAGTGCGCCGGGTCACCAGCGTCCGGGCTGCGGCGTTCGGCCGGTAGGCGAGCTCGCGGATGGCGGCGAGCACCTTGTCCCGGGTCAGTGGGCGAACGTTCGGGTGCTCGTTCAGGACCCGCGAAACGGTCTGGTGTGACACCCCCGCGAGCCGGGCTACGTCGGCCATGACCGGCGGCCTGGACAGGTTGCCCGGGCCGCGTACGACGGACGTTCTCACCCGGCTCCTGGCCCGTTCACCCGGTGACGACGTCACATCGTGCCTCCCTCTGCCGCGCGCGCTGCGGCGCCATACGCCCAGCCGGGACCAGCGTTAGCGCTAACACCCGTGGCGGTCAAGCTAACATCCGGGCAGGTCAAACGGCTGCGCTATCACGTCGAAGCCCCCGGCAGCGACATGCGCCTCTTCGCGGCCGCCCGGATTTCTTAATGCCTCAGCGTAGCCCGCCGCGCCGCCACGGCGATAGCCTGCGGCGCCGCCGTAACTCGCGCCGCCCCTCCAGCAACTCGCGCCGCCCCTCCAGCAACTCGCGCCGCCCCTCCAACGTAGGCTCCCCGCGAGGTCAGGGCTTGTCGCGGCTCGCCGCGCTGTCCCGCAGGTCGCGGATCGCGGCCTTGGCCTTGCGCCCGGCCTCGCCCTCGCGCAGGTCGCGCAGCGCATCCCGGGCCGCATCGCGCGCCTTGCCGACCGCCTCGCTGTCCCGCAGGTCGCGCAGGGTCTCCCGGGCCTTGCGCCCGGCTTCGCCCTCGCGCAGGTCGCGCAGCGCGGCCTCAGCCTTGCGTCCGGCTTCGCCCTCGCGCAGGTCGCGGAGCGCGGTCTCGGCCCGGCGGCCCGCGTCGCTGGTGCGCACGTCCTGCAGGGCGGTCCGGGCCTTGCGGGCCGTGTCGCCGCTCTGGGCTCCGCGCAGCCACGCGATCAACCTGGACCACCAGCCCCGAACCTGCTGCTCGATTTCGGTCATCGCGGACTCTCCTTCGCACCGGTCGCTCACGCCAACAAACACGATATAACGTAATTCTGGCCACGCCAAATGCCACCCGGGAAGCCGTCGGCCGAGGCGCTGCTCCCCGGCGCCGAGCCGCGGGCCTAGCCTGACCGCTCGATGCCGGCCAGGATCACGTCCACGACATCGGCGATGAAGTCGTCGCTCATCGGCAGGTGGCCGAGCAGCAGCCGGTGCTCGGCGGCGCCGAAGAACAGGTCGAGGACTACCTCCCGTTCGACGCCGGGCGAGATCTCGCCGCGGGCGATGGCCCGGTCCAGCATGATCCGGTGCTGGCCGCGCAGCGGCTCGAGCACGCGGTCCCGCCATGCCCCGCGCAGTTCGGCGTCGTGCTGCGCCTCGGCGATCAGGCCGGTCAGCATCGACCCCATCGGCGTCTGGGTGACCGCCCGCACCCACGCATGCAGCGCCGCGAGCAGGTCGCCGCGCAGCGTCCCGCTGTCCGGCAGCGGCTGCTGCTCGCGGAACGAGGCGACGAAGGCGTCCAGCGCGAGCAGGCCCTTGGACGGCCAGCGCCGGTAGATCGTCGTCTTGCCGACCCCGGCGCGGGCGGCCACCTCCTCGATCGACATCGCGGCCAGGCCCCGTTCGGCCAGCAGTTCCACGGCCGCGGTCAAGATGGCGCGGTCCGCCTCCTGGCTCCGCGGCCGCCCCCGCTGCGCCCCGCCTGCCGCCGCAGGCCCCACCGGACCCGAGCCCGCCGGATCCGCGCCTGCCGCATCCGTACCCGCCGGATCCGGGGCCGGAATATCCGCACTCATCGCCAGGCTGTAGTCTGTAGATATCCGAAACGATCCGTAACGTATCTGATTGGTATCATGCCCGTCACCGCGCCTTCCAACCATCCTGAGCCATCACCCGCCAGCCGCCCTGCTCCCGCCAGCCATCCTGAACCCGCCAGCCGCCCTGCACCCGCCAGCCATCCTGAACCCGCCACCCGTGGCGACCCCCGGCCCGCCACACCGTCCGCCGCCCTGCCCACCCCTGGCCCTCCCCGCCGCCAGCCGCTGCAGCTAGCCCTGATCCTCGTCGCCGCGTTCATGGTCGTCCTCGATTTCAGCATCGTGAACGTCGCGCTGCCCTCGATTGAGCGGGAACTGCAGATGCCCGCCGATGCGGTGCAGTGGGTGGTGACGGGATACGCCATCTCGTTCGGCGGCCTCCTTATCCTTGGCGGACGCGCCGCTGACCTGCTCGGCCGGCGGCGCATGTTCGTCGCGGGCCTGATCGCGTTCTCCCTGGCCAGCCTGGCCGGCGGGCTGGCCAAGGACCCGGTGCTGCTGATCGCCGCGCGCGTCGTGCAAGGCGCGGGCGCCGCCATCGTCGCCCCGGCCGCGCTATCTCTCATCACCACCGGCTTCCCCGAAGGCCCTGAGCGTACTCGCGCCATCGGCCTGTACGGTGCGGTCTCCTCCGTCGGCTTCGTTTCCGGCCAGGTTCTCGGCGGCGTGCTGGTGCAATTCACCAGCTGGCGCGCGGTGTTCCTGGTCAACGTCCCGGTCGGCCTGATCGCCGCCGCCCTGTCCCCGGCCATCCTCGGCCCCGCCAAGACCGCAGCGAAGTCGGCCGCTAAGACGGTCACGGCCAGGACCGCCGCCGCCGGCCGCCGCGTGCGCCGGCTCGACCTGCGCGGCGCGCTGCTGATTACCAGCGCGGTCACGCTCATAGTGTTCGCCGTGTCCCAAGGGGTCGTACTGGGCTGGACCTCACCGCTGGTCATCGCGGCCGTCGTGATCGCGGCCGCGGCGACGGCCGCCTTCGTCAAGGCCGAGACCAGGCATCCGGAACCGCTCATCCGCCTGTCCCTGCTGCACCGTAAGGGCCTGCAGGAGGGGACCACGCTGACGTTCCTGCTCGGCCTGTGGAACGGCGGCGAGATGCTCGTCCTGTCGCTGTACCTGCAGCAGGTCTTGCACGAATCGCCGCTGTTCACCGGCCTGGTCATCGCCCCGCAAGGCGTGGTCGGGTTCATCATGGGCATGCTCGGCCCGCGGCTGGCGGGACGGATAGGGATCAGGCGGCTGCTGGTAGTGACCGCCGCCGCGGCCGCGATCGGCTTTCTCGTCCTGACTCACCTGCCCGCGACCGGCTACAGCCCGATCCTGTTCGTGGTCACGCTGATCGGCTTCGGCACGGCGGGCACCGCGATGGGGTCCACCGTGATCGCCAGCCGCGGCATGGCCGACTCCGACCAGGGCGTGGTCGGCGGCATGATCAACACCAGCCGCCAGATCGGCGCCGCGGTGGGTGCCGCCCTGCTGCCGGCCGTGGCCGTGAGCGTCAGCGGCGGGGTCGGGGTCTCCGGCGACCGCGCCGCGATGTTCGCCGCCGCGCTGGCCGCGCTGGCCGCCACCGTCGTAGCCTGGCGCGCCGCCCGCGCGGTCCCGGCCCGGGCCCACGCCGCCTGATTATCCCGAACGGGCTGGGTACCCGCCCCGGCCTCAGTTCGTGTGCTGCACGGTGTAGCGCACCGTCTGGACCCGGATCAGCCCGTCACTGAATACGAAGGTGTCGATCCCGTCCTCGACCTTGGTCGCGGCGGAGACCGCGGCCCACTCCAGGAAGAGCACGTCGTACTCGTAGATCTGCGTCTTCAGCTCCCAGGCCGCGTTCGGCACGTCGGCCAGCAGTTGGGTGAACGCCTCGCGGATACCGGCCTTGCCCCGCTTGACTCCCGCGGGGGTGATGAAGACGGCGTCGTCGGTGTAGTCGGCGACGATCCCGTCCAGGTCACCCGCGCCCAGGGCCTGGGCGTGGTGGGCGAATACTTCCTCGGGCGTCCGTGTCATCGCGCTCCTCCTTGGCAGCCGACCTACTTACCCCCACCGTATGCGGCGCGTAGGCTGCGGGAAAGGAGGATGTCCATGGGTTTCGAGCACATCGAAGTCGAGCGCTCCGGCGACTTCGCCACGATCACGATGAACCGGCCGCAGCGCCGCAACGCCCTGTCCCTGGAGCACATGCGTGAGCTGATCACCGCGTTCGGTGAGCTCGGCCACAGCGATGTCCTCGGCATCGTGCTGGCCGGGAACGGCCCGGTGTTCAGCTCCGGGCATGACCTGGCCGAAGTCGCCGGCGGTGACCTGCCGCAGGTCCGCTCGCTGCTGATGACCTGCATCGAGCTGATGACGCTGATCCAGCAGGTGCCCCAGCCGGTGGTGGCGCGGGTGCACGGGCTGGCCACCGCGGCGGGCTGCCAGCTGGTGGCCACCGCCGATCTGGCCGTGGCCAGCGAGGACGCCGGCTTCGCGACGCCCGGCGGCAAGGGCGGGTGGTTCTGCCACACCCCGATGGTGGCGGTCGCCAGGAACGTGGGCCGCAAGCGGGCCGCCGAGCTGGCCATGTCGGGGGATGTCATCGACGCGCATACCGCGCTGGACTGGGGCCTGGTCAACCAGGTCGTCCCCGCGGCGCGGCTCGACTCCGCGGTGCAGGACCTGCTCGACCGGGTGACCAGGGGATCGGCGCAGAGCAAGGGCATCGGCAAGCAGGCGCTGTACACGCAGATCGACCTGGACCAGGCCAAGGCCTACGCCTACGCCGTCGAGGTCATGGCCGCGACCAGCCAGCTTCCCGACGCGCGCGAGTGGACGCAAGCCTTCCTGGAAAAGCGCAAGCCGAACTGGACCTAGGGCTTCTCCCAGACCGAGACGTGCTGACCGCTCTCGCTGGTGAACGGGTCCCGCGTCCACCCTTCCCACCGCTCGCGTAGCCGCATCCCGGCCAGCTGCGCCATCAGGTCGAGCTCGGCCGGCCACACGTACCGGAACGGGATCGAGCGGTACTCGCCGCGGCCGCCGTCGACCGTCACGTAGTTCGAGCTCATCGCCTGGGTGGCCACGTCATAGACGTCGAACGCCCAACGCGTCGGGCTCACGTGGAACGGCACCGCGTTCTGCCCCGGCGGCAGCCTGCGCAGCTCGGGGACCCCGACTTCGATGACGAAGCAGCCGCCGGGTTCCAGGTGGGCGGCGACGCTGCGGAAGCAGGCCACCTGCGCCTCTTGCGTGGTCAGGTTCATGATCGTGTTGAAGACCAGGTAGGCCAGCGAGAATGAGCCGTCCACCCGGGTGGTGGCGAAGTCCCCGATGGTCACGCCGACGGCGTCGCCGCCGGGCTTGGCGCGCAGCCGGGCCACCATGGCCCGGGACAGGTCGATGCCGTGCACCGGCACGCCGCGGCGGGCCAGCGGCAGCGCGATCCGGCCGGTCCCGATGCCCAGCTCCAGCGCCCTCCCGCCGCCGGCCAGCCCGGCCAGCACGTCGGCCACCACCTCCGGATCGGACATGGCGTCCAGCCCGTCGTCGTAGCTGGCCGCGACCCGTTCGCCGAAGTAGCCGTCCTCATCGTCCATCGCCAGGACGGTACCGCAGCAGCCCCGGCGCGGCACGCGAGTTTTCCCCGCGGTCCCGCCCGCCCGCCCGCGTCCGCGACATCATCAACGCCCTGGTGGCGGGATAACGCGGACCGCCCGCCGACGTGGCGCTCCTGGCCCCGTACCTGGATTAGGCCCGCGCCCGCGGGCGGGTGGCCGCCCAGCCACCCGCCCGCCCGGCCGTGTCCGCGCCCTCCGGGCGCTCCGATCTCCCCGCCGCCGCGGCCCAGCCCTCTCGGGTCCTGGCCGCGCGCCGCCCGCCGTGCCCGCACCAAACTTCCCCCCGTGAACCACCACAAATACCCTATTTCGCCTCCCGGGCCGCACTTCGGAATTCCATGAATGTGGCTCTCTAGTGCCTCTATCGGGTAGAGCGCCACTCTCATGTACTGCCAACCCAGCGCCGGCCAGAGCCGGAGCCGCTGCCCCCGCGCCGACCAGGGTGAGCGGCTCCGCGCCGGCCAGAGCCGGAGCCACCGGCGCGGCCTGAGGCCGGCGGCGGCCCGCGAGCAGCGGCAGGCTGCTCAGCCCGATGCCCGCCACGATGGCCGCCCCGCCGGCGATCTGCGCGAGGCCGACCGGGTCCCCGAACGCCGCCGCGCCCACGACGGCGCCGACCAGCGGCTCGAGGTTGAGGAACGCCCCGGCGACCTCGGCGGACACCCGGCTCTGCCCGAAGGCGAACAGCGTGAACGGCAGCAGCGTGCCGCCCGCTGTCAGCGCGATGACCGCCAGCACGGGACCCGGACTGGCCGGAAGCGCAGGCGCGCCCTGGGTGACCACCGTGACCAGCAGCGCGCCCAGCGCGGCGCCCAGGAACAGCACGGCGGTGACCGCGACCGGGTCGCGGCCGGTCAGCAGCCGGCCCTGGGCCACCGTGACCGCGGCGGACAGGAAGAGCGACGCCAGCACCAGGCCGTCCCCGGCCATCGTCGCGCCGCCGCCTCCGCCGCCCGCGATCAGGCCGACGCCGAGCAACGACGCCGCGAAGCCGGCCCAGGCCACCGGCCGCGCCACGGTCCGGTAGAACACCGCGGCGATGATCGCCACCAGCACCGGCGTGGCCCCGATCAGCAGGGCGGCGTGGGTGACGCTGGTCCGGCTGATGCCGGCGTTCTGCATCATGACCGAACCGCCGTACCCGAGCGCGCCCCAGGTCAGCACCTTGGGGCTGAACGCGGTGCGCAGTTTCGCCCGGCCGGTGGTCCGACCCGCCACGGCCAGCAGGACCGCGGCGGCTAGGCCGAAGCGCGTGGCGGTAAGCCAGCCTGGCGACAGCCATTCCAGGGCCAGCTTGGACAGCGGCACGGTAGTGCCCCACAGCAGCCCGGCCGCGATGAGGGCTGCGACGGCGTGACGACGGTTCGTGTTCATGCTCCATACTCGCCGGTAACTAGTCAGTATTCGTCGCTAGAGCTCATTAGCAAGATAAAATTTTGTGTTATGGCCATTGACCTTGACGAAGTTGATGTAAAACTGCTCACTGCGCTGGAGGAGGACGCGGACCGCACCAACGTCGAACTCGCCCGGCTGGCCGGCCTGTCGCCCGCGGCGACCCTGCACCGGATCCGGCGGCTGAAGGAGACAGGCGTCATCCGGGTCATCCGCGCCCAGCTCGACCCGGCCAAGGCCGGCTTCCCGCTGCAGGTGTACGTCACGGCCACGCTGGCCCGTCACGACCCGCGCTCGAGCCGCATCTTCGACGCCCAGATCTGCGCCCTGCCGCAGGTCATCGCGGCAGACAACGTGGCAGGCGAGACTGACTATCTCCTCACCGTCGTCGCCCGTGACGTCGCCGACCTGCAGACCGTGCTGGCCAGCCTGGCCACCCGCGGCGGCCAGCGGCTGGTCACCTACCTGCGGCTGGCCGAGGTCAAGCCCCCGACCCGGCTGCCGCTGGCCCCGGCCGGGCTCGCGCCTGACCGCCCCCCTCGGCGCCGCCGCCCCAGCAAAGATTAGGCCGAACGAGGCCGGGTTCAACGCCCCGGCCACCCCACCTGCCCCGCTGGCCGGCCAGTCGCCTGCGCATAAGTGACCAAGGCCCAGGGCGGTCAGCGAGAGGGCGTCGCACACGAAGGAGGTGAGCCTACAGTTCGACGGTGCCGCTCACGCAGGTGATCGTGCCGCCGCCGACCCATACCTGACCGTCACCATCGCGGGAGACGTGCACCCGGCCGCGGCGGCCCATGACCGTGCCCTGGCTGGCCACGTACGGAGAGGTGAGCCGCCCGGCGGCCAGCAGCCACTGTCCGAGCGAGGCGTTCAGGCTGCCCGTGACCGGGTCCTCGACGGAGGTGACCTGCGGGCTGAACGCGCGCACCTCGAGCGCCTCCGGCGAGCCGTCCGGGTAGGGTCCGGCCACGCCGATGTCCAGGTCCACCACCCCCGGCCGGATCGCCAGCACCGCCTCGGCGCTGGCCAGCAGCACGGCCACCCAGCCCGGGCCGTTGTCGGCCCAGGCGATGTCCACGATGTCGGCCCGCGTGATGTTCAGCGCCCGCGCCACCCGTTCGGCCACCGGCTCTTCGACCGGCCCGCTGCGCACGAGCGGCGGGGCCGCGAACGCCAGGCCCGCCTCCGTCTGCCGGACCGTGATCAGCCCGGCCTGGCACTCCTGCACGATGGTGCCCGCCCGGGCCGGGCGCCCGCCGGCCTCCAGCCAGGCGTGGCACGTGCCCAGGGTGGGATGTCCGGCGAACGGCAGTTCCCCGGTCGGCGTGAAGATCCGGACCTGGTAGTCGGCCCCGCTCGCCCGCGGCGCCAGCACGAACGTCGTCTCGGACAGGTTCGTCCAGCGTGCGAACAGCTGCATCTGCTCATCGCTCAAGCCGTCGGCGCCGAGCACGACCGCGACCGGGTTGCCGAGGTACGGGGTATCGGTGAACACATCCACCTGGCGGAACTGATTGGGCACACGCCGAGTGTAGAAGCCCAGCCCGGTCGGCGGCAGGCCAATTCCGCGGTCGCTGGCCGATTGTGCCCGGCCGCCGACCGGACCTTGCTCACGATCTTGCCGCACCCTCTGTGATAGATCGGGCAATGCCGGGAAATTGCTATTCATGCGGCTCGCCACATGCTAACCTTTCCGCGGGACTGATCCCGCTGGCCGTGAACTTACCGGCCAATACCGGCGGCATTGGGTGGGGAGGCAGCAAAGTGCTGTACTGGTGTCGTGTTCCCGAACGAATGTCGATCCGGGTTACCTGCGCATATCCGTTAGTGCGGCCAGGCGCCTTTACCGGGGCGAGGCGGCGATGAGCAGCCGGGCCTGGCCAAGTTCTCTCGAATACCTGGCCGCAATCCAGAATCCCCGGGCTGCTTTCCGCCCGGCCGAATGGCGATCGGCCCGTTTCAGCGACGGCCCTGGCCCATTATCGAAATGGACCAAGCAGTCGGCCCGCCGCTACCGGACGCGGCACCCCGCGGGAATGGCGGCTGTGGTCATCGCCGTCCACTCAGACCATGGATAGGAAAGCACATGAGCATCGAGCAGCAGATCGCCGCCGCGCTGGCCGGCCGGGCGGCTCAGCGTGAGTTCGTCGACAGCCTGGCTCAGAGCTGGGAGCAGCTGTCGGGCACGTGGGCCGGACTGGTGACTTCGGCCGGGGACCTGGGAGCCGCTGCGGCGGGGACCCGGTCGCCGGACCGGGCCGAGGCCGGGGTGTTCTCCGATCTGGCCCGGTACCTGGCCGCGGACGCGGGCTGGCGGGAGCGCGCCGCGGCCATCTCGTCCCGGCTCAGCGACTCCACTGACCTGGTGCGGACGCTGCAGCGGCGGGTGCACCGGGAGACGGTGAACATCGGGGTGATCGGGCAGACGCACGCGGGCAAGAGCACACTGCTGCGCAAGCTGACCGGCCTGACGACCGGGCAAATCCCGTCGAACCGGTTCTCCTCGACGACGGCCACGCCGAGCCGGATCTTCCATGAGCCGGGTTCTGGGCCCGGCCAGGCGGTGCTGACGTTGCATACCTGGGAGTCGTTCCGCGCCGAGGTGCTGGTCCCGCTGCACCAGATGGCCCGGGTCCCCGGGACCGCGCCGGCGTCGCCGGAGGAGTTCCGGCGCTTTGCCGGGTACCGGGAGGGCGGGGAAAGGGTCGCGGAAGGCAAGGCGGGAGCCGAGCGGTACCGCCAGCGGCTGCAGCTGGCGCAGGACTCGCTGCCCAGCTATGAGGGCCTGCTGGGGGGCGGCACCCGGAAGATCCCCCTGGACCAGCTGCGGCCCTTCGTGGCCTACCCGGCCGAGCATGATCCCCGGCCGGATTACCGGCCCTACCACGCGGTCCGCTCGGTCGACATTTTCTGCCCGTTTCCCGAGGTCGACGCGGTGGCCCTGGGGCTGGTGGACCTGCCCGGTGCCGGTGAGGCCGGGCTGGACGTGCACGGGCGGTTCCTGACCGACCTGCGCAATCACGCCGACCTGCTGTTCATCGTCAAGCGGCCGGAGAAGGCGCCGGTCAACGACCCGGACTGGGACGCGGCACAGTTGGCCGATGACGCCGCAGCCGGGGTGCGGCGCACTGACTTCGCGCACCAGGTCATCAACCGGGACACCAGCGTGCCCGCGGAGTTCTTCGATAACGCCCTGGCGCGGGCCAAGGCCGATGGCGAGCGGCTGGGGATCGACGTCCGGGAGTGCGACATCGAGTCGTCCTCGCCCGCGGAGGTGGCCGGGGCCATCTTGTCGCCGGTGCTGGCCATGCTCGCCGAGCGGCTGCGCTACATGGACCGGGACGCGGCCGAGAAGGTGCTCTCCGAGCTGGCCGGGAGCGCCGCCCAGATGCAGTCGCTGGCCGGCGAGCTGGCCCGCTGGATCGACGCGCATGGCGACCTGCCCGATGCGGAAAACCGCCTGCGGACCAGGGCTTATGAGCTGAGGAATGAGGTTAGCCTGAAACTGGAGCAAGTCCGCAACGAGTACGACAAGCTGTTTGAGTCCGGCGCGCCCATTGCCGAGCTGCACGAGGAGATCGAGAAGGCCGGCGGTGAGATGCAGGAGTGGCTAACGGGCGGCCTGGGCATGGGATCCAAGCAGAAGTGGCTGGAAACGTTCCGGGCCGCGGAGTCGGCCCACGGCCACGGCCGGGAACTCGACCAGCGTTACAACGGTGCGCGCAAGCAAGTGGTCGCGGTGTTCGGCGGGATCGACGCGTCCCTGGAGCGCTCGGTCGACCGGCTGTGGGGCGAGGTCGCGGGCGCGCTGCGCGCGAAACTCACCGAGGCGATCGTCCCGGTCGGCCGGGATAACCAGGCCATCTTGTCCGCCTTCGCGGACACCGCGCGGCAGAGCGGGGCCAGGACGGTGAGCGACGCCACCCGTCGCCTGCTCGAACTGCCCACCGACTACGGCAGTATCTTCCTGCGAGTCGGCCGGCCGGTAATCCGCCAGATCGAATGGGACCGCAAGGAACCCGGATCGCAGCTGGGACAGCAGGTCGCCGCGGCCGCGGCGGGCGGCGCCGTTGGTGCGGCGGCGTCGGCGCTGGTCAGCCCGGCCCTCGGCCCGCTGGCCGGGCACGTCGCCAGCGGCGCGGTCAGTGCCGCCACGTCGAAGGGAATCCGCGCCTGGAGCGGCCAGGGGAACTGGTGGCACAGCCCGGCCGCGGGCGGCCAGGGCAGCCCGGCTCCGTCAGCCAGCTCGAACGAGGAGTCAGCGGCGGCATCCGCCCCGACCACCGCGGCCGGTACCGGCGCCAGCGGGACTCCGGCGATGACCGGAGAATTCGCCCGGGCCGAGAAGTGGTACGCCGAGCTGACCAGCACCGTCGAGCAGGTTACCGCCAAACTCAAGCGGGAGTTCCACCAGGAGGCCCAGCGGACCCTGCGGGTCCTGGCCGCCGCGGCGGACTTGTTCAAGGACGCCGCGACCTCGACGTCGACGCCGGGCGTGGAGCGTGAATTCGAGGAGCTGTGCCGGCCCGCCCAGCGACAGATCTGGCCGACTGACTTCAGCGGGACCGCCGCAAAGGTCGCCGCCGACCTGGCCGCGCTGCGGCGGCACGCCGCCGAGGCGGACGCCGCCGCGGCTCAGGTCGCCGTGCTGGCGCGAAGACCCGCCGCCTCTGGCTCACTGGGTTAGGTCCACCGGCTCCGCGCCGCCACTCGCCCGCCAGACGCGCTAACGTGCGGGGATGGGAAACCGGCCGCGCGTCACCGTCCTGGGCAGCCTGAACATGGATATCTCGGTCACCGTGCCCCGGCTGCCCGAACCCGGCGCGACCGTGCTCGGCTCGGCGGCGCGCTTCACGCCGGGCGGGAAGGGCGCCAACCAGGCGGTGGCGGCGGCCCGGCTCGGCGCCACCGTGCGCATGGTGGGCTGTGTCGGCGACGACGACTTCGGCAGGCAGGTGCTGGCCGCTCTTCGGGAGGAAAACGTAGACGCCGGCCACGTAAGGACGGTAACCGGGGTCCCGACCGGGCTGGCCATGATCTCGGTCGATCCCGCGGGGGAGAACCTCATCACGGTCGCGCCCGGCGCCAACCACGAGGTCGGCCCCGGGGAGGTCGCCGCCGCCGCGGGCAGCCCGGGTGACGTCCTGGTCATCTGCGCCGAGATCCCGGTGCCCGCGATCAAGGCGGCCCTCGCCCGGGCGTCCCGGACCGACGCCCGCTCCATCCTCAACCTCGCCCCAGCCCCAAAGGCCCCACCCGAGGCCGCCGCCATCGTGGCCGACGGCGTGGACTGGCTGGTGGTCAACGAGACTGAAGCGGCCGCCGTCCTGCGCCGCAAGGTCGAAGGCTTGCCGGACGCGGCCGAGGCCGCCGCCGAGCTGGCCGCCGCGGGTGTAGAGCACGCCGTGGTCACCGCGGGCGCGCACGGCGCCGCCCTGGCCCGAGGCCCGGAGGGCGCCCCGGTCACCATCGAGGCGTTCCGGGTCGAGGCGGTGGACACCGTTCGGGGCCGGCGACACCTTCGTCGGTGCGCTCGCCGTCGCCCTGGCCGCGGGCGTCCCGCCGGTCGAGGCGGTCCGCGCGGCCGCCGCCGCGGGCGCCACGGCTGCCACCCGGCCCGGCGCCCAGGCCGGGATGCCGCGCCCCGCGGACATCCGTGCGGCGACCGGTCTTACCTGGCCGGTACGCTAGGCGTTCACCAGACGTTCACTAATAGTTCACCGATTCGCTTTACAACGTTCGGGAAGGTATACAAGATGTTTCTGGGGGCGGGCGGTAGCTTGCCCAAGAGGAGAGCGTGACGTGACGACGCCTGGCCCGCGGGACTTTGTCCTCGAGGCGCCCACCGGAGCTGAATCCGCGGAGGATCTCCTGCCGGCCGCGCTCGCCGCGCTATCGCAGGCGTTCACCGTGACCCGGGAAGCTAGCGCGCCCGGCGCCCGTCGGCGTACGTGGCTGGATACCTTCGACTGGCGGCTGTACCGGGCCGGCCTGATGCTCGAGTTCGAGCAGGCCAGGCGGGGTGGCCGGCTGCTGCTCAGCCGGGCTGACGGTACGCCGCAGGCCGAGCAGCCGGTCACCGGCTGGCCGCCCCGGCGCCCCGCCCTGGACCTGCCGCCCGGGCCGGTGCGGGACCGGATCATGGTGCTGATCAGCCCGCGAGCGCTGCTGCCCATCGTCCGGGCGGTCAGCAGGGCCAGCGTGGCGCGGCTCCTCAACGACGACGGCAAGACGGTGGCCCGGCTGGTCGCGGACCGCATCACGGTGACCGCGGTCGCGCCTGGCCTGACCGCGGCCGGCACCACCACCGAACTGCCGCTGCGACTGGCCGTCACCGCCGTCCGCGGCTACCCCGCCCAAGCCAGCAAGGCGTCCGCCCTGCTGGCCGGCGTGCCCGGCGCGTCCCACGCCAGCCAGAGCGTGTTCACCGCGGCCCTGACCGCGCTCGGCCGGCACCCGGCCGGCTACACCAGCGGCGTGGACGCGGAGATCACCGCCTCGATGCCCGCGCCCGTCGCGGTGGCCCGGCTGCTGCTGCGCCTGCTCGACACCCTGGAGCAGAACGTCGACGGCGTGCTCCGCGACATCGACACCGAGTTCCTGCACGATCTGCGCGTCGCGGTTCGCCGCACCCGTTCGGCTGTCAAACTGCTCGGCGGGGTGCTGCCCGCGGACCTGGCCCGGCAGTACGCGGCCGAGTTCAAGTGGCTCGGCGACCTGACCACCCCCACCAGGGACCTCGACGTCCACCTGCTGGGCTTCGGCCCGATGACCGCGCAACTGGTCGCCGCGTCGCCGGCCGACCTGGAGCCGTTCCGCGCCTTCCTGGTCAGGCGGCGCGCCCGCGAGTTCCGGCGGCTGGCCGCGGCGCTGCGCGGGCCGCGGTTCCGCGCCATCACCGACGACTGGCGCAAGGCGCTGCTCGAGATTCGCGACGCTGGCGTCCCCGGCAAGCGCCGCCGCCCGCCCACCGCGCTGGCGCTGGCGCTGGACACGACCGGCCGCGCGTACCGGCGGATCGTGGCGCACGGCGCCGCGATCACCGCGGAGTCGCCTCCGGAATCCCTGCACGACCTGCGCAAACGCGCCAAGGAACTGCGCTACCTGCTGGAGTTCTTCGCCTCCCTGCACAACCCGGTCGCGTACCGGAAGGTGGTCGGCGAGCTCAAGTCGCTGCAGGACTGCCTCGGCGATTTCCAGGACAGCCAGGTCCAGCGCGAGGAGATTCACGCGCTGGCTGACGCGATGCTGGCCGAGCGGGCGGCCCCGGCCGCTACGCTGCTGGCCATGGGTGAAATCGCCGCAAAGCTGACCCTTAACCAGGCCGAAGCCCGTGCGGACTTCGCCCGGCGGTTCGCCAGGTTCGCCGGTCCGGCGGGCCAGGAGCGCATCCGCGTCCTGCTCGAGGAACGCGCGTGAAGATCTTCGCCACCTACAACATCAAGGGCGGCGTCGGTAAGACGACCGCTGCGGTCAACCTGGCCTACCTGTCCGCCGCCGACGGCTACCGGACCCTGCTGTGGGACCTGGACCCGCAGGGCGCGGCCAGCTTCTTGTTCCGGATCAAGCCGCGGGTCAAGGGCGGCGGGAAGGCGCTCATCCGCGGCACCAAGACCCTCGACGACGCGATCAAGGGCACCGACTTCGACCACCTGGACCTGATTCCGGCCGATTTCACCTACCGCAACATGGACCTGCTCCTCGGCGGGAGCGACGGCAAGCCCACCCGCAAGCTCGCCCAGCTGCTCCGCCCGCTGGCGGCCGAATACGACCACGTGTTCCTCGACTGCCCGCCGAGCATCTCGCTGGTCTCGGAGAACGTCATGCACGCCGCCGACGTGCTGCTGGTCCCGGTGATCCCCACCACGCTGTCAGTACGTACGCTGGACCAGCTCACCGAGTTCGTGGCCGGCTTCAACGGCCACCGCCCGCAGGTGCGCGCGTTCTTCTCCATGGTCGACCGCCGCAAGAAGCTGCACCAGGAGACGATCAAAGATCTTTCGGCCGAACGGTCCGGGGTGGCCGCCACCCTCATCCCATCCCTTTCGCTGATCGAGCGCATGTCCGTAGAGCGTGCCCCGGTCACCGCCTTCGCGCCCCGCAGCGTCGCCGCCCGTGCCTACCGGGCCCTGTGGTCCGAAATCACCTCTTAGCCCGCCTCGGGCTCGCCGACGCTGCCGGGGTCCCGGCCCTGCCAGGTGCAGATACACGCCTCGTTGCCCTCGGGGTCGGCCAGCACCCAGAACGCGGGCGCTTCGGCGTCGGACAGCAGCGTGCCCCCGGCCGCCAGCGTGGCCTGGATCCGCGTCGGTGCCTCGTCGTACGGCACGCTGACGTCGAAGTGGATGCGGTTACGCTGCGGCCGCGGCGCGTCCATCTGCTGGAACCAGACCGCCGGCCCCTGGCCGAGCGGGTCGATCAGCCCGTTCGGCGGCCCGTCGTGGCCCGGCTCGTCGACATAGCCGAGCACCGCCTGCCAGAACGGCCGCACTGTGGCCGCCTCGAGCACGTCGATCCCGATCTCGAGCGCCTGGACCGACCGCCCGTCCTGGCCGGTCCCGGCCTGAGTGGTCCCGGCCTGCGTGGTCAGCCGGAACTCCTCCGTCACAGCCGAGATCCGGCGCGCCAACTCCACGTCGCGCGGCGTGACCCACCCGCCGGTCTGCAGCATCAGCACCACCCGGTCGGCGCGGATGTCCATCCGCAGGTGCTCCTGGGCGTGTGGCAGGGCCGCCGCCCGCGCGGCCACGTCGGCCGCCAGCGGCAGCGAACCGGTCAGCACCTGGGTCCGGAGATCGCCGAGCACGTACCGCCAGCCCAGGCCGGTGACCGCGCGCGAAGCCTCCGCCCGGCTCAGCTTCCGGTCCTGGTCGTGACCTGCCTGGCTGTCCTGACTCCCTTGTCCCATGCCGTCCATCGTGCCAGGAGCTAGCAGCCCCTGGTCCCCGGGGTGAGCTACCAGCCCCTGGTCCCCGGGGGTGAGCTACCAGCCCCTGGTCCCCGGGGTGAACGAGACGCCGCGGAGCACCTCGCCGAACCCGGCCGCGCGCACCGTGCGGAAGCTCTCACCTGGGGCGGTCGCGGCCAGCGGGTCGGTGATCTCCACCAGCTTGTTCGGGTCCGCGCCCTGGTCTCCGCCGCCGCTGACCGTCGAGGTGATGGCCCAGATCGTCACCGAACCGTCCCGGTTGACGTGACCGGTGATGTTCCGCAGCCCGTCGGTGGCCGGCGCCCACGGCAGGCCGGTCGCGGCGTTGACCCCGGTCGGGTAGCCGCGTACGGTGTAGGGCTGGCCGAGGTTCAGGCCCGCCTGCAGCGTGTAGGCCAGCTTCCACTCGGTCCCGTCGAAGACCCACTTCTGCAGGCCCGCCTTGGTCTGCGCCGCCGCGGCGGTGTACTCGCCGTTCGCGAAGGTGTTGGTGCCGCTGCCCTCGTCGGCCACGTACAGCGTGTCCGGGTTCGCGAACCAGACTCCGAACGGGAACGAGTCCGTCGACGTCTTCGCCAGCGTGGTGTTGAAGCCCTTCAGGATGCACATGTTGCTCGGCAGCCCGCTGGTTTGCAGGGTCGCCGGGTTGTAACTGAGCGGTGAGGTGGGCAGCTTCGCCCCGGCGGCCGGCACGCCGACTCCGTTCGGGCAGGCCTTGCCCGTGGTGTCCAGGAAGTACACCGTGTTGACGCCGTTGCCGCCGCTGCCCTTGGTGTAGTACAGCACGTTGTTGAAGATCGTCAGGCCGCGGAAGTTGTCGTCCTTGCCGATCTTGTCCGCCGGGTAGCCCAGCTGGGTGATGTTGAAGCTGCCGACCGGGGTGGGCGTGCCCGGGGCCGCGCCCGGCGTGATCAGCTGCGCCCCGGCGCCGAGGATGACCCCGGGCGGCTGCGGGTTGCCGCCGTTCCCGGCGTTGCCCGAGGTGTAGATCAGCTGCTTGCTGCCCTTCCCGGCGGTGATCGCCGCCCGCCCGTTGTTGCCGCTGTAGGCGTTGGTCTCGGTGAACTGGACCTTCCCGTTGCGCGACAGCTGGGCCACGGCCCGGTAGTAGGCGCCGGGCACCGGGTTTGTCGGGTCGATCACTCCGGGGGTGTTGGAGTTCGACACGTCGAGGGCGCCCGGGTTGGCGACGTACCCCATGAACGAGACCGACTTGCCGTCGGTGGACAGGTTGAGGGCCAGCTCCGACTTGGAGGAGAAGCTGGTGACGAGCTCGCTCGGAGGCACCTCGAAGGTGCTGACCGACCGGCCGGACGGGGTGATCTGGGCCAGGAAGATCGGCTCGGTGACCCCGAAGCTGCCGTCCACCAGCGCGTTGTTGAAGACCTCCGGGTAGTCGCCGCCTGCGGTCGCGGTGACGCAGTTGCCGGACGTGCATCCCGGCGGCAGCTGGGTCTGGCCCGGCACCAGGTCCGGGACGCTGGTATAGCGGCTCTCGCTGACCAGCAGGTTTCCGGCCACCAGCCCGGGTCCTCCCCGCGCCGGGCGGGTCGCCGCCGTGCTGGCGCCGGCCGAGACGGTGGTCGCGGCGACCGCCGCGGCGGCACACAGCACTGTCACCGCGGCGGCTCCAGCTCGTACTCGCATGGTCACTCACGCTCCTTCAGGGCCGTTCGGATTCCACCGAAATCCAACCGGCGCCACCTGTCCTGAAGGCCCCGACCAGGTGAACACCACATGTCACCTAGCTGTCCATCCCCCCGGCCCCTCGCCGCCGAGATGCCCACCCCGCCACGATCAGGGGTAGCGCCAACCGCCCGTACCCGCCGCCGGAGCGGCGGTGGAAGCGACCCAGGCCAGGGTCGCAGAACGAGACAGACTCCCGGAATGCGGGGAGTAGATGCCCTCAATCACGTATGACGCTGCAGGAAGGCCAGCGTCTGGGCGTTGAATTCCTCGACGTTCTCGTAGATCGGCGCGTGCGAGCAGTCCTCGAACACCAGGACCTCGGAGTTCGCGATGCCGTCGCTGAGCGGCGCGGCGAACCGGGTAGAGGTCACCAGGTCGTGCCGCCCGAACGTGATCAAGGTCGGCGCCTGGATGGATTCCAGCGCGGCCGTGGCGTCGTGCGCCAGCACCGCCCCGGACTGGCGGATGAAGGCGTCCACCGGCGGCATCGGGCGGCCGCGGACGAACTCGGCCAGGGCGTCGACGTACTCAGGCCGGGCCGCGTACATCTCGGGGGTGAAGCACCAGGGGAAGATGCCCTGGATGATCATCTCCGGCACGCTGGCCAGGGCCTGGGCGATGATCTGCCAGCTCTCCACGACAGTGCGCAGGAACGGGTCGCTGGCGGTCCAGCCGCTGTGCAGCGACAGCGTCTTGACCTTCTCCGGGTGCCTGGCCGCCAGCCACATGCCCGTGGCCGCGCCGAGGGAAAGCCCGAAAATGTGCGCCTGCTCGATGCCGGCCGCCTGCATGAACGCGGCGATGTCATCGGCGAACAGTTCAGTGGTGTAGACGCCGTCCGGCTTGCCGGACAGGCCCGCGCCGCGCAGGTCCACGCTGAGGCAGGTGTAGTGCTTGGCGTACTCGGCGACCTGGAACGCGTAGCACGCCTGGTCGGCCGCGAGGTAGGGGATGAGCACCATCGGCTCGCCCTCGCCCTGGACCTCGTAGTAGATATCGATCCCATTCGCCTGCACCTGCGGCATCGTGCACCCCTCCGGGTTCGTCGTTGAACGGATACCTAGGATCCAAGCACGGGTTTGGGTCTCCCCGGTGGGGTAATGGTGACCAGATCGGGAGCGGATCAGGCGGGGGTCCGCCTCAGGGAGGAATGGCAATGACAGAAGCACACGTCAAGCCGACGACGACCGATGCCGGTACGCCGGTTGAAAGTGACGAGCATTCGCTCACCGTTGGCCCCGACGGCCCGATCCTGCTCCAGGACCACTACCTGATCGAGCAGATGGCCAACTTCAACCGTGAGCGCATCCCCGAGCGTCAGCCGCACGCCAAGGGCGGCGGCGCGTTCGGTCACTTCGAGGTGACCAACGACGTCAGCGCTTACACCAAGGCCGCGGTGTTCCAGCCCGGGACGAAGACCGACACGCTGATCCGGTTCTCCACCGTGGCCGGCGAGCGGGGCAGCCCCGACACCTGGCGGGACCCGCGCGGGTTCGCGCTGAAGTTCTACACCTCCGAAGGCAACTACGACATGGTAGGGAACAACACCCCGGTCTTCTTCATCCGCGACCCGCTGAAGTTCCAGCACTTCATCCGCTCGCAGAAGCGGCGCGCGGACAACAACCTGCGCGACCACGACATGCAGTGGGACTTCTGGACCCTGTCCCCGGAGTCGGCGCACCAGGTCACCTGGCTGATGGGCGACCGCGGCATCCCGCGGTCCTGGCGGCACATGAACGGCTACGGCTCCCACACCTACATGTGGATCAACGCCGCCGGCGAGCGGTTCTGGGTGAAGTACCACTTCAAGACCGACCAGGGCATCGAGTTCCTGACCCAGGCCGAGGCCGACCAGATCGCGGCGTCGGACGGCGACTACCACCAGCGTGACCTGTACCAGGCGATCGGCCGCGGCGAGTTCCCGAACTGGTCGCTGAAGATGCAGATCATGCCGTTCGAGGAGGCCAGGAACTACCGGTTCAACCCGTTCGACCTGACCAAGGTCTGGCCGCACAGCGACTACCCGCTGATCGACGTCGGCCGGCTCACCCTGGACCGCAACCTGACGGATTACCACACCGAGATGGAGCAGGCCGCCTTCGAGCCGAACAACCTGGTGCCCGGCATCACGCTGAGCCCGGACAAGATGCTGCTGGCGCGCGGGTTCTCCTACGCGGACGCGCACCGCGCCCGCCTCGGCGTGAACTACAAGCAGATCCCAGTGAACTCGCCGAAGGTCGAGGTGCACAGCTACAGCAAGGACGGCGTCATGCGCGTCGTCAACGTGCACGACCCGGTCTACGCCCCGAACTCCAAGGGCGGTCCGAAGGCCGACAGCGAGCACTATCAGCCGGTCGGCTGGCACGCCGACGGGGACATGGTGCGTTCGGCCTACAGCCTGCACGCGGAAGACGACGACTGGGGCCAGGCCGGCACGATGGTCCGCGAGGTCCTCGACGACGCCGCCCGTGAGCGCCTGGTCAGCAACGTCGTCGGCCACCTGCTCAACGGCGTGACCGAGCCGGTCCTGCAGCGCGCCTTCCAGTACTGGCGCAACGTGGACAAAAACCTCGGCGACAAGATCGAGTCCGGCGTCCGCGCCGAGCAGAGCTAGCCCTCCGCAAGCAACCCGGCCTGCCAGAGCTAGCCCTCCGCAGGCGACCCCCTGCCAGAAGCTAGTCCTCCGCAGGCGACCCCCTGCCAGAAGCTAGCCCTCCGGCAGGCATAGCCGCCTGCCAGCTCCGGCCATCCGCATCCACAGAGCCCGGCACCCCACCCGAGGTGCCGGGCTCTGCCGTTCTGCGCGCCAGCCGCTGCGCAGCCACAACACGGCCCAACTCAGTGCTCATGCTCATCCTGAATTTCAGTAAGCTTTCCCGCGCTGGTAGCCCGATATTCCCCGAAAATGACAGCGAAGAATGATAGTATAGAATAAGTAATCAAACAAGATCATCAAGCTGCATTGGCAGGAGGGAGCTACTAGCAACCATCCCATCATGAGCCCGTCGGTCCGCGACATGTTCGAGGAGGTGAGCCAGATGAGCACCGTTCCGCCGCCCGCAAGCACGACCCAGGCGCTGGGCATGCTGAGGTCCGCGATGGGCTACCTGGCCGCCGCGGATGCCACGGCGATGGCCGCCGAGACGCAGGCGCAGTGCCTGCAGATCCTGGAGCAGGCCAACTCGATGAGCACCGCGGCGCGTACCTCGATCCTGGCCGCGTTCACCTCCGGGCAGGGGTACAGCGCGGACGCGGATTACAGTCCGCGGGCGTGGCTGATCAATCGGACCCGGGTCACCAAGGGCGCCGCGGTCGCCTATACCGCGTGGGTCCGGCGCGCTGCGGCCCATCCCGAGGTCGCGGCCGCGCTGGCCGCCGGGGAGATATCGGAGTCGTTCGCCCGGACGATCTGCACCTGGACTGGCAAGCTGCCGCAGGAGTGCCGCCCGGACGCGGATGAGATCCTGCTGCTGGCGGCGATGTCCGGTGCGGACCTGCGGGACCTGGCTGAGCTTGTCGGCGAGATCTACGCCCGGTCGCTGCCCGATGATCCGGACAAGGACCAGGATGAGGCGTTCGAGGACCGGTCGGTCAAGCTGGAGACCACGTTCGGCGGCGCCGGGGTGCTGCAGGGTGACCTGACGCCGGAGTGCGCGGCGGTGGTGGGGACGGTGCTGGACGCGCTGTCGGCCCCGGCCGGGGCCGAGGACACCCGCACCCACGCGCAGCGGTGTCATGACGCGCTGCAGGAAGCCATGCGCCGCCTGGTGGCGGCCGACCTGCTGCCCGAGCGGGCCGGGCAGCCCGCCAAAGTGTGGGCGCACATCTCGCTGGCGGACCTGCTCGCCCTGGATGCCGACTCGGCGCTGCAGAACGAGTGGATCGCGCGGACGCGAGCGCAGTGGGCCGCCGCCCGGGCCGGTGCCTCGATCGGCGGGAGCGACGGCGCGGCGTGGCTCGAGGGTGACGCTGCCCAGGCCTTCGCTTGCGATGCCTCGGTCACCCCGGTGGTTACCGGCGAGGTGAACTATGCCGTCCTGGACAACCTGGTCCGGCTGTGCGCCGAGCTGGCCGGCCTCCGCCATGGCGCGGGCCGCGACGCCAGCGTCCCCGCCCCCGGCACCAGCGTCCCCGCCCCTGACACCTCACGCGCCTGGGAGGCACTGGAGCAGGCCGTCATCGGCAAGGCTGTGGATTTGCTCTCCGGTCCGGGCGGGCTGGCGTCGTTCCTACGCCGCCGTCAGCTCGGCGCCCGGCTCAGCGGGCCGAGCCTGCCGCTGGACGTCGGGTTCAGCGAGACCATCCCGGCCGGGATCCGGCACGCCGTCACCCTCCGCGATAAGCACTGCCAGTGGGCCGGCCGGTGCAACCAGCCCGCCTCGGCCTGCGAGGTGCACCACGTCAAGCACAAGGCCAACGGCGGCAAGACCAGCGTCAAGGACTGCGTGCTCCTGTGCTTCTATCACCATCAGATCGTGATCCATCGGTGGGGCTGGACCCTGGTCCTGAACCCCGACGGCACCACCACCGCGTGGAACCCGGACAAGACGAAGGTCCTGTATAGCCACGGCCCGCCGGTCCGCCCCGGCCCGGCACGGTCCGGGGATAGTGAAAACGCCACTCAGCCTGCCGGTTCCGGCGACCCCAGCAAATCCCAAGTGCCAAGGCCCTGATACACAGCACCGGATGGACACCCAGCCCCGCGTGGTCCTGGCTGGGCGCGGTCGCCGGCAAGGCCCTCGAAGGCGGCCGGAACGGGGCGGTTGAGTCTGTGAGTCTGTCCGCGAGTGACAGTTAGGTCCTGAACGACCGATCACCTGATCGGGCCGTTGGCTGGTCTTGCGAGCCCTGGAGCCGCAGGGCTACAGTGCTCGGCAAGGGGGGCGGTCCCGCCGATTTCAGCGTCCCGCGTTTTCGCGATGCTACAGGGCACTGATCGGGAGGGATCCAATGCAAAAAGCGCTACGGCTCGCAGCGATAACATCGCTGGTTCTGGCGACCGTCGTGATGGGAGCAGGTGCGGCAGGAGCCGCTGAGACTCATCATCAGCAATCCAATATCTGCAGCGGCACGGTGACATCAGCAGGCACGCTGGCCGGGGTGTACCTCGGCAATGTCGTCGTCACCGGCGTGTGCGCCGTCGACGGCGGCGCAGCAGTGATCAAGGGAAACCTGATCGTCGCGCCTGGCGCGGCCCTGAACGCGACGTTCGCGCTCAACGACGTGGCCGGGACAGGCACCTCCAGCTTGACCGTATTCGGTAACGTCATCGTAGGATCCGGCGCGGTCATGGCAATGGGCTGCGAACCGAACTTCTTTCCCTGCTCAGACGACCCGGACGCCGCCAACGGTGGCACACTGACCGGCCAGAACCACGTTTTCGGTAACGTCGCGTCGTCGCAGGCGCTGACCGTCATCACCCATGCCAGCAAGATCAACGGGAACCTGAACTATATCGGCGGGGGCGGCGGCCTGACCTGTGCCGTCCCGACCACCGGGATCTTGGCCGCCTTGCAGTCCCCGGCATACTTCGATGCCGAGAATAACACCATCGGCGGCAGCCTCACCATCACCGGACTCCAGACCTGCTGGATGGGGGCGTTGCGCAACCAAATGCGCGGGAACGTCCTGGTCTTGAATAACACGATGGCCGATCCCGATGCCGGCGAGGTGCTGGCCAATCGCATTAATGGCAGCATCGCCTGCTTTAGCAACAGCCCGGCGCCGCAATTCGGCGACTCCGGGGGTTCCCCGAATCAGGTACGGGGCGCCGCGTTCGGCGAGTGCGCTTTCAACGTGAGGCAGCCGAACCCGGCCCCTAATGGACCGCTGGAGCCGATCTCCGTCAGGGTCTGACCTTCATACCCCGAGCGCTGGGCCACCCGCGAAGGGTGGCCCAGCGGCTCTCGCCTTGCGCCACCTGGCTACGCCAGGCTGGCCAGGCCCTGCAGGTCGACGCAGGTGACGCCGCGGATCTGGACGAACGTCATCAGCACGGCGTCGCACGCCCGGCAGCGGACCACGGTGCCGAGCGCGGGCCGGTAGACCGCGAGTTCGGCCACCTGGCTGACGGTGCCGCAGGAGGCGCAGATCCCGGTGGCCGTGGTCATCTCGGTGCCGAAGACCTCGATCAGCAGCCCGCCGATCGCATTGCCGTCGACAGCGTAGTCATCGAGCGCTTTCATCATCGGTCTCCTCCCTCGCCGGCCCCTGGCGCCTTACTGGCCCGTGGCGCCGAACCGTTCGGTCTTGACCCGCCCCGCCGGATAGCCCAGCGCGACCAGGCCGGAGGCGACGGCCTCCACGAAGCTCGTCGGCCCGCAGACGTAGGCCAGCGGCTGCTGCGCCGCCGGCCAGGCCACTTCGGCCAGCATCGGCTGATCCACCCGCCGGGCGTAGCCGGTCCACCCCGGCGGCTGCGATCTGGTCAGCGCGTGGATCACCTGGACCCCAGCCGAAGGAGTGTCGAGCTCACTCCGGTAGATCACGTCTTCCCAGCTGCGCGAGGAGTACAGGAGCCGGACCGGCACGGAGCTGCCGATCAGAGCACGGTAGCGGAGCATGGCCCGCAGCGGGACGACGCCCGAGCCGCCGGCCAGCAGCATCAGCGGGCCGCCGAAGTCGGGTTCCCAGACGAAGTAGCCGCCGATCGGGCCGCGTACTTCCAGGAAATCCCCGGACCGCAGTTCCTCGGTCAGGTAGGGGGAGACTTCACCGTCATCCAGCCGCTCCACCGTTATCGCCAGCGGCTCGCCGGGCGCCGAGGCGATCGAGTAGGCCCGTTCGGCCTGATAACCGTCGTCGGCGGTGAGCCTGACGTCGACGTGCTGGCCAGCCCGGTGGCCCGGCCAGTCCGCCACCTTGAGCGACAACGTCCGCACCTGGGGCGTCTCGTCGGTGACCGAACCGACCGTGGCGGTCTGCCAGGTCAGTCGCCCGCGTACCGCTGTTCCCGCCATGGATCTCCGTACATGTGGTAGCCGTAGTTCTCCCAGAAGCCGGGCTCGTCGGTGTCGCGGAGCCGCAGCCCGCGCACCCACTTCGCGCTCTTCCAGAAGTACAGGTGCGGGACCAGCAGCCGGGCCGGCCCGCCGTGCTCCGCCCCGAGCGGGCCGCCGCCGTAGCCGAACGCCACCCAGGCCTGCCCGCCGGTCAGGTCGGCCACCGGCAGGTTGGTCGTGTAGCCGCCGTCGCAGAAGGCGAGCACGTACCTGGCGTCGTACTCGACCGCGGCGAGAAGCACGTCGAGCGACACGCCCTGCCAGCTGGTGTCCAGCTTGGACCAGCGGGTCACGCAGTGGATATCGGTGGTCAGCGTCTCGGTCGGCAGCGCGCGGAACTCCTCCCACGTCCAGCTCTTCGGCTCGCGGCCGCCGTCGATCGAGAACGTCCAGTTCGCCAGCGGCGTGTGCGGCGTCGGGCCGGCCGAAAGGACGGGGAAATCAGTGGTGACGTACTGCCCGGGCGGGACCCGGCCGGCCGGGCCCTCTTGGCGCTTGCGGTGGAAGCCGCGGGAAATAGGGCTCACGACAGCAGGTTACGCCCGGGCCGGCCGGTCACGCGGTGGCGAGCAGGTATACGTTCAGCGCAATGATCACGGCCGTGACGAATCCGGCGGTCACCATCATCGGCCGCCGGTTCACCAGCGGCCCCATCAGCTTGCGGCTGCCGGTGAAGAACAGCAGCGGGACCAGCGCGAACGGGATGCCGAAGGAGAGGAAGACCTGAGACAGGACCAGCGCCCGGGTGGGGTTGAAGCCCACGCCGATCACGATCAGAGCCGGGATCATCGTGATGGCCCGGCGCGCGAAGACCGGGATCTGCCGGTGGATGAAGCCCTGCATGACGAGCTGGCCGGACATGGTGCCGACGCAGGACGACGCGATCCCGGACGCCAGCAGGGCGAGACCGAAGAACGTCCCGCTGTGCGCGCCCAGGTAGTGGTTCAGGCCGCCGAAGACCTGGCCCAGGTCGTTACCCACGCCGAACATCCCGCGGGCGTGGAACACCGCCGCCGCCGTGGCCAGCATGGCCAGGTTGATGACCCCGGCGGTGCCCATCGCGATGGTGATGTCGACGATCTCGAAGCGGAAGATCTTGCGCCGCGCCCCCGGGTTGACTCCGACGATCCGCTTCTGGGTCAGCGAGGAGTGCAGGTAGATCACGTGCGGCATCACGGTGGCGCCGACGATGCTGACGGCGAGCAGGGCCGAACCGCTGCCGGAGAACTGCGGGACGAACATGCCGTGCGCGACCGCGGCCGCCGACGGGCGGCTCTTCAGCAGGTCAAGGCCGAACGCGAAGACGATCACCGCCACGAACCCGGTGATCGTCGCCTCCAGCCGCCGGAACCCGTACACCTGCAGGCCGAGGATGGTGAACGCCGCCAGGCCGGTGGCCAGCGCGGAGATCCACATGGACAGCCCGAAGACCAGGTGCAGCCCGAGCGACGCGCCGACGAACTCGGCCAGGTCGGTCGCCATCGCGATCGCCTCGGCCTGCAGCCACAGCAGCACCACGGCGCGGAACGGCATCTGGTCGCGGCAGACCTCGGGCAGGCTGCGGCCGGTGGCGATGCCCAGCTTGGCGCTCAGCGACTGGATGAGCATGGCCATCAGGTTCGCGGCCAGCACGACCCACAGCAGCGTGTAGCCGAACTCCGACCCGCCCGCCATGTTGGTGGCGAAGTTGCCCGGATCGACATAGGCCACCGCGGCGATGAACGCGGGGCCCAGGAACGGCAGTACCGCCCGGACCCCGCGTCGTTCGCCAGACAGGGCCCGCTCGGCCGCCTCGATGACGCGGGCTTCGCCGGGAAGGGCGTCGTCATCGATCGCCACCTGCCGGTCGAGCCGGCCGAGCGGGACCGTGTCAGCCACCCAGATCAGCCAACGGAGGGGCCTAGCCCAAGCGACTGCGGGGTGCTCGAGTCAGGCGACGGCTGGTTCAGACCCTCGTCCAGTGATCCGTACTCGGTCATCAGCGCCGCGCTGCCACCCCACGGCGTCTGCTCCTCGGCGACCAGCGTGTTGGTCGTGAGCAGCAGGCCGGCCACGGACGCCCCGTTCTGCAGCGCCGAGCGGACTACGCGGAGCGGGTCGATGATGCCCATCTCGACCATGTTGCCGTGCCGCCCCTCCAGGGCGTCGAAACCCTCGTCCGGTCCCAGCGTCCTGGTCTTGGCCACGACGTCCGCCGCCGGGTAGCCGGCGTTGGCCGCGATGTAGTAGGCGGGCTCGCTGAGCGCCTGCCGCACGATGTCGACGCCGATGGCGTAGTCGGCGTTGACGTCCAAGTTGTCAAGCACGCCTTCGGCGTGCAGCAAGGCGGCGCCCCCGCCGGCGACGATGCCCTCGGCCATGGCGGCCCGGGTGGCGGACAGCGCGTCCTCGACCCGGTGTTGCAGTTCCTTGAGCTCGGCGCTGGTGGGTGCGCCCACGCTGATCACGGCCACCCGGCCGGACAGGGCGCCGATCCGCTCGTTCAGCACGTCCTCGTCGATCCCGAAGGTGGCCCGCTCGAGTTCCGATCGCATCTGGGTGAGCCGGAACTCCACGGCGTCGGAGGAGCCGCCGCCGCCGATGATCGTGGTGTTGTCGGCGTTGACCCGCACCTGCGCGGCCCGGCCGAGCTGGGCCACGGTCATCGTCTCCAGGGTGAAGCCCGAGTGCTTGCTGTACACGGCGCCGCCGGTCAGCGCGGCGATGTCCTCCAGCTTGCGCAGCCTGCGGTCGCCGAACCCGGGCGCCCGGACCGCGACGCACTGGAAGATCCGGTTCACGTGGTTGTGCACGAGCATGCTCAGCGCGGTGCCCTCGACGTTCTCCGCGATGATGATCAGCGGGCGGGGCGCTCGCATGATCTTGTCGAGCAGCGGCATCAGGTCCTGGACCTTGGTGATCTTCTCGCTGCTCAGCAGGATGTAGGGATCGTCGACGATGGATTCCAGGGCGGCCGGGTTGGTCACCATGTACGGCGAGAGGTAGCCGTTGTCGAACTCGAAGCCCTCGACGAAGTCGACCTTCATCCCGGGTACCGGTGACTCCTGGACCGTGACGATGCCGCCGTCGCCCACGGTGAACAGCGCCTTGGCGATCACGGCGCCGACCGCGTCGTCGTCGTTGGCAGAGATCGCCGCCACCCGGGCGTAGTCCTCTTCGGTCTTCACCGGGTGCGCGACGCCACGCAGGTACTCGACCAGGCGGCCGACGGCCAGGTCGATGCCCCGCTTGACCAGCACCGGGTTGCCGCCCTTGCCGATCGCCTCCATGCCTTCCCTGACGATGGCCTGGGCGATCACGGTGGCGGTGGTGGTGCCGTCACCCACGATGTCGTTGGTCTTGATGGCGGCTTCCTTGACCAGCTGCGCGCCCATGTTCTCGAACTGGTTCTTCAGGTGGATTTCCCGCGCGATGGTGACGCCATCGTTGGTGACCACCGGCGAGCCGGTGATCTTCTCCAGGATGACGTTGCGCCCCTTGGGGCCGAGAGTCGACTTGACGGCCTCGGCCAGCTGGTCGACACCAGCCAGCAGCAGGCCGCGAGCTTCAGCGCCGAAGCGGAGTTCCTTGGCCATGATGTGCTCCTAAGGGACGAGGATGGCGCGGCCGCGGACCCGGCCGGCGTCGAGGTCGGCGAAGGCTTCGGGCGCGGCGTCGAGCGGGTAGGTCTTGGTGTGCAGCGTGACCTTACCGTCCTGGGCCAGCGCCATCAGCTCCGCCAGTTCGTTGTAGGTGCCGACGATGTTGCCGATGATGTTGCGCTCGGTGGAGATGATGTCCAGGGTCGGGATGTTCAGGGTGCCGCCGTAGCCGATGACGTAGTACGAGCCGGCCCGGCGGGTCATGTTCCAGCCGTCCATCTCGGCGCCCTGCTCGGCCACGAAGTCGAGCACCACATGGGCGCCCTGGCCGCCGGTCAGGTCCTTCACCGCGTCGACCTGCGAGCCGTCAGCCACCACCGTATGGTGGGCGCCAAGATCCGAAGCCAGCTTGAGCGCGTCCGGGTTACGGTCCACCACGATGATGTTAGTGGCGGTGAGCGTGGCCAGGCACTGGATGCCGATGTGGCCGAGCCCGCCCGCGCCGATCACCACGGCGGTGGTGCCGGGGTAGAGCAGCGGGAGGGCCTTGCGGACCGCGTGGTAGGCGGTGATCCCGGCGTCCGCGAGCGCCGCGACATCTTGCGGTCGCGTCGACGGGTTCAGCTTGATGCACGCCCGCGCCGAGGTCAGCAGGTACTCGGCCATGCCGCCGTCCCTGGACAGGCCGGGGAACGAGGCGTTCTCGCAGTGCATGTCGTCCCCGGCGCGGCAGGCGTGGCACAGGCCGTCGGTCGGCGTGGGGTGCAGGATGACCGTGTCGCCGACGGCCACGTTGGTGACCGCCGAGCCGACCTCGTGCACCCAGCCCGCGTTCTCGTGGCCGAGGATGTAGGGCAGCGGGGTGCCCATCGCCGCGTCCCACTGGCCCTCGATGATGTGCAGGTCGGTGCGGCAGACGCCAGCGCCGCCGATCTTCACGATGACGTCGAACGGCCCGCTGATCTGGGGCTCGGGTACGTCGTCGATCACCGGCTGGGTATGGAATTTATGCAACCGGACGGCCTTCATGGGTCCTCCTCGACCTGCTTTCTGAGCCAACAGCCTGGATAAAGAGTCACGAATCAGGAGAGTCCGCGTCCAGGACCGTCTCTCCTTGTCCGTTGGTGTGGTACCTGTGCCGCAGCATGCCGCGGCAGATGCCGGCGTTCGCCTCGATGCTCACCCGGGTCAGCTGAGCCTTCCGCAGGTGCAGCGGCACCGCCGCGGCCGCCACCGGCGCACCGGTCGACGGGTCTACGAGCAGCCGGGCGTCGTCCCCGGCCGGCAGGCCGAGCTCGGCCCGGCGCGCGCGGAGCCGGTCAAGCGCGCGAGAAGGCGGCAGCTCGCCAAGGGTCATCGCGAGCAATGCCGCCGGATCCGTGCCCGCCGCGAGCAGCGGCCTGCACACCTGATCGGTGCCTGCCATCACCGCCTTGCGCAAGAAGTCAGCGCGCAGCGCGTGCAGCTCGCCGACCGCCTCGCCGTCGAAAGACCGGGCGAAACCGGCCTGGGCGGCCACGCCGCCGTTGATCGCGTCGGAGGCGAAGTGGTCGTCCAGGACCACTTCGGTACGCCGCACGCCCGGCAGCGCGGACACCGCGTCGTAGGCGTCCGCGACCATCAGGTACGCGAAGTTGGGCGCGCAGAAGTACGTGGGCAGCCGCAGCCGGACCTGCGCGTCCCCGGCCGCGGAGATGGTGCACGACGTGACGAAGCCGAGCGAGGTGATCGGCTCGTCGAGTTCGGGGTCGCGCACCGTCTCCAACGCCCGGAGAATGCCAAGGTCGGAGGCGGTTGCCGAAGGGCTCATGCCCCCGCGACCAGCTGCGCGTCGTCCTGGGCGCCCGGCGTCCCCGCGTCAGCGGGCAGCTGGAACTCCTTGGGCACCTCGATGTCGTAGAGCTTGGCCGCGTTCAGGCCGAGGATCTTCTTCTTGCCCGCGACGCCGAGCCTCGGGTAGTCGGAGAACGCCTCACGGTCCGGCATCTCCCAGTTCACGAAGCCCTCGACCTGCCACTTCGGCTCCCAGATGCCGTAGTCGCTGCCGAACGTCATCTTGTCCTCGCCGACCCAGAACAGCAGCTCGCCCATGACCTTGGCGAAGAAGTTCGGCAGCGCGTGCATGAGGCCGCCGATGACCACGGAAAGCCCGGCGTACACGTTCGGCTCCTGGGTGGCCATGAAGCAGAAGTCCTCGATCCGCGGCAGCCCCACGTGCTCGACGATGAAGTTGAGCTCGGGGAAGTCGGTCGCGCAGTGGTCCACGTCGGAGACGTCGAAGGCGTCCTTGTCCAGCGGCCAGATGGTCGGGCCCTTGTGCACGTGGACGTTCTTGATGCCGAGGTTCTGCGCCGCTTCCAGGAAGCGGTACGCGCCCGGGTCGCTCAGCTTGTACCCGCGCGAGCCGTTGTTCCACTCGGCGGTGTAGAGCTTAACGCCCTTGGAGCCGAACCGCTCCACGTTGCGCCTGAGTTCCTCGAGGCCGGGGTCGCCGTCACGGGGGTCGAACCGGGTGTTGTAGACGAACTTACCCGGGTGCTTCTCGCCCATCAGCGCGTTGCGCTCGGTGGTGTTGAAGCCCTCCTTGTACCACTCCTTCAGGTACGTCGGCTGGAAGATCGCCACGTCCACGTACCCGTCCTCGAAGACGTCCTTCATCAGGTCGTCTTCTGAGTACTTCTGGAAGTGCTCGATCGGCCAGTGCGTCTCGGGCGGGCCGAGCCCCTGGTAGGCGTGGAAGCATTCGATCCAGCCCTTGGCGTACTGCTCGGCGCCGGGTACCCAGTTGTCCGGGGCAGCGTTCCAGTAGTGCATGTGCGAATCGACGATGAAGTACTTCTCGCCGTTGTGCTCGTACAAGGCGCCTCCTTCAGTGACCTGGCTGTGGCACTGAGCCGGTAATCACTGGCTCAGTGCCACGGGAGTAAACACCACATTTCCGTTCGTACCCGCGTGGCGCGGGGCTTGTCCAGCCCGCGCCGCGCGGGGGCTTAAAGGGCTACGACCGCGCGGTCAGGTCGAAGCCGAGGTCTTCGGCCGCGTCCTCCGGGTCGGCGAACATGATCGTCTTGTCGTCGTGGTGGATCATCCGGCCGTAGTGCGTCGACATGTTCTCCTCGAACTCGGCGGCGTCGAAGTAGCCGGGCTCCTCGCCGAGCGCCTCGGAGACCTCGTCGTAGTCCACCTCGAACCGGCCCTGGCCGTCGACGCGGATCATCGACGGCAGGTACATGACCTTCACGTTGGGCTTCTTGGCCATGACCTGGGCGACGACCGCCCCGACCTGGTTGTTCATCAGGGTGAACCCGGCCATGTGCGAGGCCGTGTGGTCTTCCTTGTACGGGCTGTCGGGGTGTTGGAAGGTGGTCACTGGGCCAGCTCCTTCGGTGCGTCCAGGTTCAGGTCGGTGAGGATGGTGGCGAAACGGCTCTTGACCGCGTCCAGCCCGTCCTCGAAGCGCGGCGGCTTGTTGTCCGGCTGCGACCACAGCGGCTGCAGCGTCCGGGCGGCGGTGATGGCGCGGGCGGTCCAGGTGGACAGCCAGTCCTGCAGCAGTCCCTTGTTGTGGCCGGCGAATTCCCGGTCGTTGGTGAGCAGGTGGAACATCGCGATCGTGTAGCGCAGGTCCCGCTCGGCGAAGTCGTACTCCTCGGCGCCGATGACCGTGGGCGTCACGAAGTCGCCGTTGCGCGGCGCCGCGTGCATGACCAGCTGGCTGCGGAACAGCTCGCCGACCAGCGGCTCGAAGACGACGTTGGCCGCGAAGATGGCCTCGCACCAGTCGTCGATCCCGGTCAGCTGCTCGGCTACCTCGCGGACGCCCTGCCAGGCCGGGTCGCTGTTCCACGCGGTCAGGTGGGCGGTCCCGTCGAAGCCGTCGATCTCCTCGCTCAGGGTCAGGTTGTACAGCGCCAGGTCCTGGGCCGAACGGATCCGGTGCATGCTGTTCACCGAGATCGCGTTGTTGTGCATGTTGGTGGGCGCGCGCCGGTTGGCGTTGGCGAACAGGTAGAGGCCGAGCCCGTGGTCCACGTGCATCCACGCGCCGACGTGCGACTCCACGAAACGCACCCAGTTCCGGTTCCACTGGTCGAAGGCCTTGGTCCCCCTGGCCACGTCGATGTTCTGGTTGAGCTGCCTGATCACGTTCGCGTTGTACCGGTAGAGGCTGAGTTCCCACTCCTCGTTCGGGTCGCGGAACTCGTGCCAGCCGAGGGCCGGCCAGTCGTAGCCCTTGCCGCCCGAGCCGGGGAAGCGCTCGGGCTCGGGCCGGTCCGAGCCCCAGGACTTCAGGGCCGTCCAGTCCAGCGGGTAGCCGCCGCGCCCGTCGGAGAACCCGTAAAACCAGCCCTGGGCCAGGTAGTGACGGGGGTCGGGCTGGACCTCGACGGTGACGTCCTCGTACCGGGACTGCTTGCGCTTGGCCGGGGTGTAGTAGTTGAAGTCCCGCTTGGTCGAGTCCGGGAAGGTCTTGGCGCCTGCCTCCGCGTCGGTGAAGACCGGCTTAGGGACACTGCGTTCCTGGTTCTCAGTCATGATCTCACTCCTGCGGGTTACCAGTGGTCGTGAACTTGTCGTAGTAGATGCGCTTTTCCTCCACGCCCAGCGTGGCGAGCAGCGGCAGCGCCGCCTCCACCATGGGCGGCGGCCCGCAGACGTAGGCATGTGCCCCGCGCAGGTCGCTGGCGTGCCGCTTGACCACATCGGTGATCAGGCCGGTCTCGCCGTCCCATTCCTCGTCGTAAGCCGGCTCGGACAGGGCCGGTATGTAACGGAAGCCCGGTATCTTCTGCTCCAGCCTGCGCAGCTCGGGCTCGAAGCACAGATCCTTCTTGGTCCGGGCGCCGTAGAAGAAGGTGGCCTTGCGCTGCAGACCGCGCTCGGCCATGGTCCGTAGCAGCGACAAGATGGGCGCCATGCCCGCCCCGCCGCCGACGAACACCAGGTCGTTGTCGCCCTCGCGGAGGGTGAAGACGCCGAACGGCCCGGTTATCTCAAGCCGGTCGCCCTCGGCCATCCTCTCTGCGAGGTACCTGGAGAAATGCCCGTCCGCGTAGACCTTGATGACGAACTCAAGCAGCCCGCTCTCGCGGCTTGAGGTGTTGGCCATCGAGAAGGAACGCACCGCGCCGGTGTCCGGAATCGCGATGTCCACGTACTGGCCGGGGAAGAACTTGATCTCGGTCGGCTCGATCAGCCGCAGCACCAGGTGCCGCATGTCGTGGGTGACCGCGTCCTTGGACACCACCTCCGTGATGGCCTGCTGGATCGGCAGGCCGGAACGGATCATCTCCTCGTCGTAGTTGAGCAGCTCGATCGTGAGGTCTTCGTAGGCGTGCGCCCGGCACAGCAGCGTGTAGCCTTCCTCGAGCTCGTAGTCGGGCAGCGCGAACGTGGAGTACTTGTCGAGCTCGATTTCGTCGCCGTCGAGGACGAACGACTTGCAGGAGGCGCACTGCCCCTCCTTGCAGCCGTGCATGAGCATGATCCCCTGCTCGGCCGCGGCCCGCAGGATGTTCTGATCCTCGGCCACCTCGATCTCGATGCCGACCGGCTCGAACCGGACGACGTGCTTTTCTGTCATGACCCCCTCGCGGGCTGGGAAAGGCTGGGGACGTAACTGCGCAGGCTGGTGGGAGGGGGCGGCCCGGAAACCGCGACCGGGCTGCCCCCTCCGCTCGATGGCCTCAGCTGGCCGCCGGGGCCGGGCGGCCTGCTGGGCCCTGCCGGTTGTAGTCGGCCTTGAACGCCTCACGCTGCTCGGGCGTCATCTCGTTGAGCAGCACGTTCGGGCTCAGCACCGGTCCCATCCGGCGCAGATGGTCCAGCGTCCACATCTTCTTGGGATCCAGGTTCAGGTGCGGCTGCGCGACCATCGTGTTGCCGTCGTCGCGCACGTAGCCCATGTCCTTCACCACGTCGGCCCAGTTCCAGCCGTGGTACAGGGTTTCCCATTCGCGCTTGCCGATGAGCTGGCCCATGTTGGGCGTCTCGCGGCCCTGGAAGGTCGGCCGGAACGCCACGGCGTCCGTCCACCGGCATTCCTCGTGGCAGTAGGTGCGCCACTGGCCGTCGACCTCATCGATGACCATGTCCTCGCGGACCAGGCACGGGACCATGCAGGTCCAGCACCGGTGCGGGTACACGTAGTCGACGCTCTCGGCCACGATCGGGTTGTGCCCGTTCGGCATGGACAGGCGGTTGTAGTTCTCCCACCACTTACCGTACTTGTCGTACCAGCCCGGGTACTTGTACTCGAACCACTCGAAGTCCTTGTCGGTCATCGGGTCGATCCGCCAGTAGTTGGCGAGCCAGCCGGTGGCGAAGAACTGGGCGACTTCGTGCACGTAGCCCTTGTTCCAGATCTGGTTCCACGCTTCCTCGATGAGGTCGTGCGGAATGACCAGGCCGTACTTCTCCAGCGGCACGAGGTAGCTGCGGTAGTAGTCGTCGTAGATCCACCGGCGCCACATCTCGGCGTAGGACTCGCGGTCCTTGCGGCGGTCCTTGGTGCCGTACTCGATGAACGTGCCGATGGCGGCGTCCACCACGCGGTGGTTGTTCCACCACGCGTAGCGCAGGTCGCGCTCGAGCAGCTGGTGGTTGCTCTCATCCGACAGCGCCATCAGCAGCGTGGCGTACCCGTTGGAGATGTGCCGGGACTCGTCCGACTGCACCGAGTGGAACACGGTGGGCAGCAGGAAGTCGCCGTTCGCCGCGGCCTCGGCCGGCATGGCCACGAACAGCGTGTTCGTGAACGCCGTCTCCGCGACGATCGTGAGGTAGATCGACGCGGCGGTGATGGCGTCACCGGTGATGAAGCCCTCGGCGAACTGCCGGCCGATACTGCCGCAGTAGTCGTTCTGGAAGTTGCGGAGGCTGTTGTTGAAGCCGGCCGGGTCGATGTAGTTGTTCATGTACAGGCGCTTGAGGTTCTGCTGGATCGTCGAGTGACGTACCTCGTCGATCATCTGGATCGCCTGTCCGTTGTGCAGTTCCGGGTTCGGGACCGTGCGGAACAGCAGCGGCATGGCGCGCGCCGCTGAGATCTCCGGCAACGGGATGATGGACAGGAACAGCTTCTGCCATTCCAGCCAGCGCTCCTGCACCTGGCGGAACATGTTGCCGCGGATGGCGCCGTCTTGCGCGCCGTACACGCGGTTGTCCTTCTCTTCCTGCATCGGGAAGTAGGACCGCAGGACCTGCTTGAGCGGGTCCTTCTTCTGTGCCTTATGGAACGTGTAGTCCGTCCCATACTGCGACACTGGCTCGTGGTACTGAGGTTCCCAGGCAAGTTCCTGGATCTTCTGGTGAGCCTTGGCCACACTCTGGCGACTCATCGTCACCCCTTTCTCGGCGGGTTCCGGGGTCCGGGTTCATGCCCCCCGGGGAGGCCTTGGGCCAGGGCGGGCTGCCTCGGCCCCGAAAGTCCTTGTGTGCTGCATCACATCCCGAATGCCGAGGTCATGAGCTCTCAACATGAGACATCTCGAACGCGGCGCGGATCTCGGCGAGCCGCTGCTTGCGTTCCTCGGCCGCCTGCCGGGTTCCTTCCGCGGCCGGCGTAATGCCAAGCGCCCGCAGCAGGTCGGCCGCGGGCGCGCCCGGGTCACCCGCCTCGCCGAGGACCGGGTGCAGTCCCTCCTCGGCCAGGTGGTGAAAAACCAGGTTGACGATGCTCCAGGGGTTAAAGGTCTCGAGTTGCTGGGAAGGGCAATTGGGGTCGTCTCGTCGTGAGCGTCCATGAACCGACACAACGTCGGCTGGCCCAGGCTGGGAGTCTCAACTTGAGACAGTGCCAGGAACGTGAGGTTTACTTTGAAATGGGCCGGTAACCCGAATCCGATTCCCGCGCAGGCTGAGCCTCCAGCCGAGAGATGTGGGTGGGGGAGGCAATATGGCAGGTGCTTCAACGCCGATGCACACCGCGAGAGATCTCCTGGCTGAGGCCAGGGAGCGGTTTCTCGCGGCCGAGTCAGTCGATTCGAATGCCGTGCGCAAGCCGATCCTGGCGTCGTGGTGGCGGTCCCGGCAGTGGCACGTCGCCGCGGACCACATCGAGCTGGACTACCTGCGCGACCCCGACCTGGAATCCAACCTGGCCCGGACCGCCGATCCGGTGCTGCGGCACCTGCACGAGCAACTGGACGGCCAGCCGATCAGCATCATCTTGACCGACTCCGCGGGCGTGGTGCTGACCCGGCTGACCGCGGACCGCGACCTCGAGCGGCACCTGGACGGCGTCAAGCTGGCCCCCGGCTTCAGCTACGCCGAGGCCCGCGTCGGCACCAACGGCATCGGCACCGCGCTGGAATCCGGCGGCCCGGCCCACGTCTTCGGGCACGAGCACTACGCCGAGCACCTGGAGCAATTTGGCTGCGCTGGCGTGCCGATCCACGACCCGGTCTCGGGCAAGACCGTCGGCGTGATCGACCTGACCTGCTGGCGCAAGAACGCCGACCCGCTGCTGATCTCGCTGGTCAAGGCGACGGCCGACCAGATCACCCAGGCCATGCTGGCCGCGGGCAGCCGCCGGGATATGCACCTGCTCCAGGAATACGTGCGGGCCTGCCGCCGAACCGGCGGCATCGTGCTGGCCCTCGGCAACGACGTCGTCATGCTGAACGATCACGCCCGCCAGGTGCTCGACCCCGGTGACCAGTCCGCCCTGATCGGCCACGCCACCGAGGCGCTGGCCCGGCAGAACCCGGGCGCGGTGACGGTCGACCTGCCCAGCGGCGTGGTGGCCCGGATGTTCTGCCGGCGGATCTCGGGCGACGGCCCGTTCGCCGACGGCGTGGTCCACGTGAAACTGGCGGCCGCGGCCCTGGTCGCGCCCGAGGTGCCCGCGCCGAGAGCGGCCATGTACCTGCCGGGCCTGGTGGGCAGCGGCGTGCTGTGGCTGCGCGCCTGCCGGGAGGCGGAGACCCTCTACGACGCCTCGGACTGGATGACGATCGAGGGCGAGAGCGGCGTGGGCAAGCTGGCCCTGGCCCGCGCGGTGCACCAGCGGCGCAACCCGGCCGCGCCGTTCCACGTGCTCGACGCGGACGAGGCTCTCGGGTCCGGCCAGGACTGGCTCACCAAGGCCCGCGGCGAGCTGCTCGACGGCACCGGCCTGCTGGTGATCAGGCACGTGGACGCGCTGAACGCCAGGCAGATGCACACGCTGGCCAGCGCGCTGCAAGAGGCCAGGGCGGCCAAGCGGCACACCGAGCTGCGGGTGGCGGTGACGCTGAACCGCAAGCAGGCCAGCGCCGACCTGACCCCAAGACCAGGCTGCTGCGGTTCTTCCAGGGCACGGTGGAGCTGCCGCCGCTGCGCCACCACATCGAGGACCTGCACGAGCTGGTGCCCTTCTTCCTGGCCCGGCTCAGCGGGCAGGGCCGCCTGACCTGCTCCCCGGAGGCGATGCAGCTGCTGCTGCGGCACAACTGGCCGGGCAACGCCGAACAGCTCTGGCAGGTGCTCAAGCAGGTCGTCCAGCGCCGCCGGGCCGGCGTGATCATGCCGAAGGACCTGCCGCCCGAGTGCTGGACGGTCAGCCGGCGGCTGCTGTCCCCGCTGGAGTCCATCGAGCGGGACGCGATCGTGCAGAGCCTGCAGGACCACGACGGCAACAAGGTCAGGGCGGCCGAGGCGCTGGGCATGTCCCGGGCCACGATCTACCGCAAAATCCACGAGTACGGCATCGTCACGGCCGGCAGCTGACCGCCGGAAGCGGCGGAAACCCGCCCAAAGATCCCTCTGGCCTGCGCTGACGCGGCCCACGACGGCCCTGTGGATCAAAGTGAGAAGGCATGTGTCCTGTGCCGGGCGTACGGATGCATTAAGCCCGCATTCGCGGGGCGCCTCCATGAAGGAGCGAACTCATGACCGCTGTTGATGCAACCCCCGGCGAAACCGGCCGGCCAGCCGTAGCGGAGAAGCGCCCGCGGCCCCGGCCGTGGTCGGACCGATGGCCGGCGACCCGGCCATGCTGGGCCTGGCCAGCTTCATCGTCGGCTCCGTCGCGCTCGGCCTGGCGATAGTCGGCGTGGTGCCGGCCGGCGTCCTCGGCGCCCCGCTGGCGATCATCCTGTCGGCCACGGCCCTGGGCCTGCTCCTGGCCGCGGTCTGGGCCGCGGCCGTCGGCCAGAGCGCGGTGGCGGCCGTCTTCGGCATCTTCGGCACGTTCTGGCTGAGCTACGTCGTGCTCGTGCTCGGCCTGGACCACAACTGGTTCGCCATCACCGTCACCGCGGTGCTCGCCACCGTGCGGCTGTTCCTGCTCTCCTGGCTGATCGTCATCTTGATGCTGACCCTGGCCACGCTGCGGCTGCCGGCGGCCTTCACCGTGCTCTTCGGGCTGGTCGCCCTCGCGCTGCTGCTCCTGCTGCTCGCCTGGGAGCGAGACATCGCCGCTCGGCGTGCCCTCGAGCGGCCTGCTGAAGACCGGCGGCTACGTCGTGCTGATCTTCGCCGCGCTCGGCGTGTACCTCTTCTTCGGCGCCGCCTCGGCCGGCACCGGCGGCAAGGGCCTTCCCCTCGGCAAGCCGCTGATGCACTAGGGCCGACAAGACCTTTATGCCGAACGGGCCGTGGTGACCGCCCTGGTCAGGTGCGAGCCATCATGGCCCGTCGGGTTCGCCGGCGGCTAGCTGGGCCCGTTAGCTGGGCTGCGTAGTCCTGTGCTGCGTCCGCCGCACCGAACTCCACTTCAGGTCCCTGAACCCTTGCCGCCGCGGCTGGCGGCCCCAGGATCCCCAGCGCAGCGTGGGCTCGGGCAGCTTCGGGGGCTTGGCGAAGGCGGGCTCGCCGTCTAGGTCGACCGCGTCCAGCGGTGAGGCCGCGGCGGCGTCCCGGCGGGTGAGCGGCGGCAGGTTCCACTTCTCCTCGATGAGCTTGAGCACCGAGGTGTGGTCGAGGGTCTTGCTGCACACGTAATCGGGGCGGGCGTAGGGGGAGACGATGACGGCCGGGACCCGGAAACCGTAGCGGGTGTAGTCGCGGGGGCCGTCGTCGATGGCCTTCAGCCGGGCGAAGCCCCCGCCGAACACCGGGCGGAGCAGCGTGCGCAGCCAGCCGGGCAGGTCGAGGATGTAGTTGTGCGCCGGCACGTCGTCCGGCGCCACCGCCTCCGGCGGCGGGACGTGGTCGTAGTAGCCGCCGTGCTCGTCGTAGAGCCAGATCAGCAGCGTGTGCGGCCAGGCCGGGCCGTTCATGACCCGGTTGATGACCTCGGCGGCGAAGGACTCGCCCTTGGCGATGTCCTGCGGGTTCTCCTCCGAGTACGTCTCGAAGTCCGGGTCGACGATGCTCACCGCGGGCAGCGTGCCCGCGTCGGCGTCGGCGAAGAACTGCGGGGTCTTGCGCAGGTGCCGGACGCAGCCGCCCAGCCCGAGCGGGTACAGGTCGGCGGTGAACGACTTGTTGCCGACGGCCCGGTCGGCCACTCCCGGCAGCCACCGGCCGACCTGCGCCAGCCGCCGGGCCGCGGTCAGCCCGCGGCCGCCGAACACCCGCCGCAGCAGCACGCTGTAGTGCCGCACGTTGTGGTAGTTCACCCAGGCGATGCCGTGCTTGGTGAGCACGTCGAAGATCGTCCCGGTCTGCGGGTAGTCGACGATGTCCCAGGGCAGGTCGTCGATGAGCCCGTGGGCCGTCCCGGAGATGAGGAACCTGCGGTTCGGGAACGTCGGGCCCAGGCACGAGCTGAACCAGTGATCGGCCAGCGGGAACGTGCGGGCGAGCCCGTAGTAGAACGGCAGGTCGTCCTCGGTCCAGTAGCCCATCGGCACCGCGGGATCGGCGCCGGGCAGCGCCTTGGCCACGGCGGCGGCGAACCCGTCGCAGCGCCCGCCGGCGTACTGGATATGGCTGGAGTGCCAGTTCTGGCTGGGATCGTTCTTCACCTGGGTGGTGGAGGTCAGGTGGTGGGCGGAAAACGCCTGGCCGTTCGGCAGGTAGTTGACGACGTCAGGGGTGCCGTCGGGACCGAGCGGCAGGCCCTCGCCCCGGTCGGCCGCGTCACTGAGCATGCCGAGGTAGTTGTCGTAGGAGTGGTTCTCCATCATCAAGATGACGATGTGCCGGATCTGCGGCAGCAGGTCGGTGCCCTCGGGCAGGTCCGGGCGCGGCCGGTCGCCCACCTCCGGCGCGGTGATCCCGCGCCGCGCCGCGATCCTCGCCGAAGACGCACGTCGGCGTCTGATCTCGCGGCCCTCGAGCCTCTCCCACATCCCGGTTACCTCCGGCTCCGGCGTCTCACTCGGGGCGGGCCGGCGGGGCAGGTGCCGCGCGGCGATCTCCGCAATGTCCCTGCTTACCCGCATGCGGTTCTCCAAACGGGCCAGCCGCGCGTCCATGGCCGGCCCGTGCCGTCCGCCAGGAGGCCGGGGTCCGTCATCGGGCGGCCGGCCTGTCCGCTGAGATTCGGGCGTGCGCGATCCGGGACAGGTCGGCCGGGCGCAGCGAGTCGGTCCGGTTCCAGGCCGCCGCGGGGATCATGTCGCGCTGGCGGACGTCGCGGACCGGCCCGAAGCCGTGGCGGCGCAGCAGCGCGGCCGCCTCGTCCGGGCCGAACAGCGACCGCCAGGGCTCGCCCCGCTCGGCCAACGCCTGCCCGACCTGCTCCGCGTAGCTGTCGCCCGCGGCGTCGCGCAGCCCGGCGGGCAGCATGTAGTCGACGATGATCTCCGAGCCGGGCGCGAACCCGCCGATAACCGCCAGGGTTTGCTCGATGGCGCTTTCTTCCAGGTACATGGTCGTGCCCAGCCAGCTGACGAAGGCGGGCGCCGCGACGTCGAAGCCGGCCTGGCGCAGCCGGTCGCGCAGTGAGTCCCGGGTGAAGTCCACCGGGACGAACCTGACGTTTTCCGGCACCGGCGCGATGCGGCGCTTCCATTCCTGCGTGGCCGGGTGGTCGATTTCGAATACCCGGATCTGGCCGGCCAGCCCGGACCGGCTGGCGAAGGAATCCAGGCCGGCCCCGAGCATGACGTACTGGCCGATGCCGCGCCCGATGCCGTCGGCCAGGCTGTCCTCGGTGTAGCGGCTGCGGCAGGTGACCTGCGCCCGGGCGCCGGACAGGATCGGGTGGGTGCCGTGCGCCCGGTGAAAGCCGATGAGCTCTTCGGCCCGCTCGCCGAGCATGGCCTGCGCCAGCGTATCGGTGAAAATGGGCGGGTCGTCATCGACGATCAAATGGGCGGCGCGCGCGGCCGCCGCGGTGAACGCGGTCAGGCTAGGTTGTCCGTTAGCTATCACGCGGGCCAGATTACAATTAACTTCCACTAATAATAACACAAAATAAAAAATATAACAATGGCTATCGAATAACGCTTCAGGGTCATTTTGCTCCGGGAATGTCCCGCGCGCGCCGGCGCCAGCGAGACGGCCAGGCCTAGATGCTCGCGGCCAGCTGGAGCATGAGCTTCGTGGTCGCATCGGGCGGCCGGCGGTACAGGTGCTGGACGGCGATGATCACGGCGGTGGCCTGGCACCACTGCCCGAGCCGGTCGGCATCCAGGTCCGGATCGAGCGCTGGCAGCACGCCTCGACCAGCCCCGGCAGCGCGTCACACCACGGGCCCGCCCCGGCCCCGAAGCGATCGATGAGCACTAGCGGGTCGGGACAATCCAGGATCAGGTGGTGCAGTCGTCCGATCATGCTGGCCATGGTGCCAGCCGCGCTCATCCAGCCGCCCGCCGAGTATGGCCGCCCGCCGGGCGGAGCCTGGCCGCCTACTGTTGCTACCGTCAGGCGCATGCGGATCGCCCACCTCAGTGACCCTCACATGATGAGGGGCCCCCTGGCGGCACTGCCCGCCGCGAACCTCGCCGACGCGATCGGCCGACTGCTGGCGATCGAGCCGAGGCCGGATTGCGTCGTCATCACCGGCGACCTCGCGGACACCGGGCATCCGGACGAGTATGGCGCTCTGCGCACCATCCTGCGGCGATGCCCGATCCCCGTGCACCTCGCGGCGGGCAACCACGACGACCCCGCCGCGCTCGTCGCCAAGTTCGGTGACACGCAGTACCTGGGCAACGGCGTCTCGGCGTCGTACGCGGTGGAGTACCCGCAGGCCACGCTCGTGGTCGCCAACTCCTGCACTGCCGGGAGCCCGGCCGGATACCTCGGCCAGGATCAGCTGGCCTGGATCGACCGGACCCTCGCCGCCCGGCCGCAGGTGCCCGCCTTCGTCTGCCTGCATCACCCGCCGGTGCCGGTCGGGATCCCGTTCCTCGACGGCATGATCCTGACCGACGTGGCCGAACTCGCCGACGTGATCCAGCGGCACCCGAACGTCGCCCGCGTGCTGGCCGGGCACGCGCACCGCGACGTCTCCGCTCTGTTCGCCGGCACCTTGATGACCGTCGCGCCCAGCACGTACCGGCAGAGCGCGCTGCGCCTGCACGACGCCTGCCCTCCCGGCTACGTCACCGATCCGACCAGCTTCCTGCTGCACATACTCGACGGGACTAGCTGCGTAACACATTCCGTGGCGATAAGCCACGCCGCGGCCGTCCGCGCGTACTGACATCACCGGATCGCAGGGTGATCCGTTCGGCCACACCAGTCACAGATTTGCCCCCCGAGCCGGGGCCTAGAACTCCCTAGCCGGCTTGGGCGATGAGCCGTCCGGAGTTCACGGCCATGGTGAACGCCTCGTAATCTCGCTCGTTCTGGTCGGCATAGGCGGTGGAGAAGTCCGCGATCGCCTGGTCGAACCTGTCTCCCTTGCCGAGGTAGGAGGCGATGGCGATCCGGTCGCCCCAGCGGGCGTGCGCCCGGGCCAGTGTCGCACCGCAGATGCGCGCGTAAACCGCGGCCCCCGGGGCGAGCATCCTCTCCACGTCCGCGCCGCCCTTCCAGTCATGGAACTGCCGTACGTAGTAGTCGCGGGTCACGCCGTCGAGCCCCTTGATGCGCTGCCACCCGAGGAAGATGTCGGTCGCCGCCTGCATCAGCCGCTGGCCCATCACCACGCGCTGGCCGTGGTGAGGGTAGGCGCTACGGCCCAAGTGCCGCTCCAGGACCGAGTCCTGGGCCTCCTTAAGCTGCAAGAACAGCGGGTCATCGGTGTCGCGGCCCAGCAGTAGCAAGATGTAACAGCGGGTTCCCACGCTTCCCACGCCCACCACCTTGCGGGCCGCGTGGACATAACGGAACTCCTCCAGCGGGTGGCCTTGCTGCCCAAGGGTTCGCCGGTAGGAGCTGAGCAGCTTCTTGATCAGCGGAGCGGGATCCTCCCACTCCGATCCCGGCACGATCAGATCCTCGAGTGGCACGATCAGCGGCGGGTCCGCCACGATCCGCAGCTCGCCGTCGACCTCCCTCGCCCGCTTGGCGAACACGCGTGTGCTGTCACGCGTATAGGCCTCGTCCACATGGCGCTCGGCCCGGCGGGCTTCCTTCTTATCCAGCCGATTGACGCGCACCTCCTGGCGGACCAGGTTGAGCAGCATCCCGGCCTCCAGTTGGTCGTACCATGCGCCCAGGGTCGGCATCCCGGCCGCCCGGTGCATCCGGTCCCGGTACTCGCCTACCCCCGCCGTGACGATGGCGCGCCGCTCGTTCGGGGAAAAACTGCGAAAGCGGCCCATGATCTCGAAGCTGGCCGCCATCCGCTTCACGTCCCACTCCCACGGGCCGGGAAGGGTCTCATCGAAGTCGTTGATGTCGAACAGCAGGCGCCGCTCCGGCGTGCCGAACACGCCGAAGTTCGACAGGTGCGCATCCCCGCACAGCTGGACCTGCACTCCCGATACCGGGGTCGCCGCCAGATCAGCCGCCATGATCGCCGCGGCGCCCCGGTAGAACGTGAACGGTGACACCAGCATCCGTCCGTAGCGGATCGGCACCAGCTCCGGGACCCGGCTTGTCGCCTGCTCCTCCAGCACAGCGATCGGATCAGGGCGATCCGGCGCCGGCGCCCACCGGCCATGGGCCGATCGTGGCACCTCGCTGCGGGCGACTTGGCCCCGTGCCGCCCGCTCCTCCGCCGTCAGGTGCGCACGCCTCCATGTGGGCGCGAACGAAGGCCGCGGGGCCTCGGTGGGTCCGGTCGCGGCGGTACGTGCGTTAGTAGCCATGCTTATCTGCCGAGGACCCTGGTCTTCTGCGCCGCGAACTCCTCGTCTGTCAGGATGCCTTGCCTGACGAGGTCTCCGAGCTGCCCTGCGCCGCGTCTTGACATGGACCTCACTCCCATCGGGGCTCCGCCAGCGGAGCCGCGAGGGTGACTCTAACCAAGCCGCACCACGCCGGTATCACCCGCGACGGGTGGCGCGATGGGGCCGTCGAAATATCACCATGATGGTGGGGAGGTGCCGGGTGTTGTCCTCCTGCGAGCCCAGCCATTGTCGCCGAACGTCGCCAGGGAGTGTCATGGCCGCGCTTGCCGCTGCGGCGGACCCAGGCGCTAGGCCGAGGCTATGAGCGACCAATCCGTGACCCCGGGCAAGCCATCCCTGGTCGTCAGGATCGAGAGTGAGAAGTCGCATCCACTGCCGTGGAAGGCGGTGGCCAAGCGCGCCGCGGTGGTCCTCGTCGCCGGGATCTCCCTCTACCTCGTGTTCCCGGCGATCACCGAGGTACTCGCGTCCTGGCCGCGTCTGTCGACCCTGGACCCCCGGTGGTTCGCCGTGGCCATCGGGGCCGAAATCGCCCACTTTATCTGCACGTTCGCACTACAGCGGCTGGCGCTGCGGACCAGGGCATGGTTCCCGGTCGTCACGTCCCAGCTGACCGGCAACGCGATCACGCTGATCATGCCGGGTGGCGCGGCGGTGGGCGCGGCCTTGCAGTTCCGGATGCTGGCGACCAGCGGGAGCGACACCGACTCGACCGTGGGCGGGCTGGCGGCGTTCTCCCTCCTCGGCGTGGGGGGCCTGCTGGCCCTGCCGGTCTTCGCTCTCCCGGTTATCCTGCTGGGCGCGCCCACCAGCCGGGGTCTGGTCAACGCGGCCGTCCTCGGGGCGGTGGGGTTCGTGGTCTTCGCCGCGTTCGGGGCGGTCGTCCTGGCCTATGACACGCCGCTGCGCTGGGCTGGCCGGGTGGTGCAGCGGCTCAGGAACTCGGTCTTGCGGAAAAGGCCGCCGCTGGAAGGACTGGACGAGACCCTCCTGGCTCAGCGAAACGAGATCCGGACGGTACTGGGCCGGCAGTGGTGGCAGGCGCTGCTGCTCTCCGCTGGGCGCCTGGCGTTCGACTACCTCTGCCTGCTGGCGGCGCTGCGGGCCACCGGGAGCCGCCCGCGCCCCTCGCTGATCCTGGTGGCCTACGCGGTCGCCGGCATTGTCGGGATGATCCCGGCCACCCCCGGCGGTCTGGGCCTCGTGGAAGCGAGCCTGACCGGGCTCCTGGTGCTGGCCCAGGTTGACTCCAGCCAGGCCGTCCTGGCCACGCTCACCTACCGGCTCGCCTCATACTGGGTACCGCTGTTGGCCGGACCTATTGCTTACGGCCTATTCCGGCTCCGGTATCGAAGCCGCGGGTCTCCCCGCGAGGAGGCCGCAGCGCCAGCTTGACACAGTGACCGGCGGCCATTTTGCGTCTGGCTGATCTTGCCAGCCCGGAACCGCCGGGTTAGAGTGCCGGCAAAGGGGCGGTCCCGCTGATTCCCGCGTCCCGCGGTCTCGCGATGGCGCGAGGCACTGAATCAGGAGGGGACCATGCGAAAAGTCCTACGGCTCGCAGCGATAATATCGCTGGCTATGGCGACTGCTGTCCTGGGAGCGGGTGCGGCAGGAGCCGCCGAAGCCCACCATCAGAAACCCAACACCTGCACGGGCACGCTGGCGGCACCAGGCGTGCTGACCGGGACATACCGCGGCAACGTCGTCGTCACTGGCGTGTGTTTCGTCAACGGCGGCGCGGCAGTGATTAAGGGGGACCTGATCCTAGCGCCGGGCTCGGCCCTGAACGCGACGTTCGCGCTCAACGACGTGGCCAAGACGGGCACATCTAGCCTGACCGTACGCGGTGACATCAAAGTGGAGTACGGCGCGGTCTTGGCCATGGGTTGCGAACCGAACTTCAATCCCTGCTCAGACGACTCGAACGCCGGGACCGGCGGCACACTCACCGGCCAGAACCACGTGTTCGGTGACGTCAGAGGGTCACAGGCGCTAGCCGTCCTCGTCCATGCCAGCACGATCCGCGGGGACGCCAGCCTGCGCGGCGGAGGCGGCGGTGTGACCTGCGCCGTCCCGGCCACCGGGATCTTCGCGGCCTTGCAGTCCCCCGTATTCAGTGACTTCGAGGACAACACCATCGGCGGTGCCCTCACCGTCACCGGACTCCAGACCTGCTGGCTGGGGGCGCTGCGCAACCACGTACGCGGGAACGTCGTCGACGCGAACAACACGATGGCGGACCCGGATGCGAATGAGATCCTGGCCAACCTCGTCGACGGCAGCATCGCCTGCTTCAACAACAGCCCGGCGGTGCAATACGGCGACTCCGCGGGTTCCCCGAATCAGGTCCGGCGCCACGCGTTCGGGCAGTGCGCCTTCAGCGTGAGGCAGCCGAACCCATCGCCTTCTGGGCCGCTAGAGCCGATCTCGGTCAAGATCTGACCCCTGCCAACGAAGGGGACGCCGGGCCACCCGCGAAGGGTCGCCCGGCGCCTCCCCGTCCCAGACAGGCTTTTTATACGATCAAGCCGCTGTCTGAGTCGGCGTGCGGAATCAGGCCGGAGGAGATGCGGAGGATCTTACGGTCTTCGGTCGTACCGCCCCCTTCCCGGACGCGCGAACTACGGTGGAAAGATGGACGACCCAGAAGTCGTCGCGGCGATCGCGGCAGGCGAACTGGACGGGCTCGCCGCGGCCCTCGACGAGTACGCGGCATCCCTATACGAGTACTGCTACTCGATGGCACCTGAGGTCGCGGCCGACGCGGTACAGGATACGTTCATCATCGCCTGGTCCAAGCTCGGCGGGCTCCGCGACCCGGGCAAGCTCCATCCCTGGCTGCAGGCGGTCGCGGGCAACGAGTGCTTCCGGCGGACGCTGGCCGGCAGCATGACCGACGCTCACGCCGACGTCGCGCCAGAGACGACGCTGCCGCCGGGACTTCCCGGGCAGATACTCAGTGCCTGCGCCGACAACACGCCCGCCGGGCGCGCGCAGCGGACCAGCGTGACGCACCGGGCCGGCCCGTTCGGGTACGACGGTTTCCCGAAGGCGAACGCCCTGGGCGGGACATGGCGGCGCCGTTTCCGGCGGCACCGACAGGCCGGAGCGGCCGTCGCGGCGGCAGCGGTGCTGGCGGCGGCCGCGATCATGATCGTCGCGATATCGCCGGCCGGCAGTTCGCACCACCACCAGGCGTCCGCCGCCAGCCCGGCGGGCAGCAGGCCGGCGGGTCGATGGTGTCCGGCACGGACCAGCCGACGCCGCGAGCCCGGCCGATCCCGCCGTCGAGCGTGGCGACGTCACCGGGCGTGGCGGCGCCTTCGGCGACGGCGGCGGCCGGGACGCCAGCGGGCGTGCCTGCAGGGTCGCCACTGGTGGTCCCGACGGCGACGGTGTTGCAGGAAGCCCCGCCGCCATCACCGTCACCGTCGCCATCACCATCACCGACCCTGACCCCGACCCCGACCCCGACGGAGGGCGACGACGTCATCACCGCTGTGGTCGATGCGAACCCGTGACCGTCCGCATCATGGCCGGCAGACGCGCTGGATCAGGTCCTCCCAGCCTCGGCCGAGGCGTTCGGAGACTTGCGGAGCGGTCTGGGCCAGGACGGCAGACGACAGGTAGAGCAGCAGCGGGCCGTCCAGGGCCGCGGTCAGCTGGGTGGCCAGGATGTCCAGGTCGGTTTTTGGGTCGGCGCCGAGGCTCATCTTCCCGAGCAGGAACCGGACGTGTTCCCGCGACATGGGCGTCTGCGATCCGGCTGGTACCTGCTCCCTGCCGTCCAGTGCGGCGCGTGCGATCTCGCGGTGCCTGATCAGGAAGTCGATCCTGGCGCGGCCGTAGGCGATCAGGCGGTCCAGCGGCAGGCCGCCAGGGCCAAGCGGCGGGGGTCCGGCGAGAACCTGCTCCTGGAAGTCCCGCTCGTCGTCGTCTAGCAGCACCTCGGTGACCCTGGCCGAAACCGGAATCGCGGACGCGATCAACGACGGCGGGCCCTTGGAGGCCGCACACGAGCGGATCTACCAGCACAGCCTGGTACTGGAGGACGCACGCGCGATCGCCGCCTACGGGCAGCACAGCTCGGTGGGCAAGATCCTGGAGATCCACCAGGAACTGCCCGGCCGTATCCACATCGTTCTCATCCGGCAGGTGGTCGGGTTCTGATGAGGGAACTGAGCAGGCTCGCGGTGCTCGGCGCGGGCCACGTCGGGCCGGTCATCGCCCGGCTGGCCATCAAGGCCGGATACCCGGTGGACATCGCCACGTCGGGCGACCCGAAGACATCGCGCTGATCACCGAGCTGGTCATTCCCGGCGCGCAGCCGCGGTGGGCCAGCGACGCGGTGGCCGATGCGGACATCGTGGTGCTCGCGATACCGCTGCACCGCTTCGGTGACATCGACCCCGCGCTGCTCGACGGCAAGCTCGTGGTCGACGCGATGAACTACTGGCCGGCCAGCTGGTTCGGCCGTGGTCAAGGCGCTCAACCACATCGGCTACCACGAACTTGAGGACCGAACGAGGACGGCCGGAGCCCCGGACCGGCGGGCAGCGGGGGTCGCGGGCGACGATCCCAGCGGCGGTCGCCACGATCGCCGGCCTGGTCGACCGGATCGGCACCTTCGGTGACCGCAACAGCGACGCCGACGGCAAGCCACTGTCGCACGCCCAGACGATCCGCAACGTGGCTCGTGCACTCCCCGGGCCACGTCGCGCGGCTTCGCGATCCCCGCCGAGGAGTCCTTCGACACCGAAACCGGGCGGCACGGAGCACTGTATGTCGGCTCGCCCGAACCGTCGCGCAGAAGATCGCCACGAACCTCAGCGCCTTGGGGGCCACCCGGTTCGACCTGAAATACGGCATGCCGGGCCTGACCCATGATCAGCTCATGACCAACGTCGAGCTGTACGGCCGCCAGGTCATCCCGCGCGTCCGCGAACTGCTCAGCTAAAGCCCGGGAACGACCGGCCCGTCACGGCCGCATGAAAGCCGACCCGCCGACTCCTTTGGCGCCAGCGGCGTGCCGATCAACTGTCTCAGTCGATGACCACCCTGCTCGCCGCCTCGGGATGCCGCGCCAGCCAGCCGCGGGCGAACGGGCACGACGGCACCAGGGTCAGCCCCTCGCGCGCCGCCCGGTCTACAGCCGCAGTCACCAGCCTGCCGCCCATGCCGCGGCCTTCCAGCTCGAACGGAACACCGGTGTGGAGCAGCACCAGCCGGTCCCCGCGGATACTGTAGACAAGCTCCGCGAGCCACCCGTCCGCACGCAGCTCGAACCGGGACGCGTCCGTGTTGTCGATAACATCGGCGGAATCGCTCACCTGCTCAGACATTGCTCACCCTTCTGACCTTGGGGCTAGTGCTGGCGGTCGGTGGCCGCACCTCCGGCGACGACGCCCCGGCCAAGGCCGCCGTTGCGATCAGCGTTGGACCCTGCGCAGGGTTGCGACGGCGTCGGGGGGGAGGGTCCAGCCTGGCATCGGCGGCGGGCCGGTCAGGGTGCCGGCGAGTGTGGCCGGGAAGCCGTCCAGGACGGACCGGTCACCGAAACGGTCGCGCTGCTTGACGCAGGCGCCGGCGCGTACCACCGACTCGGCGCCGACCACGCTGCCGTCGCAGATGATTGCGCCCGGCTCGACGATGCTGGCGCGGCCGATGTGGCAGCCGTGGATCATCGCGCCCGGGCCGATCACCGCGTCGTCGTCGATGATCAGTTCGTTGTCGGGCAGCAGGTGCAGCACCGTGTTCTCCAGGATCTGTACCCGGGAGCCGATGCGGACCGGGCCGTGGGAGTCGCCGATGATCTTCACGCCGGCGCCGATGATCGTGTCCTCGCCGATGACCACGTCGCCGGTGATCTCCGCCGAGTCGAACAGCACCGTGCCGGCGCCGATCAACGGGGTCTTGTCGCGGTAGGCGTACAGCGTCCCCATGCGTTCTCCTGCTCGCATTGGCCCGTGCACGATCATGCCCGGGTAGCTGGTCAGGTTGGTCTGATGCTGGCGCAGCACCGCCAGCCGTTCACGGTCGGCGTCGGTGGCCGACCGGATGACGTGCGGCGGGCGCCCGACCAGGACCGAGCCGGCCGGGATCACGGTGTCCGGCGGGACCAGCGTGCCCTCGCCCAGGATGCACCCGTCGCCCAGACGGGAGCCAGGCATGAGGATCGCGCCATTGCCGATCTCGCACAGGTCGCCGATGGTAGCGCCGACGATGGTAGCGCGGTGACCGAAGACGGTGCGCTGACCCACCCGGACCGGATGCTCGGGCGTGCCGATCACCACCCCATTCTCCAGTATGGCCGAGTGGTTGCCGATGCTCACCGCGGCGCCGTGCGCCCGCACGACCAGGCCCTGCGCCAGGATCGCGCCCGCGCCGACGTGGACGTCACCCAGCACCACTGCCGAGTCGGCGATCTCGGGCTGGGGTTCGTCAGCGAAAAGCTGGTTGAAGCTCATCGTGGCCTCACCGATCTCCGGGCCGTCCGGGCTTGCTGCGGATAGCAGGGCCCGGCTGTGCGTCTCATATCCTCCAGGATGAGGCCGCCAGCGCGCGCTCGCATCCGCCAGTGGCCAGTCACCGACCGGCTGCGAAGACTGGCCACTGGCAGATGTGAAACAAGCCCCGGCAGCCTTACCGTCCGGTACATGCCACGCTTGCTGAATGGTTCGGGCTGACGCCGCCGCCGAACGTCCTGTCGATATTCCCACCGGCCCGGCGAGCAAGTGAAGGTAGCAGTGGCCTACGACCGCGCGGCGCGCGTCGTCCGCTGGCTCGTAGACGACATGGAGGTCGCGACTCCTTGCACGATCCTGTCGCTGCGGGCGGTCACCGCGGGTTTTGTGGTGCACTGGTGGCATGTCTGTGGACGAGCTTCGCGAACTGCTGGAACGGCATGCGCGTCCCGATCTGGCCACTGCGATCGAACGGGGTCCGGATCTGCAAGGCCGGCCATGCCGCTTCGCCGGTGTCCTCGATGTCCGGGACGGTGCTGGCGGTCCGCGCGACCCGGCGACCGCGATCGGCCCGATGGTGAGCGAACGGCAGCGGGAGGGTGTCCAGTCCTACATCCGTCGCGGTGTCGAGGAAGGCGCCCGGATCGTCGCCGGCGGGCCCGGCCGCCCGGAGGGAGTTGCGGACGGGTATTTCGCGCGACCGACACTGTTCGCGGACGTCACCAACGACATGACGATCGCGCGCGGGGAAATCTTCGGGCCGGTGCTTTCGATCCTCACTTACCGCGATGACGATGACGCGGTCGAGATGGCCAACGATACGAACTATGGCCTGCAGGCCTATGTCTTTTCGTCGGATCCCGCGCGAGCGCGTCGCGTCGCGTCGCGGCTTGAGGCGGGCCGGGTGGCGATCAACGGCGGTTACGAGCCGCTGTCTCCGTTCGGGGGGTTCAAGCAGTCGGGCATCGGGCGGGAATACGGCACCTTCGGCCTTGAGGGCCTTCTCGAACCACGATCTGTGATGGAGTGACCGGCATCGGTCGGTGACGGCGTCTTTGGTGACCTCCTTGGACCCCAGGGTTCCCCCGGGGAGAGCGTCGAAATCGGAGCCGCCGCGAGTTGATCGTTACTGTGCGGGCCATCCGACCGCGTTGAAGACTGCGACGGGGTCCAGGTAGTCCCGCCAGTGCGTCACTTTGCGTTCCTCGATGGTGATCACAGAGACGAAGCGGTTGTCGTAGGTCCGCCCGGTCTGGACTGCCTGCCCGTGCACCGCGTACTCAAGCACGATCACCGACGCCTCACGATCCCGGTGAACGGCCAGTTCGTCCGCGCTCCGCAGGATCATGTTGCTGCCGTAGCCGCGGTAGAGCTCGGCCACGGCCCGGCGTCCCTCAACCCGTCGCGGGTATCCGGGCACGGAAATCACGTACTCGAAGACTACGTCCTCGGCCAGGAGATCGAAGAAGTGCCCGTCGTCAACGAAGCCTGCCAGTCCTTCCTCGATGATTCGGAAGAAGGGGTCCAGCGCCGCGTAGTCGCCGAATTCGTCGATGGGCGTGGTCACTTGGCTCCTTGGCGCGCGAGGTCGAGCTCGACGGTCCGGATGTCAGCCTCCGGTGGTGCCTGGTCGCTGCCGTAGGTGCTGAGGTACGTAACGTGCCGCACCCCTCCCAGTCGAACAGCACGTCGGCGTCGTGGCGCGAGGCCGTACGCGCATTCAGTCCCCGCTGGATGAGTTTCTGTGCCACCAGCGGTACCGGCGAGCACAAGTGTCGTCTGCTGTGAATCGGTCATGACTCCATGGTGAGACCACCTGTCGAGCAAATCAATGCGCGATACTCTCGGTTTTTTGTTTCAAACGCTCATAGAATTGACTGCTGTGATTGTCCTGCTTAATACTTGGCGGATGGATCTGCTGTACGACCACCTCGCGAGAGCGCGCGCTTCGGGCGCTGTTTTCGCTCGAACGGTGGCCGCGCCCCCCTGGGGGTTGCGGCTGGGGGGGTCTATCCAGCTTGCGGTGCATGCTGTCGTACGGGGGCGGGGATGGCTGTGGTTCGACGACGACTCTGAGAGCCCGGTGGAGCTCTCACCGGGCGACGTGACGCTTGTCCGCGGGGGCCCCGATCACTACATCGGCCATGAACCCGGTGCCGACTGCCTCGAACCGGAGGAGTTCCGGGCCCATCACGGGCGCGGCCGACGCCCGGACGACCCGCAGGCGACGGTGTTCCTGTGCGGCGCCTACCGGTTTTCGGGGGACATCGGCAGCGGCCTGCTCGATGCGCTGCCCCAGGTGCTGTCACTCTCGGCAGCCGTCGGCGATCCCCTGCGCGACGTGATTGGCCTGCTGTCCCGCGAGCTGGCTTCCCCTGAGCCAGGTCAGCCCACTGTGCTGGACCGGCTCCTTGACATACTTCTGGTTCTTGCCATCCGCACCAGTTTCCGTCAGAGCACCACCGCACCTCGCTGGTACCGGGCGTCGGCAGATCCCCGGCTGAACGCAGCGTTGCAGGCCATACACGAGGACGCCAGACACCCTTGGTCGGTCCCTGAGCTCGCCGAGATCAGCGGACTGTCCCGGGCGGCCTTCGCACGAACCTTCCGAGATGCGCTCGGCCAGACTCCGATGCAATACCTGACCGATTGGCGAATGACCCTGGCCCGCGATTACCTACGCCACGGCGAGCTGAGCCTGGCGAAAATCGCCAGCGTGATCGGCTACGGCTCGCCCTACGCGTTCGCCGCAGCCTTCCGGCGCCATCATGGAGACCCGCCCGGAGCATGGCGGCAAAGGGAGTTGACCCCCACCAGCAGTCTGGTAGCCGGCGACCGCATCCACCTTCGCTGACGTGACCGGCTGGTCGGTCCTACTTTGCGCGGCATGCCGGTTGAGTTAAAGTGCGATTCGTCATACGCCGTTTCAGCCCGGGCACGTCGCTTGCCACTCGCTGATGTTGAAGCACCAGTTCCATACGCCATTCTCGGTCCTGGCCCCACTGACGCGGAGCCTGCTGAAGTAGCGCGTACCGCCGTGCTTCTTGACGTCATAAAGCTTCAGCCTGGCATGGCCCTCATTATGGGTGCCGAAGTCGATGACGTACATCGTGGCCGTACCGGCCGCGGTCTTACTGCCCCAGCTCGACCAGTGAGCGCCACGGAACTCGGTGGCCGGCCCGATGGTCAGGTACCACGACGACGGCCGGACCACGCTCTTGACGGGATGCGGGCCGGTGACGGCCGGCTCATAGACCACGACCGGCCGCGTCGCGGCTGAAGCCCGTGCCGCACCGCCCATGACCCCCAGCCCGCATGCCGCGGTCAGAACGACCGCCGTGATGACTCGCTTCATCCTGATCTCCCCTCTCAGCACGCCGCCCCGGGCGGGCGGGTGATCGTCCTCGGCTCAAATCGCGCGGTGTCATACGACGGGGGTGCCGGGAGTGACCCAGCATCCGGTCGTGTTGCCGCACGGGTCCGCGAACCTCTCGGTCCCGGCGTACGTGTGACCGCGCCAGGTGAAGCGGAAGGCCAGCCGCGAGAAGTACCGCCTGCCGCCGTGCGTGGCGACGGACGATAGCGTGACCCTCACCGGGGCCTCCCGGCTGATGCCGTTACCCCCCGGCCCGGGCTGCGCCCAGCCGATCCGCCCGGTGCCGTGGGCGGAGCCTCGCCCCCAGGCCGACCAGTGCAGTTTCATCAGGACGAAGTCGCCGTCGATCGCCTTCGGCGGGACACCGCTGTGCAGGGCGCCGAGGAACGACGGCCGGGTCAGGTTCTGGTTCCAGCCGAGCCAGTCGTGCACGACCGGCGGCTTCGGCGCCGACGCGACAGCGGTGCCCGCGCCCGCGGCGAGCAGGCTGGCGGCGAGCGCCGCCGCGAGGATGAGCCTTCTCACGAGGCGCCGCCTATCCAGCCGCCGATCACGAAGCCGCCGGCCCGGGTCACCTTGTAGGTGTACTTAAGGGTGCGGAAGCCACGGCCAGTGATGACCATCCTGGTGAAGTACGGCCCCGGACGCGCGCCGCCGCGATACCGGACGCCGGACAGCGTGACCGTGACCTTGTAGTAGTGCTGGTCGGCCTTGGTGCAGCACGGGCCGGTGCGCTCGTACTCGGTGGCCTTGCTGGTGACGGCCGTGCTGTGGTTCCAGCGAGCCCAGTGCATGCCGGTGACCGCCGCGGTCCCATCGGCGAAGATGAAGAAGATCTTGGGCTTGACCTGGGGGTAATCCCAGACCGCTCCAGTACCTCCGCCCAGGTTGTACAGGACAGGCAGCGGGGCCGGCTTCGAGGCCGCGGCCGGTGATGCGCTCGCCATGCCAGCCGAGCCGGCCAGCAGCGCGGCGGCGAGCGCCAGCGCGAGCAGGATATTCCTCATGTGTTCGTGTTCCTTTCGCGTGGGTCCGGTGCACCCGCAAGGGATAACCGGGAAGCTTATTCAAATTGAGTTTTGCTTCTGTTATGCGCTAGCTCTTAAGGGGTGATGCCGGGCCCAGGCGCGCAGTTGGCGATATTGTTCTGCACCCATGTGCCAGGACTGGCCGGCGAGGAGAGGAGGAATATCCCGTAGGCGAGCCCTTTCACCGTATAGGTGAAGTCGAGGCAGGTGAAATACCCGCTGGGATTGTACGTTGCCGGCAGGCTGATACTCGTGACAGACCCGGTAGCGTCGGCTGGCGTCCCTTTACCGGGCGCGACGCAGCCGACCGTTGATGTGCTCGCCTCGCAGGTGCCATTGGGCGCGAAATATGCCCCGGTCCAGTAGCATTTGCCCGGCGCGCAAAGCTCTTGTGCGGTGGTCACCTGCAGGACGTATTTCACGGTACCGTCGGTGTAGGGGATGGTCAGCGGGTAGTTCTGATAATTGGACTGGTACACGCAGGTCTGGCCGGCGCACAGCTGAGCCCCAGTGCCGGTGCTCGCACCTGCGGCGCCCGCGCCAGAGACGGCGCTCACGGCCAGCGCGGCCGCGAACGCGGCCGTAATCAGGAGGTATTTTTTCATTTCCCACCCCTTCAGGCCTCCGGCCCACGGCGAGCCGGCCGAGACGCTCCGCCTAGGTGGCGGAGCAGTAAGCCCAGTGTGTAGCGGGCCGGATTCTGGCAGCAGGGGCCGGGCGGCCCCATCGGGCGCGCCGGGTGTGGGCCGAACGGCCCATTTATCCCGGGAGGCCGGTCATGTGGGGCCAGGGAGGCCAGCCCTCAGGAGGAGGGGGCGACCGCTTCGATGCCGGCCTGGACGGCGTAGCGGACCAGGTCGGGGCGCCGGCGGGCGCCGGTCTTGTCGCGGATCCGGTCCAGGTGGGATCTGACCGTGTTAACCGACAGGAACAGCCGCCCGGCGATCTGGGCGTCGGTCGCTCCGCCGGCCAGCAGCGCCACGATCTCCCGCTCTCGTTCCGATAGCGGGTCGGCTGAACCGTCCGCCGTTGCCTGGCCGGCGGCGGGAACGGTGCTGGCCGATGCGACCGCGGGACCGGGCCCGGCTGCGGCGGTGGCCAGGGTGATGGCGTCGGCCTGGCTGAGCGTGCGGCCGCGGGCGTAGGCGGCCTCGAACGCGGCATCGCCCAGCGTGGCGCGCAGCTGGGCGTGGTCGCGGTCGCGCAGCCCCGCTTCGAGAGCCTCGAAAGCGCGTCCGGCCTGCTCGTAGTGTTCGTCGGCGACGCCGTGCAGGGTGGCGGCGATGGTGGGATCGCCATCTGCGCCGGCGGCCAGGGCCAGGCCGAGGAGCGCGCCGTGAACATATGACTTGACGCCGGTGATCCGGGCGGTGTCCAGGCTGTCGAGGAAGTGGCGGCGGGCGTGGCGGGGATTGCCGTCGATGAGGTCGACGAGTCCCAGGTTCTGGCGCAAGCCGGCGGAGAGGTTCTGGTAGCCGAGGTTGTCGGCGAGCGTGCTCGCCTCCTGAAGATGCCCCCGGGCCGCCCGGAGCTTCCCCGTCGCGTGCTCGTCGATGCCGAGGTTGGCCAGCGTGGTGGCGAGCCGGTAGTTGTCTCCGGCCGCCCGTGACAGGGTGATGGCTTCCTGGTTGTCAGCGAAGGCGGCGTCCAGATTGCCTGCTTCGCTGTTGAACACCGCACGACGGGAGAGAATATAAGCAAGCAGCCGGGGATCTCCGGCCCTGCGGGCCAGGCCGACGGCGTCGTCGATGTGGGCCAGTGCGGCAGGCAGATCGCCGTGCTCGAAGCTGAGCCAGCACAGCTGGGCGAGGGCGTCAGCGGCGACGGCGTCGTCGGCGAGGTCACGGGCGATCCTGAGGGCCTCGTCGGCCATCGAGGGGGGCGCCGGGTCGTCGCCGAAGTAATCGAGCAGGTGGCAGGTCACGGTGAGGGCCCGGGCCCGGGTCCGGGTGGGCGTTTGAGCGTCGGGTCGCTCGAGCAGGACGTTGAGCGCCTCGAGGACTTCGCCGCCGTGGCCGCGCATGTTGCAGAACCGGTGCAGCCCCGCCGCTAGTCGCAAGCCGGGCTCGGCGCCGGCCGGATCGGCGAGGCTGAACGCCAGTGCGGCGCGGATGTTGTCGAACTCGGCCTCGAGGCGGTCGAGCCATGCGGCCTCGTCCGGGCCGCGCAGGTGAGTGTCGGCGGTCTCGACCAGAGCCAGGAAGTAATCGCGGTGGGCGGCGCGGGTTTCGTCCAGCTCCGGGCCGGCCCGCCGGGCCAGGCGTTCGGCGGCGTAGTGGCGGACTGTCTCCAGCAGCCGGTAGCGGGTCGACCCGTGGATCTCGTCGGCCTGGACCAGGCTCTTGCCGACCAGGGCGGCCAGATGGTCCAGCACCTGCCATCCGCCGGTGCCGCCTGCTGCGGTGACCGCTTCGGCGGCCTCCAGGGTCCAGCCCCCGGCGAAGACCGACAGCCGGTCGGCCACGATCTGCTCCTCGGGGTTGAGCAGGTCATACGACCAGTCGATCAGGGCGCGCAGGGTCTGATGGCGGGGCAGGGCGGTACGGCTCCCCCCGGTCAGCAGCCGGAACCGCTGATCAAGCCGGGCGCTGATCTCCGGCACCGACAGCGAACCCATCCGGGCCGCGGCCAGCTCCAGGGCCAGCGGGATCCCGTCCAGCCGCACGCAGACCGCCGCCACCGCCGCGGCGTTGGCGTCGTCCAGGGCGAAGCCCTGCCGGTACATCGAGGCGCGCTCCGCGAACAGCTGTACCGACTCGAAAGCAGCCAGCCGGCCGGGGGCGGCCAGATCGGCGGGCGGGACGGCCAGCGGGGGAACCCGGAAGACGTGCTCCCCGCTGACGCCCAGCGGCTCCCTGCTGGTGACCAGCAGGCATGCCCGCGGGCAGGACCGCATCAGGGCGTCGGCCAGCTTGGCGGCCGCGCCGAGCACGTGCTCGGCGTTATCCAGGACCACCAGCAGGGAGCGGTCGCCGACCGCGTCGACCAGGGTACTGAGGATGGGCCGTCCCGGCTCCTCGCGGACTCCGAGTACGGCCGCCACTGTGCGGGCCACCAGCTCGGGTTCGGCTACCGGCGCCAGCTCCACCAGCCACACCCCGTCGCCGGCGCCATCCAGCACCTCAGCTGCTACCTGCAACGCCAGCCGCGTCTTGCCGATCCCGCCCGGCCCCGCGATCGTGACCAGCCGCGACCCGCCCGACACCAGCGAGCGTACTCCGGCCAGCTCCGCCGCCCGGCCCACGAAACTAGTGGCCTGCGACGGCAGGTTATGCCGCAGCGCTGGATCATACAGCGAGCGCAGCGGGCCGAACCCCCCGGCCAGGCCCGCCCCGGTCACCTGGAAGACCCGCTCGGCCTGGCCCAGGTCCTGCAGCCGATGCTCGCCCAGGTCCCGGAACCCGAGCCCGCCGTCCAGCCGGCCGGCCAGCAGCTCATAGGTCGCCCCCGTCACCAGCACCTGACCACCATGCCCGGCGGCCAGCAGCCGGGCGACCCGGTTCACCACCGGACCGAAATAGTCGCCGTCCCGCTCCAGGCAGGCCCCCGAATGCAACGCCATGCGCACCCCGACGGGCAACCCGGGCGGCCACCGCTCAGCACCGACAGCCCGCTGGATAGCCACCGCCGACGCCAGCGCGGCGGACGGGTCGGCGAACACCGCACGAAACGCCCCGCCCACCGTCTTGAAGACCTGACCGCCCGCACCCTCGAGCTGCTCACGGACAATACGGTCATGGCGGGCCGACGCCTCCGCCATAGCCCCGGGATCGGCCTCCCACAGCCGGACGCCGCCCTCGATATCGGTGAACACCAACGTCACCATGCCAGAGGGCAGCCCCATCCACCCATTGTGCACCCCCGATCCCGCCCCCGCCTGCTCGCGCCCGTGATGTCCGACTGGTCGGGTCCCAGCCACGCTCTGGGGCGACGGCTGAGTGTTCGATTACGGGAAGATGATCAAAAGACTCACGCCGGAATCGGCCATCAGGGCGCCCCTCGCGACGAGGAATTGATACGGGCGGGGTCAGCTTGGTGCTTACTCGGGCGGTGGGTCACGAGCTCCTGTCGGCTCCTGTCTGGCGCACTGCCGCGGCGGCCTGCCGTGCCGCCACGAGGATCGGGTCCCACACCGGGGAGAACGGCGGGGCGTACGCGAGGTCCAGGGCCGTGATCTCCTCTACCGTCATGCGGTTCCACAGCGCCGTCGCAGCCGTGTCGATCCGCTTGGCCGATCCCTCGCTGCCCACGATCTGCACGCCCAGCAGGCGTCCGGTGCAGCGTTCGGCGATCATCTTGACCGTCATCTGCCGGGTACCCGGGAAGTAGGCGGCCTTCGTGCCGGACCGCACGGTGACGGTCACATAGGCGAACCCGGCGCGTCTGGCGTCGCGCTCGCGCAGCCCGGTCCGGGCGATCTCCAGATGACACACCTTGCTCACCGCGGTGCCGACTACTCCGGGAAACGTGGCGTAGGAGCCGGCCAGATTGTGCCCGATGACCCGGCCGTGCTTGTTGGCGTGGGTGCCAAGCGGCACATGCTGGTACTGGCCCGAGACCAGGTTCAGGACCTCCACGCAATCGCCGCCCGCCCAGACGCAGTCGTATCCCAGGACTTGCATCTGCACGTTCGTGCGCAGGCCGCCCTGATCCCCTAGCGGCAGGCCGGCATTTCGCGCGAGCGCGGTGTTGGGTCGTACCCCCAGACCGAGAACGACCAGGTCGGCCGGGATCGAGCCGTCGGTGGTCACCACCGAGCGGATCCTGCGGTCGCTGCTGGTCTCGAATCCGGTGACGGCGGTGTCGGTGTGCACATCGATACCAAGGCCCTCCATCGCCTGGTGCACGGCTGCGCCCATGTCCGGATCGAGCGTGGTCATCGGCTGGGCGGCCTGATCGACGACGGTCACCGCCACACCGCGTCGCACCAGTGCCTCGGCCATCTCCACGCCGATATAGCCCCCGCCGACCACGACGGCCCGCCGGGGCTGCGCGCGCTCAAGGTCCGCCAGGAGCGCGGCACCGTCGTCGAGGGTCTGCACCCCGAACACGCCGGCGGCGTCCACACCGGGAAGCGGCGGTCGGACCGGGACCGCGCCGGTGGCGATCACGAGGGAGTCGAAGCTTTCCCGGTACGACCGCCCGGCGGCAAGGTCGTGAGCGGTCACCCGCCCGGCCTGAAGGTCGATCTCCTCCACCGCGGTTCGCATCCGAAGGTCGATGCCGTTCCGCCGGTGCGCGTCCGGCGAACGGGCGATCAGACGCTCCGGCTCGTCGATGTCACCGGCCACCCAGTACGGGATGCCGCAGGCCGAGTAGGACGTGTGCGCTCCGCGCTCGAACGCGACGATCTGGACCGCGTCGCCCGCGATCCGCAGGGCCTGCGAGGCCGCGCTCATCCCGGCCGCGTCCGCTCCGATGACGACTATTCGCTCGGTCATCGGATGAGCGCACGCCGCTGACCAGGCCGCACCGTCACGCGCCTGGCCACTGGTCAGGCCGCCTCAGTGATGGTGCGGATCTCGGTTCCCGCACGAACCGCCTTGTTGACCGGTTCGTCGCCGCGCAACGCATGCCCGTCCGCGTCAATACGCACACCGTACGGCTTTTCGTCACCGGTCACCGTGGCGGTGGCGACGGTGTGGTCGCGGTCTTCGCTCATCGGCCATCCTCTCTTGATCACGCTGCCGCGCGTCGGCGCTTCTGCTCCGGCTCGCCGTCTGCGGCTACGGTAAATCCAGTGCCGAGGGCCACATTCCCTGCCAGGCCGAGGCCGCTATGCGCGGGGTTGATGCTGCCGGGTCGGCGCATGCCGCGTGTCTGTAAGTACAGCTGGACCAGCCCGGCGGACAATCTCCGCCCCGGGTTGATCATCTGATGGCAGCCCGGCTGTCACGATGCGATACCTCCCCCCGCGACCAGCCAGCTCGCCGTCCGCAGTCCCCTGGGGGCGGCGGCGGCACCCGCATCATGATGTGCTGGTCAGGTCCCGGGCCCATGGAAGCCGACAAAATGCCATCCCCCGGCCGGGCGCCGATGCCGGTGCGGGAACGTACAGGTGACCATCATCCCTCACGGCTACCATAACGCCCGACTGCGATTCCGGCACAGGCTCAACCGCGACCAGGTGCGGCCTGCACATCGCGTTTCCGGGGATGGGGTCCAACGGTGCTCACGTCGGTACATCGGCCACGTCAACTCACCGATAGGGAACTCAGCGACCTGATCCTCTGCTCACGCACTGTGGCTGATCCTCATCTGACCGAAGCGCACACTCCCGCCGATCGGCGCGGCTGCCGACTGGATGGCTATCGGGACAGCGGGCGTGCGGATCAGGGCGATCTGGGTGTGACGTCCGGCGACGCCAGCCAAAGCGACGTACCACCGTCCCGGTTTCGTGACCGTGCCTGGCACTATCCTGCACGTGGCTGATAGGACCTGTGCTCCGGAATGGCCAGGAACACGGCATAAGTTCCCGAACGGTCAGGTACGTGCGCCCCGCATTACCTGGCACATGGCATGCGCGTTCGCCCCGGCTGGCTTCGACCAGGCAGCCGTCCTCGTCATCGGCAGCCTCGGCGAAACCTGCACGACCTCCATCAGCTCCGCCAGCACCCTCGCCGAGCGGAATGCCTGATACCGGATCATCGAGACCATGAAGTGGATACGGTTCATCGCGGTGTTCTGCGGCAAGCGCCAAAAGGCCGGCCGCGGTGCTAGCTGACCGGCGCCGAGGGGGCGATCCCCGCCGCGGCAGCGATCCTCGCCGCTTCCGCCTCCGGGTCGCCGCCCTCGGGCACGCAGATGACAAGGCGGCCGAAACGTCCCGACGCCACGTCCACCCGGACCGCCGGCCGGTCGCGGTGCAGGATGCAGAAATCGTAGCCATCACTGTGCCGGCGGGTGCCCAGCACAGCGTGCCCGGCAAAGCTGATCCCCGCCATCCGCCACCCCCGCAGGCCCAGCCACGGCTTAGGATCGGGCGCCACAGAGACGATGGAGGAGAGGCGGACCCGGATGTCACCGTGGAAACCCCAGATCTTCTCGCCCACGGTGAGATGGACTACCAGGTCCTCGTCGTCGGCAATCAGCTCGGCCATTTGGGTCCAGGATAGGCCGGCGCATGCCCGGCGTTCAGGCCTGCCCCGCTCATCCTCGGTGCCGTCCAGCCCGGACCGGACGGTGCTGTCAGCGTCGCGGCAGTCGGGGGAAGCCCCGAAGCAAGTGAGGGTTCATGGCCGTTCCGATGTCTCGACCTGTTCGGTCGCCTGCTTTGCTAGTGCTTTAACCTTTACGTGATTCGAGCCTCGGCTGCTGCGGTCAGTTGATATCGAACTCGTTGCCTTCCAGGTCCTTCATCCCGACCGCGTAGTGGTCCAGCCCTTCCTCGGACAATGCGCCAGTGATGGTGGCGCCCAGGCCGGCCAGCCGGCTGGCCTCCGCGTCGACTCGCTTCCTGCGAGTCTCGATCGGGTCCGTCCGCTCGCCACTGGCGTGGATGTCGAGGTGCAGCCGGTTCTTGACCGCCTTGGCATCTGGGACGACATGGAACCAGATGCTCGGCCCGTGGCCCTCTGGGTCGCTGATCCTGTCCGCCCCGTCGACCAGCTCCTCCTCGGGCACCCCCAGCTCGCGGTAGAAGTCGTTCCAGGTAGCGAATCCAGCCGGGGCCGGCGCGAGCTCATAGCCTAGCGCGGCGGCCCAGAACCGAGCCAGCCGGTCCGGGTCGGCACAGTCGATGACCAACTGAAAGCGGACAGGCACCGGTTTCCTCCCCAGACCGCTCGGGTAGCTACCGCCATCCTGCCAGGCTGCTAGAAGGTGCCGGGCGACTTCTGCTGGATGCCGTACTGGGCCGCGACGGGATCCCATACTTGGATGAACGCCTTCTTAGAAGCGCCGGCCTGCTGGCTAGCGTTATACGCGGCGTTGTAGGCACTCGATTGAGCAGTCGGGGTGCACCCGGGGTTCAGCTGCTGCTGCGCCCAGGTCAGAAAGTCCCTGTCGGCATCCAGCGAGTTGCGCAGGGCGGAGATCAGGTCGGACTTCACTGCCGCCCCATTCGCCAGAGCGGAGGTCGATAGGGCTGACGCCTGGTTGTACTCAGTGCTGCGTTGATTCACGACGTTCTGGATCTGACGGACCGCGCTGGACAGGTTCGTGCAACTAAATACCTCGCTGACTGCGCCTTGCAGTGCCTTTAGGGTGGCTGCGCTCGAACTCAGCAGATTGTTCACGGCGGCCGCCTGCCGGGATGCCAGGGTGGACGCCGATGACGATGACGGTGCTGAGGTTGCGGCGGGGGACAGAACGGGGGAGGGCACGGCGGGGGAGGACACGGCCGGCGTGCCCGGTGTAGATCTGTCCGGCAGGGCAACGCCGATGGCCACCGCGGCGGCGATGGCCACAGCGGCGACAGCAAGGGTGAGTCTGATTACGCCAGGGCGGCGCCGGGGCTGGCGAGGGTAAGGTGCGCCCGGCCCGCCTATCGAGTCACGGCTCACCTGGCCCGGTCCGGCGGCAGGCTGGTCCTCCGGGGACAGCAGCTGACCGGGCCCAGACTGCACGGGCGTCGGGGTCTGCGTGGGCTCGTGCTCGAAATCCTGCTGCCTGGCAGGTCGCTTGTTGCCAGAGGCCAGCCGGGATTCTGCGACTGGCCTGGCGTGGCCCTGCGAGCGCAGCCGTGCGGGGTTATCTGACTCGCCGGGAACGAGTCCCAGCGCCGTGCGCAGTTCTTCGGCGAACTGGCCACAGGTCGCATAACGGTCTGCCGGGTTCTTCGCAAGCGCCGTGGCCAGCACAACGTCGACTGCCGCGGGCAGGTCAGGGCGCCGCGCCGTAGCCGGGGGTGGTGGCGCGTAGAGCTGTGCGTACATTACCGTCAAGCCCTGGTCCTGCCCGAATGGCGCCGTGCCGCACAGCAGCTCGAACCCGGCGCAGGCCAGCGAGTACAGGTCCGCGCGTCCGTCGAGGGCGCGACCCTCGATTTGCTCTGGTGCAACGTAATCGAGCGTTCCTGCGGAGCGGACCGCCGTAATGATCTCGTCCGGCGACCAGTCCCTGCGCATCCCGAAATCAGAGAGGTATACGTGGTCGAAGCAGTGGCCGCCGGCCCAGTCAGGCGTTCTCCCGCCGACCTCGCTGCTGGCGTCGAAAAGCATGTTGGCGGGCTTGACGTTGCGGTGGATTACGCCGTGCGCGTGAGCGGTATCCAGCGCCGACGCGACCTGGGCGATGACCTTCCAGGCCCGGGCAAGAGGAAGCGGCCCGAGCGGGCTGAGCAGCGACCGGGCATCGCCGCCCTGGACGTAGCGCATGACTACGTACACGATCCCGCTCGCATCGCCGGCCTCGTAGACAGGAAGGATGTGGGGATGGTCTATCTCGGCGGCCGCCCGTACCTGGTGAAGCAACCGGGCCCGGAAGGCGGCGTCGCGGGCCGACTCCGGGGCAAGGATCTTGACCGCCACCTTACGGTCCAGGCGCTCGTCGTGGGCCAGGCGGACGATGGCCATGTCACCCTCGCCGATATGCCCCTCCAGCCGGTAACCAGCGATCTTGCCCGGCATTCCCGGGCCCGGCAGGACCGGATCCGTGCCGCGGCTCACGGACACGCCGCCGGGCAATACGCGATCAGGGACCGGCCAGCGCCAGCCGTGCCCGCCAGACTGGCGTGACACTGATAACCGTGGCTATTTCCACCGCGCAGCTCACGAACCTCCGTTCGCGATACGGCTGGCAGACGACAGCAACATGACCGGCTCGAGATCTACTGCCCGGCCGGGCACCCCGAACCCCATCAGCCCGGTGCCCGCAGCCCGAAATCCCCACGTTAGTGGCATTTCACCAGGCCTGTACGACCAATAGGAATCAGGTCAGCTGGTCGGCCCTGGCCTCTTCGGCCGCACGGTATGCATGCACCGTTCCGGGAACGTTACGGAAGAAGCACCATGCGTGGGCGACAGCACCGGGCCGCGGCAGCGAGGAGGACGGCGTGAGTGACACGACGCCAGCTCTGGACGAGGCGTTCGAGCGGATGGCGGCGGCCAGCTTCGAGCTGCCGAACGGCTTCGTCAACCACGGAGCCATGGCCTGTGAGGCGCTGGCCATGCTCGACTGCACCGACGACATCGACAGCTGGGCGCGGCGGTTCGCCGGGGCAGGCGGGGCAGCGGTCGACCCGGTGGTGCCGGCCGGGTTCGAGTGGCGGGAAGCGCTCGGCGACTACCACCGGCTCGCGGAGTGGATCGGCTACTTCACGCAGGCCATTGACGAGGACGGCTGGCCGGCTGTGGTCGCGACGTGGGTTCGCCGGTGACCTCCGATTGGCGGTGGTGCGGGCCGCGGCCGACGGTGCCCGCCGCTACCTGACCCGGCCTGACATCTTCCACCTGCACGGCGTCACCGGCGCGATGGCCATCGAGATCCTCGCCGCCCACATCCCGGCCGCGGACGGCGCCGCCGCGCTGGCCCACGTGCATGCCGAGCACGCCGCGCTGTACGCGGCCACCGAACCGGTAACCCAGCCTCACCCGGCCAGCCCGCGAGGCAGTCACCTCGCCGTGGCGGCCGTGCGCAGCCTGGACCCGCACCAGGTCAAGCTCGTCGAGGCCTGCCAGCGCGGGTACGCGGCAACAGGCGATCCCGCCTTCGCTGCCGCCGCGGAAACGGTCACCGGCCTGCACGCCTGACCGCCAGCCAGCTGTTTCCCGGCGTGATCTCGGTGTTCCGCCCGGTCGATGCGGCTCCCGAAGCCGTCGGCATGCCCTGCATCGTCTTCGCCGGCAACGTCGGCGGCGACCAGGCGCTGGCCCAGGTACTCGCGGAGCTTGCCGCGGACGTGGGGGCGGGGGGCCGGGCTGGCGGGCGCCGCGGTCAGGCGACGGCCGCGGCCACCCGGTCCAAGCTGCCCTCCATCTGTTCCTTTGACACCCGCGGGTACAGGCTCAGGGCGTTCTGGTCGCGAACGCCGCTCCAGTCGTAGGTGTGGGTGACCTTGGTCCGGCCGTCCCCTGCGGGTTCCAGCTCCCAGACGTAGGTATGGCCGCTCGGATCGAGCTCGCCGATGATGTGGGCCAGCGCCCCTGGCGGGTGAATGGCAGGGGCCCAGCCGATCCGGCGGTCAGCTTCGTAGACCATGATCTCGCTGCGCATCTGGTAATCGCCGATGCCGTCTTGGTTCATGTTCATCACGAACGCCTGCCCGGCGGCGGTGATCGGGGCGTCACCGGAGTCCAGGCCGCGCAGCATGCCGGCGCCGTCGAGCTCGCGGTGGCGGGCCGGGTCGGCCAGCACTGCGAAGATGCGCTCGGGGGGCGCGTCGATGATGCGGCTGACCTGCAGCTGGCGGTCGTCGTCCATGGGGTCTCCTTCCCCGGCCAGCAGCCGGTGCCAAGACCGTAACGCCAGGAGTCTATTCGAGCGACCTGGCGGCCCGGCAGCAACTCGCCGAAGCGCATCCGAACGGGTCAGCATGACCCACTATTTGGCCCCAGGCGGGCGGTCTCGGCCCGGACGGGCGGATCCCGGCCTGGCGGCACCCCGCCTGATCCCATCCGGCACCTCCGCGCCTGTCAGCCGAACAGTACCCCGGGGTTGAGGATGCCCGCCGGGTCGAACGAGTCCTTGATCCGCCGCATCAGCGACACCGCGACCGGATCGGCCAGCTCCAGGAAGTAGCTCACCTTCGCGGTGCCGATGCCGTGCTCGCCGCTGACCGCGCCGCCGCTGGCCCGCGCGGCCGCGAGGATCTCCCGCATCATCTGGCCCCGGGCGGCGTCGTCGGGCTCGAACAGCGCGAGGTGCACGTTGCCGTCGCCGGCGTGGCCGGCGCCGAGCACCAGCCGGTCGTGCCGGGCGGCGATCCGCGCCACCTCGCCCAGGAAGGCGGCCATCGCCGCGCGGGGCACGACCGCGTCGACGATGTCGTCCGCCCCGGCACGCTTGGCGGCCCAGAACGCCTTCTCCCGCGCCTCGACGAGCCGGCGCGCGGCCGCCGCGGGCAGCACGTACACGTCGGCCGCGCCCGCCCGGGCCAGCAGCTCCGCCACTTCGGCCACGTCGGCGTCCAGCCGGCCGGGGTCCCGTTCCTCCTGCATCACCACCAGGTACGCCCGGGCCGATTCCCGGACGGAACCGGGGACGCCCAGGTCGAGGTCCTCGCCCTGCGCGATCACCGCCATGGTGCGCGCGTCGATGTACTCCAGGATCAGCGGGGCCGCGCCGCTGGCCACGACCTGCGGCACGGCGGCGGTCACCTCGGCCAGTGAGCCGAACGGCGCCAGCAGCGTCGCCTGGCAGGGCAGCCGCGGGTACAGCCGCAGCGTCGCCTCGGTGACCAGGGCCAAGGTGCCCTCCGAGCCGACGATCAGCTGGGTGAGGTCGTAACCGGAGCTGAGCTTGAGCTGCTTGCCGCCGGTGCGGACCACCTCGCCGGAGGCGAGCACCGCCTCCAGGCCGAGCACGTGGCGGCGGGTGACGCCGTACTTGACCGCCCGCATGCCGCCCGCGTTGGTGGCGATGGTCCCGCCCAAGCTGGCGCTCATCTCCCCCGGGTATACCGGGTAGACCAGCCCGCGGCCGGCCGACGCGGCGTCCAGCGCGCCCAAGGTGACGCCCGGCTGGATCACGGCGACGTGATCGGCGGTGTCGATCTCCAGGATCTGGTTCATCCGCTCGAACGAGACCACCAGGCCGCCAGGGCGCGGGATGGCGGCGCCGGACAGCCCGGTGCCCGAACCGCGGGCGGTTACCGCCAGTCCCTGCTCCCCGGCGATGCGCAGCACCCCGGCCACCTCGGCGGTGCTGCCGGGCTTGACCACGAAGGCCGGCTCACCCGGCCGCATCCCGAGGGCCTCGTCATGACCGTAGTCGGCCAGCCCCGGCCCCGCGGCCAGCACGTGCTCCGGCCCGACCACGCCGGCCAGCAGCGACTCCACGTTCAATACTCACTCCTTAGCGGGCAGGGGGCGGCGGAACAGGCGACCGTGAGCCAGGCAGCCAGCAGCAACAGGTACAAGATAACCGAGGCCCAGCGCAGGGCCTGGTCGTTGCTGCGGGCGGCCGGAGCGATAGTGCCGGTGATGCAGGTGCCGATGGGAAGGTGAAGCTCTACCAGGTCAGCGCGAACGGCAGCCCCGGCGGGCGGTCCGCACCGTACTCGCCGCGGCCAGGACGAGCCACGCCACTGCGAACCCCCCAAAACCGGCATCCCGTAGCGCGGGCCCAGGACCGCGGCGCCGGCGGCATACGGCTGGGGGCAGCGCCGCGGTGCCCAGGGTTCCGGACGCGGTGACGGACTGGCCGAGCGCGGACGCACCCCAGATCCAGCGCACGATCACCCTCAGCAAGATACCCAGTCGATCTCCTTCATTGCCCCCGCCGCCGGGGGCAGTGTGGTCCCCGGCGGTATTCCTGGCCGGGGACGGGCGACGGCTGGACCGGCACCGGGGCCGGGCGGATCGTCCGCCGCACCGCCCGCCGCGCTGGGATTGACAAGATCGTCACCCCGCACACGCTGCGTCATGCGTTTATCACCAGTTGACGCCGGGGTGCCACTGCGCGATATGCAGGAGGCAGCCTCCCACGCCGACCCGCGCACCACGATGCGAGAAGGCCCGCGGCCGCCTGGACCGGCACGCCACTTATATGTCGCCGCCTACGACGCAGGCGCCACCCGGTAGCCTCCGCCAGCGAGCAGCAGGTCCGGCTGGCCGCGAGGGCAGCTACCTGGGAGGATTCTTTCTCACCGGCGCCGGCCGGGCGATCTGCATTTTTCAAGCCGAATCGGCCGCCGACGTCGCAGCGGCCAACGAGCAGGCTGGGGTGCCCGCCACTGACGTAGTCGAAGCTATAGACCTGCGCGCCGCAACCTAGCGGCGACCCGGGCCGGCCGACGGTCCGCGTATGACATCGTCTGCCGCCCGCGCGACCCCAACCTCCTCAAGATCACCGCTGGCGTACAGAACCGTTCGTTACCGTTCGTTCTGTCCTGATCGCGAGCGCGGGCTCGTGAGGGGTCGGCGCGGTGCGGAGCAGCTCGTTCTGTCGTCGGACGGACGGTGGGTCAGAGTGTCTCGGGTATCGGGTGGCGGGCGAGGAAGCCGGTGAGTCCGCCGGCGACGGCGGCGGGGTCTTGGGCGTGCAGGAGATGGGAGAGGCCGGGCAGGTCGAGCGGCTCGGCGTTGGGCAGCCAGTGCAGCAGCAGCTTCTGCCGGGCCGCGAATATCGGAGGGCTGGCTGTCCCCAGGACGGCTAGCGCTGGCTGCTGGATGCGGTGTGCGTCGTCTTCGGTGAACGGCCACTGCTGGAGGGCGGGCATTTCCTGGGTGAAGAACGCGTCGGCGTCGGCGACTGCCTGCTCGAAGGCGCCGGGCAGCCCGTGGTCGAGCACGGCACGGTAGCCGGGCCCGAGGACGCCGCGGAAGAAGATGTCGACCGCTACGGCCTTGTCGCCCGCGTGGTAGCGCTGGAGGGCGGCCAGGGCGACGTCGGTGCCGAACTGCCGCTCGGCGTCGGTGGGCGGGGCGGGCCGGGCGGCCTCCATGAGGGTGAGGGTGTGCACGGCCTCGGGGGCGTCCAGGGCGAGCTGGAGTGCCACCAGGGCGCTGGAGGAGTGGCCGACGATGTGGGCCCTGGCGATGCCGAGCTCGCGCATCAGCTGCTGGCAGTGGGCGGCGTGTGCGGCCATGGCAGGCGGGCCTTCGAGCCGGCCGCTGCCGGCGAAGCCTGCCCGGTGGTAGCTGAGCAGCTGGTAGCGGCTGGCCAGGGCTGGCTGGTCCAGGAGCGGCTCGGCCCAGGTCGCGGCCACGCCCCAGTGGATGAGGACGACGGGTTCCCCGGCGCCGGTTCCGCGCAGCTGGTATTCCAGTTCGGTCCCGTCGACGCTGATCCTGTTCAGCATGGCGGTCACCCTTCTTCCTCGGCCTGGAACAGGCCGAAGGCGTCGTGGATAGGGCGGTCAGTGAGCCGGAACAGGACCAACTCCCGATCGCCCGCGGTCAGCTGATGCCAGGTCCATGCCGGGATGGCCGCCACGTCGTTAGGCAAGAGCGCGAAGGTCTGGCCGCCGCAGGCTAGCGTCCCAGTGCCGCGGGCCACCACGATGACCGAGCTCGCGGTTTCCCGGCGCGGCCGGGTCCGAGTGTCGGCGGGCAGGCCCTGGAGAAGGCAGCCCATGGTGGCGAGGGCGGGGCCGCCGGTGAGCGGGTTGCGGTACTCCAGGCTAGTGAGGGTGCTGCGCCCGGGGGACCTGGCCATCAGCCGCCGCAGGGCCGGGTAGGCCTGGTCCCACGGGTAGCGGCGGACCGGGCTGTGCTTTCCGTGGCGGGTGCCGGCTGGGAGCAGCACGGCGGTTCCGGCGGCGGTTCCCGTGGTGTCCCGGACGGGCAGCGGGTCGCCGGAGTACGGGTCGTCGCGGATGAAGCCTGCCCGCAGGCCCAGCACGAACGGGACGTCGAGGCCGTCCATCCATACCGCGGGCTCGTCGCCGCCGGGATGGACGTGGCCGTGCCAGCTCCAGCCGGGCGTGAGGATGAGGTCGCCCGGTTCCATCGGCACCCGGTCCCCGTCGATGATCATGCGGGCGCCGCTGCCCGCGAGCCCGAACCGTATGGCGGAGATGGAATGGGCGTGCACGGGAGCCTTCTCGCCGGGGAAGAGCATCTGGTAGGCCGCCGCGATCGTTGGGGTGGCACTGGCAGCCGGCGGAGTGAGCCCAGGGTTGCACAGGATCAGCGCGCGGCGCTGCAGGGCGGCCGCATCGGCCGCGAATTGACGGGACCGGGCGAGCTCGGGATAGACGTCCTGCCAGTGCCAGACGTGCCCGCGCTCGGGGCCCGCGGGCTCGGTGAACTCCTCACGCTGCCAGAACGGCAGCGTGGACAGCTCTGCCAGCCGCTGGTAATAGTGAGAGCTATCGGCTGGGGCAAGGGTATGGCTCATCGTTCCTCCTTGTATCAGGGTTATGCGCCCTTGAGAAGGAGCATGCATTTCCCCGGCCGCTGTCAGCATCTGCCGGACGGGGTATATCCCGGCCGAGCGGGTCATACCTGATGCCCGGCCCGGGGGTGATCGTGACGGAACGCGTGGTCGAGTGGCTTTCAGGGCTGCCCGCGGAGGTGAGCTCGCTGGTCGGGCGAGGGCCGCAGATCGCTGCGGTCTTGGATGGCCTGCGGGCGTCCCGCGTGGTGACGTTGACCGGCCCGGGCGGGTGCGGTAAGACCCGGCTGGCGCTGCGGGCGGCGACGCTGGCCGCCGGCGGCTTCGAGGATGGCGCGCGGCTGGTCGAGCTGGCCTCCCTCACCGATGCCGCGCTCGTTCCGGCGGCTGTCGCCGAGGCGCTGGGAGTTCCGGAACGAGACGCCGCCAACCCGATGGCGGGTGTCGTGCGGGCGCTGGCCGGCCGCGAGCTGCTGATCGTGCTCGACAACTGCGAGCACGTCCTGGGAGCGGCTGCCCAGGTGGTGGTCATGCTGGCCGGGCAGTGCCCCCGGGTGCGCGTCCTGGCCACCAGCCGGGAACGCCTAGACGTGCCCGGCGAATTCGTCTTCCCGGTGCCGCCGCTGGAACTGCCGGAGGACGGGTCGGTCCGCGCGGTGGCCGCGTCGGAGGCCGGGAGCCTGTTCGTGGCCCGGGCCCGGGCGGCGAGCCCCACGTTCGCGCTGACCGCGGGTGACTCGGCTGCGATCGCGGACGTGTGCTCCCGGCTGGACGGCATGCCGCTGGCTATCGAGCTGGCCGCGGCCCGGTGCCCGGCGCTCGGGCCCGCGCAGCTCGCCGCCCGGCTGGAGGGCCACCCGGGCCTGCTGGCCGGCGGCGCCGCCCGGCCGGGACGGCACCGCTCCCTTGAGGCGCTGGTGTCCTGGAGCTACGACCTGCTCGGTGAGGCTGAACGGCGGCTGCTGGACCGGCTGGCGGTGCTGCGCGGCGGATTCGGTCTCGAGGTGGCCGAACGGGTCTGCGGCGGCGAGCCGCTGGCGCCGGAGGCGGTCGCCGGCCTGCTAGCGAGCCTGGCCGGCAAGTCGCTGGTGCAGGTCCAGGCCGGCCTGGTGGTCCGCTATGCGCTGTTGGAGACCGTCCGCCAGTTCGCCGCCGGGCGCCTGGCCGTCTCCGGCGAGGAAACGGCGGTGCACGCCCGCCTGCTGCGGTGGGCGCTGGAGGTGGCCCGGTCGGCGGAGGCGGCCCTGCCGGGCGCCGAATGGCCGCGCTGGTCCGCCCAGCTGTCCGGCGACCAGGCGAACATCCGTGCCGCGTTGTCCTGGGCGCTTGGCGGCGCTGAGCCGGAGGCGGGGCGGGAACTGGCCGCCCGGCTCGCCCGGTGGTGGATCGCCACCGGCCGGTACAGCGACGTAGGCCAGTTCCTGACCACGGCGGCCGACGTCCCGGCCGCGGCGGCTCCCGGCATCCAGGCCCGGGTGCTGCTCGGCATCGCCTGGTCGACGTACCAGCTTGGCGACAGTCCGCGCGCCGCGCCGCTGGCGGCCGACGGCATCGCCTGTGCCCGGCAAGCCGGCGAACCGCAGCTGGAACTCTGGGGCCGTAACCTGCTGGCCGGCCTGGCCTGGCAAGCTGGCGATGCCGAACAGATCGTGGCTGAAATCGAAGCAAGCAGAGCCATATCCGGCCAGGCCGATCCGGCGCTCGCGGCGCGGGCCGAGGTCCTGCTGGCCAACGCGGCCTGGCTGGCTGGCGACCTGGCTGAGCAGGAGCGGCATGGCCTGCTCGCGGCCGGGCTTGCCCGGACGGCGGCTGGCGGGGAAGGGCTCGCCCTCGCGCTGATGGTCTCCTCGATCGCCGCGATCGCCGGGGCAGGCATCCAGGCCGCCACCCTGGCCGCCCTCGACGAGGCCGCGGACCTGACCGCGGCGCATCCGGACCGCTTCACCGAAACGGTCATGCGCCACTGGCGGGCGCGGCTGTTCGCCACCCTGGGACAGCTCGACGCGGCCGAAACGGAGCTCGGGCTGTGCTGGGCTGCGGGACGAAGCGGAGCCGTCCGGCTCGTGGAATTCCTCGGCCCGATCTGCGAGGCTCGTATCGCCGCCGCCCGGGGCGACGCCACGGCCGCCGTCGGCGCGCTCCGCCGGGCCGCTGACGGCGGGCGCCGGGTCGGGAGCGTCATGTTCGTTCCTGCCAACCTGGCTCACCTGGCATGCGTGGCCGCCATCGCCGGTGACGAAGCTACGGCGGCCGACGCCGTGGCCGAGGCGCGTGCCGCGCTGGGCAGGCGCCGCCAGGCGATCACCGCGGCCGCGCTGCGCTACGCCGAGGGCGTCATGGCCTGGCACCGGGGCGAGCTCGCCGGTGCCGAGCACCTGGTCCGCGAGGCCACCATGCAATGGCACCGGTACAGCGACCGGATGGACGCCTGTGACGGAATCGAGCTACTCGGCGTACTCGCCGCCGCCCGTGAGCGGTTCCCCGACGCCGTACGCCTGCTAGCCGCCGCCGAAGCGGCCCGGCAGCCTCTGCTGTACCTGGCACCCGGATTCACCGCCGCACGCGCCGCGGCCGCACGCGCCGTCAGCCAGGCCCTCGGCGACGACCGCTTCACGCAGGCGTGGGAAGAGGGCCAGGGACTCAGCCTGGACGACGCGGTGGCCTACGCCGCCCGCAAGAGCGGCGGCCGCAAACGACCCGCCACGGGCTGGGCCAGCCTGACCCCCGCCGAACTGGAGGTCGTCCGCCTGGTCAGCGAGGGCCTGCGAAACGACGCCATCGCCCGGCGGCTGTTCATCGCTCCGGGCACCGTCAAGGTGCACTTGTCCCACATCTTCGCCAAGCTCGGCATCGCCACCCGCGCCGAACTCGCCGCCCAGGCAGCCGCCCAGGACCTGACCGCCAGATGACCTGACGGCAAGACACCGCCCGCTGTCGCGCCGTCACACCCGGTCGCGCCGAAGATCATCAGCCGCCAGAAGAGGGAGTTCTACGCGTACGGACGGTGATGGCAGGGCCACTGCCCTGGATCGCGGGGCCTGTCAGGAATACGTAGCAGTACGGAGATGACCTATCCGCCTTTCATGGCGAACATGCATCCAACGTGGCGGTCTAGGTGCCGGCGTTGATCAGCGCGGTGATGGCCGGGTGGCGGCGGAGCTTGTCCAGGCAGCGGCGGCGGCTCGGCCCGATGCTGCCGACCGGGACGCCCAGGCTGGCGCTGATCTCCGCATACGACAGCGCAGGATCTTCGATGAGCAGGGCGAGCAGCTGCTGGCAGCCGGGGGATGACCCAGGCGGCCAGCGCATGACCAGCGTCGCGGGGTCTGCGGGCGGTGCGCAGGATGCGGCCGCATTCGCGCCGGGTGGTGGTGGCCAGCCAGCCGGGAAGCGCGGCCGGGTCGCGAATGTTGTCCAGCTGATCCACGAGCCTGAGCCAGACGTTCTGGGCGGCGTCTTCGGCGTCGGCGGCCTCCAGCCAGTACCTGCGACAGGGCGGCCTGTACCCGGTGCAGCAGGACTGTGTCCGCCGACAGTGACCGCACAGCAGACCTCGCCGATGAGCGCTGGCTGTGGTCCGGCTGGTCATTACCGTTGCTGGAGCCAGGCCTACCTACAGTGCCGCTTGAGAGCATCATCCGGACCGCTGGGCCAGCCGTTCGCACGGGCATCCAGTGGATAACCTGCTCGTCTGTCGTGTTCGGGTGCTGTGCAGCCGGGCGGCTGCGGGCATGGCACCGGGTAGGCGCTGGCTGTATCGGGCTGTCTTGGCCTTGGCGCGCAGCCGCCGTGACCTGTGCCGATGACTGGGGAGTCAGCTGTGCTGCAGCACGCCGGAGTCCCGGGTTGGGTGACCGCCGCTGACGGTGGCTTCCATCGGGTGACGGGCGGCGGTGGGCCGGCGGCGCGGGTGCATGACGGTGATCCACAGGGCGGCCGGGTGGCCCAGGTAGTACGCGGGAGCGGTGTTCGGGTGGCGATCTCTCCGCTCCGCCTCGGCGGGGAAATGCCGGGCGGCGGACCCGTCCGTGCCGTCACGGCCATCATGGCTGCGCTGGAGGCTGTCGCGCCCGGCGCGGGATGTCACTGCGGCACTGCCGGGGTCGTGCTTGCCTTTGCCGTGCCAGGTGAGGGATTCGATGGCCCCGCAGAAGTAATGGCCGGCCGGGCACCTGATCATGGCGCTTTCGACGGGCCCGTCGGTGGAATGCATGGTGAACCGGCACCTGACCTCGGCAGGCAGCCCGCATCGTACGGCGCCGTCGTGGTCCAGGTAGGCCGGGCAGTCAAGGAACATCATCGTGGCCTTTCGTTAATCACAGGGTCCGGGTGCAGGGACGGCTGCCGCAGCCGTGCGAGGCCGGCCGCGTGGACAGCTTGGCCAGCCGGGGGTCATAGTGAGCACTGTCGGCTGGAGCGAGGGTGCGGTTCATCGGGTCCCTCCCGGATTGGTGGTGTGCCGGTGAGGAAAGACTCGCGGTTCCTTCTCTTGGCAGCATCTGCCGAAGGAGGTATTTCCCGCCCGGCCAGGTCATATGAGGCGGTTAGCCGGGTCATACGAAGCGTGGTGCCTGGCCGGGACGGTTAAGGGGGTGCGCAGACGGCACGTCTTCCGCGGCGGCAGTCGGGGTTGCCGGCCGAGGTGAGCTCGCTGGTGGGCCGCGGCCCGGAGATAGCTGCTGTGCGTGAGCGGCTCCGCGGCGGCCGGGTGGTCACGCTGACCGGCCCGGGCGGGTGCGGCAAGACCCGGCTGGCGCTGCGGGTGGCGGCGCTCGCGGAGGCGGGTTTCGGCGACGGCGCCCGGCTGGTCGAGCTGGCCCCGCTGACCGATCCGGCCCTGGTCCCGGCCGGCGTCGCGCAGGCCCTGGGCGTGTCCGAACGGGATGCGCCCACCCCGGCCGCCGGGCTGGTGCGCGAGCTGGCCGGCCGTGAGCTGCTGGTGGTGCTGGACAACTGCGAGCACGTCCTGGAGGCGGCGGCGGGCCTGGTGGCCACGCTGGTTGCCCAGTGCCGGCGGGTGCGGTTCCTGGCCACCAGCAGGGAACGCCTGGATGTTCCCGGTGAGCTGGTCTTCCCGGTGCCGCCGCTGGGGCTGCCGGCCGGCGGCTCGGCCGCGGCGGTCGCCGGATCTGAGGCCGGGGCGCTGTTCGCGGCCCGGGCCGGTGCGGCCAGCCCCGCCTTCGAGCTGTCGGCGCGTAACTCGGCCGCGGTCGCGCAGGTGTGCGCCCGGCTGGACGGCATCCCGCTGGCCATCGAGCTGGCCGCGGCCCGGTGCCCGGCTCTGGGTCCCGCTGAGCTGGCCGCCCGGCTGGACGGCCATCCCGGGCTGCTGTCCGGCGGTCCGGCCCGCCCGGGGCGGCACCGGTCGCTGGAGGCGCTGGTCGCGTGGAGCTATGAACTGCTCGATGAGGCCGAACGTCGCCTGCTGGCCCGCTTGTCGGTGCTGCGCGGCGGGTTCGACCTCGGTACGGCCGAACAGGTGGCGGCCGGCGGGCCGCTGCCGCCGGAGGCGATCGCCGGGCTGCTGGCCAGCCTGGCCGGCAAGTCCGTGGTGCGCCTGCATGACGGCGCCGCGGTCCGTTATTCGCTGCTGGAGACCATCCGCCAGTTCGCCGCCGGCCAGCTGGCCGCCTCCGGCGAGGAGACGGCGGTGCACCTGCGGCTGCTGGACTGGGCGCTGGACCAGGCCCGGTCAGCGGAGACGGCCGTGGGCAGCGCCGGATGGGCAGCGTGGGCCAGCCGCCTGTCAGCCGGGCAAGACAGCATCCGCGCCGCGTTGTCGTGGGCGCTCGGCGGGCAGGAACCCGAGACGGGACGGGAACTGGCCGCCCGGCTGGCCCGGTGGTGGATCGCCACCGGCCGGTACAGCGAAGCAGGCCAGTTCCTGACCACCGCAGCCGGCGTCCCGGCCGCGGCGGCTCCCGGCATCCAGGCCCGGATAATGCTCGGCGCGGCCTGGTCGGCGTTCCACCTGGGTGACAACCAGCGGGCGGCCCCGCTCGCCGCCGACGGCATCGCCTGCGCCCAGCAGGCCGGCGAACCGCAGCTGGAAGCCTGGGGCCGCAACCTGCTGGCCGGCCTGGCCTGGCACGCAGGCGACGCCGAGCAGATCGTGGCTGAAATCGAAGCAAGCAGAGCCCTGTCCGGCCAGGCCGATCCGGCGCTCGCGGCGCGGGCCCAGAGCCTGCTGGCCACGGCGGCCTTCCTGTCCGGCGACCTGGCCGGGCAGGCGCGGCACGGCAGGCTCGCGGTCGAGCTCGCCCGGACGGCGGCGAGCCAGGAAGGGCTCGCCCTCGCGCTGACCACCTGGGCGATGTCCGCGATCGCCGGAGCGGGCATCCAGCCCGCCACCATGACCGCGCTGGATGAGGCCGCGAACCTGATAGCGGCGCATCCGGACCGCTTCGCCGAGACGATCATGCGCCAATGCCGGGCCCGGCTGTTCGCCACCCTAGGCCAGCTCGACGCGGCCGAAACCGAGGTCGGATTGTGCTGGGCCGCGGGACGAGACGGCGCCGTCCGGCTGGTGGAATCCACCGGCCCGCCGGCCGAGGCCCGCCTCGCCGCCGCCCGGGGCGACACCGCGACCGCCATCGGCGCGCTCCGCCGGGCAGCCGACGGCGGGCGCCGCGTCGGGATCGTCATGTTCGTTCCCGCCGACCTGGCCGCCCTGGCGTGCATGGCCGCCATCGCCGGTGACCAGTCTACGGCGGCAGCCGCCGTCGCCGAGGCGCGCGCCGCCCTCGGCGGCCGCCGCCAGGCGATCACCGCCGCCGCGCTGCGCTACGCCGAAGGCGTCATGGCCTGGCACCGGGGCGAGCTCGCCGCCGCCGAGCACCTGGTCCGCCAGGCCACCGTGCAGTGGCACCGCTGCAGCGACCAGATGGACGCCTGCGACGGCATCGAACTGCTCGGCGTGCTCGCCGCGGCCCGGGAGCGCTTCTCCGACGCGGCCCGCCTGCTCGCCGCCGCCGACGCGGCCCGGCGGCCGCTGCGGTACCTGGCCCCCGGCTTCACCGCCAACCGCGACGCCGCCGCCGGCGCCGCCAGCCAGGCCCGGCACATCCTCGGCGACGACCGCTTCACCCAGGCGTGGGAACAGGGCCAGGGACTCACCCTCGATGACGCGGTGGCCTTCGCCGCCCGCAAGGGCGGCGGACGCAAACGACCCGCGACCGGCTGGGCCAGCCTGACCCCGGCCGAACGGGAGGTCGCCCGCCTCGCGGGCGAAGGCCTGCGGAACGACGCCATCGCCCGGCGGCTGTTCATCGCCCCCGGCACCGTCAAAGTGCACCTGACGCACATCTTCGCCAAGCTCGGCATCACCACTCGCGCCGAACTCGCCGCACAGGCAGCCACACAGGACCTGACCGCCAGATGATCTGGCGAGTAAGACACCGCCCGCTGTTCGCGCCGCCACACCCGATCGCAACCGAAGATGATCCGGCGCCGCCCGGACGAACTGGGGACCCGATCAGTAAGAGCAGGCTCTACGGCAGACCAGCTTCCCCTTGAACCCCAACCGCCCCAGGCACCGGAGGCCATCCTTCATCGGCTGTCTTCCAGGACTTTCCGGAGTTCCGCCGCCAGGCGCTGGTACTCATCAGGATCACGCCGCTTCACCGCAGCTAGGTCAGTAATCATCTGTTCAACCCGCTTCGCAGCCTGACGCGCTTTAATCGTCTCGATATCATTCCTTATCTCATCGAACTCCCGGACAGGCCGAGCACCGAGTGACCCGGTCGGCTGTTTCCTGATCAGTTCATCAAGAACGTCCATGATACGGCCAAGCTGCTGGCCATAACTATGCGCTGCGACAATTTCCCGCTCCGTTTCAGGTGAGCTGGAATTTGCCTCAGTCACGTTAATGCTATTCGCGAAGAGCCAGCCGGGAAGAATCGGCTGATCAAGTGCTTGCGGAGCAAAGGAGGGGGAAGAGCTGGTCCCAGCGCCCGCGACGTGCCACGGCCAGGACCACCATGCCAGCCATTCCGCTGGGCCAGGCGCCGCATCCATAGACGCCACGATACGCTAGCCGGCCGGGCCAGAATACCCTGCAAGCAGCAGGCCGCCCGGCCTGCGTCACAACCCAGGCAGCGGATCCTTCCTCCACCGCAAGGCCGGAAAGGCTCCAGAGCACCGGGATGAGCTTGCGGATAGATCCGGCCACCGCCCTTGCACAGCCAAGAGCTGCGAAACACGTCACGCAGCGCAGTCGCGCCGCCCGACACGGCAGCCCCGATCAACAACGTCGCCACCTCTCAGTTTCTCCCCGCGGGCAACTGTCCTGCCACGACAGCATCACCAGTGACGTGACCGCGGCATGACCGAAGGTGGCGTCCTCGAGACTGGATCGTCACTGCGGTCCGGTGCGACTGGTCAGCTGGAGGCGCCGTGGGCAGCTGACCAGGGTTCTGCCGACAGCAGCACCCTCAGCACAGCACGGCCGCGTCGTGACTGAGCTGGCGCGCATTATGCCGCAGGCGCGGACATCTGTCCGGCGCAGCAGCCCGGTCTTCGCAGCGCACCCGGAAACCGGCTCAGCGGGCCGACCGCCCGAGCAGCTTCTCGATACTCCAGCGCTCGCGCTTGGTCGGACGGCCCGCGCCGCGGTCCCGGGCAGCCACCGCGACAGCCTCCTCGCGGGGCGGAGGGGGAGGGCTGTTGTCGATGTAGCACCCGGCGGCAGCGGATGCGCTGACACGCTTGGTGATGACCTGCTGGACCACCACGACGCGTGCACGTCCGTCGCCGCGCAGCCGCACCTCGTCACCGGCCCGTACGCGATGCGCGGGCTTGACCCAGACCCCGCTGACCCTGACGTGCCCGGCCCGGCAGGCACCGGACGCAGCCGAGTGGGTCCGGCCAGCCGCACCGACCAGATCCAGCTGTCCACCCGCCCAGCCTGATCACCTGCCACCCGGCAAACTGTAGTGCGGTACGCGCTCGCCGGCTCCGCCCAGCCTGACGTCTTCCACGAAGGGCTGGCGGTCAGCGGCCGGTGCGGGCGGGTTCGCAGGAGTTCTGGCGATACGCCCGAACGAAACGCTCACCCGCAAAGACTCAACGCTGTCAACGGCATCTGAATTCTGGATCTGGCTATTCAGCTTCCGTCGACAAACGCCGCCAGGGACTGAGCGACACTGTCCGCGGCAGAAGAGTAAGTTCTCCACGCATGGTGGCTATGCATAATCACGCAAGCTGGTCAACCGCTCGTCTGGTCGAATCTGGGTTTAGCAGAAGCATCCCGAGCGTAGCCTACGTCCGTGACGCGCCAACCCAGACGGATGTCTATGCGTCTACCTCCTGTGAATGTCCCAGATAGGTTTGACCATACCTGGCAAGCGAGCAAAGATCAGTTGGCCAGGCTGTGGGCACATGCCCTCCTACAAGATGAGCTGTTCGTTCAACGTAGCAACTTCTTCCTAGTAGCTGAATCATTGCTCATTGTTGCTTATACAGGAATTTTTGGTCTATCGTTTGGCGTCCACGGGCGACCGCTGAGGTTGCGGGTGGCCGCGCTGGTCCTCGCCCTATTTGGGTGCTTGCTCACTGTCATCTGGGCGTTCATGAACGCTCGTCAAAGGCAAGTTCTCCTGGGTCTGCACAAGCGAGCGCGTGAAGCCTTTCCTGAGTTTCGACCCACCATTGAGCGGAAGCTGCCAGGAGGACGCATCTCCGGCACCTTTCTATAGCTTTTGCCGTTCCAGTTTTGGCGGTTATCATGTGGCTCATCTTCGTAATAATAGCGTTTTAGGGAACAGCCTACAGAAGGAATAGTCTTTTCTGTCTTGCAGGAGAGTCAGAGTAATGACGACGGAGAGGTGGGCGCTGAGTGATCCAGGCACCGCTCACCGCGGCAGATGAGGATGCTATACGAGTCGAAGCATCTATTTACGCAGTGGATCGAGATCGGGCGGGTGCTCTGATCACTCGTGTTTCGCACTTTCGTGCCTGGGCCCGGGTGCGGGCTGAGGGCCGTAAGTGGCCGGTTTTGGGGCCCGCGTAGAGGATGAAGGTGTCATCGACCCCTTCTTCGGGCGTGCCGGTCTTGGGCCCGAAGGAGGCGGGCAGCTCGGACTCGGTGTACTGGCCGCTGCTGGCCAGGTAGATCCCGATGGCCCAGCGGTCGGCTGATCCCTGGTAGCGCAGCCGCAGGATCGGCGTGGGCTCGCGGTGGCCGGGCAGGAGGGCAGAGACGTAGCAGAATCGTCCGCGGTGGCGCACGATGGGCTCGCCGAGGCGGGGCCAGCCGCGCCTGACGTGGGCGGTAATCCGCCGGGTGACGGCGGTCCGGGTCTGCTGGCCGGGTGTTTCTGGCACGCTGTCCATGATGGCTGGGGCCGGGCGGGAGCGGGGCTTGAGCAACAGCAGAACGGCCAGTGGCGATAGCGGGCTGAGGACCACTGGGTTACCGCCACCGGCCGTTCGGGGTAACCGGGCTCCGTGGCGGGAGGATGGAAGACTTGCCATGTGCCCAGACGTACGTGGCTCGACAGCAAGATCGAGGTGTTCCTGGAGGAGCTCGCTGCGTCCGGCATGCACCTGGACCGGCAGCGTGCCGGTGAGCTGATCACCGGGCAGGTCCGTGCCGTAGCGGCTCTGATGAGGGTCACCGAGGCAACCGCCCGCACCTATCTCGGCGATGAGATCATCAAGGACATGGCCCGGCGGATGCTGTTCGAGGTCGCCGGCGAACGGCCCGGCGCCGACCTGATGGAGGCGCCGCGGACCGTTCCGCTGCCGCTGGCGCTCGTGGGGATCACCGTCGCGGCCCTGGCCGAGGCGATGCAGGTGCGGGCGGCGAACGAGCCGCCCGGTCACCTGGGGGACGTCATCACCACCTACGCGCAGACGCTGTCCGGGCTCGGGCAGGTCACCGCCGGCGCCGCGCCGGAGCAGGCCGGCGACCCGGCAGAGATCCTGTTCCCGCCGGCGTTGCTGCGCCGTGCGGCCAGGTACATCAGCGGCGCCGCCGACCTGGCTGCGGATGGCGGCAGACTCCCGGACGGGATTCCCGAGACGGCACGCAGCCAGCTGGCCGCTACCCTGCGCCGAGATGCTGACGGACTGATCGCGATCACGACACGTGACAGCTGAACTCACTTTGCCCCTGGCGACAAGTTTCTTACCGGCAAGAACGCCGAGAGTTCAGCCGGACTGAAGGTTCCTCACGTGGAACTCACGGTGTTATCTGCGATCAGGGGCCGGAATCCCGGTGGGTTCGTTCACTCAAGAGTGCGTGGCGGATAACGGCCCCTCCGCGTCCACCACGCCCGTGCGATGGCAGTGCGGGCGTTGGTAAGAACCCTGTCACCAGGGGCCATTTGGAAGCCCGGCCCTGGTCAGCCGCCTTGGTCGAGGATGCGGTGGGTTTGACTGGTTAGGCAGGCCTGTCTGCGGGGCCGTCGGGAAGCGGCCTCGGCTCGTCGTCGAGCCAGGCGTTGAGCGGGTAGCGACCAGATACGTGTAATCCGGCCATCGGTGCTGGTCAAGTGGCTGAAGTAGCGCCGCCGTGCGGCTTCATCAGGGCAGATTCCTCGTATCAGGACAGGCTCACCCGCAGCTGTTGCCCGGCCGGTTGTGAACCGAGCTTGACAGTTCCTCCTGCCTGCTCATAACGTGAACTTCAGTTCACATTATGAGAGGGTCGGCATGAGTCCTGAGATGATGCGCGATCCGCCCAGCATCGACCCGCGCGAACACGCCATCGAGTCCCGTCACTGGGGCGCATGCTCCTGCCATCTGGTCCGGCACGAGGGCCGGTACTACGCGTGGATGGCCGCCGCGGCCGGCGGTCCCGTCGTGTACCCGATGGCCGATGAGGGGGCCGCCCGCAGCTTCCTCGATGACTGGCAGGCGGCCAACCTGCTGCACACGCCATGGGACGAGACAGTCGTCCACGTCTTCCTGCTCGATCCCGGCCGCGCCCCGGAGATTGCGGACACCCGCGGCCGCGCCACGGCAAGCGCCGGCGACACCGGCGGCAGGGCCCGTATCATCTACCACTCCGCGGTAATCGATGTCGAAGACGACGGGATCTGGGTGGCCAGTTACGAGGACACCGGGGACGACGATGAGGCGGGCGACACCCGCCACGGCGCCCGCTACACGCCGGTTCGGTTCGACGATCTCGGCCCGGCCCTCGACGCGTTCGCGGCGCGCGCAGAACGAGCCGCCAACCGCGTCGAGCGCGAGCGGGTCAGCACCGTTCCCGAGGTGGTCGCCGGGGTGCTGCGCTACCGGGCGGCCGAGGCCCGCACCACCGCCGCCCGCGCGAGGGTCGGTGACGCGGTCCGCCGCGCCGAGCGGCCCCTGCGCGCCGCCCGGTCCATCAGCCCCCTGGCCAGCGCTGTCGGCGTCTCCCGTGAGCTCCTGTACCGGGTTCTTGCTGGCGATGAGTGGACCTGGCCCAGCGGCCGGCGCACCCGCCCGCCCGGCTCGCGCCTGCCGGATACCCCCGTGACTACGCTCGCCACCTATACCGTGGGCGGCCATCAGTTCGCGCTGGTCAGCTACACCGACAGCGAGGGCGCCAAGTGCGTCGCCGTCGACCAGGACGGAGAGCCCGGGGCTTCGGTGTGCGATGTGGAGGTCAGCACGAAGAGCCTGGTCAATGCCGGGATGGCGATGGCTTCAGAAACCATGGGGCAGGGCCTCGCGGCCGTGTACGGCCGGGCACACGATAGCGTCACCGACCTCTACGCGATCATGCGCAGCGGCGAACGGGCGGACTGGCCGATCCACCACGATCCGCGGAACCAGGAACGCTACTTCGCCATCATCGCCGATTGCCAGGAACTGAAGGACATCATCGCCGTCGCTGGCCGTCGCCGCGCCTCACTCAAGGACAACTTCGGCATCTGGTTCCGCACGGCCCCGTGAGACTGGCGCGGTGTAGTCACAGTTGGGCTGCCGAGACCTATCGTCGAACCCCGCCAGCACGTCGGTCTCGAAGTCCGCAACCTCGTCCGCGCTCGACGGCTCCCGCAGCTCGCGCATGTCACGCACCAGCGCCAGCGTCAACCCGCAACCCCCCGTCTTCACCCTGGGACGCAAGCTATCACTGCGGGCGACAAGGTTTCACGGAGAGTGAAGAAATATCATCGGCGCATGTCGGCGGGATGAGCGCCCCCACAAGCCCTATGCCAGGCCCGATCGGGACAGCGGGACGCCAGCGACCAACCCTCGAACTCGACGACTATTGCGTAGTTCCCGCCACTGGCCGTTCCGTTGTTGCTCAAGCCCCGGAGCCGCGCGGCGGGGGCGGCCTGGCGCTGCCTGGATGAAAACCGCTGATGAAACGGGGTTCCCGCCGATGCTCTCGGATGCGACGCCGCCGGTTCCTGCCTCGCTGGCCAGTCTGCTGGCGGTGTTCGGGCCGTTGTTCACCGCGCCATCGTTCCGGACCTTCTGCGGCCTGGCCTGCGGGTTCTTGTCCCAGGCCGGGAAGCGGACGGTGTGCGGGATGCTGGCCGGCGCGGGCTTGTCCCGGATCTGGCCGCATGACCGGGCGCACCGGTTCTTCGCCCGCGCCCGCTGGGACCCCGATGACCTGGGCCTGGCCGTCGCCCGCCTGGTGGTGGCGCTGCTGGTGCCGACCGGGCAGCCGGTGGTCGTCGCGATCGATGACACCCTGTTCCGGCGGCGCGGCAAGAAGGTCTGGGCCGCGTCCTGGTTCCACGACGGGTCCGCACCGGGACCTGCGAAAACGGGGTACGGCAACACCTGGGTGATCGCGGCCATCGTGGTGAAGCTGCCGGCCGTCCGCCGGCCCGTGGCCATCCCGGTGCTGGCCAAGCTGGTCATCAAGGACACGAACTCCGCCTCCCGGCTGTGGCTGGCCTGCCGCATGGCACAGATGATCGCCGGCGCGCTGCCCGGCCGCCACATCCGCGTCGTGGCCGATTCCGCCTACGCCGGCGGCGAGCTGAAGAAGCTGCCGGCCGCCGTGACCTGGACCACCCGGCTGCGCAAGGACGCCGCCCTGCACGGGCTGCCGCCGGCGCGCGTCGGCCGGCGCGGCCGGCCCCGGACCAAGGGAGACCGGCTCCCCGGCCTGGCAAAGCTCGCCGCAACGACCGCGTTTACGCAGGTCACCGTCACCCGCTACGGCAAGGCCGCCGCCGTGCACGCCGCTGCGGTCACCTGCCTGTGGCCCGCGGTCTTCGGCGCCAGGCAGGTGACCGTCGTGCTGATCCGCGACCGGTCAGCGGCCGGGTATGACCTGGCCCTGGTCACCACCGATACTGCCGCATCCACCGCGGCCATCATCGAACGCTATGCCGGCAGATGGTCCGTCGAGGTCGCGATCGAAGACGCCCGGCAGGTCTTCGGCGCCGGGCAGGCCCGCAACCGCACCGCCCGCGCGGTCGAACGGACCGTCCCGTTCCAGCTCGCCTGCCAGGCCATCGCCACCTGCTGGTACGCCACCGCCGGCACGGATCCGGCCCGTTCGGGATCAATCTTTTATCGACCGAACGGGCCGTGGCGCTCCGCGCGACTCACCTTCTCCGACCGAGCCCGCCAGAGGCTCGATTGCATTTCGGCAGCATTAGCTGCATAATGATGCTATGAGTACCTCCATCACGGTGCGAGACGTTCCCGATCAGACGCGCGACGAACTCGCCTCCCGCGCGGCGCTGTCCGGACGATCCCTTCAGGAGTACCTGCGCGCCAAGCTCATGGAACTCGCCCGCCAGCCCGATGCCGAGGTCCTGATCGCCCGCATGCGGGCCCGTAAGGCGGCCAGCGCCTCCATGCTGCCGCGTGAGCGCATCCTCGCTCACCGCGACGAGGACCGCCGGTGACCCTGGTCGTCGACGCGTCCACGGTGGTCGCCGGGCTGACCGATAGCGGTGCGGACGGGCGCTGGGCAGAGGCGTTGCTGGCGGGCGATTCGCTGGCGGCTCCGCACCTGATGCCGGTCGAGGCCGCGAACATCCTGCGGCGAGCGGCGCTGGCCGGCGACATCTCGGCCGACGTGGCCTCGCTCGCGCACACCGACCTGCTGGACCTGCGTGTGGAGTTCTTTCCCTACCAGCCCTGCGCTGGGCGGGTATGGGAGCTCCGGGAGAACGTGACCTGCTATGACGGATGGTACGTTGCCGTCGCCGAGCTGCTCGATGCCCCGCTCGCGACACTAGACGGCCGCCTGGCGAACTCGCCGGGGCCTCGCTGCCGGTTCCTGCTGCCGCCAGTCGCGACATGAACCGGCACGCGCCGGCACATGACCGGCCGCTCCCGCGCGGCCACCGGTCAGCGCCCACAGCGGCACGAACGCGCGGGCGACAGATGCGGGCTCGTAACCGGGAAACTTCCAGCCGTCGATAGGCGGATCGCCTGAGAAAACCCGGCCCTGGTCGGTGATATCCCGTGCCACTTCGGCTCCCTTTCCTCTCAAGCCGGCGAGGATAGCCTGGATACGAGCGTGTCACGTGCGTTGGTCGCGGGTTCAAGCCCGGCGCTGGCTTCAGGTTCACGAGTTGCTGCTGGTGGTGGTCGATGGAGCGGCGCCCGTCGCACGACCGGCCCTGGAAACTGCCCGGTGACCGCCGCACCATGCAGGGGATGGCCCGCGTCCGGTCCGGGCGGATACGTACACTTAGCGGGCCATCCCCGGAGATGAGCCCAGCCAGGACTCTTGCGCCTTCCGCCTGCCGCCAGCCCGATCTCCCAACCTGCACTGTCAGCTTGGGAAGTCTGTGGCACTTCACTTTCGTCCGCCGCGGATTGGTTGACCTGGACATCTGCTGGTCTGCTGACCGTAAGAGACCGTGACTGTCCGCCGTGGCTCCTCCTATTGGGCACGTAGCGGGCACGCGTTACAGGTGGTGTGATAGCCAGGCATGTAGCTCGGGTACGCGATTCTGGCAGGAGGCCCTCAATGCCGAGCAGTGGCTGCATGTGACCGGCCGGTCCATGGGTCCTAAAGGCTCTTATGTGTTTATATTGGTCATATTGGTTATATTGGTTTCTGCATGTGACTCTGATTGATCTTTGGCTGATGGCCGTACTGTGGCGCCCGCTAGGCGGAAGAGATCATGAGTTCGAATGCCTGGCTCATCCATCATTGGCGAGCTCCTGTATGCGCGTGCTTTCTCGCTGCTCAACACGAATCTGTGGCTTCTTGAAAAAACGTCAGTCACAGTAAGTCGATAGTCTAGGATGTCTTCTTCAGCCAAGCGCTCAGTATGGAAGAAAAGAAGAAACCCCATGAGAGGCGAACCAAATTCTATCTTCTGCGGCGTCCAGTCGATAAAGTTCTCAGGCTTCATGTCAATTTCCCAAGTTCTGTCGCCTACAAAAAGGGTGGGCATGGTGAAGGTTACGGGTCGATGGAGCCGCAGCCAGCCGCTTTTCAGTCTGATCTCCAATCCATAAGCCATGGCGTAAACAGGCTGGCTGACTTCATTTGTGATCATGCAATGGATAAGCACTCCTGTTCCTTTGTAATCGCCTTCTGTACCAAGAAGGATTGCCGTAGTCATATTTCCGGCCAATTTTGGCCGGGGATGCGTACCTAGCCATGCGATAGCTGCCGAAGTGGCAGCAACCAACGCAGCGCAGATAGACACGATCAGGCTTCCCAGTTGCATCCGAGCCCCCCTCAGACAGCCACATGGGGCCGCATAGTCTACGGCCTACTCATGCCGACAGTATTGCGCCATCACGGACACCGCGCAAGACGTCAGATCGGCATCGAAGCCCTTTGGCCAAGGCTTATGCCGCTCGGCGTTGAGCCCCCCGATGCACCGACTTTTAGAACTTGATCGTTCAGACGGATGTTGCTGCTGGTCACGCCAGGATGGCCATTCGAGGAGGTCGAGTCATCGTGCATGCTAACCGCGCCAGTCGCGAGGGACGTCGCGCCTAGATCTGCTGCCCGCTTCTGGCGGTCTGCCCGGCGTGCGGCGGGCGGGCCGCCAAGGCAGAGCCCGCCGCTGACGCCGGGCCAGCGGCGCCGTGAGGCGCCGCCTTGTCGGGCGGCGCGGGGATCAAGGACCTGATGGCCCGTATGGGCCACGATAGCGAGCGGGCCGCGCTGATCCGCCAGAGCACGAAGCGCGTGGCGCAGACAAGATCATCACCGACAGCATCGACTCTCATGTCCAAGCCGAGCAGGGCAGACGGGACGATGACGACGGCCCAGCCGGTGCGTCGATGCCAGCGAGCTAATGGCCCGTTAATGGCCCGGAAGATCAACAACTACATAGTGAAGCTCAAGTCGCAGTCCCGTATGGTGCCCCTGACCTGGGCCGGAACCATAAGAGCGGGCGACGGGAATCGAACCCGCATGACCAGCTTGGAAGGCTGGAGCTCTACCATTGAGCTACGCCCGCAGCCGCTGCACGACACGGCTGACACCGAACGCCGCAGCTGACACCGGTAGCGTACCGTCTCCCGCCCCCAGCAGCGTCCTCAGGCCCACTTCAGCAACCGCCGAGGCCGCATCAGCAAACCGGCACGGCCAGATCAGCGCTCGCCAGTGCCTGCCGCTGCAACGCAGCGAATCGCCTGAACCTGTCGAACTCATACTCATGCAGGAACTCGATCCGCAGGGACTGTAATTTCAACGGTGTAACCCCCGAGACGGAGGAGACACCAGATGACTGACGTGACAGAGGACCGGGACCAGGCAGCGCCGGAGCTATCGGCGGCCGATGAGCAGGTACTGCGCGAGCTGACCGAGCGGGCCCGCACCGGCGGGCTGAAGCTGACCGGCGAGGGCGGCCTGCTCGGCAAGCTGACCAAGATGATCATCGAGGGCGCCCTGGAAGGCGAGCTGGATGACCATCTCGGCTACGGCAAGCATGACCCGGCTGGCCGGGATGGCGGCAATTCCCGCAACGGCCACCGGGCTAAGACGGTAATTACCGATACCGGGCCGGTGGAGATTTCCGTGCCGCGTGACCGGGATTCCAGCTTCGAGCCGAAGATGGTCGCCAAAAGGCAGCGCAGGCTCACCGGGGTCGAGGATATGGTCATTTCCCTGTCGGCGAAAGGGCTCACCCACGGGGAAATCGCCGCGCACCTGGCCGAGGTCTACGGCGCCGAGGTTTCCAAGCAGACCATCACCACCATCACCGACCGGGTCATGGACGGCCTGGCGGACTGGCAGAGCCGGCCATTGGACGCCGTATACGCGGTGATCTTCATCGACGCCATTAACGTGAAGATCCGCGAGGGCCAGGTCGCCAACCGGCCCATCTACCTCGCCCTGGGCGTCACCGCGGACGGCGAGCGCGACGTCCTGGGCCTGTGGGCCGGCGAGCACGGCGACGGGGAAGGCGCCAAGTACTGGCTGCGGGTCTGCTCGGAAATCAAGAACCGCGGCACCAGGGACGTGCTGATGGTGGTCTGCGACGGGCTGAAAGGGCTGCCGGACGCGGTCAATGCCGTGTGGGAGAAGACCATCGTGCAAACATGCGTCGTCCATCTCCTGCGGAATTCATTCAAATACGCGTCGAAAAGGGACTGGGGCGTTATCGCGAAAGACCTCAAGCCGGTCTACACCGCCGCGTCCGAATCCGAGGCGCTCGACCGGTTCGCCGAATTCTCCGGCAAGTGGGAGAAGCGCTACCCGGCTATTATACGGCTCTGGGAGAATGCCTGGGCGGAATTCGTGCCGTTCCTGCAGTTCGACCGGGAAATAAGGACCGTGATCTGCACGACGAACGCGATCGAGTCCATTAATGCCCGGCTGCGGCGGGCGGTGAACGCCCGCGGCCACTTCCTACCGAGCAGGCTGCCCTCAAATGCCTGTACCTGGCGGTCATGAGCCTGGACCCGACCGGGAAGGGCCGCAAGCGGTGGACCAACCGGTGGAAGGCCGCCCTGAACGCCTTCGACATCACCTTCGACGGCCGCCTGAGCGCGGGACGCAAGTAACAACAGAGACAGAAGTTACACCGTTAACTTGACAGACTCGATCCGCAGTCCCGCGTCCACCAGTGCGCGAGCGACGATGCGGCCTCGATGGCAGGCGGAGAGAAGTCCAGCCCGCTGACCAGCGCGGCCAACGCCAGGTGCCGTAAGGGGTCAGCGGCGCGATCGCGGGTCAAGGCGTGATCACGATCGCGTACGGGTATCCTCCGACCTTGATCGGCGGTCCGGCCTTGTTCGTGGCCGTGTCGATCGGTGTGACCGTACCTGAGGCTGCGTTGGCCACGTAGGCGGTCTTGCCGTCGGGCGTGATCGCGATATCGAACGGGCTTGACCCGACTTTGATAGGCGGTCCGGCCTTGTCGGTGGCTATGTCGATCGGTGTCACCGTGCTTGGGTCATCGTTGATCACGTAGGCGGTCTTGCCATTGGGAGTGATCGCGATATTGTACGGGTACACCCCGACTTTGATGGGCGGTCCGGCCTTGTCGGTGGCTATGTCGATCGGTGTCACTGTGTTCGAGCCGCTATTGACCACGTAGGCGGTCTTGCCGTCGGGGGTGATCGCGATATCGACCGGGTATTTCCCGACTTTGATGGGTGGTCCGGCCGTGTTGGTAGCAATGGCAATAGGTGTGACCGTGCCTTGGGCGGCTGAGTTGACCGCATAGGCGGTCTTGCCGTCGGGGGTGATCACGATCTCCCACGGCCCGGCGCCGAGCCTGATCGGTTTCCCCGCCTTATCAGTGGCTGTCTTGACCGGGACCAGGAAGTCACTTTGGAGACTCGGGGAAACATAGATGGTCTTTCCGTCGGGCGTGATCGCAGGCGAGGCGGCGACGTTGTAGCCCGCAGGAACAGGATTTATCGTGATCGGCTGGTCGGCCGTGTTCGTGGCGGTCATGATCCGCGTCAGTCGCGCGTTCTCGCTCAGCACGTAGGCGATCTTCCCATCCGGCGTAATCGTGATGGCGAACGGGAATTGCGCGACCTTGATCGGTGGTCCCGCCGTGTTGGTGACAGTCGAAATCGGGATTACCGTGTCTGAGTGTAGGTTGAGGACGTAAACGGTCTTCCCATTTGGGGTGGCTGCCATCACGTAGTTAATTCCGACGTTGATCCGTGGTCCGGCCGTGTTCGTGGTCGTCGAGATCGGCGTCACCCACCCCACAGTGTCCGTCCTATTCGCGACGTACACCGTTGGCGTACTCGCCGGCGTGGCTGGTGCCGAGGTCGTGCTGCGCGCACCGGTGAGCGCCGGGACGATGACGGAGACCGCGGCGACCACGGCCGCGCACGCGACGATGCCCGATGCCCGGCGGCGTCGGCGGCGTTTGAGGCCGCCTATCAGGGCGTTCTGCGCGACTGGTCCGATAAACGGCTCGTCGGCGGTGGCGCGCTCGAGCATCACGCGCAGCGCTGTCCCATTCAGGTAAGGCTCATTCGTGTCGGGCTCAGTCATGTCGGCGTCCCCCCGTTTCGTGTCGTTCGTCCATCGGCTCATCGAGCGAGCCGGATTCGCCTAGCACTGCCCGTAGCTTGTCCAGTGCGCGAGCACTCTGGCTCTTCACGTTTCCCGGCGAGCAGCCGAGCAGTTCCGCCACCTGGTCCACGCTCAGGTCGGCCCAGTAGCGCATCACCACCACGACACGCGCCTTGGGCGGGAGCGTGGCCAGCGCGTCGAGCATCACGATCCGCAGCTCGGGCGTCTGCGGCGCGGCCGGGCGCTCAGGCAGCCAGCCGGCCAGCAGCTCCCTGGCTCGCTTGCCGCGCCTGTCGGCGAGGTAGGTGTTCACCAGCGTGCGGTTGGCGTAGGCGTACGCCGCGTCCTTCCGGCTGATCCGGCGCCATGACACGAACATCTTCGCCAGCGTCGTCTGGGCCAGGTCTTCCGCGGTGTGCCAGTTCCCGCAGAGCAGGAACGCGGTCCGCCTCAGGCGCGGTGACGCACCCGTGGCGAACTCGATGAACTCCTCCGCGGCTGTCACGTTTACGGGTTCTCCTTCATCAGGGCCGACGTTCCGGCCGACCCTTTCAGGCCTGACGTTAAACAGATGCGCCAGCCCACGCGAGAGGTTGCATACCAGTTCCTCTGGCCACCGTTTCCTCCGGCCACCCGCGACAGGTTGCCCCACCGGCCGAGGTGGCATAGTGATCGTGAAACGGGAGCCAGATCGCGAACAGGAGCCGCAGCACATGGCGCAAGCAACGGCGCAGATAGGCGTCACCGGCCTCGGCGTGATGGGCCGCAACCTGGCCCGCAACTTCGCCCGCCACGGCTACACCGTGGCCCTGCATAACCGAACCGTCTCCCGTGTCACGGACATGGTTACGCAGTTCGGTCACGAGGGCACCTTCGTCCCAGCCCAGACCGCCGAGGAGTTCGTCGCGTCGCTGGAGCGCCCGAGACGCGTACTCATCATGGTCAACGCGGGCCCGGCCACCGACGCGGTGATCGACGAGTTCGCCCCGCTGCTCGAGCCCGGCGACATGATCATCGACGGCGGCAACGCGCACTTCAAGGACACCCGTCGCCGCGAGGCCGCGCTCCGCCAGCAGAACCTGCACTTCGTCGGCATGGGCGTCTCCGGCGGCGAGGAGGGTGCGCTGAACGGACCCTCGATCATGCCCGGCGGCTCGGCAGAGTCCTACCAGTCCCTCGGCCCGATGCTCGAGACGATCAGCGCGCACGTGGACGGCATCCCATGCTGCACGCACATCGGCCCGGACGGCGCCGGCCACTTCGTCAAGATGGTGCACAACGGCATCGAGTACGCCGACATGCAGCTCATCGCCGAGGCTTACGACCTGCTCAGGCACGCCGTCGGCTTCGAGCCCGCCCAGGCCGCCGAGGTATTCAGGCGCTGGAACACCAGCCGGCTCGACTCCTACCTGATCGAGATCACCGCCGAAGTCCTGGCTCACCAAGACCAAGCCACCGGCCAGCCCTTCGTGGACATCGTGCTCGACCAGGCCGAACAGAAGGGCACCGGCCGCTGGACCGTGCAGGACGCCCTCGACCTGGGCGTCCCGGTCAGCGGCATCGCCGAGGCGGTCTTCGCCCGCTCGCTGTCCGGTCACGCGGACCTGCGCCAGGCCGCCCGCCAGCTGCCCGGGCCGAGGCCGACGCCCGCCCAGGCCGCCGAGTTCGCCGACCAGATCGAGCAGGCCCTGTACGCGTCCAAACTCGTCTCCTACGCCCAGGGCTGGAACATGATGGACGTCGGCAGCCGCGAGTACGACTGGGGCATCGACCTCGGCAAGATCGCCGTCATCTGGCGCGGCGGCTGCATCATCAGGGCCGCGTTCCTCGACCGCATCCGGGCCGCCTACACGGCCAACCCGGACCTGCCGACGCTGCTGGCCGACGAGGAGTTCGGCAAGGACCTCGCCGCCGCCCAGGACTCCTGGCGCAACGTGGTCGCCACCGCGGTCCGGCTCGGCATCCCCGTCCCTGGCTTCTCCGCCGCCCTGGCCTATTACGACGCCCTGCGGGCCGAACGCCTGCCGGCCGCCCTCGTCCAGGGCCTGCGTGACTACTTCGGCGCGCACACCTACCGCCGCGTAGACCGCGATGGCGTCTTCCACACCCTCTGGGCACAGGACCGCTCAGAGGTAGCCCGTTAAACATCTTTATCCCGAACGGTCCTGGTTTCCCGCCCCGCGGCACGCCCGACCAGATCGTGGGTTCAGCTGCCGATCCCTACGACGGCCTCCTTGGTGTAGGACAGCAGCTCATTCGTGATGGTGAGTTCGGTCTTGCCCGCCGCCCGGACCAGCTCCTGGGTCTTCACCGGGCCGATGCCCTGCGTGATCCAGGTGGTCACCTCGACGGTCGTGGTGGAGCCACCCACCTTCGCGGCGATGGTCGTGTCCACGACACTGGCCTGGTAGGTGCCTGCCGGGACGCTGACGGACGTCGTGCCCGCGCCTTGGACGGTGATGTTCGCGTTCCCCTCCTGGCCGGTCTGGCTGTCCAGGATGGGCAGCACCGAGTGGTAGGCCCGGCCGGACGCCAGGCCCGCGGCGTCCGGCCAGCGGATGCCGCCGCCCGCCACCGACACGCCATCGATCGGGGGTACCGGGTAGCCGATCGTTCCGTCCGGGTAGAAGACGTAAACGGGCTGGACGGCGGTTGCCGTCCCGGTGACGTCGGTGGTCGAGGTCATCGTGACCTCATACCCGGCCGGGGTCGGCTCCGCCGAGACGATCTTGTTCGTCGTCTGACCGGTCTCGCCGCTGGCCGTCGTCTGGTAGACCCAGGTGTTGCCGACGGCTACCGGGAACGGGATCGAGTTGGCCTTCACGAATGATTGCGGGGTCTCCCTTTGACGCGCGCTGGTGGCCGAGGTCGCGTTCTGGCGCCCGCTGGTGGCCGGGACCGCGCTGGAAGCCTGGGCGGTCGCGCCCGTCGAAGTGCTCCGCCCTGTCTCGCTGGGTACATCGGGCGCAGTGGCCGCAGGCACGCCGCACCCGGCCAGGGCGATGATGGCCGCGCCCGCCAGAACCGCCCGCGCCGATCCATGCTTGCTCATGTAGCTGCCTCGCTCTGGGGAGAGTCGCACTGGCGGCCCAAAAGCCCGGTTCGCGGCACTAGCGTAGGAATTCTGGCGGCCTAAGTCACGACGCAACGCCGTGGGCCTATCCAAGGAACCGGCGGTAGAAGTCCGCGAGCGCGCTGGCGTCGGGCGCGTCGATGTTGGTCCCGGTGACGGTCAGCCGTGGCATTCGGGTCACCCCCTGGTGAAGGTCAGCAGTTCCTCGGTCGTGGTGACCTCGGTCTTGCCCGCCGCGAGGACGGACACCTCGGATTTCACCGGTCCGATACCCGGCGCGGTCCAGGTCTTCACCAGGACGCTGGTGGCGAAGCTGCCGACCTTCATGGCCAGGATCATGTCCACGATGGTGGCCTGGTAGGTGCCCGCCGGGACGGTGACGGACGCCGTGCTGCCGCCCCGGACCGTGACGTTCGCGGTCTCGTACCGGGCCGGGACGGTGTTGCTGACCCGGACGTGCAGCACCGAACGATAGTCCCGGCCGGAGGCGAGGTCCGCGGCGTCCGGCCACCGCACGCCGCCGCTGTCCATCACCGAAACGCCGTTGGCCTCGTTCACCGGGTACCCGATCTGGCCGTTGGCGTAGAAGATGTACGTCTCCTGCGTGGTCTTCCCCGCCCCGGCGGGTCCGATGGTGCTGGACATCGTGACCCGGTGGCCGCCCGCGCCCGGTACCGGGGCCACGGACACGACCCGGTTCGTCACCAGGCTCTGGGTGTCGTTGATGCTGGAGAGGGTCTGGTACACCCAGGTGTTGCCAACCGCGATGGGGAACGGGATCGACCCGGCCGACACGAACGAGTTCGAGGTCGCGCTGGGGGTTGCACCCGTACTCGCCGTCGCGGAGCGGGACCCGGCCGCCCCGGTGCTGCCCGACGCCGTGCTGTCCGAAGCGGTGCTGCCCGACGCCGCACCCGACGTGCTCGCGGACGCGCCGCACCCGGCCAGCGCGATCACGGCCGCGCCCGCGAGAACCGCCCGCGCGGTTCTGAACTTGCTCATGTCGATGCCTCGCTCAGTGTAGTCGGCCCCGTGTAGTCGGCCCCGTGTAGTCGGCCCCGTGTAGTCGGCGCTGTGGAGTCGCGTGTGCCTGCGGACCCGGAGCCCCCGTGCCGGTAGCACGCCCTAAGGGTAGGGCCCGCACCGCCTCAGGGCGTCCCGAATCCCGCCAAAGGCCGTCCCGGATTCCGGCCCTCGCATCACGATCGAGCCGGTACCCGCGCCGCCAGGCCCAAGACCTTGTTACCTGGTCTGCAAACGGTTGCACCTGCTATGCCTAGTCCGATGTACTAGGTCTGGAGGCGGTTCGCGCGGGCGAAGGAGATGGCGAAGGAGATGCCGTGCCGGAAGTTAACGAGGACGGCCGGGCTCGCGTGGTAGCCGCGAGCGCCTGGCTGCTCGAGCACGCGCAGGACCTCGTGTCGGTCGTCGTCGGCATGGTGCTGATCGTCCTGGCCGGAGCCGAACTGGTGTCCGGCATCATCGACTTCCTCTCCCGGACGCAACACGCCGAACAGTGCAGGGCCTTTCATTAATCACTGATCGCGTGCAACTGTTGACTTTAGAGTATTTGGTGCAATCAGCGGCATCGCCAGGCAGTCTTCATGTTTGGTACCCAAAACCGGCGGGCCAGCGTCGACGATCATCGGGGAGCCAGTCGATGGCTAAGGGCAGGGCAGCGCGGGCAGGCATGACCCGCCGGGCGGTGTTGGTGGTCGGGGGAGTGACACTGCTGGTCGGTTACGCGCAGGATCCCGCTCGGCGGAACGCCAAGGCGGCGCAGACCGGCACCGCGCACCCGGCGTCCGCTCCCGGCCGGACGCCGCCGGCCAGCCCCACCGCCGCACCATCCCGGGCCGTCAGCACGCCGTCCGCCCGAACCCGGCTGGCCAGGAAAGACCAGGTCCCGATGTTCCACGTGGACGACGGCCCCAAGGTCATCGCGCTGACCATCGACGACGGCCCCAGCCCCGTGTACACCCCGCAGATTCTCCGGCTCCTGGACAAGTACCAGGTGACCGCGACCTTCTCGATGATCGGCCTCCAGGTGGACGCGCACCCGGGCATGGCCCGCGAGGTCGCGGCCGCCGGCCACATGATCGCCAACCACACCTGGTCCCACGTCGACCTGGCCAGTCTGCGACCGGTCGTGATCGCCGACCAGATTAACCGCGCCAGCGGCGCGATCCACACGGTGACCGGCCGGGTGCCGACCCTGTTCCGCGCCCCCTACGGCGCCTGGTCCCCGGCCGTCCTCCAGCACTGCGCGAAGACCGGGATGACCCCGCTCGACTGGTCCGTCGACCCTCGGGACTGGACCCGCCCCGGCGTTGCCTCCATCGTCGGCAACATCATGCGCAACACCAAGACCGGCTCGATCATCCTCGAGCACGACGGCGGCGGCAACCGCTCCCAGACGGTGGCTGCCCTGAAAATAGTCCTGCCCCGCCTCCTAGCCGCCGGCTACCACTTCACCACCCCCTAACCCCGGCCGGTCCGCCGCCGGACAGCGAACATGCCGGGCCAACCGCTACACTCACCCAAGTACGGGCTGTAGCGCAGCTTGGCTAGCGCGCCGCGTTTGGGTCGCGGAGGTCGCCGGTTCGAATCCGGCCAGCCCGACTGCGCCGGGTACCCGAGCCGTCCGTCCAGCATCCGTACTGGCCGTGCCCGCCGGGTTCGGGCGGCTAGGCCGGGCGGGCCTACCTGACCGGGCGGCCGGCGGCCCGGTGGCGAGCCGCCGGTTCATGTCGCGACGCGGCCCGCGAGCGGAGCAGGAACTCGGCGTACGTATCCGGCACTCTCGCCCGCGGTACCAGGCCAATGGCAGTAAAGCCATCTTTGAACGACATCCTGCCAATGCCTGGTGCATACTTCAGTCATGACGGTTGCTAACCGGATACGCGCCTGCCGGCCGGGTGACCATGCTGCGTAACGTCGCCGTCGTGGTCGTCAACGGCTTCCTGCCGTTCGAGTTCGGCACCATCTGCGAAGTCTTCGGTGTCGACCGGTCCGACGACGGGCTGCCGTCCTACGACTTCGCCGTGGTCGCCGGTGAGCCGCCGCCGCTCCGCGCGCACAACGACTTCGCCATCCAGCCCTCCTGGGGCCTGGAGCGGCTGGAGGAAGCGGACCTGATCGCCCTGCCCGCGGTCGGCGACGACCGGCTGTGCATCTATGCAGGCCCGAAGACCCCGAAGACCCCGAAGACCCCGGAGACCCCGAAAAGCCGGATCCCGCGTCCTAGGCCGCCCGCCGGGCCGGACGCGCCCCGGGAGTTTCCCGGCGACCTGCTGCGGGCGCTGCGCCGGGCCGTCGATCGCGGCGCGCGGGTGCTGAGCGTGTGCAGCGGGGCCTTCATCCTGGGTGAAGCCGGCCTGCTGGATGGCCGCCGCTGTACCACGCACTGGCGACACGCGGGGGAACTGGCCCGCCGGTACCCCGCCGCCAAGGTCGATCCGGATGTCCTCTACGTCGACGACGACCCGGTGATCACCAGCGCGGGCACCGCGGCCGGCATCGACGCGTGCCTCTACCTGGTCAGGAAGGAACAGGGCTCGCGGGTCGCCAACGGCATCGCCCGCCGCATGGTGGTGCCGCCGCACCGTGACGGCGGGCAGGCTCAGTACGTCGACCAGCCCGTCGCCCCCTCCTGCGACGGGGCCCTGCGGGACCTGCTCGAATGGCTGCGCGCGCACCTAGACCAGCCGCTCACCGTCCGGCAGCTGGCCGCCCGCGCGAACATGTCCGAGCGGACCTTTGCCCGCCGTTTCGTGCAGGATACCGGCACCACGCCGCAGCGGTGGCTCATCGGGCAGCGGATCCTGCTGGCCCAGCAGTTGCTCGAGGAGAGCGACGAGACGGTGGACGCGATCGCCGACCGGACCGGCTTCGGTAACGCGGCTGCCCTGCGCCACCACTTCCGCGCCTGGCGCGGCACCACCCCTAACGCCTACCGGCGCCTCTTCCGCGGGGATCCCCGCTAACACACCCATAACTTTCGCAGGCCACGCGGCTGAACACCTCCCCAACCTTCGCGGGGCCACCGGCCAAACACCGTCCAACTCAAGTAATATCTGGTTTATGAGGTTCCTGCTTCGGGTGGTCGTCTCTGCGGTCGCCCTGGGTGTCGCGACGGCGGCGGTGCCCGGAATTGAGCTGCTCGCGGGGAGCGGCTGGTCGAAGGTCGGCACGCTGCTCGTGGTGGCCCTGATCTTCGGCGTCATCAACGCCACGCTCAAGCCGTTGATCAAGATCGTCGGCTGCGCGTTCTACGTGCTCACGTTGGGCCTGGCCGCTCTCGTCGTCAACGGGCTGCTGCTGTGGCTGACCAGCGTGATCGCGGGCGATCTGACGCTGCCGTTCCACGTGACGGGCTTCTGGCCGGCCTTCTGGGGTGCGATCATCGTCGGGCTGGTGAGCTGGCTGCTGCACCTGCTGATCGGGGACAACCGCCCCAAAGACAACGAGCCTCCGCCGGTTCGCGTGGTCAGAGTTCGCTAGCCCCTAGACTGGCGGCCTAGACTTCTCAGCTATCCATGCTGAGTTACCATCCAGAATCCCGGAGTGACGCGGACGTGAAGACTGACGTCGAAGAGCTTAGCCCGACCCGAGTCCGGCTGAGTGTCGAGGTGCCGTTCGATGAGCTGAAGCCCAGCCTCGACAAGGCCTACCGCGAGGTCGGCCGCCAGGTCCGCATCCCGGGCTTCCGGCCGGGCCGCGTGCCGCCGCCTGTGATCGACCGCCGGGTCGGCCGGGACGTCGTGCTGAGCCAGGCGGTCAACGACGCGATACCGGACCTGTACGCGAAGGCGGTCGCCGACGGCGACGTCTACGCACTCGGCCAGCCCGAGGTGGAGATCACCAGCCTGGACGACGGCAAGGAGCTGACCTTCACCGTCGAGGTCGACATCCGGCCCAAGTTCGAGCTGCCCGACCTGTCTCACCTGGCCGTCACCGTCGAGGGCACGGTGGTCACCCCGGACGAGGTCGCCGAGCGGCTGGCCATGCTGCAGGATCGGTTCGCCTCGCTGAAGGGCGTGCAGCGTCCCGTCGAGGAGGGCGACCACGTCTCCATCGACCTGTCCGCTTCGGTGGACGGCGAGCCGGTCGAGGACGCCCAGGCCAGCGGCCTGTCCTACCCAGTCGGCAGCGAATCCTTGCTGGACGGCCTGGACCAGGCGCTGATCGGCATGTCGGCGGGGGACTCCGCCACCTTCCGGTCCGAGCTGGCCGGCGGTGAGTTCGTGGGCCGTGAGGCCGATGTGACGGTGACCGTGCACAGCGTCAAGGCCAAGGAAGTGCCGGGCCTTGACGACGACTTCGCCCAGATGGCCAGCGAATTCGACACCCTCGGCGAACTGCGCGCCGACACCCGGACCCAGCTGGAGCGGGACAAGGCTATGCGGCAGGTGATCCAGGCCCGCGACCTCGCCCTGGAAGCCCTGCTGGACAAGGTGGACATCCCGCTGCCGGAGAGCGTGGTCGCCGACGAGGCCAAGCACAACCGGGAGTCGATTCTCAATCAGCTCAGCCGGGCCGGCGCCAGCCTGGACGGCTACCTGGAGATGACGAACCAGACCGAAGAGCAGTTCGAGGCGGACATCGAGCAGCGGGCGCACCGCGCGGTCAAGGTCAGCCTGGTCCTCGACCAGGTGGCCCGCACCGAGGACCTCGGCGTCGACCAGGCCGAGCTCTCGGCGTACGTGACCCGGCAGGCCGAGCAGATGGGCGTGGCGCCCGACCAGCTGGCCCAGCAGCTCGCCGACAGCGGCCAGCTCAGCTACGCCGCCGCCGAGGTGCTGCGCGGCAAGGCCATGAACGTGATCGCCGAGCGGGTCAAGGTGACCGACACGTCCGGGAACGACGTCGACGTCGCGGCCGCCCTCAACTCGCCCGTGCTGCCCGCTGAGGCCGCCGCGGACGACGCCGAAGCCGCCGCCGGCGAAGAAGTCATGGCCGCCACGGAGACCGACGCCCCCACGGAAACCACCGAGGCCGCAGAAATCACCGAGGCCGAGGAAACCACCGAGGCCTGACCGGCCCCGTACGCGACACCTTCGCCGCGCTGATCCCTCCCGCAGCGCTGGGTGCTCCTTAGCCGCATTCCTGATGCTCTCGTGCGCGTGCGCCCTGATGCACCGCCCGGAGCCTCACCGCATCTTCCCCGTTCCCGTGATATTGCGGGTGGCAACTCGGTGCGCCAGTAGCGAACAGCAGGCTCTGCGGGACGAACGGGTTCGGCCGCGGCGTTATGGTCCTGTCAGTGACACTAGACGTGACTGGAGCAGGTGAATCAGTGTGACTCAGCCCCTGTGGACCCCGACGCCGCCGTCGATCGTGGCCGCCGCGGAGCCCGCCCTCCCGCCGTTCGGGGACCAGTTGTTCCAGCGGCTACTGCGGCACCGCATCATCTTCCTCGGTCAGCAGGTCGACGACGACATGGCCAACCGCATCTGCGCCGAGCTCGTGCTGCTCGCGTCCGAGGACGCTAAGCGCGACATCAGCATCTACATCAACTCCCCGGGTGGCTCGGTCTACGCGGGGATGGCCATCTACGACATGATGCAGTACGTCCCGAACGACGTCGCCACCTACGCGATGGGAATGGCCGCGTCGATGGGACAGTTCCTGCTGACGGCGGGCGCGCCAGGCAAGCGGTACGCCCTCCCGCACGCCCAGATCCTGATGCACCAGCCCTCCGGAGGCATCGGCGGTACCGCCTCCGATATCAGGATCCAGGCCGAGCAGATGCTGTACATCAAGCGCACTCTGTTCGAGCGCACCGCCTACCACACCGGGCGGCCGATCGAGCAGATCGAGGAGGACGCCGACCGCGACCGCTGGTTCACCGCCGAGGAGGCCAAGGAGTACGGCTTCGTCGACCAGGTGATCCGCAGCGCCGTCGAGGTGCCCACCGCGGGCGTCCTGTCATGATCAACCCAAAGGAGCCGAACGTGAGCGAGAGTAGCTTGCGGAGCCCTCAGTCAGCGCTGCTGACCCCGCAGTCCAGGTACGTCCTGCCGTCATTCGTGGAGCGCACCTCGTACGGGATCAAGGAGATGAACCCGTACAACAAGCTCTTCGAGGAGCGGATCATCTTCCTCGGCGTCCAGATCGACGACGCCTCCGCCAACGACGTCATGGCCCAGCTGCTGACGCTGGAGGCCATCGACCCCGATCGCGAGATCACCATCTACATCAACTCGCCCGGCGGGTCGATGACGTCGATGATGGCGATCTACGACACCATGCAGTTCGTCCAGCCCGACATCCAGATCTGCTGCATCGGGCAGGCCGCCTCGGCGGCCGCGGTGCTGCTGGCCGCGGGGACCAAGGGCAAGCGGATGGCGTTGCCCAACGCCAGGATCCTCATCCACCAGCCGGCCACCGAGGGCGGCTACGGCCAGTCCAGTGACATGGAGATCCAGGCCCGGGAGATCCTGCGGATGCGCGCGGCCATGGAGCTCATCCTGGCCCGGCATACCGGCCAGGACGAGGAGAAGATCCGCCGCGACATCGAGCGGGACAAGTTCCTCACCGCCGAGGAAGCCAAGGAGTACGGCATCATCGACGAGGTCCTGACCATGATCAAGAGGGGCACCGAGCGCACGGCCGAGGTAGTGTCTTCCTTACCGGGAGAATTCAGCTCTTCCCTCTCGGGCCGCTGAAGGGTTTGATGGTGTCCATCGGGACCCAGTAGGCGGTACCGTCGTAATGCAAGCGCTTGACGGCCTCGCGGGACATGTCCGCTGGAGGCGGCCGCTTCGGCCGTCGCGGCGGCACCAGGTAAAGGAGTATCTGGGTGGCACGCATCGGTGACGGTGGGGACCTGCTGAAATGCTCGTTCTGCGGTAAGAGCCAAAAGCAGGTCAAGAAGCTCATCGCCGGACCGGGCGTGTACATATGCGACGAGTGCATTGATCTCTGCAACGAGATCATCGAGGAAGAGCTCGCCGAGCCCACCGAGTTCAAGTGGGACAGCCTGCCCAAGCCGCGGGAGATCTACGAGTTCCTCGACGCGTACGTGATCGGCCAGGACAAGGCCAAGAAGTCCCTGTCCGTGGCCGTGTACAACCACTACAAGCGCGTCCAGTCCGGCGACGACCGGCCGGGCGACGAGGGCGTCGAGCTGGCCAAGTCCAACATCTTGCTGCTCGGCCCGACCGGATCAGGCAAGACGCTGCTCGCCCAGACGCTGGCCCGGCTGCTCAACGTGCCGTTCGCGATCGCCGACGCGACCGCCCTGACCGAGGCCGGCTACGTCGGCGAGGACGTCGAGAACATCCTGCTCAAGCTGATCCAGGCGGCGGACTACGACGTCAAGAAGGCCGAGACCGGCATCATCTACATTGACGAGATCGACAAGATCGCGCGCAAGAGCGAGAACCCGTCGATTACCCGTGACGTCTCGGGCGAGGGCGTGCAGCAGGCGCTGCTGAAGATCCTCGAGGGCACCACGGCCTCGGTGCCGCCGCAGGGCGGACGCAAGCATCCGCACCAGGAGTTCATCCAGATCGACACGACCAACGTCCTGTTCATCTGCGGCGGCGCGTTCGCTGGCCTCGAGAAGATCATCGAGCAGCGCTCGGGTCACAACGGGATGGGCTTCAACGCAAAGCTCCGGGTCAGGAACGCCAACACCGACCAGTTCGGCGAGGTGATGCCGGAAGACCTGCTGAAGTTCGGGATGATCCCCGAATTCGTCGGCCGGCTGCCGGTGATCACCAGCGTGCACAACCTGGACCGGGACGCGCTCATCCAGATCCTGACCGAGCCGCGCAACGCCCTGGTAAAGCAGTACCGGCGGCTGTTCGAGCTCGACGGCGTGGACCTGGAGTTCACCCCGGACTCGCTGGAGGCCATTGCCGACCAGGCGAACCTCCGCGGCACCGGCGCGCGCGGGCTGCGCGCGATCTTGGAAGAGGTCCTGCAGTCGGTGATGTATGAGGTGCCGAGCCGCAAGGACGTGGAGCGCGTCGTGATTACGCGTGAGGCCGTGCTCGAGAACGTCAACCCGACGATTGTCCCCCGGGACATGTCGCGGCGTACTCCGCGCGAGAAGTCCGCCTGAGCCGACGAGGCCCTGGTCTGCGGGGCGCGAGTTCACCCGTCGCGCAGGCGTTCGGGCACCCCAGGTCGGCCTGCGGATTCATACCGTAAAGGTCTAGTCCACCTGATGTCGACTTTGGGGGTATTGCCCATGATCATCGTTATTCGCATGTAGCCTCACTGGATATTGCCGTATCTGGCGGGGTTCCCGCTCACGCCAGGATCTCGGACGCTGACAAGGCAGCCGTCTTCCATAGCGACGGGGAATTGAGCACAGATGAGTGGTTGGGATGCCCCCACGGGCAGCTGGGACTCACCTCAGGAGCCCGACGAATCTGGCGGGCCTGACGAGCAGGGCTATCAGCAAGGCGAGCCGACCGGCGGTCACCGCGCCGGGCGAGGCGGCGAGGGCAAGCTTCGCGCGGGGCGAAGAGGCCTGCCGGGTTACGACCAGGCGCAGAATTACGACGAGCCGACGGGCGAATACGACTACGGATCGGACTACGGGCAGCCGCCCAGCTCCAGCCAGCAGGGTTACGGCCAGCAAGGTTACGGGCCGGGGACCAGCCCGCAGCCAAGCTTTGGGCCAGGATCGGGTACCGGGCAGATGGTCCGCTACGGGCAGCGGCCCGCGGACGAGCGCGCGTTCGGCTCAGAGTCGCAGGACGCCCTCGGCTCGGGTCCCTCCCGCGCCGCGGGCTCTGGGCCGCTGAGTTCACCGCCCGTCCAGGGACCGCAGGCCACTCCGAGCCCGCAGGGCGCACCCGGCACGTTCGGCTCCCTCCCGTCGGGTTCCCAGCGCCCGCTGAACTCCGGTCCGCAGGACCCCTCGAACTCTGGTCCGCAGAGCGCGTTCAACTCCGGCCCGCGGCGCGCGATCGGATCCGCCCCGCAGGCCCCGCCGGCGCCGCAGGCCGGGTTCGGGTCCGGCCCGCAGGGTGTCGTCGGCTACGGCGAGGGGGCGACCGGGGCTTACCGTCAGTACGGTGCCGACGAACCAACCCGTTCGGGCTGGTCAGACGCTGCCGACCAGCCGGGTTACGGTGACCGGCCAGGCTACGGCTACGGCTATGGCGACCAGCCCGGCTATGGCGATCAGCCCGGCTACGGCGATCAGCCCGGTTACGGTGATCAGCCCGGTTACGGTGATCAGCCCGGCTACGGGTCGGCGTCCCAGCCGGGTTCCGAGCAGGGATACGGGCCCAGCCAGGTTACGGCCAGCCCGGCTATGGCCAGCCGCCCCGCGGCCAGCAGGCGTCCGGCCCTGGCGGTTTCCCGCCGGGCGGGTACGGGGGCCAGGCGGATCAGTCCCGGATGGGCCAGGACAGCCAGACCGCGGCGTACCCGCAGCCCGGATCCGAGCCTTCCGACTACCCGCAGAACGGGTTCGGCGAAAACGGCGTCGGCCAGAACGGCTTCGGGCCGCCCGGGTTCGGCCAGGACCAGGGTGTCACGCAGGCCTACAGCACCCAGCCGGGTTACGGCCAGAACGGCTTTGCCCCGAATGCCCCAAGTGCTCCGGGTGCCCCCGGTATCCCGGGACCCCCCGGTGCGCCGAATGGCCAGGCCACCTACACGGCGGACGGCTACGGGCCGGGCGGTTTCGGCGCGCCCGGCTCCCGCCAGGATGGCTACCCGCCAGATCCGTACACCCAGGACCCGTACCACCAGGACGCCTACTCCCAGGACCCCTACGGTCAGGGCGGGTACGGCCAGCAGGGCTTCGAGCAGCCGGTCGGCCCCGGCTACGACGATGACAACGGTGCCGCCCGCGGCCGCGCGCCGCGGTCGCGCTCGGGCCCGCCGCGTAACGGCCCGCGGTCATCGCAGCAACTCGCCGGGGCGCGGATGGCCCTGTACCTGGCCGCCGCCGTCGTCGGCGTGATCGTGATCGTGTTTGTCGTCGTCCAGCTGACCAAGAGCGGGTCGAACAAGGCGGCCGCCGGCTCGTCCACGCCGACCGCCGGCACCACGACCGCGGCCAGGGGCGGGACCAACGGCTATGTCATCATCCAGGCGGCCGCCGTAGGCAGCTTCCCGCTGAACAAGACCGAGACCAGGGCGTATGGCTCGGCCGCGCTGAACGCCACGAGCGCCATGGCCAACCAGTTCAAGGCCAAGGGGGCCGGCCAGCTGGGCAAGGGCGCGGTCGGCATCTACGACCTGACGCGGGTCACGTCCATCAACTCCAGCGCCTTCAAGGGCATCTTTTTCGTCGGCTACGACGGCACCTTCAACCCCAAGACCGTGATCAGGCTCGTGCGGTCCAGCCTGATCTCCCCGCGCGTGGTGAATCCGGGCCCGCACGGCGGGGAGATGGTATGCGGCTACGGCACCTCGGGCGGCTCCGACGCCAGCCAGTGCATCTGGGTCACCAAGACCACCTTCGGTGAAGTTCAGTTCCTGAAGGGCCAGACGACGGTGAAGTACCCGGGTGCCTCCAAGCTGGCCCTGGCGGTCAGGAACGCGGTGGAGGTCCGGGCCTCCTGACCAGGCGGGCCAACCAATTCAGGCGGAGTGTGTCGCAGGCCGTAGACTCACCTGTCGTGAGCAGACCCGACCCCAATTTGCCGATCGAGCTGCCTTCCCAGTACGCGCCCTCCGAGGTGGAGGGGCCGCGCTACGAACGCTGGGAGAAGGCAGGTTACTTCACCGCGGACGCGGAATCCGCCGCTCCCGCGTTCTGCATCGTTATCCCGCCGCCGAACGTCACCGGTTCCCTGCACATCGGCCACGCGCTTGACCACACGCTGATCGACGCGCAGGTCAGGCGGCGCCGCATGCAGGGCTTCAACACCCTGTGGGTGCCGGGCATGGACCACGCCGGGATCGCCACCCAGAACGTGGTCGAGCGCGAGCTCGCCAAGGAGGGCCTGAGCCGCCACGACCTGGGCCGGGAGGCCTTCGTCGAGCGGGTCTGGCAGTGGAAGGCCGAATCCGGCGGCAAGATCCTCGGTCAGATGCGCCGTATCGGCGACAGCGTGGACTGGTCCCGCGAGCGGTTCACGATGGACGAGGGCCTGTCCCGCGCCGTCCAGACGATCTTCAAGCAGCTCTTCGACGACGGCCTGATCTACCGGGCCGAACGGATCATCAACTGGTGCCCGCGCTGCCTGACGGCGCTGTCCGACATCGAGGTCGAGCACAGCGACGACGAAGGCGAGCTCGTCTCCATCCGTTACGGGGACGGTGACGACTCCATCGTGGTGGCCACCACCAGGGCCGAGACCATGCTCGGCGACACCGCCGTCGCGGTGCACCCGGACGACGAGCGTTACGCCCACATGGTGGGCAAGACGGTGGACCTGCCGCTGACCGGCCGGCGCATCCCGGTGGTCGCCGACTCCCACGTCGACCCCGCGTTCGGCACCGGCGCGGTCAAGGTGACCCCCGCCCATGACCCGAATGACTTCGAGATCGGCCGCCGTCACGGCCTGCCCGGCGTGACCGTCCTGGACGAGCACGGCGTGGTCACCGCGCACGGCCCGTTCCAGGGCCTGGACCGCTTCGAGGCCAGGCCAGCCGTGGTCGCCGCGCTGCGCGAGGACGGCCGGATCGTCGCCGAGGTCCGCCCGTACGCGCACTCGGTCGGCCACTGCAGCCGCTGCGGCACCACGGTCGAGCCGCGTCAGTCGCTGCAGTGGTTCGTCCGCGTCGGCCCGCTCGCCCAGGCGGCCGGCGACGCGGTCCGCGACGGCCGCGTCCGGCTGCACCCGCCGGAGATGAACGCCCGGTACTTCGGCTGGGTGGACGACATGCACGACTGGTGCATCAGCCGTCAGCTGTGGTGGGGCCACCGTATTCCAGTTTTCTACGGACCAAACGGGGAGGTTCGTTGCGTCGGCCCAGACGAGCAAGCCCCGGAGGGCTGGCGCCAGGACCCCGACGTGCTCGACACCTGGTTCTCCTCGGCCCTGTGGCCGTTCTCCACCCTCGGCTGGCCCGAGGACACGCCGGACCTGCGCACCTTCTACCCGACCAGCGTGCTGGTCACCGGGTACGACATCCTGTTCTTCTGGGTCGCCCGGATGATGATGTTCGGCCTGTACGCGATGCGCGAGCCAGGCCCGACTAGCAGGGTGCCAGACAATGCGGTGCCGTTCCGCGTCGTGGCCCTGCACGGCCTGGTCCGCGACCAGTTCGGCAAGAAGATGTCCAAGTCGCGGGGGAACACCGTCGACCCGCTGGACTGGGTGGACCGGTTCGGCGCCGATGCCACCAGGTTCACCCTGGCCCGCGGGGCCAACCCGGGGAGCGACATCGCCATCAGCGAGGAGTGGGCGGCGGGCTCGCGCAACTTCTGCAACAAGCTGTGGAACGCCGTCCGCTTCGCCCTGCTCAACGGCGCGCGCGTCCCGGCCGCCGCGCTTGATCCGAGCGCGTACTCGGTGCCGGATCGCTGGATCTTGTCCCGGCTGTCGGCGGTGAACGCCGAGGTGGACGAGCTGTTCGAGGCGTTCGAGTTCGGCAAGGTCTGCGACGTGCTCTACCACTTCGCCTGGGACGAGGTCTGCGACTGGTACCTGGAGCTGGCCAAGGTGCCGCTGGCCTCCGGCGATCAGGAGGCCGCCGAGACCACCCGGCAGGTGCTCGGTTTCGTGCTCGACCAGCTGCTGCGGCTGCTGCATCCGGTTATGCCGTTCGTCACCGACGAGCTGTGGACCGCGCTGACCAGCGAAGACTCGGTCATGGTGGCCTTGTGGCCGGCGTATTCCTTCAGCGACGCTCAGGCCGAGGCGGAGATCTCGTCGATGATGCGGCTGGTGACCGAGATCCGCCGGTTCCGCTCCGACCAGGGGCTGCGGCCGAGCCAGCGGGTCGCGGCCCGGCTGGTGGCCATCGAGGGCACGCCGCTGGCCGCGCACGAGGAGCGGATCCGGGCGCTGCTGCGGCTCAACCCGCCCGCGGAGGACTTCATCCCGTCGGCATCCCTCGAGGTCGAGGGCATCACGGTCGAACTCGACGTGGCTGGTGTCATCGACGTCGCGGCCGAACGCCGCCGGATGGAGAAGGATCTCGCGGCGGCCAGGAGCGAGGCTGAGCAAGCGGCGCGGAAACTGGGCAACGCCGACTTCACCGGAAAGGCGCCCGCCGCGGTGGTGGCCAAGACCCGCCAGCGGCTGGAGGCGGCCACCGCGGACATCGCCCGCATCGAGCAGCGCCTGGAGATGCTGAGTTAGCCCGGGGGGTGCTAGCCCGGGGGGACGACCCCCCGGAGCCCCCCGGTGCGCTCCGCGCCCCGCTGCGGTGCTCGCCGTAGTATCACGCGGCCGGAGGGGCCTTCGGCCCCTCGCGGACCGCGCGATCTCGGAGCTTCGCTCCTCGCGGCCCCCACCTACCTCCACATCCCCCTTCGGTATCCCTAACACATAGGCTGGCGGAGTGGATATTGAGGAACGGATGCGCGAGGTCGAGCGGGAGATCATCTCCCGTCGGCCCGAACATTCCGTCGATCTTGCCCTCGATCGGATGACCGAGCTCGTCGGGCTACTCGGCGATCCGCAGCGCGCGTGCCCGGTCATCCACGTGACCGGCACCAACGGCAAGACGTCGACGGCCAGGATGATCGACGCCCTACTGCGCAGCCGCGGCCTGCGCACCGGCCGGTTCACCAGCCCGCACCTGGTCTCGATCAGGGAGCGGATCTGCATCGACGGCGCGCCGGTGGACGCCGAGCGGTTCGTCGCGGCGTACGAGGAGATCCTCCCGTACGTGCAACTAGTGGACGAACGGCACCCGGCCGCGATGTCCTTCTTCGAGGTGCTGACCGGGATGGCCTTCGCGATCTTCGCCGACACCCCGGTCGACGTGGTTGTCCTCGAGGTCGGCGTGGGCGGCAGGCTCGACTGCACCAACGTCGCCGACGGCGTGGTGGCGGTCATCACCCCGATCTCGATCGATCACACCAGGCTGCTCGGTGACACGCTCGAGGAGATCGCGGGGGAGAAGGCCGGCATCATCAAGCCCGGCGCGACCGCGGTGCTGGCGCAGCAGCCGCTCGCCGCCGCCGAGGTGCTGCTCAGGTACGCGGTCGAGGTGGGCGCGACGGTAGCGCGGGAGGGCGTGGAGTTCGGCGTGCTCAGCCGTGAGCCCGGGGTCGGCGGGCAGCAGCTCGTGCTGCGCGGCCTGCGCGGTACCTACGAAGACGTCTTCCTGCCGCTTTTCGGCGTGCACCAGGCGGGTAACGCGGTTTGTGCGCTGGCCGCGGTCGAGGCGTTCGCCGGGGTCTCGGACGAGGACGTCCACGGATCGGCCGGGCTCGACGCCGACCTGGTCCGGGAGGCGTTCGCGAAGGTCACCTCGCCCGGCCGGCTGGAGGTCATCAGACGCAGCCCCACCATCATCATCGACGCCGCGCACAACCCGGCCGGGATGGCCGCGACCGTGGCCGCCGTACAGGAGTCGTTCACCTTCAGCCACCTGACCGGCGTCTTCGCGGCCAGCGGCGACAAGGACGTGGCGGGCATGCTCGCCGAACTCGAGCCGCTGCTCACCGACGTCGTGGTGACCCGCAACTCCTCCGAGCGGTCGATGGATCCCGGCGAGACCGCGGAACTGGCGGCCGAGATCTTCGGCGAGGAACGGGTCGCCCGGGCCGACCGGCTCGATGACGCGATCGATAGTGCGGTCACGCTCGCGGACGAGGCCGTCGAGGAAACCGGGCCGGGCACCGGCGGCGTGCTGATCACCGGATCCGTCATCACCGCGGGCGACGCCCGCAGGCTGCTCGGTCCGGCAGGCGGCGAACTGCCGCCGGAGCCGTCGGCCAGCCAGCCCTCCCGCCACCCGTTCACGGCCGCCGAGCTGTCATGAGCGGGCTCGGCATACCCCTGGAGGGGAAGGGCATCAGGCAGCTGTGCGGCACGGTGCTGATCATGGAAGCCATCGTCATCGGACTCGCGATCCCGGTCGCCATCGTCGGCGAGCACGCGAACCGCGGCCTGGCCGGCGGGATCGGCGGTGGCCTGGCCGTCTGCGCCCTGCTCATCGGCGGGGTGGTCGGGCGGCCGCGGATGGGCTGGGCGCTGTGGGCGGGCACCGTGCTGCAAGTGCTGGTCATCGCCGCTGGTGTCGTGGTGCCCGCGATGTACGTCCTCGGCGTGATCTTCGCCGCGCTCTGGGTCACCGGCATCTGGTTGGTCCGCCGCCACGAAACTCCCAACCCCCAGTCCGCCGGCCCGCCCGCCAAGCCCCACCCGCACCCGCCGGCCCCTTAAGCAGCGCCGGTCAAAGCAGGGGCTCCTCGCTGGCTGGTGGGCGGCGTTCACGGTAGCGGGGTTGTCGGCCGCGCCCGAGTTGATGCGCCACCGGGTCAGCTCCGGCGGCTGGTACGCGGCGCTGCATCCCTATCCGTGGCTGACCGGCACAGCGCTCGCCCTGGCGGCGGCCCTGTGCGGGGCGGCCCTGGCCGGGGCGACCAGGCGGCCGCACGCCCGGGCCACGACCGCGATCGGCCTGGCCGTGGCGGCCGTCGGCCTCGCGGCCCTGGACCTGGCCGGACTCGCCGCCCCGTCGGGCCGTCTGCTGGCCGTGCTGCGGGGGTCGTGCAGTTGCGCGCGCTCACTGGTGCGCGGACCGGGCCCGCGGTGCACGCCGCGCTGGTGACGGCGGCGGGCCACCGGGCCCTGGACGCGGCGGCGATCACCGGCGCCGTCGCAGTGGCCCTGGCCTGCACTCCAGGCCGCCGGAGGGGTGCCAAGCCGGGTGGCGGGCCAGATTGTACCGCGGGCCGCGCGCCGGTCCCGGGGCAGGGGGCACCCTCGATCACGGGTAAGCTAGCGCCAGTAGCGAATCGCATTGTCGACCGCGGCGAGCAGTCTGTGCCCCGGTGAAGGAGCGTCGTTGCCAGAACACGCTGTCGTCCTGATAAGACGCTACGGGCCGGGATCGCGAGGTAGACAGGCCCGGGGAGAGTTCGAGCTCCTCGTCCCGGAACCCGTCTAGCCGACGTGACCGTTTCCAGATAAGAACACTATGGCGGCTCCATCGGAGCGGTCCCCTCGGTAGTTCCAAAGATCCAAAAGCCCGCGGAAGGTTCCCGTTCCCGATGAGCAACGCGCTGAACTTCCTCGGCCGTGACATGGCGGTCGACCTCGGCACTGCGAACACGCTGGTCTACGTGCGTGGCCGCGGCATCGTACTGAACGAGCCTTCGGTAGTGGCGCTCAACACCAACAACGGCCAGATCGTCGCGGTGGGCGTCGAGGCTAAACGCATGATCGGCCGGACCCCGGGCAACATCGTGGCGGTGCGCCCGCTCAAGGACGGCGTGATCGCCGACTTCGACGTGACCGAGCGGATGCTGCGGTACTTCATCCAGAAGATCCACCGGCGCACCCACCTGGCCAAACCGAGGCTCGTGGTGGCCGTGCCGAGCGGGATCACGGGCGTGGAGCAGAGCGCGGTCAAGGAGGCGGGCCACCAGGCCGGCGCGCGCCGGGTCTACATCATCGAGGAGCCGATGGCGGCGGCGATCGGCGCCGGACTGCCGATCCACGAGCCGACCGGCAACATGGTCGTCGACATCGGCGGCGGTACCACCGAGGTGGCGGTAATCTCGCTGGGCGGCATCGTCACCTCCCAGTCCATCAGGATCGGCGGCGACGAGATGGACCAGGCCATCATCACGTTCGCGAAAAAGGAGTACTCGCTGATGCTCGGTGAGCGGACCGCCGAGGAGATCAAGATGGCCCTCGGCTCCGCGTTCCCCGCGGCGGATGAGCCCCACGCCGAGATCAGAGGACGGGACCTCGTCAGCGGCCTGCCGAAGACGGTGGTGATCTCCGCCGCCGAGGTGCGCCGCGCGATCGAGGAGCCGGTCAACCTGATCGTCGACGCGGTTAAGAACACGCTGGACAAGTGCCCGCCCGAGCTAGCCGGAGACGTGATGGACCGTGGTATCGCGCTGACCGGCGGCGGAGCTCTGCTGCGGGGACTAGAGTCACGAATCCGGGAGGATACCGGGATGCCCGTGCAGGTCGCGGACAACCCGCTCGACTCCGTGGTGCTCGGCACCGGGAAGTGCGTCGAGGACTTCGATACCCTGCGTCAGGTACTGGTACCCGACTCCAGGCGCTAAGGGCGGCGTCGTCCGTTAGACCCTTAAAACTCCGCCGCACGGTCGCGGCGGGCCGATGAGGAGCTGCTGTGCGCGACAACCGGCGTACTCGCCTGGTTCTTGGCGTGCTCCTGGTCGTCGCGATCGTCCTGATCACGCTGGACTTCAGGGACGGCGGCGCCTCGCCGGCCCGAAACGTGGGCGCCGGAATCTTCGGGCCCATCGAGCGGATCACGCATGACGTGACTGACCCGGTGGCCAGCCTGTTCGACTCGATCAAGGGCGGCCCTTCGGCGCAGAACAACGTCGCCACCCTGCAACGGCAGAACGCCGAGCTGCGCGCCGAGCTCAGCGCGGCCCAGCTGAGCCAGGCGGCGAAGAAGCAGCTGGCCCAGCTGCTTCAGATCGATGCCGGCGCCTACCACATCGTGGACGCCAGCGTCATCGCGGCCGGGGGCGACTTCTCCGACACGGTCACGCTGGACGCGGGCAGTAAAGACGGCATCAGGCCGAACGAGACCGTGCTCAACGGTTCGGGTTTCGTGGGTACGGTCACCCAGGTGAGCGCGGACACTTCGACCGTCTTGCTCGCCAACGACGCTTCGTCCGTGGTGGGCGTACAGATGGCGGGCGGCGGCGAGATCGGCGACGTGACCGGAACGGGCAAGTCCATGTCCGGATCCGCCTTGCTACGGCTGAGCCTGTTCGGCGCGAACGTGGTGCTGCGGCCCGGTCAGCAGGTCCTCACCTACGCCTCGGTGGGCGACCAACCCGAGGTGCCCGGCGTGCCCGTCGGCACAATCGTCTCGATCAGCAGCAGCGCGGGGTCGCTCACCCAGACCGCGATGGTGCAGCCCTACGTCAACTTCACTGCCCTCGGCGTCGTCGGCGTGGTGGTACAGGTACCGCGGCACAACCCGAGGGTCTCGGTGCTGCCGCGCCCCGCGCCGACGGTCACGGTCACCGTCACCCCTAGCCCGTCCGGCACCTTGTCTCCGGCTAACTCCGCCATCACCCCGGCTACCCCCGCCTCCGCGTCTGCCACAGGCGGGGGCTGATGTGCGCGGGCTTATCTCCTTTGTCGTGGTCGCCGTCACGGTCATCGTCCAGCTGACCGTCGTGGACCGGATCGCGTTCCCCGGGGGCGCCGGTCCCAACTTGGTGCTGCTCGCAGTGGCGGCACTGGCCCTGGCCGGGGGGCCGCTGACCGGTATGCTGACCGGATTCTGGGCCGGCCTCGCGCTGGACGTCGCACCGCCGGGCAGCCACTTCGTTGGCCAAGACGCGCTGGTGTTCTGCCTGATCGGGTACGCCTGCGGGCTGCTGGCCGACGACCCCTCCGGCGATGCCGCGGAGCAGGGCCATACGGCGCTGTTCGAGATCCTGGTGACGGCGGGCGGCGCCGTCTGCGGCGAGATTCTGGCGGCTCTGCTCGGCGTCATGCTCAGCGACCCCCGGGTCACCTGGCCGGCGATCAGAAACGTGCTCCCAGCCGCCGTGGCCTACGACATACTGCTGTGCCCGTTCGTGCTGTATGCGGTCGCGGCGGCGCTGCGCCTGGCGGGCGCGCGTGGCGAGGGACGGCGGGTCGGCTGGTCGGCCAGCCAGGCGCGGACCCCGGTGCCTGGCGCGAACCAGGGCGCGATCCGGCGTGAACCCCGGCTCAAGCTGGGCCAGGCGCGGCCGAGGACCTCGGTAGCCGCCTACCGCGACGGCCACGGCGCGGCCGCGTCCAAAGTCAAGTTCGGCGGCAGGCGCCGGGAGGGCGTGCTCGGAGGCTCGCTGCTCGGTGGCGCCAGCCTCGGCGGCTCCGCGCTGCGCGGTTCGGGGCTGGGCGGCTCCAGGTTCGCCAGCTCGAGCATGGGCCGGTCCCTGCTCGGCGGCTCGGTGTTCAGCCCCTCCTCCGCCCGGGGCCTGAGTTCGGCCCTCGGCCGCTCGTCGTCCCAGTTCGGCCGCCCGGCGCCCCTCGGCCGGTCGTCACCCCTCCGGCACCGGGGCAACCTGATGCGTTCCGCGGGCGGCGGGCTGGCCGGACGTGCTCCCCGGCTTTCCCGGGGCGGCTCGCTCACCCGGCTCACCGGCGCCCTGCGCGGTTCGGCCGGGCCGAAGTCCCCGGGCCGGGGCTGGCTCCGCGGCGCTTCCTCGCGTCGGACCTCGCTGGGCCGGGGGGCATTCGGCCGCCGCAGGATGGGCCGGGGTTCTCGGGTCTGGGCCGGCCCGGGCACGCCCCGGCTGAAGGCGGCACGCGCCGGGCGATTCGGGGTCTTTGGGTCTACCCGGCTGCGCATGCCCCGTCCGAAGCCGAAGCGGAGATGGCGGACAGGAGGTTACCGATGAACGTGTCGTCGCGCCGTCGGCTGCTGGTGCTCTACGTGGTGGCCGCCGCCATGCTGGTCTCGCTGGGCGGCAGGCTCTGGTACCTGCAGGTGATGAACAACACCGCGTTCACCAAGCTCGCCGCCGCGAACCAGACCAGGGACGTGATCGTGCCCGCGGTCCGCGGCCAGATCCTGGACGACGTGGGGAACCGGCTGGTAACCAACCACACCGCCCTGGTCGTCTCGGTGGACATGATGAACCTGTCCCAGCAGCCCGGTGGCGCCGCGCCGGTGCTGCACCGACTGGCCCCGCTGCTCGGAATCTCCTACCAGCTGCTGACAGAAAAGACGCGGCTGTGCACTGCGGGTGTCCCGCAGCCCTGCTGGGCCGGTTCGCCCTACCAGCCCATCCCGGTGGACCAGAACGTCTCCGACCGGGTAGCACTGCAGGTGATGGAGGAGCAGAAGCAGTTCCCCGGGGTGACCGCGCAGGTGCAGCCGGTGATCAACTATCCGCAGCCGGACGGGGCCAACCCGGCTCAGGTCCTCGGCTACCTGCAGCCGATCACCCCGCAGGAGATCGCCAGCAGGCACCTGCCGGTGACTGGCTTCTCCGGCGTGGACCTGGTCGGCCAGGCCGGCCTGGAAGCCCAGTACGACAGCCAGCTCCGCGGCCAGGCGGGCACCCAGGTGGTGTCGGTCAACGCCGCGGGGGACGTCACCGGTGCGGTCAGCCAGACCCCGCCGGTTAACGGTGACGACCTCGTGACCAGCCTCAACGCGCAGATCCAGACCGACGCCCAGAACGCGCTCAACGGTGCCATCGCCCGGTCGCGCGCGTCGGGGAACAACGCCAACCAGGGCGCCGCGGTCGTGATGACGACCACCGGCCGGGTGGTGGCCATGGCCAGCTACCCGGACTACAACCCGAGCGTATGGACCGGCGGCATCTCCCAGCAGGAGTTCAACGCGCTGTTCGGCCCTGCCGACGGGGAGCCGATCATCAACTGGACCACCCAGGGCCAGTACGCGCCCGGCTCCACGTTCAAGGTCACCTCGACCGCCGCCGCGGTCGCGGCCGGGTACCCGCTGAACGGCCTGTACAACTGCCCCGGCTCGGTCACCATCGGCGGCCAGACCTTCGGCAACGACGGCGAGCCGAGCCTCGGCGACATGACGTTCGCCACGGCCCTCATCCAGTCCTGCGACACGGTGTACTACAACCTCGGCTACGACATGTACCTCGCCGACGACGTGAAGGCCAACTCGGTGAGGTCGCCGAACGCGCCGGTGCAGAAGATGCAGCAGATGGAGCTGGCCTGGGGCTTCGGGCAGAACACCGGCGTCGACCTGCCCGCCGAGTCGGCCGGATCCATCCCGACCAGGCAGTGGCTGTACTACCTGTGGAAGGACAACGCCCACACCGGTCAGGACTGGTGCAAGAACGGACGCCAGTACGGCAGCTACGTGCAGCAGATCGAGTACCAGGACTGCCAGAGCGGGTGGGTATGGGAGCCGGGTCAGGCGGCCATCGCCGCGATCGGCCAGGGCTACGTAACCGTCACCCCGCTCCAGCTCGCCAACGCCTACGTGGCGCTGGCCAACGGCGGCACGCTGTACAGCCCGCGGATCGGCGAGGCGCTGGTCTCGCCGGTCACCGGCCAGGTGGTCCAGCGGATCAACCCGCCGGTCGTCCGCCACCTGCCCGTGTCCGGATATACGCTGTCCTACATCCGCAGCGCGCTGGCCGGCGTGGTGACCCAGGGCACCGCGGCCGGCGCCTTCGGCGGCTTCCCGCTGAACCAGGTCTGCGTGGCGGGCAAGACCGGTACCGCCCAGCTGTTCGGCCAGAACGCGACCTCGGTGTTCGCCTCGTTCGCGCCGTGCGACAACCCGAAGTACGTGGTCCTGGTCATGGTCCCCGACTCCGGTTACGGCGCCGACGTGGCGGCGCCCGCGGTCCGGCAGATCTGGGACGGCATCTTCGGTCTCGAGGGACACCAGGCGGCCGTGCCCGGCGGCCAGGTGCCGTCCTCGCCGCCGCGGATCTCCTCGACCGGGACGATCACCGCGCCGTCCGGCTACACCAAGGGGAAGTGATGCTGGGCCGGAGCACGAGCTACACCGCGCGCGGTCTGACCACGCCGCGGCCGGGGGTGTTCTCCGGCCGCCGCCCGCGGTCCCTGCTGGCCCGGGCGTTCGCCAGGAACTCCCCGCTGCGGCACATGGACTGGCTGCTGGTCGTGGTGGTGCTCGGGCTGAGCGCCATCGGCACCCTGCTGGTCTGGTCGGCCACCCAGCCCGGCCTGCTCGCGGCGGGCCAGGACCCGCGCACTTACCTGAAGAAGCAGCTGCTCAACGTGGTGATCGGGCTGGTCCTGATGGCCGCGGTCAGCCTCGTCGACACCAGGCAGCTGCGGACCTGGGTGCCGTTTTTCTACGGCGCGACCATGCTCGCCCTGCTGGCCGTGCTCACCCCGATCGGCTCCGACATCAACGGCGCGCGCGCGTGGATCTCGCTGCCCGGCGGCTTCCAGGTCGAGCCGTCGGAGTTCGCGAAGGTCGCGCTGATCCTGGGGGTGGCGATGATCTTCAGCCAGGCCCGCCCCGGGGTCTCCGGCGGCCCCGGCGTCCGCTCGCTGCTGCTCGCGCTGGCCTGCGCCGCGCCGCTGATCGGCCTGGTAGTGATCGAGCCGGCCCTCGGCGTAGCCCTGGTGCTCGTCGTGGTGACCACCACCATGATCGTGCTGTCCGGCCTGCGGCTGCGCATCATCGCGGCGCTCGCGGGCCTGGTGGCCGTGACGGTGGCCGCGGCCGGCGGCCTGCACCTGCTGAAGTCCTACCAGCTCACCCGGTTCACCTCCTTCCTGCACCCGTCCGCCGACCTGGCCGGTGCCGGCTACAACGCGGCCCAGGCCAAGATCGCGGTCGGCTCCGGCGGGATGTTCGGCGAAGGCCTGTTCCACGGCCATCTGGTGGCGGGCAACTTCGTCCCGTCCCAGCAGACCGACTTCATCTTCACCGTGGCCGGCGAGGAACTCGGCTTCACCGGCACCATCGTGATCGTTTTCCTGCTTGGCGTGGTGATAATCCGGGCGCTGCGGATCGCCACCCGGGCCGACGACCTGTTCGGCCTGCTGGTCGCGTCCGGCATCGCGATGTGGTTCGCGTTCCAGTCGTTCGTGAACATCGGCATGACGATCGGCATCATGCCGATCACCGGCCTCCCGCTGCCCTTCGTCTCCTACGGCGGCTCCGCCGTCTTCGCCGACATGATCGCCATCGGCCTGCTCCAGTCCGTCCACCGCCGCCGCATAATCTTCGAGTGACGCGGCCCGGCGGCTGCCCTACTTCGGCATGAACGTGATCGTGGTCACGTTCTTGTGGCCCAGCCCGGCCACGCTCACGGTGGAGTCGGTGAACTTGGACAGCGCGTCGATGTTGCCCTGGAAGCCGTGACCGGTGAACTGGATGAACGCTACGGTGTTGCCGGACTGGCTGACCACCGAGTTGGTGGTGACCGTGTAGCCGGCCTGCGGTAGCGCCCGGGCGTAGAAGCTCGACACCTTGGCTGGGGTGATCGTGCCGAAGATGATGACGGTCTCCTGGCTGCTGGCGACGTTCTCGGCTACGTTCGCCCCGGCCGGGACCGGGAAGCTGCCGACCTCGCCGCTCACCTGGATCATGCGGCCCGCGGCGGTCCCGACGGGCATGCCGCGGCGGTCCCGACGGGCATGCCGCGACGAGGCCGCGGGCAGCCCGGCCCGTTCGGATACTCTGGTCTGATGCCTGTCGAATCGGTGTACCCAGCGCTTGAGCCGCTGCTGCCACGCGTGCGCAAGCCCATCCAGTACGTCGGCGGCGAGGTGGGCTCAGTTACCAAGGACTGGGACAGCGCGGATGTCCGGTGGGCGCTGTGCTACCCGGACGCTTACGAAGTCGGGCTGCCCAACCAGGGCATCCAGATCCTCTACGAGGTGCTGAACGAGCGTGCGGGCGTGCTCGCCGAACGCACCTACACCGTGTGGCCCGACCTCGAGGCGCTGATGCGCGAGAACGGCGTGCCCCAGTTCACCCTGGAGGCGCACCGGCCGGTCGGCGCCTTCGACGTGCTCGGGGTGAGCTTCGCCACCGAGATGGCGTACACGAACCTCCTGACCGTGATCGACCTGGCGGGCATTCCTCTTTTCTCGGCCGAACGGACCTTGGTGCATCCTCTGGTGATCGCCGGGGGCCACGCCGCGTTCAACCCCGAGCCGGTGGCGGACTTCCTCGACGTGGTAGTCCTCGGCGACGGTGAGCAGGCCGTGCTCGCGATCACGGACCTGGTTCGCGACTGGAAGCAGGCCGGGCAGCCAGGAGGGCGGGATGGCTTGCTGCTCCGGCTCTCGACGGTGGCGTATGTTCCTCGTTTTTACGACGTAGCGTACCATTCCGACGGCAGGATTTCAAAAGTAGTTCCGAATCGGCCCGACGTTCCGTCCGTAGTTTCGAAATACACCGTGATGGACCTGGACGCGTGGCCCTATCCGCGCCAGCCCATCGTCCCGGTCGCGGAGACCGTGCACGAGCGGTACAGCGTGGAGATCTTCCGCGGCTGCACCCGGGGCTGCCGGTTCTGCCAGGCCGGAATGATCACCAGGCCGGTGCGGGAGCGGTCCATCACCACGATCGGCTCGATGGTCGCGAACGGCGTGGCGGCCAGCGGCTTCGACGAGGTCGGGCTCCTCTCGCTGTCCAGCGCCGACCATAGCGAGATCAACGAGATCGCCGTCGACCTGGCCGACTGCTACGAGGGGACCAACGTCGGGCTGTCGCTGCCCTCCACCCGGGTCGACGCCTTCAACGTGACCCTCGCCGACGAGCTGAGCCGGAACGGGCGCAGGTCCGGGCTGACGTTCGCCCCGGAGGGCGGGTCCGAGCGGCTGCGCAAGGTGATCAACAAGATGGTCACAGAAGAGGACCTGATCAGAACCGTCACCACGGCCTACGCCAGCGGATGGCGCCAGGTGAAGCTGTACTTCATGTGCGGGCTGCCGACCGAGACCGACGAGGACGTGCTGGCCATCGCGCAGCTAGCCCGCAAGGTCATCGCGGCGGGCCGGAAGGCCGCCGGGCGGGGCGACATCAGGTGCACCGTGTCGATCGGCGGCTTCGTGCCCAAGCCCCACACGCCGTTCCAGTGGGCGGCGCAGTGCGCGCCCGAGGTGGTGGACGCCCGGCTGCGCGCGCTCGGCGGCGCGCTGCGCGCGGACCGCGGCTACGGCAAGGCGATCGGGTACCGCTATCACGACGGGCAGCCCGGCCTCATCGAGGGCCTGCTTTCCCGCGGTGACCGCCGCGTGGGGGGCGTGATCCTGGCGGCCTGGCGGGACGGCGCGCGGTTCGACGGGTGGAGCGAGCACTTCTCGTTCGAACGCTGGCAGCGGTGCGCCGAGACGGCCCTGGCCGGGGAGCCGGTGGACCTTGCATGGTATACTACGCGCGAACGTGATTACAGCGAGGTGCTCCCCTGGGATCACCTGGACGCGGGTCTTGACCGCGACTGGCTGTGGCAGGACTGGCAGGACTCCATCGCTTCCGAGGGTTCAGGGGTCGCGGCAGAGGTGGAAGATTGCCGCTGGACTCCGTGTTATGAATGTGGGGTTTGTCCGGCCATGGGTACCGAGATCCAGGTGGGCCCGACGGGAGAGCGCCTTGACGGGAGGCGGCTGCTTCCCGTAGTGGGCGGGAGGTAGCGTGGCGGCACCGGCACCCACCAGGCCTGCGGTGCAGCATCTGGTGGTCCGGTATGCTAAGCGTGGAAAGATGCGTTTTGCCAGCCACAGGGACGTGGCGCGTGCTTTCGAGCGGGGAGTGCGCAAGGCGGGTCTGCCGATCGCTTATTCTGCCGGGTTCACGCCGCATCCGAAGATTTCCTATGCGGGCGGTGCTCCGACCGGTGTAGCGAGCGAGGCTGAGTATCTCAGCCTCGGGCTGACCGACCGGCAGGATGAGACGCAGGTGTGCCAGCGGCTCGACGCGGCACTGCCTGATGGGATTGATGTGATCGACGTCACGGAAGATGTTGGCAAGGGGGCCGGCACTGCCTTTGGCCACTTGGAAGCATCGCAGTGGCGAGTGGTTCTACCGGGCGTGGGACCGGCGGCGGCGCAGCGGGCCGTCGCGGGTTTTCTCACCCTGGGCGAGGCGCCGGTGGAGCGTCTCACGGACAAGGGCGTCCGACGGCTGGATGCCCGCGCGGCCGTGGTCGAGATGAACGTTGTTGATATGGGACCGACCACGGCTGATCCTGACGGCGGCCAGCGTGCCGCCGTGACAGGCCTCGAAGATTGTGCCATTCTTCGAATGGTTGTTCTGCATACGGCGCCTGCCGTGCGGCCCGAGGATATCTTGACCGCGCTGCGCGAACAGGTCGGCATCATTCCGTCTTCGCCACCCATGACCACCCGGATGGCGCAGGGCCCGCGGGCCCTGCTGACCAGGGAAGCCCTGTTGACTGGGGAGAAGGGGTCATGACGGCGATGCGGTGGTGCCAGGGAGCCGTACCCAACAAGACAGAGATAGGTTACGAGGCTCGGTGCTGTCGGGCTCGCGCGGTAACCGCGCGGACCCAGGACCGCCAGCGCGGCTCCGCCTGGGCCTTCGTTTACAACGTGCTCCCGTGCGGTGTGCGGGTGCGTCGCGGAACGCCGCCAGTTAGCGGAACGCCGCGATACCGCGCGCCCGGGAGCCTGACTGGAGATTGCCCGAATGCTCGAGAGCGAGCTGTACGACAGAGAATTCAATGACAACGCCACGGGCGGGCGTGGTGCCGGCGAGCTGAACCCGGCCGTGCCCGCGGCGGTGTTCCAGCCGCCGCAGGTGGTGTTCCAGCCGCCGACGGCGCCGCCCGAGTCCGTTCGGCCCGAGCCCGCGTCGCCTGGCCAGGCGGGCGCCTCCCCGGCGCCCACCGGGACCAGCGGGAACGCCGACGGGAGCGGTAGCTTCGGCGACGATGACGACGGCGCGGCGGCGGGTCGCCGCCGCCGGCGGCGACCGAGCCGCGGCCGGGGCAGGAACGCCGACCAGGACGCCGCGGCGGAAGCCGGCGACGGCCAGTCGGAAACCCAGGCTGGTGAGGGAACCCAGGACACACAGGCGGCTCAAGGGGGCCAAGGGGTCCAGCCGGGCGCGGCGAACGCCGACGGCCAGCCGGAGGCCCAGGGGGCCAGGCGCTCGTCTTCGCGCACCCGCAGCCGCCGGACCAGCGCGACCAGGGACGGGGCAGCCAGGGACGGGGCAGCCAGGGACGGGGCAGCCAGGGACGGGGCGGACACGTCGGCCGGCGCGGAGGGGTCCGCGTCGGCGGGAACCGCGGACGGCAACGGGGACGCCGACGCCAGCGGTCTGGCCGAGGACGACGCCGAGGGCGCGGGCGGCACCGCGCGCCGGCGCCGCCGCAAGCGCCGCCGCGGTTCGCCCGAGGGCGTGGCCGGCCCGGACTCGCTGACCCCTGACGACCCGCCGGACACCGTGGTGCACGTCCGCGAGCCGAACGCCAGCGACGACGTGCGGTCGGTCCGGGGGTCCACCAGGCTCGAGGCGAAGAAGCAGCGGCGCCGCGAAGGCCGGGAAACCGGCCGCCGCCGCCCGCCGGTCATCACCGAGTCCGAGTTCCTCGCCCGCCGCGAGTCGGTCGAGCGTTCGATGGTGGTCCGCCAGCGCAAGGACCGTACCCAGATCGCCGTGCTCGAAGACGGCGTGCTGGTCGAGCACTACGTGAACCGGTCCAGCCATCAGTCCTACGTCGGCAACGTCTACCTGGGCAAGGTCCAGAACGTGCTGCCGTCGATGGAGGCCGCCTTCGTCGACGTCGGCAAGGGCCGCAATGCGGTGCTCTACGCCGGCGAGGTCAACTTCGACGTCAGCGGGCTGGAGGGCCAGCCCAAGCGGATCGAGTCGGCGCTCAAGCCGGGCCAGTCGGTGATCGTGCAGGTCACCAAGGACCCGATGGGCCACAAGGGCGCCCGGCTGACCAGTCAGGTCAGCCTGCCCGGTCGCTACCTGGTCTATGTGCCCGGCGCGTCCATGACCGGCATCAGCCGCAAGCTGCCCGACACCGAACGCAACCGGCTCAAGCAGATCCTGAAGAAGGTGATGCCCGAGAACGCCGGCGTCATCGTCCGCACCGCGGCTGAGGGTGCGGCCGAGGAGGAGCTGGCCCGGGACGTCACCCGGCTCGCCGCCCAGTGGGAGGCGATCGAGAAGAAGGCCAAGACGGCCAGCGCCCCCGCGCTGCTCTACAGCGAGCCTGACCTGACCATCCGCGTCATCAGGGACGTGTTCAACGAGGACTTCGGCAAGCTCGTGGTGTCCGGCGACGAGGCTTGGGACGTGGTGGACGAGTACGTCAAGTACGTCGCGCCGCACCTGGAGGACCGGATCAGCCGCTGGCAGGGCGACCGGGACGCGTTCGCCGAGTATCGCATCGACGAGCAGCTGGCCAAGGCGCTCGAGCGCAAGGTCTGGCTGCCGAGCGGCGGGTCGCTCGTCATCGACAAGACCGAGGCGATGACGGTCATCGACGTCAACACGGGCAAGTTCACCGGGCAGGGCGGGAACCTGGAGGAGACCGTCACCCGGAACAACCTCGAGGCCGCAGAGGAGATCGTCCGCCAGCTCAGGCTGCGCGACGTGGGCGGCATCGTGGTCATCGACTTCATCGACATGGTGCTCGAGAGCAACAGGGAACTGGTGCTGCGCAGGCTGCTCGAATGCCTGGCCCGGGACCGGACCAAGCACCAGGTCGCCGAGGTGACCTCGCTCGGCCTGGTCCAGATGACCAGGAAGCGGGTGGGCGCGGGCCTGCTCGAGGCCTTCTCGACGCCGTGCGAGTGCTGCAACGGCCGCGGCGTCATCCTCACCTTCGACGCCGACACCGACGCCGACACCCACGCCTCGCACCACACCCACGGCCGTGGCAATGGCGGACGGGTTCCGGCTCCCGCCTCCATCGCCAGCCCGGCCTCGGTAGCGGCCCGCTCCCGCCCGGCCGAGATCCTCCCGCCCGCCGCCACCCCCGAGGCCGATGCCATCGTCCCAGACGCCCCGGCCGCGAGCACCCAGGACAACGCCCAGGGCAATGGCCAGGCGCCCAGCGCCCAGGACAGCAGCGAGGCGCCGGCCGCCCCGGATGAGCCCACGCGCTCCGGCAGCGGACGCCGCCGTCGCCGCAAGCCCTCAGGCGCCTCAGCAGCCTCCGGTACGCCAGCAGCCCCAGCGACATCAGCACCCGAGGTAGCCGAGCCCGCAGCCGTACCACAAGCCCAGGACGGCGCCGCCTGAGCCGCAGCCCCTCACCGCCCCTCCCTCGCCAACCAGCAAATTCCACCCATACCGGTCCCTAGCCAGGTGGCGTGGACGCGCCGCGAAAGTCAATGAACGTGGCACTCTAATGATTCTTTGGGGTAGAACGCCACGTTCATTGACTTTCGGGGACACATGGGACGGTGCGGACGGGGAGAGGGGGATGGGTGGGAATGCAGTGGCGAGCGCGGGCTGAGGCGGCCTCAGTTCGGGTGGTGGAGGCGGGGACCGGCCCGGGGATCGATCGTGCGACAGCCTCCGTAGCCCCCCAAGACCTCCCGGGAGCCCAAAAACTCCCAGATATCGGCGCTCCGGTGGAGCAAACGGCCGGTCGAGCTGTGGAACCGGACATCGGAGGCGTCCACGCCGACAGCCGGCGACAATCAACATGCCGAACGAGTCGGGTTCGTGTAGGCGCCGAGGTCTGGTAGCCTTAGCGGTCGGGAGTTGCCCGCTGCGCGGGCCCCGTGTGCACGTTCAAGCGAGCCCGCCGTGGAGACACCGGAGTTCCGAGGCACGCTAGGAAAGCGCAAGGAAAGAGAGAGTTCTCGGGTGTACGCGATTGTGCGCTGCGGCGGCCGCCAGGAAAAGGTCGCGCTGGACGAGGTCGTCACCGTCGACAAGCTGCCTGGCGAGGTCGGCTCGAGCATTACGCTCCCGGCCCTACTGGTGGTAGACGGGGACCGGGTCATCAGCGATCCCGCCGAGGTCGGCCGCTATCAGGTCACGGCGGACATCGTCGGTGACGCGGCAGGCCCCAAGATCAACATGATCCACTACCGGAACAAGACCGGTTACCGGCGGCGCCTAGGCCACCGGCAGCGGTACACCCAGGTCCGGATCACCGGCATCGGCACCGAAGCCAAGAGCACCGAAGCCAAGAGCACCGGAGCCAAGGCAACCGCGGCCAAGAGCGCCGCCGCGGCCAAGAGCGCCGCCGGGGCCAAGACCACCAAGGTGGAGGAGGACTGAGATGGCACACAAGAAGGGCGCGTCATCCAGCCGCAACGGCCGCGACTCGAAGGCCCAGCGCCTCGGCGTCAAGCGTTACGGCGGCCAGCTCGTGAACGCGGGCGAGATCATCGTCCGCCAGCGCGGCACGCACTTCCACCCGGGCGAGGGCGTCGGCCGCGGCGGCGACGACACGCTGTTCGCGCTGGTCGAGGGCAAAGTCGAGTTCGCTATGCGGCACGGCCGCAGGGCCGTGAACATCGTCCCGGCTGAGCCCCCGGCATAGGCTCGCCAAAGGTACGCAAAGAGCAGGACCAGAAGGCGGGCCAGGCACCTGGCCCGCCTTTCTCATGCATGAGGAGAGGAACATCGTGGCGGAGTTCGCCGACCGGGTCACGCTGCAGGTACAGGCTGGCCACGGCGGGCACGGCTGCGCCTCGATTCACCGGGAGAAGTTCAAGCCACTCGGCGGCCCGGACGGGGGTAACGGCGGGCGCGGCGGTGACGTTCTCCTCGAGGTGGACGCGAGCTCGGCCACCCTGCTGGACTTCCACCGCCGCCCGGTGCGCCGGGCCGGCAACGGTCGGCAGGGCGAGGGCTCGAACCGCACCGGCGCCGACGGTGCGGACCTGATCATCGGAGTGCCGAACGGGACCGAGGTCAAGACCGCCGACGGCGAGGTGCTCGCCGACCTGGTCGGCGTCGGCACCCGGTTCGTCGCAGCCGCAGGCGGCCGGGGCGGGCTGGGCAACGCGGCGCTGGCCTCGCCGCGGCGCAAGGCCCCCGGGTTTGCCCTCAAGGGCGAGCCAGGGCAGCAGCGCGACCTCATCCTCGAGCTGAAGACGGTAGCCGACGTCGGCTTGGTCGGCTTTCCCAACGCCGGTAAGTCCTCCCTGATCGCGGCGATGTCCGCGGCCCGGCCGAAGATCGCCAACTACCCGTTTACCACCTTGATCCCGAACCTCGGCGTGGTCGAGGCCGGCGACGTCCAGTTCGTGGTGGCCGACGTGCCGGGCCTGATCCCGGGCGCCAGCCAGGGCAAGGGCCTGGGCCACGACTTCCTCCGGCACGTGGAGCGCTGCTCCACCCTGGTCCACGTGCTCGACTGCGCCGTCGAAGCCACCGAGGCACCCGGTCGCGACCCGGCCGCGGACCTGGCCGCGATCGAGGCGGAACTGACCGCCTACGGCGACGCGACCGGCGCGGAGCTCGTCACCAGGCCGCGGCTGATCGCGCTGAACAAGATCGACGTGCCGGCCGCCCGCGAGCGGGCCGCGGCGATGAAGCCCGAGTTCGAGGCCCGCGGCTACCAGGTCTTCGAGATCTCCGCCGCCACCGGCGAGGGCCTGCGCCAGCTAGGCTTCGCGATGGCGGCGCTGGTCGCCGCGGACCGCGCCGCCCGCCCGGCCGAGCAGCCCGCCGAGCGGGTCCGGGTCCGGGTCACCGTCAAGGCCGCGGACGCTCCGGGCTTCGAGGTGGTCAGGACCGGCGACAGCTTCCTCATCAAGGGCGAGAAGCCGCAGCGCTGGGTCAGGCAGACCGACTTCAGCAACGACGAGGCGGTCGGCTACCTGGCCGACCGGCTGGCCCGCCTGGGCGTCGAGGAGGCCCTCGCCGAGGCAGGCGCCGAACCAGGCGCGGAAGTCCTGATCGGCGACCCGGACGACGCGGTGGTATTCGACTGGGATCCGGCCGCTCCGATGAGCAGCGGCGCCAGCACGCACGCCCGGCGCGGCCAGCACAAGGGCACCGGCCACCACGAGGGCGCTAAGCAGCGCCTCGGCCCCCGCGGCACCGACCCCCGGCTGTTACCGTGACGACCGTGCCGGAAACCGCGGCCGCCCAGGGGCCAGCAGGGCGGCCCGACATCGCCACCGCGCTCCGGGTCGTGGTCAAGGTGGGGTCCTCGTCGCTGACCACGGCGGACGGCGAGATCGCCGACGAGGCAATCACGGCCCTGGCCGCCGCCCTCGCTGCCCGCAGGCAGGACAACACCCAGCTCGTCCTGGTCTCCTCGGGGGCGATCGCGTCCGGCCTGGTCCCGCTCGGGCTGTCCCGGCGCCCCCGGGACCTGGCCACTCAGCAGGCGGCGGCCAGCGTCGGCCAGGGCCTGCTCATCGCCAGGTACACCGCCGCCTTCGCCCGGCACGGCATCCGCACCGGCCAGGTCCTGCTGTCCGCCGATGACCTGATGCGCCGGACTCACTACCGCAACGCCCAGCGCACCCTGGACCGGCTGCTGGAGCTGGGCGTGCTGCCGGTGGTCAACGAGAACGACACCGTGGCTACCGACGAGATCAGGTTCGGCGACAACGACCGGCTGGCCGCCCTGGTCGCCCACGTGACCCGGGCCGGGGCGCTCATCCTGCTCTCCGACGTGGACGGCCTGTACGACGGCGATCCGCGCCGCGGCGTGGCCCAGCGGATCACCGAGGTCCGCGAAAGAGCCGACCTGGACGGAATCAGGCTAGGCCGGGGCGCCCAGGCCGGCCAGGGGGGAAGCCTTCCGGGCGAGAAGCAAGGCATCGGCGGCATGGCCACCAAGGTGGAAGCCGCGATGATCGCGTCGGCGGCCGGCATCCCGACCGTGGTCGCCGACGCCGCCAGCGCCGCGGCGGCGCTGAGCGGCGCGCCGGCTGGCACCTATTTCCCGGCGGCCCGCGGCCGCCGCCCCGCGACCAGGCTGCTCTGGCTGAAGCACGCCGCGGTGGCCCGCGGCCGCCTGCGCCTGGACTCCGGCGCGGTGGAGGCCGTCGTCAACAGACGCGCCAGCCTGCTGCCGGCCGGCATCACCGGCGTCGAGGGAACCTTCGACGCCGGCGATCCGGTCAACCTCTGCGATGAGAAGGATAAGGTCGTCGCGCGCGGCCTGGTGAACTACGACGCCGCCGAGATCCCCGGCCTGATGGGCCGCTCGACCAAGTGGCTGGCGAGCAAGCTAGGCCAGGAATACGAGCGCGAGGTCGTGCACCGCGACGACCTGGTCATCCTCTAGTTGTCGCCGCCGCCACTGCCGCCACTGCCGCCGGGGCCGCCGGGGCCGCGGTTCTGCAGCCGGTCGAAGAGCCCGCCGCCGGCTCGCGCCGCGCCTTCGGCCACGCCGCGGAAGATCCCGATCAGCGGGTCCTGGGAGCGGTTCCACGAGTCCTGGTAGGACTTGGCCGCATTCCTGACTTCCTCGCCGACCGAGGCGCTGCTGTCGGTGTCCCGGCGCGGGTAGTCGCCGCCCAGGATGCGCTCGTACGCGCCGTGCGTGGCCCAGTAGTCCAGGTCGGCGAACCTGACCACCGCGAACGGGTGGGTGTTCCCCTGGAGCTGCAGGATCTTCAGGATGCTGTCGCGCAGGTCGGGCACCGCGTCGTACTCGTGGGCCTGCTCGCGGAACGCGTCCGGGTTGAGCTCGGACAGCTGCGCCCCGCCGGCCAGCTTCATCAGCGCCCGCCGGGCCGCGTCCACGTCCTGGCCCGCCAGCAGCCCGGCCCGGTCGCAGGAGAGCTCGGACTTGCGGAACCACTCCTCCAGGCCCCAGATGATGGCCCCGAGGCCGAGGCTGATCGGCAGGAAGGCGACCCGGGACGCCAGCTGGAGCAGGATCACCAGCATGGTGCGGTAGACCGTGTGCCCGGACAGGATGTGGCCGAGCTCGTGGCCGACCACCCAGCGGAGCTCCTCCGGGTCGTACAGGTTGACCATGCCGGTGGTGATCACGATGAAGGGCTTGTCCCGGCCCAGCGCCATGGCGTTCACCAGCGGGTTCTGGGTCACGTAGACCTCAGGCACCTCGTCCAGGTCCAGGATGTAGGAACCGTCCCTGACCAGCTCGTAGATCTGCGGGAACTGGCGCTCGGAGGCGCGGACGGCGCTCGCGAGGTAGGTAAGCCGGAAGGCCCGCTCGTTGAACAGGCCGAACAGCTTGCGCAAAAGCGTGTCGAACCCGCTGAGCTTGCGCAGCGCGACCAGCGCCGAGCGGTCAGCGGGATGCTCGTAGGCGCGGGACGAGATGCCGGGCAGCCGGACTCGCGCGCGATCAGGAACTGAAGTCATATCTCGTATGGTAAACCCCAGCGCCGGCCAGATGAGCCGACATAAGGCCGGTACGATACGACGGCATGAGGGCTCATTAGCCATGCGCCGGATCGGAGTGATGGGCGGCACGTTCGACCCCATCCACCACGGCCACCTGGTCGCCGCGAGCGAGGTCGCGCATGACTTCGCGCTGGACGAGGTCGTCTTCGTGCCGACCGGTGAGCCCTATCAGAAGGACTACCGCGCCGTCTCGCCCGCCGAGGACCGGTACCTGATGACGGTGGTCGCGACCGCGTCGAACCCCAAGTTCAGCGTCAGCCGGGTGGACATCGACCGGCCCGGGCCCACCTACACCATCGACACGCTGCGCGACCTGCGCGCCGCCGCCGGACCGCAGGACGAGCTGTTCTTCATCACCGGCGCCGACGCGCTGGCTAAGATGCTGACCTGGCACGACGTGGACGAACTATTCACCCTGGCGCATTTTGTAGGCTGTACCAGGCCAGGACACCGGCTGTCGGGGGTGGGCCTGCCGGCCGGGAAGGTAAGCCTGGTGGAGATCCCGGCGCTGGCCATCTCCTCGACCGAGTGCCGCGCCCGGGTCGCGGCGGACGAGCCGGTCTGGTACCTGGTCCCCGACGGGGTGGTGCAGTACATCGCCAAACGCGGCCTGTACGCCAAGGCGGCTGACACCCCCCTGTGAGACCCTAAGAGTTACAGCGAGCCTACTGAAGGAGGCCGGCCAGCACTCGTGACTGCCACACCGAGGGCCGTCGAGCTTGTGGAGACCGCCGCGCTGGCGGCGGCCGACAAGCTAGCCGACGGCATAATCGCCTACGACGTCAGCGACCAGCTAGTCATCACCGACGCGTTCCTGCTCTGCTCGGCGCCGAACGACCGCCAGGTCAAGGCCATCGTCGACGAGATCGAGCTGCGGATGCGCCAGGCGGGCGCGAGCCTGGTCCGCCGCGAGGGCGAGCGGGAGGGCCGCTGGGTCCTCTTGGACTACCTCGACGTGGTGATCCACGTGCAGCACTCCGAGGAGCGTACGTACTACGCCCTCGAGCGGATCTGGAAGGACTGCCCGCAGATCCCGCTGCCGGAACTGGTGGTCAATCCAGGGAGGAACCGCTGAGCGACGCGGTACGGCTGGTGCTGTGGCGGCACGGCCAGACGGTCTGGAACGCCGAGCGGCGCTTCCAGGGGCAGAGTGACATCCCGCTCGACGAGACGGGGCAGGTCCAGGCCGACCGGGCCGCGAGGCTGCTCGCCGGGCTGCGCCCGGACCTGATCGTCTCCTCCGACCTGAGCCGCGCGGCCAGCACCGCGGCCGCGCTGGCCCGGCTGACCGGGCTCGAGGTGACGCTCGACAAGGACCTGCGAGAGCGGCACGGCGGCTGCTGGGAGGGGCTGACCGACTCCGAGATCCGCGCCCGCTACCCGGCCGCGCACGCCTCCTGGAACCCGCCCGACGGCGAGCCGAGCCCCGTAGTCGCCGAACGGGTGGCCGGCGCGCTGCACCGCATCGCCGGAGGCCTCGGCGAGCCGGGCATGACGACCGGGCTGGCCGTGGTGGTCAGCCACGGCGCCGCGCTGCGGCTGGGCATGTCGCGGCTGCTCGGCATGCCGGACGAACTGTTCGGCGTGCTCGGCCCGCTGTCCAACTGCTCCTGGTCGATGGTCGGCCGCCGGCGCGACCGCTGGCGCCTGCTCGAGCACAACGCGGGCACCCTGCCCGAGCCCATCCTCAGCGACGACCGTTAAAGATCGTGAACAACCCTTCTGCCGAACGGCCTGGGCGATTCGCCTCCCTCACCTGGTACGGCCAGGACGGGTTCAGACTGGCGGCGGGGGACAGCCGCGTGTTGATCGACCCGTTCCTGACCGACCGGTCCGATCGCCGCTACCGGCCGCCCGCCGCGCCGGCGGACTTCGCCGACATCACCCTGGTGCTCTGCACGCACGAGCACGTCGACCATCTGGACCTGCCGTTCCTGCTCGAGTTCTGCGCGGTCAACTCGACCGCCCGGATCGTGGTGCCCTTGCCGGTGGTGGCGATCGCGGCCGGGGGCGGGATCGACCGTGCGCGGCTGGCGGGCGCGGTGCCGGGAGAGCAACTGCACGACCGGGACGTGACCGTGCACCCGGTGCCCGCCCTGCACGGGATCGGCGGCGACGAGCCCGTGGTGTACGAGTTCTCCTCCGGCGGCGGTCCGGTCAGGTTCCTGGGCTACGTCATGGACATCGGCGGCATCCGCTTCTACCACGCCGGCGACGGCCTGCTCTATCCCGAACTTCCCGCCACCTTGTCCACGCTGGCCCCCGACGTGCTGATGATCCCCATCAACGGCCGCGACCACATGCGCGAATCCCGCGGCATCGTCGGCAACATGAACGAGACCGAAGCCGCCTGGCTCTGCGCCGAGGTCGGTCCCGCCTTCGTCATCCCCATGCACTACGACGCGATCGCCGGCAACACCGGCGACCTCGGCCACTTCACCACCCTGGTCCGCGAATCCGGCGCCCCCACCACCGTCCTAGCCCCCCCGCGGGCCAAGCCCGTCACCCTGGCCCTCCCCTAACCGCACCTCGCCTCCGTAAACCCAGCCCGAGCGGCGCCCAGATGGTCGTGCGCTTGACGTCGCTATCTTCCACGCCGCTCAGGCCGGGAACGTCGTAGGCGGCCAGCGCCCTCAGCCGGTCTCGCGGCAGATACGCCCGCCCGAAATCGCCCGCCAGGACATCGGCTCCGCGGCCCTGGCCTCGTTCCAGGAACCGCATCACCCGGCCGGCCAGAACCCGCTCGTAAAAGGCGTCGGCGACCAGCATCACGTCGACGCCCGGGGCGGGAAGGTCATCCTCATCCAGGATGTCCGCACAGACGGCCATGACCGCCGTGCCGTTGACGTCGGCGTTCATGGTGATAGCCGCGGCCGCGAGCGGATCAATGTCATAGCCGGTCACGGTCGCGGCTCCTGCCATGGCCGCCGCAATGGCCACCAGCCCGGAGCCGGAGGCAACGTCGATCACGTGCCGGTCTTTGACCGCCTCGGGGTGGTCGAGCAGGTAGCGGGCCAGGGCCTGGCCGCCCGGCCAGGCGAACGCCCAGAATGGCGGGTCCAGACCGGTGCGGCCGGCCGCCAGTTCCGTGCGCTGCCACACGCCCATCGGTTCGCTGGCCTGGTGCAGCCGGATCTCCGGGACCAGCGTCACCGGCCTCAGCTCGGTGCTGGTCAGGATGGTCTGCAGCTGGGATGGTTCGGGCTGAGTAGTGCGGATCACGATGCTAGCCGCCGTCCGGCTTAGTCCCACTCCAACGCCTGCGGCGCCCGCCGACGGTTATTCGGTTACGCCCGCGAGTTTAGCCGGGTGGCTGCTCGACCTTCCCCACGGCCCGTACAGCCGCCAAGGACGCGGCCCCGAATAGGGCCACCGGGTTCTCCCAGCACACGGCGCGCAGCCACGCGTCGCCCAGGCCGAGCCGGGCCAGCCCGGCGATCTGCCGGGCGTAGGGGTAAGGGATGTTCGGGAAATCGCTGCCGAGCAGGACCTTCCCGGCCAGCCCGAGGTCGCGCGCCAGCGGCAGCGCCGCGGCCGGGAACGGGGCTAGCTTGTCGAAGAAGTCGGTGAAGATCATCGTGGTGTCCAGGGCTACCCGCTCATAGTCCGCCGCCAGCCGCAGGAACGCGTCGTAGTCCGGCGCGCCCATGTGGGCCACGATGGCGGTCAGGGCCGGGTACCGCGCCAGGAGGGAACCGAACGGTCCCGGCCCGGTGTACTCGGTACCAACCGGAGCATGTCCGGCGTGGACGACGACCGGCACCTCCGCCTCGGTGAGCAGGCCCCACACCGGGTCGAGCAGCGGGTCATCCGGCGCAAAGCCGCCCACCTGCAGGTGCACCTTGAAGATGCGCGCGCCCGCGTCCAGCGCCTGGCCCACGTAGCGCGCCACCCCGGGCTCGGGGTAGAACGTCGCCGATGGCAGGCACCCCGGGTTGGCCTGGGCGAACGCCAGCGTCCAGGCGTTGAGGTCGGTGGCCATGCCGGGCCGATGAGCGTAGGCCAGCGCGCTGAACAGCCGCACGCCCATCGACCGCAGGTGCGCCACCCGCTCCCCGTCACTCCACTTGTAACGGATCGGCCAGCTCACGCCCACCAGCGGCCCCGCTTGGTCGAAGTACTCCCACACCCGTCGCAGCATCCGCGGCGGGAGGAAATGAGTGTGGATATCGGCCAGCCCGGGCACACCCAGGGCCCGGCAGAACGCCGGGATGTCCGTGTCCTCCTCCGGCGGCAGCATGTGATCCATCCCCCGATTCAACTCCAGATTCTTCGACCGGATGTGTATCAGGGAGGGGATAGCTCCCTCCGTGATGTCAGGCGGGGGAGTACACGGCATCGGAGAGGCGAGGCGGGGGACCTCTCCGGTGCCGTGCCTAGTGCTTCGCCGGTGCCGTACTCATGAGGCCGGCTGCTGAATGGTGCGGCCAGCCTCTACTGACCAGCAGGCTTGGAGCAGTACCGGGGTGAACAGTTGCGGCGCGGTAACGCACACCGCATGATCGGCGTCCACCTCGTGAACCGAGGCGCCCGGGATCGCCCGGGCCAGCTTCATCTGCCGGCTCACCGGCACGACGTGGTCCCGGGCCGTCACCACCACCGCGGTGGGGACATCGACCTCGCCGATCCAGCTGTGCGACGTGAACTCGCAGACGGCCTGGACGGCCGAGATGGCTGTGGCGAGTGTGGTCCGCCTCAGTTGAGTGCGGGCCCACCTGGCGGTGGCCGGGTCGTCAACGGAGCCCAGGAGGGTCATGCCGACGAACTCGGCGCTCATCGGTTGCAGCAGCGGGTTCCACAAGATGGCGGCGGCCGCCGTCGGCAGCGCCAGCGCGGCCAGCTTCTCCATCGGTGATCCCAGGACGTTGCGCGCGGTGGCGCACAGCACCAGACCTGACAACAACGGAGCGTGACGCCTGTACAACAGCTGAGCGACCATGCCGCCCATCGAGTAACCCGCCGCGACGAACCGGCTGATATCGAGGACCTCGGCCAGCGCGGCGATGTCGTCAGCGCAATCCTCGAGCCGGAACCGCGAGCCAGCCCTGATCCCGTCACCGTGGCCACGCAGGTCGATAGCGATGACCCGGAAATGACGCGAAAGCGGCGCGAAGACCTTCGCCCAGTTCAGTTCGGCCGTGAACGTCACCCCGTGGATAAGCACGAGCGTCTGCGCGCCGGGCGGGCCGGCGCACTCCCACACGCGCGTGACCCCACGGCCCGGCAGCTCGACCAGGCGGGTCAGCGGAGCCGCTGCCTCCCCGAGCACCTGCCGTACGCTTGCCTCCCCAGGCATCAGCCGCACGCTCCTCACTCTCCTGCGATGCCAGTCAGCGACGGGCATTGCGATCGTGCCCGGCCAACGGCCGATCACGGTATCTGGACCATGCGTACCGACTTCGGCGCAGCGCCGACAGGACCGAAGGGCCCGGATACTAGATGTTTCCCCCGTGTTAATGGTGAGTATGCTCGCGGATTGACGCAAGCGGCGAATCGTTGCGATGTTGATGCAAGAGGCGCGGCTTCCTAAGGCGCGGCTTCCCAAGGCGCAGCTGCCTAAAATCAGGCGCTCCGGCCCGGCTAGGCCGGCGTACGCCCGGTCATGACGTATCCGTTGCCGAGCGCTATCTCACGGACGCGGACGTCCTCGACCAGCTGCTCCAGATGTCCCCACGGCCGGTCGAATCCGCTGAAGCTCCGCACGTACGGAGCGTGAAGCATGCTGGTCATCATGTTGGCGGCCACCATGAAGGGCGCAGCCCACTTGCCGCCGCCGGCCGCGACCCACGCCCCCGGACGCAGCGTGGTCATGACGTTCGCCAGCGCGTCGGGGGACTGCATGATGTCGTGGACGGCGCAGAAAAGAGCGGCGTCTGCAGTCTGCGCGATCTGGGCATCCTCCGCCGAGGACAGCACGACCGTGACGTTACGCCACCCTTCGGATGCGATGTACTCGCGCGCCACCGCCGCCATCTCGGGTGACTCCTCGATGCCGACGACGGCTCCCCGCGCGCCCACCTTTTCCCGCAGCAAGCCGCAGCACAGCCCGGTTCCGCATCCCACGTCGAGGACCACCTGCCCTCGGCGGAGCGGGAGCGCCTCGATGACCGCGCGGCGGTAGGGCTCGAACGCGCCGGTGTCACTGTTGTAGGAGCGGGCGCGCTCGCTGTAGGCAGTCGGCGCAACAGCACGTGATGTACCCATGGCTTTTCACCCGCCTTCGATCGTAGGACCCAAGCTAGCTACCACTCGGAGCATCCATGTAAACGCCGAGTGAGCTTCAAGTTACGGAGATTTGCCAAGGACCTTGGATCGCCGGAAGCGCCTGCAGGCTGAGCCGGCGCGTCAGCGGGTACCTGTGATGTAGTCGGCCAATGCGGCTCGCTCGGTCTCGAGCTCGTCAATACGATTCTTGACCACGTCGCCGATGCTCACGATCCCTCGCAGGCCGCCGTCAGCCACGACCGGCGCGTGCCGTATCCGGTGCGCGGTCATCATGCGCATAACCTCCTCGACCGGGGTCTCTGGCGTGACCGTACGCACCTCGGCGGTGTAGATAGCCGTGACCGGCTCAGACATCACCGCGGCGCCTCGCTTGGCCAGCGCCCGGACGATGTCCCGCTCACTGGCGATCCCATCGACCGAGGTGCCGTCGCGGGAGACGACGACGGCACCGATCCGGTGTTCGGCGAGCACCGCGAGAAGGCGACGCACCTTCGTGTCCGGGGTGACGGTGACGACCTGCATACCCTTGACGCGGAGTACATCGCTAATACGCATTCGGCCCTCCCAGGCGCCGGTGCGGGGCTGACCGTATGCCCGCCGACGTCCCTCCAGGCTATTACTTCAGCCCGCGGTTGCCGGGTAGGTGACTGGCGGGAGATTCCAGGTCGCTGGCCGGGCTCGGCATGGCGGCTCGCAGCGCAGCGGGCGCGGTGCTCAGCACACCTCGCAGCCCGTGCGATAACAGCGCCGTGGTGAGGATCTCGTCGGAGCTTTTTGCGGCCAGGTCACCGAGCCGGACGGTGCCCGATACCACGACGCGTGCATTCATCCCGCGCAGCCGCAACTGGCGGCCGGCGCGGGAGTTGACAAAGCGCATCGCCTCAACCCCGAAGCGCTCGACGAACTTCGCGCAACCCAAGTGCGGGGCCTCGCTGACCTGCAGCACAGCCTGGCCCACCGCGAGCAGGCTCCCTGCCGGGAAGTTGTCGAGGCTGAGGTCCAGGTCGAGATAGAGCTGATCGCCGGCCAGCGGCATCCTGCCCGTCCCGCCAGCGACAAGCTCCGCCACCCGCGAATTCATCACCGTCACCTGCCGTCGCGGATCAGCCGATCCGTCCGGCGTGCTCGTGCTGCCGCGGGTGAGCCAGTTGTCCCCGTCAAGCCCGGCGACCTGGTCCAGCACCGCCTCGGCCGGCCGGGCTCGCTCGCCCACTGCCGGGCGGCGGACGATCAAAACGAGCCGGCCGCCGTCTTGCGGGGAGTCGCGGATCTGGCCGAGCCCGGCCACCAGGCACTCACGTGAGAGATGCTCCATATCCTGATTCTCGCCAGCCTCCTATGTCTTGGCCAGTGAATATCCCGCGGCTGGATCCTTAAGAATGGCGGCGGCCATGCCGATCTCGACATTCGCGAGGCCGCCACCTGGCCTGGCGGCGACCGCTCACGCCGCTGATGTATCAGGTACCGCGTCGGCCGCTCCGTTGTTAATGGCGACTGCTCGACCAGCCCTGGCATGGTCAGCCTAGATCAGCAGTCCGAGTGCCAACCCTCTACCATCGGAGACGGCCATGACCACTTCCGCACCAACCTCCAATGCCTCGTCCACACAGACCGAAGCTTCTTTGATCGGTAGGTTCGTCGCCATCCTTACCCCTGTCTTTGCGGTCGCAGCCGGGTGGTTCGCCGGGGTAATCGCGCAAGCAGTGCCGGGAGCCCACCTGGATCAGAACCAGATCGTCGCCTTCATGACCGCTGCCGCTGTCAGCGCCATAACTGCAGGCTGGAAATGGCTGCAGGGCTGGCAGCAGCACGAGGCGCTGGTAGCGCAGGGCCTGGACGTTCCGGTCAAGGCGGGGCCGTCTATAGCCGCGGTGCCGGTAGTCCCGCAAGCGCCCGTAGTGGCGCCGCTACCGACGTTACGGACGTCCATGCCCGCGGGAGCCGGGCCAGGCGCCGACCTGGAGGCTGACCAGGGTGGATCCGGTGTCGACCCAGATGGCCGGCCCGTCCGTCGCCGCGCTGATCGCATCCGGTGTGTGCGCGACGGGATACGCGGTTAGGGTGTCTGGTACCACGACGGTTAGCAGGGAGCCCGTGATCCACAGGCGGCCCGCCGAGTCCATGATGAGGGCCGGAGCCGACATGGCGCTCGAGGCATAGCCGGTGTGGATGATCGCGGTGATCCTGGCGGTGGCCGGGTCCGCCCGCGCCAGCCCAGGACTGCTTCCGCGCGTCCGGGGTCGAGCATGAGCTGATGCTCTGCATGCCCGCTGGCCCCGGGTGGACCGCCGGGCCCGGGCGGACCCTACGGCTGATCTTGCTCCGCGGGCCCGGCCCGGATTTCTCCGACCGCGACCGCGACCTGCTCACCCTGCTGCGCCCGCACCTGTACCAGGCCTACCTCGACGCCGAGCGCCGCCGCCACCCGGCCCCCGAGCTCACCGATCGCCACTGGGAACTGCTGCACCTGGTCGCCACCGGGCTCACCAACGCCCAGATCGCCCGCCGCCTGGGCATATCCGAGGGAACCGTGCGCACCCACCTGGAAAACATCTACCGCCTGCTGCAGGTCTCCAGCCGGACCGCCGCCGTCACCCGCGCCTTTGCCGGCCGGACGGCCTGACACCACCGGATACCAGGCCCAGGCCGCTGCGCGCCTTTGGCCGCGCCCATCAAGCACAAACCTGCCAGGCTTCCGGCTGACCGGCCCTGGTGGTCGGCCGGAGGGCTCAGCCGGATGTGCCGATGATAGGCCGGCGGCGCCGAACGCGTCCCCCAGGCCGGTGAGGTCAACGGAACGCCGCGCCTGCGCGGGCACCTGGTCCAGGAACGGGCGCATCGCTTCCAGGGCGGCCAGGATTTCGCGGCCGACCTGCTGCGCGGAACGCATCGCATCCACCGAGACCAGGATTCCCCGGTCGCGGTACCACGAGATGATGGGGGATGTCACTTCATGGTAGAGGGCCAGGCGCTGGGCAATGATGTCTGGCGTGTCGTCGGAGCGATGCTCGAGCGCGGCTCGCGCGAGCAGACGGCGCATGAGTTCGGCATCGTCGGCCTGCAGGTTCAGCGCCACATCCGCGGTCATCCCGAGCTCGCGGCCGATCAAGTAGGTCGCCCGGGCTTGTTGCATGTTTCGCGGGATTCCGTCGAGGACATACCCGCCTCCGGCCGCCTTCGCGGCGACCATCGCCTCCCGAACCATGTCGAGGACGACCTGGTCGGGCACGAGTTCGCCGCGGTCCAGATACGCCTGGACGGCCTGGCCGAGCGCGGTCCGCCTCGCGACGTGATCGCGCAGCAGTTCACCGGTCGCGATGTGCGGGATGTCGAAGTGCGCGGCGATCAGCGCGCCCTGAGTCCCCTTGCCCGCGCCCGGGGGCGCAATCATCAGCACTCGCATTGCTCATCTCCTCATGTCATTATTCCGCCCGGTCAGCGCCCGCCGAGCACCGCGGCGAAGCGCTCCCGGACCGTCGCCGCGGTCCGGTCCGGCGGCGCCTCCCAGACCTCGGCATTGAAGATCTCCACCTCGACGTAGCCGTCGTAACCGGCCGCAGCCACGCTGGCCGAGATGGGCCCGAAGTCGATCACGCCGTCCCCGAGGTGGCCGCGGCCGAGCAGGGTGTCCTGGGGCAGCGGCAGGACCCAGTCGCACACCTGGTAGCTGACGATCCGCCGCCCGGCGGAGCCTGCCCGGGCGATCTCGTCCATCAGCCGAGCGTCCCACCAGACGTGGTAGGTGTCCACCACCACCCCCACGGCGTCGGCGGGAAACCGCAGGGCCAGGTCCACCGCCTCACCCAGGGTGGAAATCACGCACCGGTCGGCGCAGAACATCGGGTGCAGCGCCTCGATGCCGAGCCGGACCCCGAGCCGCTGCGCCTCGGGCACCAGCTCGCCGATCGCGTCCGCGATCATGCGCCGGGCCAGGCCGAGGTCCCGTCGGCCGGGTACCAGGCCGCCGCAGACCAGGACCAGCGTGTCGGTGCCGAGCTCGGCCGCCTCGGCGATGGCGGCCAGGTTGTCGGCCCGCGCGGCTTGCCGCGCATCGGGGTCGGCCCGGGTGAAGAAGCCGCCCCGGCACAGGCTGGAGACCTGCAGCCCGGCCGCCCGGACCGTCGCCGCCGCCTCGGCCAGCCCGGCTTCTGCGACCCGGTCCCGCCACAGCCCGATGGCGGGGATGTCGTGCCGCGCGCACAGCGCGACGGCTTCGGCCAGGCTGAGGTACTTGACCGTGGCCTGGTTCAGCGACAGCCGCTCCAGCCCGATCGGCCCGCCGGCACCCTCGTTCCCCGGCACGGTCAAACTCGCTCCGGTCCGGCCAGCCGGGCGATCAGGGTCTTCATCCGCTCGACGGCCAGTTCCGGTTGGGTCAGCGCCCGGGCGGCCGCGGCCAGCTCGAACACCCGGATCAGGTGCCTGGCCGGGCGGCGACGCTGCAGCCCGGCCAGCATCGCGAAGTGCGGCTGCAGGCCGTTCAGCCAGGCCAGGAAGGCCACGCCGACCTTGTAGTGGTAGGTCGGCGGCTCGAAGATCGCTCTGCTGAGCGGAACCGTCGGCCCCATGGCTGCGTCGTAGCCCGCCACGTCGCCCTCGTCCAGGGCCGCCAGCGCCGCCGCGGCCGGCGCGGTGATCGCGGCGAACGCGCCCAGCAGGGCGTCACTATGAAAACCATCGGCGCCCCCCCGAATCAGCCCGGCGTAGTTGAAGTCGTCCCCGGTGTAGAGCCGGACCCCGGACGGCAGCCGGCGCCGCAGCACCACCTCTCGGTCCGCGTCGAGCACCGACAGCTTGATGCCGTCCACCTGGCCGCCGGCCCGCTCGATCAGCTCGAGCACGGTCCCGGCGGCCGCGTCGAAGTCCGTGCTGCCCCAGTAGCCGCGCAGCGCGGGGTCGAACGCCTCGCCCAGCCAGTGCAGGATCACCGGCTGATCCGCCTGCTTGAGCAGCTCGCCGTACACCTCCAGGTAGTCCCTGGGGCCGCGGGCCCGGGCGGCCAGCGCGCGGCTGGCCATCAGGATCACCTGCGCGCCTGCCGACTGGACGAACGACACCTGCTCGGCGTAGGCGCCGGTGATCTCGCCGATGGTGTGGTCCTCGCCGTCGGCGAGCTGGTCGGTCCCCGCCCCGGCGGCCAGCGCTCTAGGGCCAGCCGCATCGGCGGCGCGGGCGGCGGTCCTGGCGATCAGCTCCCGGGCCTGCTCCCAGGGCAGGCCCATGCCGCGCTGCGAGGTGTCCATCGCCTCGGCCACGCCGAACCCGTGTGCCCACAAGTGGTCCCGGATGCGCATGGTTGCTTCCCAGTCGATGACGGGGTCTTCGCCGCCGCCCGCCGCGGGGGAGGGGGATGCGGCCACATGGGCGGCGGCGAAGACTTTCCGGCAGGCCGGCGGCGGGTACCCGGCCGCCCAGCCCGGTTCGGGGATGACCAGCGGCCCGGACCCAGGAACCCGCCCGGGCAGCTGGATCTTGGCCATCCCGTTAGCTGGCATCTCAGACCGCCAGCGGCGGTACGTCGAGCCGCCGGCCTTCGGCCGAGGACTGCAGCGCCAGGTGGGCCAGCTGCACCCCCTTGGCCCCTTCGACCAGGTCCCAGGCGAACGGCCGACCCTGACAGGCGCACTTGAGGAACAGTTCCCACTCCACCTTGAACCCGTTGTCGAAGCTCATGTTGTCCGGCACGTCCGACCACAGCTCCTGGTAGTCGATCGGGTCGGGCAGGTCGGGGTTCCACACTGGCATCGGCGTGGACACCCGGTGCTGCACGGCGCAGTCGCGCAGCCCGGCCACCGCGCTGGCGGCCGTGCCGTCCACCTGGAGCTCGAGCAGTTCCCGCCGGTTGACCCGGACCGCCCAGGAGGAGTTCACCGAGGCGAACGCCCCGCTGGCGAACTCGAGCACCGCGTAGGCGGCGTCATCCGCGGTCGCCTGGTAAGGGCGGCCCGACTCGTCCCAGCGCCGCGGGATGTGCGTGGTGTTCCGCGCGTACAGCGCGCTGATCGGGCCGAACAGGTCGGTCAGCAGGTACTGCCAGTGCGGGAACATGTCGAGCACGATCCCGCCGCCGTCCTCCGCGCGGTAGTTCCAGGACGGCCGCTGCGCCGGGATCTCGTCGCCCTCGAACACCCAGTAGCCGAACTCCAGCCGGACCGAGAGCACCCGGCCGAAGAAGTCCTCGCGAATGAGCCGCTGCAGCTTCATCACGCCGGGCAGGAACAGCTTGTCGTGGACCACCCCGTGGGTGATCCCGGCAGCCTTGGCCGCGCGGGCCAGCCGCAGCGCGCCGTCCAGCGAGCTGGCCACCGGCTTCTCGGTGTAGACGTGCTTGCCCGCCTCGATCGCCTTGGCCAGGGCGACCTCGCGCGCGCTGGTGACCTGGGTGTCGAAGTAGACGTCGACCTCGGGGTTGGCCAGCACCTCGTCCACAGATGTGGTCCAGCGCTCCAGGCCGTGCCGTTCGGCGATGGCGCGCAGCCGCTCCTCGTTGCGCCCGACCAGGATCGGCTCGGGGTACACGGTGGTGCCGTCCTCGAGCCGGACGCCGCCCTGCTCCCGGATGGCGAGCAGGGACCGGACCAGGTGCTGGCGGTATCCCATCCGGCCGGTGACACCGTTGAGAGCGACGTTGATGACCTTACGCGTCATAAATCGAGCCTTCGGTTGGCGGCGACTGCGATGCTAACCTGAACACGCGGGAAAGTGCTTTCCCAGATTAGGCTGGCCCCGGATAATGGGTCAAGCGCGCGACCAACAGGACGCGACGGTGAGGGAGGGAGCCGTGAGCCAGGCCCGTCCGGAGCTGGCCCGGCCGCGGTCGCCGGGAATAAGCAGGGTGACACTGCAGGACGTCGCGGACCGGGCCGGGGTGTCGCTGACCACTGCGTCGCGGGTGGTGAACGAGGGCTCGCGCCGGGTCGGGCCGCGCCTGGCCGAACGGGTCAACCGGGCCGTCACCGAACTCGGCTACACCGCCAACTTGCAGGCCAGGGCCGTCGCCACCGGGCAGAGCACGATGATCGGCGTGGTCGTGCACGATATCGCCGACCCGTACTTCTCCTCCATCGCGGCCGGCCTGATCGAGGTGGCCGACGCGCGCCGGCTGCTGGTCTGCATCTCCAGCACGTCCGCCACCGAGACGGCCGAACGGGAGTACGTCGCGCTGATGCGCGCCCAGCGGGCTCACGCGGTGATCCTGATCGGCAGCCGGTCCGACGACGTCGGCGCCAGGGACGCGCTCCGGGACGAGATCGCCGCCTTCACTGGTTCCGGCGGCCGGGCCGCGGCCGTCGGCCAGGCCCTGCTGGGCGTGGACACGGTCCTGCCGGAGAACGCCGCGGGCGCCGAAGCGCTGGCCCGGGCCATGGTCGCGCTCGGGCACCGCCGCTTCGCCGTGCTGGCCGGGCCGCGCGGCCTGCTGACCGCGCGGGACCGGCTCGACGGATTCCGCGCCGGATTGGCGGCCTGGTCGGTGCCTCTCGACCCGGCCAGGGTCATCCACGGCGCGTTCACCAGGGACGGCGGCTACGAGGCGATGAGCGCTGTCCTGGCCGCGGCCGGACCACGACCGGACTGCGTGTTCGCGGTCACCGACGTGATGGCCATGGGCGCGCTGGCCCGGCTGCGGGCCGGCGGCCTGCAGGTGCCCGCCGACATCGCGCTGGCCGGGTTCGACGACATCCTCACCCTCCGCGACGTCTACCCGCCGCTGACCACGGTCCGGCTGCCGCTCAAGCGAATGGGCGAGATGGCGGCCGGCCTGGTCCTAGGCGAGGCCTCCGACGCGGCCTCCGACATGGGCGTCGGGCAGCAGCCCCGGGTCATCCCGGTGCCCGGCGAAGTCATCCTGCGGGCAAGCACCCTGCCGCGCCCCCCGCTCAGCTGACCCTTGCGCATCCGGGCTCTCATCAGATACGTTTCGCAGAAATTGGAAAGCGCTTGCCAATGTCGGCAGGCCGAGGGCAGGCCAATGGCGACCCTGCATCAGGAAACTCCCTGGTTGACCGTCCACCCCGGTCCCGCGCATGATCCGTACTAAATGAGTGCTAACACCAGCCCAGTCGGCCTTTCGAGGGAGTGAGCACATGAGCGAAGCGCCACACATTCCGTTCTCGGAATCGAAGGCACCCGAATCGGCCGAGCGCCTGCACCGCGGGGCCCTGGGCCTGGTCGACATCTCCGCGTCGACGATGGCGAACATCGGCCCGGCCTACAGCTTCTACTTCGGCTTCGCGGTGATGGTGGGCTTCGCCGGCCTCGCCTCGCCGCTGGTCATCCTCCTCGCCGCCGTCGCCATCGCGCTGCTCGGCAACACGCTGTCGCAGTTCTCCCGGGCGCAGCCGAGCACCGGCGGCTTCATCACCTTCGTCGGCAAGACCTTCGGCGGCACCAGCGCGGTGACCACCGCACTGGTGGCCGGGATGGGCTACATCATCGCGATCGCGTCGGTGCTGGTCATCTCCGGCGGGTTCCTCTCGATCATGATCCAGTACTACACGGGCACGAACATCCCGTGGATCATCTTCTCCGCCATGTTCACCGCCGGCGCCATGGTGATGATGTTCCGCGGCGTGGCCGTGTCGACCAGGCTGGCCGGGTTCTTCTTCGCCTTCGAGCTGATCGTGCTGTTCGTCGTGTCGATCGCCGTGCTGATCAAGAACGGCGGCCACCTGTCCGGCGTGCCGTTCGAGCCCAGCCACATCACCAACCACTTCAGCGGCCTGGGCGTCGCCTTCCCGCTGGCCATCTACCTGTTCATCGGCTGGGAAAACTCGGCGGCGCTGGCCGAGGAGACGAACAACCCGCGGCGCAACGTGCCCCGGGCCGTGTTCCTGTCGATCGCCCTCATGGCCTTCACGTACCTGGTGGTGTCCTACGCCACGGTCACCGGCTTCCACTACAACGCCACGGCGCTCACGGCTCCCCTCATCCCGTTCATCGCCGTCGCCCACAGCGTGGCGGCCTGGCTGGCCTTCATCGCGTACCTGGCCGGGCTGACCTCCACCCTGGGCGTGCTCATCGCCGCGGTGAACTCCCAGTGCCGGCTGATCTTCAACGCCGGGCGCGAGGGCCTGCTGCCGCGCTGGATCGGCAAGGTGCAACCGGTCCGCCGGACGCCGGTCAACGCCATCATCGCCTTCGTCGTCATCGCTTCGGCCATCACCCTGGGCTGGGCGCTCGGCCACTGGATTGGCGGGACCGGCAACAACCTGAGCGCGCTGAACTTCTTCGGCGAATCCTCCACGATGGGCACGATCCTGATCGTGTTCGTGTACCTGGCGGCCAACGTGGCGCTGCCGTTCTACTACCGCAAGTACCGGCCGAGTCGAGTTCAACATCGTCAAGCACGTCGTGCTGCCGGCCCTCGGCGTAGTCGCGGTCGGCATCCCCATCTACTACCTGTTCAACCCGTCGCCGGCGACCCAGCCGTACGACTGGTTCCCGTGGGTGGGGCTGGGCCTCGTCGCGGTGTCCATCCTCTACTCGATCTGGCTGGTCAGGCGCGACCCCGGCCTGGGCGACCGGGTCGGCTCGATCGTCGCCGACGAGTAACCAGGGAGATCCCTTATGACCGACACCGCCGTCCGGGCCGGCGAGACGGCTAGCGCGCACCCGGCGCATCCGCTCGACCCGGCCACCGCGGCCGAGTACCTGGCCGGCCGCGACATCATGGCGGCGGCCGGCCTGCTGGCCGAGCCCGTCAGGTTCGCCTACTACGGCCTCGAGGAGCCGCCCAAGGACCAAGTCCTGGCCAGCACGGCCACCGAGCGCCGCCTGCGCGCGTTCCTGGTCAACACCGATACCGGCGAGTCCACCGACGTGGTGGTGTCGCTCACGCACACCGAAGTCGTCAGCGCGCGCCGTCTCGACCCGCGTAAAGACGGCCAGATGCCCATCCTGGACAGCGACTACGCGGCCGTGGACGAGATCACCAAGGCCGACCCGCAGTGGCGCGCCGCCATGGCCCGGCGGGGGTACCACGACCTCAGCACGATCAGGTGCTGCCCGATCACCGCGGGCGTGTTCGGGGTGGCCGACGACGACCGGCGGCGGATGGTCCGCGTGCTCGCGTTCGTCCAGGCCGGCGAGCACGACCTGGCCTGGGCGCACCCCGTCGACGGCGTGGCCGCCTACGTGGACCTGGTCGAGAAGAAGGTCTTCAAGGTCACCGACGAGTTCGAGCTCCCGGTACCGACCGAATCCGGTGACTACGACGACGAGGCCGTCCGCGGCCCGCACCGGACCACGCTGAAGCCCATCGAGATCACCCAGCCGGAGGGGCCGAGCTTCACGCTGGACGGGCCCGCGCTGCGCTGGCAGGACTGGTCGATGCGGATCGGCTTCGACCTCCGCGAGGGCCTGAGCCTGCATCAGATCGCCTGGCATGACCACGACGGCGGGGATGAGCGCCCGGTGCTCTACCGGGCGTCGATCCCGGAGATGGTCGTGCCCTACGGCGATCCGAAGTTCCGCTACTGGCAGGCGTACTTCGACACCGGCGAGTACCTGGTCGGCAAGTGGGCCAACTCGCTTGAGCTCGGCTGTGACTGCCTGGGCGAGATCGCCTACCTGGACGCCACCGTGACCGACGACACGGGGCAACCGCGCACCATCAAGAACGCGATCTGCATCCACGAGGAAGACTTCGGCATCTTGTGGAAGCACACCGACATCTTCAGCGGCTCGGCGCAGTCACGGCGCCAGCGCAGGCTCGTGGTCTCCTACTTCACCACCGTCGGCAACTACGACTACGGCTTCTACTGGTACTTCTACCTGGACGGCGCCATCGAGTGCGAGATCAAGGCGACCGGTGTGCTGTTCACCTCGGCCTACCCCGGCGGCGGGGGGTCAGGAGGGTCGTCCCCCCCGAGCCAGCGCAGTGAGCACCCGTACTCGACCGAGGTCGCGCCCGGCCTGGCCGCGCCGTTCCACCAGCACCTGTTCAGCGCCCGGCTGGACATGACCGTGGACGGGCTGGCCAACGCGGTGGAGGAAGTCGACGTCGGCGGCCTGCCGATCGGGCCGGATAACCCGTACGGCAACGCCATCGTGCAAACCGTGACCCGGCTGACCCGCGAGTCGCAGGCGGGCCGCCGCGCGGACGGGTCCCGGGGCCGGACCTGGCGGATCGTCAGCACCGAGCGGGCGAACCGGTTCGGCCGTCCGACCAGCTACACGCTCCACCCGGAGTCGGCGCCGGTGCTGCTGGCCGACCCGGGCTCCCCGCTGGCGGCGCGGGCCGGGTTCGCGGCCAACCACTTGTGGGTCACCAGGTACGACCCGGCCCACCGCTGGCCGGCCGGCGACTTCGTCAACCAGAACCCCGGGGGAGCCGGCCTGCCCGCCTTCATCGCCGGCGACCAGGACATCGACGGCGCCAACGTCGTCCTGTGGCACACGTTCGGCCCCACCCATGTCCCGCGCCCGGAGGACTGGCCCGTCATGCCGGTCGCCCGCTGCGGCTTCGTGCTCAAGCCGACCGGCTTCTTCGACCGCAACCCCACCCTGGACGTGCCGCCCCCAGCCAGCCATTGCTCGCCCGGCTAAGCTCGCAGGCGGATCCCGCTCGCGTGGCTCACCCGGGTACTCCGGTCCTCCCGTCATTTGGATCAAAGCTCCTGCGGCTGCCGTAAGCGGCTGGCCGGAAGGCCGGGACCGCTGAGCGCTATGCCAGCTGGCGAAACAGCACGTCATCGGCAGCTGCGGCAAGGCGGACATGTTCGGTTGGTCCCGGACGGTAAATGGGCATCAGGGGACTGGGGGACCGAACCGAGCGAAGGCGGCGGACATGGAGAACCGGAGCCTGGGCCGTGGCCGGGTCAGCGTGCCGGTGGTCGGGCTCGGTACCTGGCGGCGGCTCGAAACCGCCGCTGCCGGCGGCCGGCACCGCGAGCTCATCGGCACCGCCATCGCGGCTGGCATCCGGCTGTTCGACACCTCACCCATGTACGGTGCTGCCGAGCGGCTGCTCGCCGGCGCGCTGGACGGCCAGCGCGACCAGGTCGTCATCGCCGATAAGGTCTGGACCCCGTCCCCGGAGGAGGGTGCGGCGCAGCTCGCCCGCGCGGTGCAAAGGTATGGCGGCCGGGTCGACGTCATGCAGATCCACAACCTGGTGGCCTGGCCCGCGCACCTGCCGATGCTCGAGGCCGCCCGGGACCAGGGGCTGGTCGGCCTGATCGGAGCCACTCACTACTCCGCGGCTGCCTTCGGCGAACTCGCCGAGCTCATGGCCACCGGCCGCATCGACACCATCCAGGTGCCCTACAACCCGGCCCAGCGCGAAGTCGAGCGCACGATCCTGCCGCTGGCTGCCGAACTCGGCCTCGGCGTGCTCCGCCTGGCCACCGGCAATGACGAACCGGGCAGCCCGAAATGCCGAGAACGCCGTGATCCCGGTATGCACGTAGATCTCTGATCGGCGACACCAACCCGCTCTGCGGCATGCGGGATGTTCCTGCGCCGTCCGCAGGCAGGTACGCGTTTCAGCGGAATCGGCTTGTGAAAACATGCACAAAACGTTTCCGCGGAAACGCGGCGGTTGTGGCGGCAAGCCCTAGGACAATCCGCGCCAGCTCTTGTCCGCGGCTCCTGAGCGGCCGTATGGGTGGAGAAATTTAGCATGCCTGGACTGGCCTCGGGGGCAATGCCGTCCGCGTGCTAATGCCGTGGTTCGCCTTGCCGTCGTAAGCTGGTCTGGGAGTTCTCTATGCATGTCCTCGACGTTGTCATCTTCGCCGGCTGGGTAGCCTTCTGGCTCTACTGGCTCGCGGCGTCCGTCGGTGTCAAGGCCGGCCAGATACGATGGACCCGGTTCGCAGGCGTACGGGTCGGTGTCATCCTCGTCATTCTTCTGTTGCTGCGTGTCAGAGCCCTCAAGGGACATGAGGCCATTAGCGGCCCATGGCTGCAAGGCATCGGCCTGGCCGTCATCTTCCTGGGGTTGGCGCTGGCCATCTGGGCCAGGGTGTACCTCGGCCGGAACTGGGGAATGCCGATGTCTCAGAAGGCCGATCCGGGGTGTGGACCCAGTTTCTACCTATCGGTCCGCTCCCGGGCTTGACCTTTAGCCCATGCCGGTTTGTAGGGTGGCTCTCGTGGCAGAGGATACGCGGAGCCCAGCGGCATACGCAGCGGACATTGACGCGGCCAGGGAGCGGATGATCGCCTTCGTGAGCGGCTGCAGCGACAAGGAGTGGCGCACTGCGCCCCTGGATGGGGATCCCCGGCCGGTGGCGGTAGTGGTGGATCACGTGGCGCACGCGTATGAGTACCTGGCGGGCTGGATGCGCCAGATCGTCGCAGGCCAGCGGGTTGAGGTGAACAGTGATGCAGTGGACGCCCTCAACGCGCAGCACGCCCGGGACGCTGTGGCGGTGAGCAAGGCCGAGGCGGAGGGGCACCTGCGCCGCAGCGGGGTGGCCATCAGCGTGCTGGTCGCGGGCCTCAGCGCTGCCGACCTGGCCGCCGAGGACGGCAGAGTCCGGCGTCTGGCGCAGATCGCGGCCCGGCACGCAGACGATCATCGCGCCGACATCGAAACGGCACTGGCTGCGCGAGGCATCCGGCGTAGCTGAGTATAGCCGGCCTGCAGGACGAAGAACAGGAAGCACAGGAAGCGCGGCTTGGTCGCGATGTCGTCGGGGAACAGCTCGCGGGCGGCCGGCGCGGGCTCTGGCTCGCTGATGACCGCTATCCGGAAGCCGGCCGCGGTGAAGGCGTCGGTCATCGCGTGCAGCGGCCGGTTCCAGAAACTCATCGGGGCGGTCTGGCCGCCCATGGTCCACTCTTCGGTCCAGTTGTAGGTCGCGAAATAGTCGGTCTTGCGCCCGGCCGGCGGTGGATGGCGTGGATTGCAAAGGGATGGTCGACGGCCACGATCAGCCGGCCGCCGGTCGTCAGCACGCGCCGCAGCTCGGCCAGCGGCGCCGCCCAGTCCTCCAGGTAGTGCAGCACCAGGGACGCGACGACATCGTCGAACGCGCCGTCGGGGAACGGCAGCGGGCTGCCCAGATCGGCCACGTGCAGGTCCGCGTCGGCGCCGAGCCGCCGCCGGGCCAGCTCCAGCATCCCGGTGCTGGAGTCGAAGCCGGTCACGATGGCACCCCGGTCGCGCAGCGCCGCGAACAGGGGGCCGGAGCCGCAGCCGGCGTCGAGGATCCGCCGGCCGGCCACGTCCCCGGCGAGGGCCAGGATCGCGGGCCGCGCGTAATAGGCATTTATGAGGTTGGCCTCGGTTTCGGCCGAGTACGCCTCGGCGAAGCTGTCATAGTCGTTGGCCATGGCCGGATTCGCGGGCGGAGCAGCATTCTCGGGAACGGGGGGCATGTGGTTCATCCTGGCATACGCCGGGCGTGTCCCGCATCGGGTGTCGGGCCGGAGCTGTGCTGCCGTGCTGGCAGCCTCAGGCAGCGGCTCCCGGTGACGAGTACGTTGTCCTCATGGCGATGTTTGGACTGCGGGGATGACCGTCCGGGTCATGGCCGCCTGAGATGCCGCGCTGGCACGCCCGGCCGCATTACCCGAGACCCATTTGAGCAAGGGCGGAAGCAGGATGGCCGGAAATACCAGCGGCAGGAGCATCCCGAGCCAGTCCCAGAGGGTGTGTCCTGGATAGCCCGTCCATGTCCACCGCAGAGCGTAACCGCCGATCACGGTCACGCTCCACCCGGTGGCCAGGGCGGCGATGATGGCGGTGTGGTAGGGGCGCAGGCGGACCTCGGGCCGCCGGGCTCGCATGCTGGTCAGCGCCATTACGGTTGTGATCGCGGCCGGCAGCACGAGCAGGTTGAGCCAGCCCCATAGCTTCTGGTCACCGAAGCCGGTCCAGTTGAGCGGGATCAGGTAGCCGGCGATCACGAATCCGGTCCAGGCGGTGATGGCGGCGGCGTAAATGACGCGCCTGCCCTTCCCGATGTAGTCCTTGTCCTGGATCCACAGCGGGATCGTGCCGAGGACGACCGGGAGCAGCAAGAGGGTGAGCCAATCCCACAGCTGGCCGTTGACCCGGAAACCTGTCCACTGCCATCCCCGGATGTAGCCGCCCCACAGCGCGACCGCCAGGGCGGCAGCTGCCATGTACGCGGCGCCTTTCCGCGCGTTGTCGTTTCTCGTGATCCCGCGCAGGGCGCTCGCTGCCTCGGCGGCGCGCGTCCTGGCCGCTTCGGCGGACGGAGCCCAGGGCAGGCCGGCGTCCTCGAGCTTGTCCGCCAACGCTGTGCACATCAGCACCTTCGCCTTGCTGACCGCGTCGGTACCGGTGCCGGTATCGCCGTCATCGGCCGCCCTGTCTAGCTCGATGAGGGCACTAAGCCCCAGGAACTCATCTGGCTCAATGGCGAATGTCAAGGAATCCATATCGCGGCCTGCCCGTCGAACGTAAACAGCCGGTGACGGTTAGCATTCGCCACCAAGGCGCCGAAGTCGCCGGCGAGCCGGCTGGCCTCCCGGGACATCATCATGGTCTTCTCCTCTGCTTTGGACCTGTGGTCGATGACCGATCCCGATGCCTGCAGTTTGGGCCGGTCGTGATTTCCTCTATAAGAAGGATCGACCGCGCGGGCAGCGGGACCCTTGAACGAATCTGCTCAGCCATTGAACGAACCTGCTGGATCCGGCCTGCAGTAGGATTCGGGTGATGGCCGCGAAGGGTCTGGGTGGGGCATGGCCACGACAGGGTCCGGAGCTGAGCGTCGCCGGGCGGGCAGACGCCGGGGGCTGCAGGGCACGATGCACGGCTTCCTATGGCCGACTGAGTTCCTCGTGTTCTCGGACTTCCTGGCCGCCGACCCTCACGCGCACGGCGCGCTGCAGCTGTCCGTCGGGATCGACGGGAGTCCGCGCGTGCGGCTGGACGGTACCTGGCATAGGGCCCGCGGCGTGCTCATCGATACCGATGTCGCGCACGCGTTCGACTGCGACGGGCAACTGACTGCGATCGGCTGGATTGAAGGCGAGAGCCGGCTAGCTGAGCAGCTTCGCGACCGCGTCCTGGAAGGCCGGCCGTATGCCATGCTCGATGAGCCGCTGTGCGACCACCTCGCGGACGGGCTAGGTCCCGCGTTCGGCAAGACGACCGGCTGCCCGGAGGCGTATAAGCGATGGCGCGATGCGCTCGGCTGGCTCGCGATCGACGTGACGCCCGAGCCCGAGTACGACGACCGCATCGCGGCTGTGCTGGACCATCTGCGCGCCACGCCGTCACCGCCGCCGTCGGTCGAGGAGCTCACGCGTATCGCACACTTGTCACAGAGCCGGCTCCAGCATCTGTTCCGCGACCAGGTTGGCGTCCCGATCCGCCGGTACTTGCTATGGCACCGGTACCTGACCGCGTTGAGCCTGCTCGCCGACGGCGCGTCCGTGACACGCGCCGCGCACGCAGCCGGCTTCGCCGACAGCGCGCACCTGACACGGACCGCTGTCCGGATGAACGGTTTCACGCCGACGAAGATGCCGTTCCGTATGTGGCTGACGAACTGTCGCTGACCACAGCCCTCGCGATCGCGGCGGACTTCGGCGCGATGAGCCTGGGCATGCTCATCGCGATAGGCCAGGATTCGGCGGCGTACGCTCCGGCCGACCTGATCGCCGGCGTCGTGGAATGCCTCATCGCCCTGGCCGCGACCGTGCTCCTGTTCACCGGGACGTCCAGCCGCTACTACCGCCCGGAACCCAGGCCCGTGACCCCGTGGCGCGGGACCTTCGGGACCATGTAGCAGACCCCTCGGACCGGCGTCATAGCCGGGTCCGGACCCGGCCTGCGCGCTGGTGCCACGGGTAATCCCGCATCCCTGGCAAATCGTCGGCAGTGACGCTCCCCAGAAACGAAGCGGACGTAAGTACTGAGAGTAACCGGGAAAGCGCCAGTGCTCAGATACTCCAGGGCAGCGATAACTGGTCGCCGCATAGCGGGAACGGCGGGATGAGCTGCTCGTTATAGGGCGTGAGGGAGTTTTCGGCGGGGCGGCGAATTGTCTCGGAGGTTCTCGTGAAGTCCAAGGTAGCTGCGGCACTGGCGACTGCCGCGCTGTGCGCCGCGGTCGTCTCGTGCTCGTCCGGACCAGCATCGACATCGACAGCGAGCACGCAAGCACCTCCGGTCACGGTGCTGACCAAGGGCGCGGACAACGGCAACGGCGACATCTTCCTGGCCCCGCAGAGCGGCGGCCAGTACGGCACCGGCCCGGAGATCGTCAGCATCGCCGGCAAGGTGCTCTGGTTCCACCGGCTGCCGGCGGGCACGTTCGCCACCGACTTCCGCACCCAGACCTACCTGGGCCAGCCGGTGCTGACCTGGTTCCAGGGCACAGCAACGGCGGCGAGGACGTTATCTACAACGCCCGCTACCAGCAGATCGCCACCGTCAAGCCGGCGAACGGGTATCATGCCCGACTTCCACGAGTTCCTGATCACGCCATGGAACACGGCGCTGATCCTCGCGGACACGATCGGCACCGCCAACCTGACCTCGCTCGGCCTGTCCGCGCACAGCAGGTCATGGACGGCGTCGTGCAGGAGATCGACATCAAGACCGGCAAGCTGCTGTTCCAGTGGGTGAGCGCCGACCACGTGCCCTACAGCGACAGCCACGCGCCGATGCCGCAGCCGGGCCAGCCATGGGACTGGTTCCACATCAACGCCGTCCACCTCGACACCGACGGCAACTTGCTGATCAGCTCGCGCTTCACCTGGACCATCTACAAGGTGAACCTCCGCACCGGGGCGATGATGTGGCAGCTCGGCGGCAAGCACAGCACGTTCGCCATCAAGGCCGCGCCCGGCCAGAAGCTGGACAGCGCCGGCGAGATCTTCGCGTTCCAGCACGACCCCGAGGCGCTCGGCGGCAACGTGTACACGGTCTTCGACGACGAGTCCGACGGGCAGTCGACCCTGTACTCGTCCAGCCGCGCGGTCACGATCAGCCTGGACCTGGCCACCGGCACGGCGACGCTGATCAAGTCCGTGAACCAGCCGGAGGGCCTGACGGCGGGCGCGACCGGCAGCGCGCAGACGACCAAGAACGGCGACCTGTTCGTCAGCTGGGGCGGGCTGTCATACTTCTCCGAGTTCAGCCCGTCAGGAAAGCTGCTGTTCAACGCCAAGCTCCCCGACGGCGTGGGCACCTACCGCGCCTACCGGCTGCCGTGGAATCCGGGCAGCTAGCGTGCCATCTGCCAGGCTGCAAATCGATCTGGTCAGTCAACCGGCACGACTGATCCTGCCGAAGCTCATCCCACATCTCCGCGCTTACGGAGGTACGACAAATTCGGGCCTGAGCGATCTGTGCGCGGTGCGGGACGCGGGCGCAGCTCGTCCCACGGCACGACCGCGGAATCGGGCCGCATGGACGTGGACGATGCGGAGGCCGCGCAGGTAGGCCGGGAGCTCGGCCACGAGCTGAGGGCTGCCCTCGGACTCGCTGCGTTCACGGCCTCGTCCCTGTAGCGCCTGGCCAGTTAGTTGTATTGTCACTCCCATGAGCGCGCCCCGCTGACCATGGCACGCACCCACCCCGTTCGGCCCAAGATCTTCATGCCGAACGGACCGGGCGGCTTGCCCCGGCACCCGCTTTCCCCGGCGCGGGCCTACGGGCAGGCCTGGTACGACGCCTGGTAGCCGGTAGCCGGGGCCCCGATGGTGTAGGTTCCGGCATTGTCGTCGAAGAACATCGTCACGTGCCAGTTCGTGCACGACTCGCCCTCGGGGCCATCTTGCGGCTGTTGCCGGCTGGTGAAGGTCACGTCGGCGGCCGGGCGCCCGTCGGGCGCGTTCCCGAGGCTGGTGATGAGCACGCTCGAGTCCTTCGTTGACTCGAAACCGGTCTGGAATTGCTGGGCGGTCAGGGCGTTGCCGGGGCTCTGGGTGGTCAGGTACTCGGCGTAGTCCCGGCTGTTGATGGCCTGGAAGTACGCGGTGATCACCGGCTGGATCGAGGCGGCGGCGGGGTACAGGGCGGCCGCCGGAGCGAGCGAGACCAGGTTGCCCGCGGGGCTCGAGGGCGATGAGGGACCGGCGCCGAGCCGTCGGCCGTGGCGGAGCTGGGCGGCGACGGCGAGTTCCGCGAGACGGACGGTGTGGCGATGGCCGACAGGTGGGCCGCGGGAGTGCTCCGTACGGCGTACCAGGAGCCCGCTCCCGCCGCGGCCGCGGCGAGGACGACGACGAGAGCCGCGATCGGCAGCGTGAGCGGCCCGCGGTGCCAGGCCGGCCGCCTGCGCGCCTGCTGGTCCCCGCCCGGCGGGGATACCGGAGCCGGCCCCCGAAGATCGCCGAGCGCCTGTTTCAGGGCGGCGCTGTAGGACCATTCGGTCCGCCGGTCCGCGCTGGTCACGTTCCACCGGGCGTTCCTGAAGGCCAGCACCAGCGCGTGCGGATCCTCCGTGGGGCCGGGGATCGTGAACGGCCAGAGGCCCGCGCCGGCGTCCCGGAACTCCTGCCATCTGCGCTGGAGCTGTTCGGCGCGAACGGGCGGGACGACGATCAGCGCCTTGTCCCAGTAATTGCTGGCCGAGACGGTCTGGAGTTCCCACCGCAGCCCGGGGGTGACCTGGCTGGGAGGCGCCACGAAGACGATGAGGCTGGACTGGGCCATCAAGCCGGCGACCGCGGACTGCCAGTCGCCCGAATCGATGGTCTCCCGCGCGGCCCCCAGCGGGGCCAGCCTGGTGCCGGGCGGATTGATGGCGATGACCGGGCCAAGCCGCGAGAGGTACCGGGCCAGCACCTCTTCGAAGGTGTCGAACCTGCGCAGGGTGAAGCGCTCGATGAGCGAGGGCCTGCCGAAGGTCGCCGTCCACAGTTTCAGCCGGTCGTCGCCGAACGCTCGCAGGTACAGCACCGGCGGCCGGGGGTCGCGGAGCATCAGCCGGCGCGCCTGGATGGATCCCAGCCGGCGGGCGGTGCGGAAGATGATCGCGCCCAGCACCACGCAGATGAGCCCGGCCGTCTCCAGATCCGTGGCCACGCTCTGCGCGGTCATCGACGCCTGTCCGAACACGCCCGCAATGGTGGTTCCCGGCGGCAGCGTCTGAAACAGGCCGAGGAAAGCGAGACAGGCCAGCCCGAGGAGAATCAGCGCCGCGGCCACGGCCAGCAGTCCCGTGACGAAGATCCGGTGGGATCCGGCCATGATCGCGCGATTCTTGTCGCGACGCACCCCGGCGGGATGGATGAACCGGCCGCCCGCCCAGACAACGGCCAGCCCGAGGACCAGATACGCGTACCAGTACCCGGAGCGGAACACGAGCTCATCGATGCCGTAAAACGCGATGCTCAGGCCGACAAGCTGCGCCGCGAGCCGGCCGACGGCAATTCTCCTGTTCCTTTTCGCTGCGCCGGACACGTCCGTGATTCCGGGACCATCCGGCTCCGGGCGCATGGGCGTGGACCGGCCCCGCCTGAGCCTGCGCCGAAGAGGATTCCGCAGGTAGGCGATCCCGTCCACGATCAGCAGGTAACCAACGAGGGCGCCCACCGCACCACCGGCCGCGCTTTCGGCATCGCCGCTGGCCGGCGCCGTGTCCGGCGTATCGGCCGGGACCTTGCGCCACTGGGCGGTGGCGAGGTTGCTCATCAGGCCGCTGGCCGACGCCGCCGACTGGGCCGGGACGTACACGCGCAGGCCGAAATCGTAGGGGCCGCGGGCCATCGGCAGGGCCAGCATGAAATATCTGACGCCGTTGATCTGGAGGTATCTGCTATATGCCGCGAAGCGCACCGGACCGGCGATGGGTTGCCTGACCAGCCCTTGCTTCAGCAGTTCGGGAGCAGAGGCTGCGACACCCGCCTGGGCGGCGTCGCTGGTGCCGGCGTCGGCCGCGGTCTCGATCACCTCGTCCCCGGTACCCTGCGAAGCCCACGTGCGCACCCATTCCTCGTGTCCGCCGAGTTGGCTCATGTCGATCCCCAGCACCTGGGCGCGCTTGGCGTTCATCGGGCCGGTCAACGGTGCGTAGGGCTGAAAGCCGGCCGGCAGGTCGCCGTTCTGCAACATCGCGGCGGCCAGCTTGTCTCCGCCCGGATCAGCCGCCCGGGCAGCGCCGGCCGAGCGCACGTCCGCTGCCCCGGCCCTGACCGCGGCATGGGCACTGAACGAGAACGGGATGGCGAAAACCGCAGACGCCGTCACGATGGTGATCGCGCGTCGCAGCCAGGTTCGGCTCATAGCAGGCTCCCAAGGCAGTACCTCTACTCCACGGAGGCACGTGAGCCTACTGTGATACACAGCGTGCGTGGCTGGCCTTGACGCGCAGCGTGCGGGGCCCGCTCCGAGTTCGGCACCATCAACAGCGGGGTCGGCGGACGGCCCTACCGGTACAATTACGCTGCCACCAACGAGCCGGGCTGGTTCTTGTTCAACGGGTGGTCGAGCACGAACGCGACCAGCCGCGGGGAGCGGTACCAGTTCGAACCGGGCGTCTGTTCTCCAGCGAGGTCGGCGTGGCTCCGCCTGTGGGGGACGCAGGGCGAGTCCATCGCAGGCTGGTGACCAGCGGGGCCTGAACATGAGCTGGAGATGACTTCAGACGCCTGACAACGCCGAGGCACCGGAGCCAGCCGCCACCGAGAACTCCAACGCCATCGCCCTCGGGCTGATCGGCGACGAGTGGAACCTGGCCATCATCAGGCTGGCCATCATGTCCGGCGTGCGCCGGTACAAGGACTTCCGCGGCCGGCTCGGCATCGCCAACTCGGTGCTGACCGTGCGGCTGCGCCGCCTCACCGAGGCCGGCGTGTTCACCATGTCTCAGTACTCTGACGCGCCGCGCCGGTACGAGTACATTTTGACCGAACGAGGCCGCGATCTGTGGAAGGTGCTGCTCACCATCTGGTCGTGGGAAGCCGTCTGGGTGACCGAGCACATCGAGCCGCTGCCGCCCATGTACCACACCGAGTGCGGCGAGGAGTTCTCCCCGGTCATGCACTGCCGGGCCTGCGGCCAGCCGGCCGGCATCCGCGACGTCCGCGGCACGTTCGGTCCGAGCGGCGGCTTCGCCCGGTCGGTGCCGCGCGCCACCACCAGGCGCCGGTCCGCGGGCGGCTCGCCCGGTCCCGGCCTGGTGCCGCAGACGATCGAGCTGATCGGCAACCGCTGGTCGGCCTCGGCCCTGGCGGCCGCGTTCCTCGGCGCCCGCCGGTTCACCGACATGCTGGTGATGATGGGCGCGCCGCCGACCATCGTCGCGGACCGGCTGCGCACGTTCTGCCAGATGGGCGTGCTCGAGCCGGTCGTCACCAAGGTCGGCTCGGGCCGGGTCGAGTACCGGCTCACCGACAAGGGCCGGGCCTTCTTCCCGCACGTCATGGTGATGCTCGACTGGGGCGACCGGTGGTTCCGCGCCCCCGAGGGACCGGCCACCCTGCTCACCCACACCACCTGCGGCGGCGAGTTCCACCCGGTCCTGCACTGCTCGGTCTGCCAGCGTGAGCTGCGCGGCTCCCAGATCCAGGTCGGCGGCGACCCGCCCAAGGCCAGCCAGCCCGACCAGCCCTAAACCCCGCCCGCAGCGAGGGTGGCGGTCTTCCGCGGCCGCGCGGCCGCGTGCTTGTGGGCCGCCCGGGCCAGGCCCGGGGTCATCCAGGTGAGCATGGACGGGACCTGGGCCCGCCACGTCGTCATGGTGTGCCCGTCCCCGGGGGTGAGCGTCAGCGGCACATCCGCCTGCCGCAGCCGCAACTCCTGCCAGAAGACCTCGGCGTTGGCCACATCCTGCCTGTCGGCCGCGCCCGCGCCCAGCCAGAAGCGGGGGATGACCACGCCGGCGGGCAGCTGCTGGATCTCCTCCAGCGGGGTGTTCTCCTCCTGGAGCATGCGGTTGCCGCCGAACGGGCTGACCTTGCGGGCCGGGTCGGCCAGCTGGTTGTCGAGCGGCTCGAAGTAGCCGCTGAGCGCCGCGGCGAATCCGTAGCGGTGCGGGTAGCGCAGGGCCATGTTGGCCGCGCAGAACCCGCCCTCGGAGTAGCCGGCCACGCCCCAGGCCAGGCCCGGCCGCTGCACCCGCAGCAGGTTTGCGATCTGCGTCGGCAGGTCCACCGCCAGGTAGGTCAGGTCCTGCGGGCCGCCCACCTGGTTCAGGCACTGCAGCGAGATCCTCCTGTCGCCGTTCGCGTCCGGCATGACCAGCACGGCGGGCTGAGCGAGTTTTTCCTGCAGCAGGTGGTCGAAGGTATCCGTTACGCCCACGACGCTGATCCAGTCCTCCGGCTTGCCCGGCTGGCCGTGGATGAGCTCGATCACGGGAAACCGGTAAGCCTGGTACCCGGGCTGGAAGTACTGCGGCGGCAGGTAGACGTACACCACCCTGGTGATCCGGCTGCGCGGGCCGGTCACCATCAGCCGCAGCGTGTATCCCTGCTGCTGCGCCAGCTTCAGGTGGGCGCGGCTCCCGTCGAGCGTGCCGGACCGCGAGCCGGAGGTGAGCGCGACCTCGGGCACTCCGGACGCCGCACTGACGCCCCGGTTGGTCAGGTCCGCCATCACCGCGCCCCAGCTCTGGTAGTAGCCGTAGTACTTGTTCACGGCCAGCACCCCGAACAGCATCGCGGGCATGAAGGCCAGGCATGCGGCCAGGACGCGGAAGGCCGTGTGACGGGCGAATATCGTCGCCCACATCAGCCCGCCGAATATCACCACCAGCAGGACAAAAAGCGCCGTGCTCTGGGGTTCTAGCATTCAGGCCTCCGTGTCCTCCGCACTGCCCCCTGGCCGGCGGAGTCCTACACGTACGGAGGCCGCATGGCTCTCGGTGATACGCCGCCTAGGCAGATGTCCGGTGCGCGGCCTGGACCCGCGCGCGGACTCTGGCAGTACGCCCACTATTACGGCCCCTCACCACCGCCCCCGAGGACACCGCGCAGGGTGCCGGGCGTGCCTAGGTGGGCGGCCGGCCGAGCGCCGGACGGATGGGTGGGATCTCCGGGGTCGGGTGCCGGCGCGGGCCTGACCACTTTGCGGGCACCGCGTCGACGGCGTAGGCCACCGCGTAGGCCGCCTGCTCGTAGTTGACCCGCCAGCCGACGAAGTCTGGCCATGCTTCGGCGGGGTCGCGCTCGATCTTGAAGCCGACCTCGCGCATCCGGGCGACCGCCTCGAGGAACTCCTCGTAGGTCAGGCTGATCCCGCCTCCTTCTGGGCCGCGCTCCTCGGGTACTGCGATGCCCATCGCCCGGGCGATCCGGCCGAAGCACAGGAAGCCGCCGCGCAGGCACAGGCGAGCCGGTACCGCCGGCGCGTCCTCTGGCGACAGGGACAGGAACAGCGCGGCGGAGTCCAGCACGGCCAGCAGCGCGGTCACCCAGGACGACAGGGGCAAGGGGGAGCGGAACCGCACCAGCGGCAGGTAGGTGGTATGGCTTTCGGCGATGTCGGCGGACCAGCGTTCCCACTGGGCGTACAGATCGGGCAACGTATTCAGGGTCGACATGCCCGTCCCCAGCGCATAGTGGGTGCGGGCCAGCAGCTCCGGGCCCCACGACGGGACGCCCGCCCGGGCGTTCAGCAGCGCCACCTCGGTTTCCCTGCGGTTGAACGCCGAGTACAGCGTCGGCAGGTAGGCGATCTGCAGGGTCACGATCACCAGGCCGGTGGCCGAAGCCAGGAAGACGATCGCCGACGGCACGGCGCCGGCCGGCTCGGCGAACCCCAGGGTGAACAGCGAGGACCCGGAATCGGTGAAAGCCGATGCCACACCGCGGCTGGCGAAAGCGATATCCCAGCCCGTCTCACGCTCGGGGATGGCCCCGGCCGCCAGCCCGAATGCCCCGTTCACGATCCGGTCCACCCACCGGGTCAGCCAGCCACTGACCGAACGCGACACGATGAGCGTCCCGGTGACGCTGGCCCAGGCGGCCAGCACCAGCAGGCCGCCCGCCACCGCGGCCACCAGCCGACCCGCCATCGGCATCACCATGGTTCGCCTCCGCGCTCAAGTTACCGCTGGGCGGGTGGGGCGACTTCGGCCGGGCTGGCTTCCGGGCTGCCGGGCTGGCTTCGGCCGGGCTGGCTTCGGCCGGGTCGTCTGCGGGGGGCCGGCCGCGGGGGCGCATCGGCCTGGCGTGGCCAGGTAGCCGGCCGGCGTCGGCGAGCGCGCGGCGGAGCAGGAACTCGATCTGGGCGTTGGTGCTGCGCAGCTCGTCGTTAGCCCATCTGGCCAGCGCGTCGTGGACGGCGGGGTCGAGCCGGAGCAGGACGCCTTTGCGCTCGCTCACGCGGAGACCGGGCCCTTCTTAGCAGCCGTAACTAGCACCACCCTCACTGGTACAGGGACCCGGTGTTGACGACCTGCTGGGTGGCCTGCTCGCTGCACAAGACCACCAGCAGATTAGACACCATGGCGGCCTTGCGCTCCTCGTCCAGCTCGACGACGCCCTCCTCCTGCAGCCGCTCCAGGGCCAGCTTGACCATGCCGACGGCGCCCTCGACTATCCGCGTCCGCGCGCCCACGACCGCGCTGGCCTGCTGCTGGCGCAGCATGGCCTGGGCGATCTCCGCGGCGTAGGACAGCCGGGTGAGGCGTGACTCGATGATATGCACGCCGGCTGGCCTGACCCGTTCGGTGAGCTCGGCGGACAGCCGTTCGGTGATCTCATCCGCGTTGTCGCGCAGGGACAGCTTGCCGCTGCCCCGGTTGTCGTAGGGGTAGCTGGAGGCGATGTGCCGGACGGCGGTCTCGGTCTGGATGGTGACGAACTGCGTGAAGTCATCGACGGAATATCTGGCCCTGGCGGTGTCCTGCACCTGCCAGACGACCACAGCGGCGATCTCGATCGGGTTGCCGTCGGCGTCGTTGACCTTGGCCTGCGCTGACTCCTGGTTGCGGATCCTGGTCGAGACCACGATGCGCTTGGTGAACGGATTCACCCACTGCAGGCCAGGCTCGCGGATGGTGCCGCGGTACTTGCCGAACAGCTGCACGACACGCGCCTGGCCGGGCACGACTGGGGCGAGCCCGCCCAGCACGAGGGGGCCGACGATAAGGGCCAGGACGCCGAGCGTGATCAGCGCCGCGGCGACCCCGCCGTGCTGGTGATTGGCCAGCACGATCAGCGCCACCCCGGCCAGCGTCACGACGATGCCAAGCACCAGCATGGGCAGGCCCGGCAAGAACCGGGCCGGCCGCTCGGTCACCTGCGGGTTAGGCAGTTCCGGGCCTGCGGCCGCTGCATCCTGGGTAACTACTTCCGGGCCTGCCGCCCTGGCATTGTGGGTAACCATCTGGCGCCTCTTTCGCTTGACGGGCTTGATAGCACGTGATTAGCATACTGATATCTATTTGCCTTTGGCAAGAGCCGCGCCGCGGCGCGCACGGCAGGCACTGCGGGCCGACCCGGACAGGAGATGGGTCAGATGAGGTATTTCGTTGGTCGGCCCGCAGTGGCCAGCGTAACCCTGGTGGTCGCGGCAGGTCTGGCCGTCGGCGGCTGCGGAAGCACGAGCAGCCCGAGTACGGCAGGCTGTGCCTCTACGGGCGTCCAGCCCGCCGCGCCGGGGGCCGCGGCGGGCTGGACGCTGCCGGGCGGCAATCTGCAGAACACCCGGGACGTTGCCAGTTCGATCACCGGCTCGAACGTCTCGACGCTGGGCGTGGCGTGGTGCGTGCCGATCGAGTCGACGGGTGCCACCGGCGCCGCTGGCCTTTCCAATGGTTACGCTACGACGTCGATCGTGGTGAACGGCGTGGTGTACACGCAGGATCTGGAGTCGAACGTGATGGCGATCGAGCTCGCCACCGGCAAGGTCCTGTGGACGCACAACTACAACTCGCTGAACGGCGGCCCGGACGGCGTGAACGTGGTCGGCGGGACCGTGTACGCGGCGACGGACAGCGCCGCGGTCGCGCTCTCGGCGGCCACGGGCAGGCAGTTGTGGAGCCGGACGCTGATCGGCAACAACCACGAGGGCATCGACATGGCGCCCGGGTACAACGACGGCACCGTGTACGTATCGACTGTGCCAGTCAACCCGAACGTGGGCCAGTATCTCGGCGGTGCCAAGGCGACCTTGTGGGCGCTGAACGCCAGGACCGGCGCGCCGGAATGGTCCTGGGACGAGGTGCAGGACCTGTGGGGGAATCCGGGCCTCAACTCCGGCGGCGGCCTGTGGGATCCGCCGTCGTTCGACAGCCAGGGCAACATCTACATCGGAGTAGCCAACCCCGGCCCGATCGGCCAGACCGGGTGGCCCGAGGGCTATCCGTGGGGGACCAGCCGGCCGGGGCCGAACCTGTATACCGACTCGGTCGTGAAGCTGAGTCCGCAGGGCAAGCTGCTGTGGTATTACCAGCTCACCCCGCACGACCTGTTCGACTGGGACCTGCAGAACTCGCCGGTGCTCAGCACCGCCAACGGGCAGCCGGTGGTGATCGACGGCGGCAAGGCCGGCATCTTGATCGAGCTGAACGCGCAGACCGGCAAGCTGCTGTGGAAGCTCCCGGTCGGCGTGCACAGCGGACCCGGCGACGCCGGGCTGATCACCGAAAACGCCACGCCGACCTCGCCCATCCCGCTGCCGGCCAAGTTCGACCTCGAGCCCGGCGTGTTCGGCGGCATCGAGTCCCAGCTGGCGACCAACGGGTCGACGACGTTCGCCGCGGTCAACAACCTCGCGGTGCCGATGTCGGAGAAGGGCGTGACGGAGAGCTCCAAGGCGTTCGAAGCCTCTATCCCCAAGGCAACAGGCGAGATGATCGCGGTCAACCAGGACACCGGAAAGATCGAATGGGACGACAAGCTCCCCTCCTCGCCCTACGGCGCCGCCGCAGTCACCAACAACGTCGTCTTCACGACCACCTACAGCGGCGACCTGTACGCGTTCAACGCGGCCACCGGCGCGATCCTGCTGAAAACGCCGCTGTCCGCCGGGACCAACGGTCCCGTCACCATCGCCGGCGACTACGTCATCGTCGGAGCGGGCGTGCCGTCGCTCTCGAAAAGCCAGCAATCACTGATCATCGCCTACCGGCTCGGAGCCAAGGGCAAGCTCCCCGACACCGTGGGCTAGGCCCGACACTCGGCGATGTCGCTCCCTTAACTGTAGTGTCAGCCTTGTTTCCCCCGACGTTGCGGAGGTGGTGGCTATGCCGCGCCCCAGGTGCGAGCCGCCGCAGTCGCCTGTTCGGACGTGAACCTGCTGGTCAACAACGCCGGCCTGTTCGCCAACAAGCGACTCGTGCTGACCGACGACCCGGACGCCATGGCCGCGACCTGGGCCGCCATCATCGGCCTCGAGCCCCCGGTCGCGACGGCGGACGGCGCCGCGATCGCGTTCAGCAGCCGGACGATCCGGTTCGTGCCCGCCCGGTCCGGCCGGACCGGGATCGTCGCCGTAGACGTGCACGCGACTGACCGCGACGGTCCGCTGTGGCGGGACCCGGCCGGGCTGGGAGACGGCGAGGTTCAGCAATGGGGGAAAATAGGGGCTATGGGTTCGGTGTCTGGTGGTCCCGCAGCCGATAGGCCGCGGGAGTGGCTGGCGTTGCCCGGCGGCGGGATCCGGCCTGTCGTCTCTGTTCCGGGCCCTGGCGGCATAGCCGAGTTGCTGGCCTATGCCGCCTGGCTGGCCCGCTTGCGGCCCGCCTGCCGGTGCGGCAGGCCTCGCCTCGGTTCGGGCCGGACCTGCGGAAGCTCGGAGTGCGTAGCCGGGCTCCGCGTACAGGAGACGGGCACGTAGCCCAGTGGGCCAACGGGAAACTGGCGATCCGCCAAGCCAGGATAAGGTGCGCTCCACGGTCACATCTCGTTCAGGGCCGCCGCCGGTCATTTGACCGGCATGCTGGCATTAGAACCCGGTCGCCTCGGATCTCCAGATAGCGGGTCCGATCCCGCGCCAGAAGCTGAGCTGCGCCGCCACGCGGCCGGCCTCCGCCTCCTACTCGCGCGCTGACTAGGCGTCGATATCGGTTGCGGTGCGACTCTCCTGGGCTATCCTGGCTGCATGAAGCTTGCTGCCGTGACTACGACGCCGGAGACCATCCCGGCGTATTGACGGCTGCGCAGACTGCCAGGCCCCGGGGTGAACGCCCCGGGGCTTTCTTGTCGTCGGTCGCTCACCCTTCAATACCAGGGAGAGCATGATGAACGACCATCGTCAGATGGGCCGCGAGCTAGGCCTGTTCGACTCTGACCCGCTGATTGGCGCCGGACTGCCTTACTGGCTGCCCGCCGGCGCGGCCATCCGGCACGCGATCGAGGAATTCGTCCGCGAGGTCGAGCGTCGCGCCGGTTACCAGCACGTCTACTCACCAGTCCTAGGCAAGCGGGAGCTGTACGAGATCTCCGGCCACTGGGCGCACTACCGCGATGACATGTTCCCGCCGATGAGCGCAGGCGGTGACCAGATGGTGCTGCGGCCCAGCCTGTGCCCGCATCACGCCGTGATCTACCGTTCACGCCAGCGCAGCTACCGTGAGCTGCCGTTGCGCATCGCCGAGCTCGGCGGCCAGTTCCGCGAAGAGGCCTCCGGAGCCCTGGGCGGCCTGACCCGGGTGCGGGCCATGCAGCTCAACGACGCACACGTCTTCTGTCAGCCAGCGGACATAGCCACCGAAGCGGCCGCCATCCTCGACCTGATCGGCCATGCCTACGACGCCCTCGGGATTACCGCCCATCACTACCGGCTCTCGCTGCGCGGAGACACTCCCAAGTACGCCGGCGATACCGAAATGTGGGATCGGGGCGAGCAGGCCCTGGCCGAGGTGCTCGACCGGCGGGGCCTGCCCTACGAGTCAGCCGCCGACGAGGGCGCGTTCTACGGCCCCAAGATCGACGTGCAGATCCTGGACCCGGCGGGCCGCGAGTCGACCCTGTCGACCGTCCAGCTCGACTTCTATCAGCCCCGGCAGTTCGAGCTGTCCTACGTCGCCGCGGACCAGAGCCTGCAACGGCCGGTCATGATCCATCGCAGCATCGTCGGCAGCCTTGAGCGGCTGGTCGCCCACCTGACCGAGGTGCACGCGGGCGCGTTCCCGACCTGGATGGCACCCGTCCAGGTCGTCGTGCTCCCTGTTACTAGCCTGCAGTTGTCCGCCGCAGAGTCATTGCTGCGCCGCCTGACCAATGCCGGACTCCGGGCCGAGATCTCCGGCCCCGATCGCGGAACCCTCGGTGCCCGGATCAGGAGCCACCGCCTGGTGCCTTACCAAGCCATCGTCGGCGCCCGTGAAACCGACAGCGACACCGTTTCCCTGCGCCTTCGTACCGGGCTGGCCCTTGATCCCATCCCGGTCCGGGACGCAGCCGATCACATCCTGGCCGCAGCCGGTAAGGATTAGGCGTGCACCGTTCCCCGGCTGTCGAAGCTCATGGCGCGCTGCAGGGCCGCGGCGCGAAGCTCCGCCGGGATCTCGACGGGGCCGCCCAGGGCAGCGGCGTTGATGCCTGCCTGGGCGGCTTCCTCGACGACTCCGCCGACCAGGATGGCCAGCTCGGGGGTGCGGTGGAACACCAGCACACCGTGGTTGGCCAGCAGCACCGCGGGCACCCCCGGGGTGACCGCGGCCCGGATACTGGCTACCGCCTGCTCCGAGCCGCGCGGCCCGTAGCCTGCCACCGGAACCCCGGCTGCTAGCCCGAACATGGCCAGGGCTTCCACCCAGCATCCGATCGGATGATGCGCCACCGCGTAGGCGGTGGCATACGGCGAGTGGGTGTGCAGGACGCAGCCGACGTCAGGGTGATCGGCGTACATGGCCGTGTGCATGGCCACCACGGCACCCTGGATGGGCGGCAGCTCGCCCTCCAGCAGAGTTCCGTCCAGCCCGAGCCGCACGACGGCCGAGACGGAATGGTTCCGCAGTGACGGGCCGGCCGTGAAGTACATTTCCGCGGCCCCTGGGACGCGCAGGCTCACGTTGCCGTGCCCGTTCGCGGAGATCGCCCCGCTGGCGACCACTCGCTGGGCGATATCTACGACCTGATCGGCCAGGTCCTTGTCCATGGCACACGTTCCCCCCTGGCCGCAAAGGCCGACGATTTCAGTTCATTATCTGGCCTACGCGGCGGAGCCGATAGCGTAAAGGGATGGCATCAATCGACAAGATCGAGGCGTTCCTGGCTGAGCCGCGCAACGTCGTCGTCGCCGGCCGGTAAGGACCGCCTGTCGCGGCGCAGCGGGTGATCGGCAGGAACCTCGACGAGCACAATGCGGAGGCCGTCCGGGTCCTCGATCCACATTTCGGTCAACCCCCAAGGCTCCACGGCGGGTTCCCGGAGGATACGAACTCCTGCCGCAGCCAGCCGCTCGCGCTCGGCGTGAACATCCCGCACCTGGAGCCAGATCATCACCGAGGGCCCCGAAGGCCCGGCCGCGCGGCCAGAGACCTCGAGAAATCCCGAGCCGAGGAAGAACACCACCCCCGGATCCTCGGGCGGCCCGAACTCCCGGTAGACCGCCAGGCCCAGCACGTCGCGGTAGAAACGACGGCTTCGCCCCAGATCGGCTGGCCTCAGCAAGATCCGGCTGCTCAAAACCTCCACACCGCTCATCCTGACACCGTTCCTATTGAGCTGGCAGGACATGGTCCTGGTTCGCCGGCGGCCCCGGACGGTCGTGGGTCGCCTGGTTGCCTGCCGTGATCCTGTGAGGCCGGCCGGTCTTGGTGCCGGGTGGCTGCCGGGGGTCTCGTGGGGTGGCGGGTTTCCTGGGTACGGTCCCGGCGGCCGGGGTGGTCCTGGGTCGCGCCTGGGCTGGCCGTGCCGCGTCCTCCGGGGCGGCCTGGTTCCCTGTCGCGCGGCGCCTGGCCCGGTGGCCGAGTCCGCGTCGTCCGGTCACCAGCGCTGCCGCGTGGTGTCCGGTCGCCTTCGGGTGGTGCTCCCGCAGCGGGCCGAGCCAGTGCTCGGCCCCCCACCGAGAGGTGTAAGCAGGGTCGGTGACTATGACTGACAGTGCCGCGTTGCTGGTCATTTGCAATAGCCTGTCGCGGAACCGGGCGGTTGGGATACCGGAAACCGCCCGGCGGAATCCGCGTCCCCGTCTGCCGCGCGAGGGCCGGCTGCCGGTGCGCTCGCGTCCCTCAGACCGGGCCCCGGCGAAGTCCAGGTCCTCGATGACGACCGCTCGGGCACCATGCTGCCGGGCGGTGGCGATCAGGGTGCTGATGGCGGCCCGCAGCCGGCCGTCGCGGGTGCTGGCGGGCAGCCCGGCTAGGTCCAGGCCGATGGTCACGGGGGTGCCGAGGACGTTGCCGTCCGCCGTGACGACCGCGACGGCGAGATGCCCGGCGTTTACGTCGACTGCTACCACGGGAGCTGCCCGGAGCTCGTCCAGCGCCGCCGCAGGGGCGGGAAAGGTCTTCCAGGACGCGTCGATATACCAGCGATCACGTACCCGGTCGCAGGTGATGTCATAGCGGACCGCGCCCGAGGTGGCCTGCGCGGCGACCTCGTCCCCCCGGTAGGTGAACCGGGCCGGGCAGGTTAGCCGGTAGCGGCCGTGCGGCCGGTTCGCCAGGTGTGAGAGCGGCGCCGGGAGCTTGACCTCCAGCCAGCCTTCGTCCGGGTGCCAGCGGATCGTCTCATTGCCCCACGGCTTGTCCTTCTCCCCGTCGGCGGTCAGGAACAGGCGGGCCGACTCCCACTCCGCGCGCCACCGCGCCGGTGTGAGCCCGGCGGCGGTGAGGTTGGCGCGCTTGCGCAGCAGCGCCCGGCCGCCCCGCACCACCGACACTGTCCCCGCCGCCAGCTGCCGCTCCGTCCGGGCCAGGCGGGCCTTCAGCGCGTGCAGGCGGATCATCTTCGCGTGCCGCTCATCGGGCGTCGCGTACCCGCGCGCCTGGCCGGGCTTCCCGCCGGCCAGCACGGGCAGCCGGGCCTGGATCCGGCGGATCCTGACTTGAAGGCTGGCCTTGTCAGCCCGCAGGTTCCGTTCGGCCAGGCCCCACTGGTCCTCGCTGGCCCGTGTGATCGCCCCGGCCCAGCGCGATGACGATTCCGCGGTCAGCGCCCGCTTCCGCGCCGCGCGGGAGGCGGCCTTCCCCTTCACGTCCAGCCGCCCTTCCCGGACCCGCGCGGCCAGATCCCTGCCCGCCAGCGACCCCAGGTGCGTGCCCACGGCCCGTAGCACTGCCTCGTCCTCCGCCGTCACCCGCAGCCGGGTCCGTACCCGCGTCCCTGCAGGGGCAGCCGCCACGAACGGGGCGGCGACCGGGCGAAGGGAAGCAGTCACCAGCCCGCCCTCCCGCCCCCAGGGGCAGCCCGCAAGGAAACGCCCACATATTCGAAACCAGCCACCCTACCACGATACCGGTTAGCACATGCTTCCGCTATCTAAGACACGCCGAATAGGCGAACAGTTCTAATCCCCGCTAGCCGTAAACCGGAAGCCCGCCGGGGCCCATCATCGTGTGCGGTTACCGCCCCTATAAGACCCTGTTGGCTTATTTCCCGACATGCCGGGGTTTCCTGGATGCCGGTCGTGATGTTGGCCATAGTTCGGGTTGCGGCTGGCGCCTTCCCCTGTTCCTGTTCCCGGCCGCAGAATCGGGTCATCATGTGCATGCAGCCGCATCCGTGGCCGGAGGTGCCGGCCGGTACTGCCAGGGTCGCGAAGCGGGCGTTCCGGAAGGGGTCGCTGGCCATCCGTGCTCGTGATGAGCTGGGCGCCTGGTGCCCCGACGAGCTGTTCAGCGCGGCGTACGGGGTGCGGGGTGCGCCGGGGATCTCCCCGGCGCAGCTGGCGATGGTGACGGTGCTGCAGTTCACGGAGGACCTGACCGACCGGCAGGCCGCTGATGCGGTGCGGGGGCGGCTGGACTGGAAGTACTGCCTGGGCCTGGAGCTGGACGATGAGGGGTTCGACTTCAGCGTGCTGAGCGAGTTCCGGTCCCGGCTGGTCGCCGGCGGGATGGAGGCGGTGCTGCTGGAGGCGCTGCTGGCCCGGCTGGGTGAGCTGGGCCTGGTCGGGGCGGGGATGCGGCAGTTGCCCTGTGGGGACCTTCGCTGCGTGGGGGGCTGTGTCGCGGGTTTGCGTGAATGTCAGCAGGCCCGGCCGGGTAGCTGGCCGGGCCTGCTGCGGTGATGGCTTGTTAGCGCTGGTGGTGTTGTCCGGCTGCGTGGCGGATGGCCGTGATCAGGAGTTTCAGGTTCCGGTTGTCCAGGCCGGGGATGGTGGCGCGCAGCGAGACGGGAAAGCCTTCGGCGATGCTGGCGGCGAGCTGGAGGATGCGCTGTTCCCCGCCGCAGACGGGGATCTGCCCGTCGTGCAGGGCGCTGAGCGCGGCGTCCCAGTCGATCCAGGCCATCAAGGTGGTGCCGTCGCTGATGCTGGTGCCGGTGTGCACGAAGCGGGCGAAGTCGTCGCGGTGCAGGATGCCGCCGTGGCCGATGAGCAGCTCGGTGCCGGCCTCCTCGGGGTACAGGCCGGCGGCGTGAGCGCGCAGCGCGGCGATGATCGCGGTGGTCACTGGTCCTCCTGCGGGGCGGGGCCGGCGGCCTGGGCGTCTTGCCGGGCCAGGATGGCCTGGAGGGCGTTGTGCTTGGCGGGGTCGTAGGCGATGCCGTCGTGCCAGCAGCGCCAGATGACGTAGCTCCAGGCGCGGGCGGTGATGCGGACGGCGTGCGGATGGTCCTTGCCGCGGGCGCGGGCAGTCGTCGTAGATGGCTGCGGCCCAGGGGCTGGCGTGCCGGGAGTCGGCGGCGAAGTCGCAGACGGCGTCGCGGAGCTGGCGGTTGACCGCCCACCGGAAGCCGTGGGCGATGCGGGTGCCGGACCGGCGGGTGACCGGCGCGACCCCGGCCAGCCCGGCCAGCGATTCGGGGTCGGGGAAGCGGGACCGGCAGTCGCCGATCTCGGCCAGCAGCCGGGCGGCGCGCACGCGTTCCGGGCCGGGGCAAGCGAGGTGAAGATGTGCGCGTCGGGGTGGGCGGCCAGCTGGCCGGCGATCTGGGTTTCCAGGGCCTTGATCTGGGCGGACAGCGCGGTCAGCGTGGCGGTCAGGGCGGCGGTGACGCCCGCCTGGGCGGCGCCGTCGGCGCCGGTGGCGCCGGGCGGCGCGGCGTGCAGCCGCGCGTGCAGCACGCTGGCCGGGGCCGGGCGGCCGCGCACCGCGATGGTGGCCAGCCACGCGCCGATCGCCTGCTCGTCCAGCCCGCGGCGGCGTCCTGGCTGCCGAACCGGGCCAGGAACGCCAGGCTGATCGGGCTGTCCAGGTCGTGGAACAGCCTGACCCCGGCGGGGAACGCCACGGCCAGGTGGGCGCGCAGCTGGTTGCCGGCCGCCACCCGGTGCGCCACCAGGTCCCGGCGGGCCCGCACCGCCATCCGCAGCGAGATCGTCGCGGGCGTATCGGGGATCAGCGGCCGCAGCCGGGCCCGGTCCGTGCGCAGCGTGTCCGCCAGCACGAACGCGTCGAACCGGTCGTCCTTGGCGCCGGCGGCGCCGAACCGGGACCGCAGGTTCTTCACCTGCCGGGAGGTGATCACCACCACCGTCAGGCCCGCGGCCAGCAGCGCATCGACGAGCGGGCCGTCGCCCCGCTCGATGGCGACCTCGGTGACCTTGTTCCGGCGCAGCCGGGTGATCATCGCGGCGATCCCGGCCTTGTCGTGCGCGGCGGAGAACCGGTCGGTGACCCGCCCGGCCATGTCGACCACGCACACGACGTGATCCGCGGTGGCCCAGTCGATCCCGGCGCACACGCCGCCCGCCGGGACATCGGGCAGAACCTGGGTTAGGGCATACTGCATGACAGCCTCCTCGCTGCTTAGCCCAGTGGGGAGGCACCCTTGTTCACGGACCCGGGACGCTCATCGTCAGCTCACTGTCCGGCGCTCGCAGCGCATGGCCCTGTCGACGATCCGCGCGTCCCGGTAACCACCAGCCCCGCAGAAACTGCCGCTGGACCTCACTGAAGGGTCTCGCGAACCTGGGCGGTGACTGGTGGCACCTGGGTGCATCGGTGAACTCGGTCACCGACCCGGACAACTCTGGCCCCCCAGCCCCGCGCACCGC
>CAVYNE010000030.1:0-436396 GCA_963769715.1 uncultured Actinomycetes bacterium
ACGCCGGATCACGCACCGTGCCGTGGCTGACCTGCCAGACGATCGTGTCGGAGTCGCCGGCCTGGGCCGGGACGGCGTTAGCCAGCAACTGCTGCGCGGTGGTGGAATCGGTGCCGGGCAGCGAGAAGGAGTTGTTGTAGTCGCTCTTGACCGCCTGGGCGAGCACGCCGAGGCCGACCAGGACGAGAACCCAGGCCGCGATGACCGCGAGCCGGTGACGAAAACACCACCTAGCGAGGGCAGACACGATTCTCCTCCTTCATGGCCAGGGCGAACCGCAGGAGCAAGGTGCCGGTCGTTTGCGGGTCTTCCAGCATCGGGGTGTGTCCCACGCCCGGCAGCAGCTCGACGCGGGCGCCGGGCACGTCGCGGTAGGCGGCGGCCGACGAGGAGCGCCATCGCTTGTCGGCGGTGCCGAAGATCACCAGCACCGGCAGGCCCAGCCCGGCTAGCCGGTCGGGAAGGCTCCGCTTCCTCAGGTAGTCCAGGGATCCGCGCGCCGTCCCCGCGACGGCCCGGTGGGTCATCCCCAAGGTGGCCTCGACGATGGCGTCGGGGATCTCGACGGGGCGGGTGAAGGCAGAGCTCAGGGCCTTCCGGATCAGGGCCTCGGTTCGCAGGCGCCACAGCAGCCGCCCGGGGAACGGGGCCAGCAGGAGCCCGCTGAGCACGCCCTGGTCGAGGTAAGCATCCGGGCTGGGGCCGGTGTCGATGAGCGCCAGCGCCGCCACCACGCCGGGCCGCTGCTCAGCCAGGGCCGTGGCCACGCTGCCCCCGGTGGAATGCCCGATCACCGTCACCCGGCCCGCGCCGAGCCGCTCTAGTACGGCGCCGGCCCGGCGCGCCTGGGCCGGGACGTCGTACCCGCCGGCCGGGCTCGCTGACCTCCCGTGGCCGGCCAGGTCGACCCGGATGACCCGGCGGGTGCCCGCCAGCTGCGGGATTACCGGATCCCACCAGGCCGTACAGGCCCCGGTACCGTGGATCAGCAGTACAGCGGGCGCGTCCGGCGGGCCGTCCTCCACCACGTACAGGTCACCATCATCAAGCCGAACGAACCGGCCGTCACCATCTGGCCCACCGGGCCCGTGCTCTGCCATCGCGCAGTCCTCCAGTCATCTGTAACTGACAGCGAGCATGCGCGAGCGCACCGCCGGATGTATTGGAGGAATGTTCCGCTCAGATTGTGGGAGGCTGCCGCGGAGCGGCCCACGCGATGTCATCGACCGCCAGCCAGGGCGCGGCCGCCACGGCCCCGGGCGTTACCCCGGCGAAGGCCATGACGTCTCGATGGAGGTGGGACTGGTCGGCGTAACCGCTGTCGGCCGCGACCAAGGCGGCGCTGTCACCCGCGGCCAGGCGGTGGGCCGCGTGGTCGAACCGGATGAGCTGAGCCGCGCGCTTAGGGTTGAGGCCGACCTGGGACCCGAACCGGGACCACAGGCGCTTGCGGCTCCATCCAGCCTCGGCCGCCAGCTGCTCGACGCGGACCTGTCCCCGGCTGGTCACCATCTGCCGCCAGGCGAAGGCGACTTCCCGGTCGACCCCCCGGCCTGCCTGATGCCGGCGGACGAGCGTGGCTTCCGTGATCGCGAACCGCTCGTCCCAGGACCCGGCCGCCCGCAGTCGCTCCTGGGTCCGCGCCGCGTCGCGCCCCCACAGATCCTCGAGGGCGACCACCGTCCCGCCCAGCTCCGAAGAGGCGCCCAGCATCGCGTGCGCGACCAGCGGCGACAGCCGAACCTGCAGGCACTCGATGTGCTGGCCGTGTCCTCGAACCTGACCGGGCGCGAGGCCGGCGACGAGGCTGCCTCGCTGCTGCCGACCGTTGGCGTGATCGATGAGTACCCCGTCGCCGAGGTCGATGAACAGCGTCACGGCCGGATACGGGACCACCTGGAGGTCGACGGGCTCCTTCGCCCGATCGCTGAAGCCGGCCATGGTGACCCCGGGCAGCCGAAGCGGCCGTGACGGGACCGCGATGTCCCACGCCGGCGCGGCGTCACCGGTCGGCGGTATCGACCTGCGGGCCTGGCGATTTCTCATCGTTGTGTCCGGTCAGGCGCGGCGGCACCGCATAGTCGCAGTGTGCTCTTCAGGAGCACGGTCGCTGCCGCATCGGTGGTGAGGCGCCCGGCCGCGACTTGTCCGGCGGCGGTGTGGATCAGCCCGACGATGGCAGCGGCGAGCCAGCTGGCGTTCAGCGCGCGGTCGAAGTCGCCGGTCCGCTGGCCTCGCTGGATGAGCCGTTCGAGCATGGCGGTCGCGGCGTCATGCGGGTCAGGGCCGGAAGGCCGGGGGATCCAGATCAGGGCCGGGTCGAGCAGGAGGGGGAAGCGGTCCAGGAGCTGCCAGCACATGTCGAGGAACCGGGCCAGCGCCTCGGCGGGCGGGGCGGTGTCGAGGCGGGCGGCGTCGATGGCGGCGAAGGTTTCGGCTCCCGCGGCGTCGAGGAGGGCGAGGATGAGGGCGTCGCGTGACGGGAAATGGGCGTAGACGGTCTGGCGGGTCACGCCGGCCGCGGCGGCGATGTCCTCCATGCTGGCGTCGGGCCGTTCGCCGAGCACGGTCCGGGCCGCGCCGATGATGGCGTCGATGCTGCGCCGGGCATCGGACCGGCGGCGGCGGGTCGGCGCGGCGGATTCGAGCGTGTCAGCCATCAGGGCGAAGATATCCGCCTGACCGTAACCTTGACAAACCGTAAGAGTTAAGCCGCCTTCCGGGAGGCTTGCCAGAAGTTCGCCACGATCCAGCAGGCCAGGCGGGTCAGCTCGGCCAGCCGGCCGGCAGCACCGACGGCTACGGCGGCTGCTACGTCCCCGATCCGACGAGCTGCTCCCCGACCGGAGCGCCCTGGTTCCCCACCGGCACCGGATCCGGTCACCCGTGGCCGCTGCTGAGCTTGTGAAAACCTGCACAAGACGTAGCGGAAACGTCAGGTGCTTGCGCACCTGTGAACTGACCTGCGGGTCACCAGCTAGAGCCCGGGGCGAGGTCAGCCTTCCGGGTAGTAGACGAAGAGTCGTCCTGACCGGGCGACGCGTCAGGGTACCGACACGGTCATCTTTCCGCCGGCCTGGCCTGATTCCATCACCCGGTGTGCCTCCACGATGTCATCGAAGCCGAATACCCTCGCGGGCTTGGCCTGGTAGAGTCCGTTTTCGGCCTTACGGATCATCTCGGTGAGCGGGATCTCGGTGAGCGGGAACTCGCTGGTGCCGAGCACGAACGCGCTGCCGTAGAAGCTGAACTGCACGCCGCTCGGCAAGTCGGCGATCGGGTTGAAGCCCGCCACCGGGTCAAGCCCGCCGAGGAAGCCGAGCTGGCATACCCGGCCGCGCGGGCGCACGATGCGTACCGAGTCGCGCAGCACGCGGTTCCCGACCAGATCGAAGACGCAGTCGACCAGGCCGAACTGCTGGCCGGCCAGCCGCCCGTCATCGATCAGAACGGTCTTGGCGCCGAGTCGTTCGAGCAGGGCAGCACGGTCCGGCCGGCGGGTCGTCGCGATCACGGTGGCCCCCTGCTCGGCGGCGACGTTCACCGCGGCCTGGCCCAGCGCCGAGGTGGCCCCTCGGATCAGGACGGTCTGACCGGGTTGCAGGTCAAGATTCTGGCGCAGGCCGGCCCACGCGGTCGCGTACACCTCGGGCAGAGCGACCAGGTCGGTCCACGGCATCGATGTGCTGACCGCGACCACGTTGCTGGTCGGTACGGTGACCAGCTCGGCGTAGCTGCCGTTGCGAGTCCGTCCCATGCCGCCGAGTATGGCGACCACCGCGGTTCCCTCAGCTAGCCGCCGGCTCGGGTCGGCCACCACGGTTCCCGCGCACTCGATGCCGGTGACCTTGGCCACCTTGCCCATGGCTCCGCTGCGCATATACGCCTCGGCGTGGTTCAGCCCGAACGCCCTCACCGCGATCAGCACCTCGTCAGCCGCGGGCACGGGATCGGGCAGCTCGGTGACGGTGAGCACCTCAGGTCCGCCGCAGGAGCTGATGATGATGGCTTTCATCTTCTGCCTTCTTTCTTGAGTGGTCGTTCATCTATTACGGCACAGAAGAGGCCGCCGGGCGGCGGCCGAGGTTGGTTACGTCAAGCTGGCGAAGGCGTTATCAACGATGATCCGCAGCGCCTCCTCGTCCGGGTTCGCCTTGCCGACGACCATCATGCCCGAGGCCGTCGCGATGAGACCCTTGGCTACCGCGGTCACGTTGACCGACGCCGGGATCTCGCCGAGGTCGATGGCCGTGTGCAACGCGCCGGTGAAGCAGCGCTCGAGCCGCGCCATGTGGCCGCGCACGACGGCGGCCACCTCGGGGTCGACCGCCGCGTTCTCGATCGCGCTGTTGATGAGCAGGCAACCCTGGCGTCCCTCCGGGCTCAGCAGGTCGCGCACGAGCCCGTCGAAGTACGCCCTGATCTGCGCCACGGACGCGCCAGGTTCCTCGAGGTCGCCGAGCTTCTGCGGCACGACCAGCCTGGAGTACCGGTCGAGCGATCCCATCAGCAGGGCGTGCTTGCCACCGGGGAAGGCCGAATACAGGCTGCCGGGTTTCACGCCGGTCGCGCGAACCAGATCATCCACCGACGTGGCCCGGTAGCCGCGCTCCCAGAACTGCCGCATGGCCGAGTCCAGAACGTCGTCAGGTTCGAACTCTCGCGGCCGGGCCATGACAGCGACAATACGCGAACGATCGTTCAAGAACAAGCCCTGGTGGTGCTGCCGCCGCTGCTGTATGCGGCGAGCGAGGAACTGGCCTGGCGTGACCTGCGGGCCGTGTGGCGGCCGGTGGCGGTGCTGGCCGTGGGGCTGGTGCTGGCGTCGGCGGCCGCGGTCGCCGCGGTCGGCGTGGCGGTGGCGTCGTTGTCGGCGAGCATGGCGTTCGTGCTGGGTGCGGTCTTGGCCAGTACGGATCCGGTAGCGGTCAGTGCGCTGGCGCGGCGGCTTTCGCTGCCGGTCCGGGTGCAGACGCTGGTGCAGGCGGAGAGCTTGTTCAACGACGGAACCAGCCTGGTGCTGTACCAGATCGCGGTCTCCCTAGCGGTGGGTGGTACGGCCGGGATGACCCCGGCAGGCATCCTGCTGCACGGGGTGGGAAGGTTCGTCGTGCTCGCGGGCGGCGGCGTGCTGGTCGGCGCGGTGGTCGCGGCCGGTGTCATCGTTTTGCGCCGCCGGATCACCGACCCGGTGCTCGAGACGGTCGTGGCGCTGATCACCCCGTATGCGGCGTATCTGCTCGGGGAGACGTTTCATGTCTCGGGTGTGACCGCGGTGATCGTGGCCGGCCTGGTGATCGGCGCGTGGCGGTCCCGGATCACCACCGCGCAGACCCGGCTGCATCTGCACTCGGTGTACCAGACCGTCGTCTTCGTGCTGGAGAGCGTGGTGTTCGGCCTCATCGGACTGGAGCTCCCTAAGCTCGTCCGCGCGACGGGGCACCCCGGGCACTGGCTGGTGGCGGCGTTCGCGGTCGCCGGGACGCTCATTGCCGCCCGGGTGGCGTGGGTTTTCCCGTTGTCGGCGGTCTACCAGCGGCGCCGGGGCACGCGCCGCCCGGCCTGGCCGGTCCCGGCCGTGGTCTCATGGGCGGGCACCCGCGGGGTGGTGCCGCTGGCCGCCGCCTTGTCCATCCCCCTCACGACGGCAATGGGAGCCGCGCTCCCGCAGCGGGACCTGGTGCTGCTGTTGACCGCCGCGACGATCGTGATCTCGCTCATCGTGCAGGGCTTCACCCTGGAACCGCTGGCCCGGCTGGCCGGGTTCGGGCCGGCCGGCACCGCCTACCCCGGGCACGAGGAGACCGTCGCCCGGCTCCGCCTGGCCGAGGCCGGGCTCGCCCGCCTGAACGAACTCGCCGAGGACGGCGCTGCCCCCGATGCGGTGATCGACCGCCTGCGCGACGGCCTGCAGGCCCGCATCGGCAGCACGCGTGACCGCATGGAACAGGACCCGGACACCGAACCTGAGCCGCCGCCCGAGCGGGAGCTGCGGGCCGATCTCATCGCGGCGGAGAACGCCGAGCTAGCCCGGCTCTTCGATGACGGCACGATCAGCGCCGCCACCCGGCAGCGGCTGCAGCGAAGCCTGGACCTAGAGGTCACCCGGCTGGCGGAAAGGAAGCGATAAGCGCGGGCCGGTGCAAAGCTGTCCGAACTGGAGGTGCCGTTGAGAGCGCACCAAACCAGCATCTGGTCGCAGCTGGCTACCAGGCGCACCAGGCCCAGAACACACGCCACGGATCGTTCGGGATATATACGTCCCTATTTCGAACGGACACCGTGGGACGAGAGCGCTGGCCTTCAGGTCCCACGAGGTACTTGCGCGGCCGGGGCGGATCGCAGGTCCGGCAGCGTGAACAGGTCACGGCCCTCGGCGATAGCATCGCGGAGCAGCCCGGCGACCGCGGGCGGCTTGAGGTCGATGGCGCCCAGCCCGGCGGCGGTCAGCGGGATCTGCTCCAGCTGGTAGGTGCCGCGTCCTGGCTCGCTGAACTCTGGCCCGGTGTGCGCGACGAAGTCCCATGTCGAGATCCGGCCGAGGTAGAAGTACTGGCGTCCGTCCCCTGCCGCGGAATCCAGCACCTGCAGCAGGCTGGTGATGTCCGCCTCGCCGGCGATCTCCTCGCTGATCTCCCGGCTGAGCGCGGCTTCGAGGTTCTGGTCCTCGGGGTCGACGTGCCCGCCCGGCAGCACCCAGTAGGTGGCACGGCCCGGCCGGTCCCGGCGGAACGCCAGCAGGCAGCCATCAGGAGTGACCAGCACGGCGCGAACCCGCTCGATCATCGTTCCGCCCTTGTCCATGGTCTGTGCAACAGCCAGCCTTAATCAGCATTCCAGGCAACGGCCGTCGTCGTGCCTTCGGCGTCGTGTGCGGTCGTGGAGGCAAAATCGCTCAGCACCATCCCGGGGTGCGGAGTTCTTGGGGCTGTGGCGGGCGATTTCAGATGGGGAAGCGGTCCACGCGGAGCACCGCAACCTCGCGCTGCGGGTCGAGCAAGACGTAGGTCACCGAGATGCCCTTGTAGTCCCAGACGTACATGTTGCCGGTCGGGCCGAGCTTGCGGCCGTTGTCGGGAGTGAGCCGGAGCACCCCGTAGATCTCCAGGAGGACATCGATCTCGGCATCGGACAGGTCGTCGATCTGGGCTGCGGCGACGTCGCTGCCCATACGGATGGTGTACACACCTACAGCTGGACCCCGCGCCGACCCAACACCTCGGCCAGAGTCGGGCCCGCCGAGCGCGCACCGGACTGGAGTTGCTCGGCCTCTTGGTGCATGCGCTGCCAGTCGGCCGGATCGGCGGCCGCCCGGGTGGCGATGCGCCACCACCCGGAGAGGAACTCATCCAGCGCCGCCAAGTCGACGACGGGCGCATGGGTGATCGCTTCGAGCTCGGTATCGAACGCGGCGACGTTGGCGGCGGGCAAGGCCGCGCGTACGGCGATGAAGGTCCGCTCGATGTGCGGATGGGGTCGGTCGTGTCGCTGGACGGTCATGACGACGCCTAACCTCCTGCCGGTTACCGCGTGCCATCCCAGCTTATCGAGCAGGCCGGACAGAACGCGGCACCGGGCGGGTTTCCGTTCCGCTCCCTTCGAAGTCGAACAGAACCGTCCTCTGACCTTCGTGTGAATGTCCATCTTGAACCGCCGGGAGCTGCCGGTCTTTAATCGACCACCACGAGTGCGCTCCCGGCGCGATCGACCCGGTCGGCGCTGCCGCAGAACCAGATCTCGCGGTCATCGGCCAGCCGCACCCGCACCGCCGCGTGCTCCCGTATCCCGAAGGAAAGCTCAGACCGGACCTGCACCCGCCCGGTCTGGGCGCGCAGCAGCTCGTCGTCGTCGAGCAGCAGCTGCAGATCGGCCGCAATCCGGTTGCGCTCCTGCCGCCGCAGCAGCGGATGACCGGTCACTCCCCGGCCCTCGAACTCCGCGGCCACCTCCAGCACCATGCGGTCAAGCTCGCCGCGCTGCGCGGCAGTCCACCGCTGCCCGCCACCGGGCACCGCGCCCGCGCGTGATTGCCGGGTGAAGAACCTGTCCAGTGCCTCATGGATCGAGCTGCCCGCCTCCAGCGGGCTGATCTGGACCAGGTCTTCGGGTGTCCCGGGCGGCTCGACTCCGCAGCAGCCGCCGCACGAAGTAGGCGTGCGGGAAGCAGGCCCACGCTTCTAGCGCGGTCGGGGAGACGACCTGGCCGTGCTCGCCAAAATGGCCAATCTGGACGGCTCCCGCTCGCACGGCGGCAAGTGGGACATCCTGGCCGGGGCCATGCTCCGGGAGGACAGCGCCCGGTTCACTGATATCTACCGTCTGCTGCTGCTGCGCCGCTCGCGCCGAAGGCATCGACCGCGACCGCCTGCCCGCTTTCCTCGACCTCGAGGACGGCGGCGAGTTTGCCCTCCTCGGCCAGGACGAGCTGGGCACGTCGGTATTCCAGAACGCCCTGCGGGATCAAATTGCCCGCGGCGCCGCCGAGGGTAACTGGCCAGAGCAAGATACCGAACGGATCATCCTGGCCGCGGCCCGCGTAGGACAACACGTATTCGCGTTGAATGTGCTGAACAACTGCGGCCGCCGATGTGTCTTCTGCGGCTTGAACCCATCCCCGGGCGTGGCCAGGCGGATGCTGCTGGCCGGACACATCAAGCCGTGGAAGGACAGCTCGGCCGGCGAGCGCCTGGACCCGCGGAACGGCCTGGCCGCCTGCCCCAGCCACGACGTGGCCTTCGACACGGGCATGCTGACCGTGACCGCGGACCTGAAGATCCATATCGCCCAGCCGTTGGCCACGGTCTTGATTCCGGCCCGCTGAGCCAGGCGGTATTGGCCTCAGTCCACCAGGTCGGCGGTGCTTTCCGGGCCGGATGCGCCGCGTAGCGCCGGGTCAGTCCTCGGACCCGCCGAGCGCGGCCAGCTGCCGGTTGACCTCGGCCAGGTTGAACGGCTCGGGTTCTTCAGGGTCGTCCTCAGACCAGTACTCGACCGGGGAGTCGCCGCGCCACTCCACGCAGACGGGGTAGTACTGGCCGGGGTCGCGCGGGATCGTCTGCTCCAGAGTGATGTCGTGTTCCCAGTCGGCTCCGAAGTCGTAGGTGTAACCGACCTTCGCGCCTGGTGTCAGGACGTCGCGGATCCGCACTGCCTGCTCGTCCCCGGTCCGCTCCAGGCCCGTCGCGACCGCGACGCACCACGGCCGGTGCAACGCCCTGATGTCAGCCATCGTCCGCAGCTTCGACGGCACGTCCACGCCGAGCGCCGCGCCTGCCGCGGGCACGTCGGCCTTGCGCAGCACCTGGCCGGCTGTCACCGGTCGCCGGCCCGTCCCGATCCAGCGGCCCAGGGCGACGGCCCGACCCACGACAACGCTTTCGCGCGCGAGCCGCGCGGCGTCGCGAAGCTCGCTTCCAGAAGCCGTTACGTCCACATCGCGACCATACTGCCGCCTGGTCTCAGCCGGGCTTGGCACCGACGCGTCCGCGCTATCAGGTCGGCTGCGTCGTTCCCTGGTACGGCTGCCGTGAGCTTGTGAAAACTTGCACAAGGCGTTTCCGCGGAGACGTCAGGTGCTTGCGCATCCGGTGAACTGCCCTTCGTCTAGGGTTTTAGCGGTGTTCGACGAGCAGGTGACTGTGGCGACCCTTAATACGCGGGGGGTTGCGGTCGTGGGTACGCACCTGGCTGGACGTTTCGCGGTGATCGGCGCGGAGGTAGAGGTCGGGGATGCTGATGTCGCCTGTTTCCAGGAGGTGTTCACCTGGTGGCATCTACAGCGCGCGGTACACCACCGGGAGCCCGTTCGTGCTGGAGGCCGATGAGTACCGGGGCGCGTTCGGCGAGTACGCGCACCGGTTCGCCCAGCTGGTGATGACCAACATCGACTTCGATCATCCGGACTACTACCCGTCCCAAGACGCGGTGGAGAAGGCGTTCGGGGAGCTGCTGGCCCGCACCCCGCCCGCCGCGCGGGTCTTCGCCTGGGGGGATTCAGCCGGAGTGCGGGCGGTGGCCCGGGTCCATGACCGGATCACCACCTACGGGTTCGGCACGTCCAACGCGGTGCGGGTCAGGGTGGCGGAGGCAGCTGAGGCCGGGAGCAGGTTCTCGGTGACCGGCGGGCCGGACGGGGAAGTCGCGCTGCGGGTCACGCTGCCGGGCCGGCACAATGTCCTGAACGCCACGGCCGCGTACCTGGCCGCCCGGCAGTTGGGCTGCCCCGTCCCGGCCATCGCCGCGGCGCTGGGCGGCTTTGCCGGGCGCATCGTCGAAGTCAACGAGATCACGCTCCCGGCACGCCAATGGGAACTCGTCTACGAATGGCCCGCCCAGTAGAGCCCGTGCGGCCCCAACGGCCCGAATCTGCGCCGGTGGTGTCCACCCGATCGCGCAATACGTCGAGGAAGGCATGCTGCCCCTGCGCGGCATCTGGTCCAGGCCGGACGGATCAGGCAGTCTGTAACGCCCGGCCGCCTGAAGCTGCCCGCCTCATCGTGAGCCAGAACGGTGCAGGCTTGGAGGGTGGGCGACGAACGGGCCGAGACCTACCTGAGGCTGCTGGCCGAGGCCGAGCTGCGGCGGGCGGGTGATCAGTTGCGCCGCCTCGATATCGCGGCCAAGGACGTCTGGGCCGATCCGGGCATGACGCCGTTCAGAACTTCGGAGGGCGCGACGTGGAAAGTCATACGGGCCGGGCGGATCCTCGTCGCGGCTGGCGTGCTCGACCAGGATTACCTCCATCACGTCGCGGCTGATCTTGATGCGGCCATCAAGGTCCGGTCAAGGCTCCTGCTGAACTGGGATCGAAGGCGGGGCGTGCTGCACCGCACCATTTTCGGGCCGCCCGTCAGCCCGCCGTCTCGCTGCGCCTGCCAGGCGATGCGGGTCGCGCTCATCGGCGGGGCGCTGCGGGTGGCCGGTGAACGCGCGGCGTGGACGTTGCACCTCCTATCGCTGGTGCGGACGCAGACCGAGGCCCTGATAACCGTCGCCATGCGCATGCACTGGCCGCCGGGCGGATCGAGCGCGGATCTGGAGCTCACCGGGGCCGGGCCGCATCACATGCCGTACGACCAGCTCTGGGCGGTGGACGATCAGGGGACTCGCTATGCGGTCCGGCTCGAGGGCGGTAGGGGCGGTAGGGGCGGGACGGTCACCTGGTTCGGCATCGCCCGGTTGTCATCCGTGCCCCCGCGCGATGTCCGGCGGCTTGATCTGGTCGGCGACGGGACCCGCCTCATCCGGCTCCCTCTCGGGCCGTCGGCAGCGCCCGGCCGCCGGGCCGCGCCGCTGGTGGCCGAACCCGTAGCGATCGGGCTCGGTGAGCGCCTGCTCGTGCTGGAGGCCGAGCGCGTCCTGGCCAGCGGAGACGCCCGGGGACCGGTCGAGGGCCCCGTGCCGGGAGAGATCATTACGGTGCTCACAGAGACGGGCGCGATCGCCGCCGATAGCCCAGTACCCGGTCAGCTCGCCGCGCTGTGCCAGCGGCTCGGCGCGGCCGGGCACGGCATCACCGTCCCGCCAGCCGGGGAGATCCCGGCGCCGTGGGCCAGCGTCATCGCGCACCGAGAAGCGCCGGAGCCTGCCCGCGACGCCGAGGTGTTCGCGCCGCTGGCCTGCGTCCTCCCGGACGTGGACGGGGCGCGGTTCGCCCTGACCGGGCTGAATACGGCCGCGGGCGAGAGCCATCTGCACGTGATCAGCAGCGGCATGCCGCGGCTCGCCGGCCGGTTCCAGTGGGGCTGGACGCCGGGCTTCTCCTGGTGGCTCAAGGACACCGCCGGGAACTGGCACGTGGCGATGGCAGGCGAACCGTGCACGCTCGAACACGGCATGCAGGCGTTCTGGCTGCGGCTGACACCGCCGCTCGCCGCGGTTCCCGACGCGGCCGAGATCGTCGTGACGGGACCGACCACGCAGGCCCGCGCGACGGTGACGGTTCGCCCGCGGCGTGATCGAAGGGGCCGTCGTCCTGATCGGGCATGATCTTACGATGCCCGAACGGCAACGGCGTGTCGTCCGGTATGGGGTACTTGCAGCAGCTAATATCCAGATCAGCGCTTTGTTTCTTGTTCGTCCCGAGGTATCCGAAGTTGAAGATCACCCCCCTCGTGCTTGCCCCGCAGCTGCCGCTAGACGGCATCACATCGGGAATCTTTCCCTACCTCGGCGGATCCGTCAGCGTTGATCAGCTGCGGTCTGTCGTGATGGCCTATGAGGCCGCCATCGTGCCGGGCAGGCAGGGAGCCAAGCTGGCCGCGAAGACACCCGGGGTCCTGATCGATCCGGCCGTGTATGTCCCGGAGGCCAGAACCGAGCCGGAAACGCTCTTCGACTACGACGACTGGCTGATGCGCCAGCGAGCGGCAGGCGTACCGCTCATTCTCACCGACACGCCCCGGATCCGGAACAAGGACATGTCGGTGCTCCGGAAAGCGCTGGCGCGGTGGGACGCGATCGACGAACCCACCCTGGTGGTCTTGCCTATTGAGCCTTGGTGGCTCCGGGAAGGGCTTCCCGGTCTCATCGAGGAGGTCCGGGCGGCCGGGCGGCCGGTGGCGGTTGTCTTGCTGCACCGGTACAACGGCCTCGACATCTCCGGAGCGGTAGCGGGCCTCCTGACGTTCATATCCGCCGTCAGGCCCTTGCCTGTGGTTCTGTTGCGCAGCGACATCTCCGCTGTCGGTGCGGTTGCTCATCAAGCGTTCGCCGGTTTCGTAGGCTGGTCGGCGAATTGTCGGCACGGACCTCTTCCCATGCGCAGGCCTGAAGGCGATGACGAGCGGGACGAATCCCCGTCGGTGTTCGTCCCCCCGCTGAACGATTACGTCAAGACGAGCAAGCTCTCCGTGTTCGCCCGCATCCGGCGACTGGATGTGTTGCGCTGCGATGATCGCGTGTGCCGCGGTGACAGCCTGCTGAGGATGGCCGACCTGAGTGAGACCGATCTCCGAGACGGCCGGATGCTGGCGTGCCTGCACAACCTGGCGAGTACAGAGCAGCTGGCGAGACGTGTTTTGGCAGCAGCGGATCCACCAGATGCATGGTGGGAGACCTGCCACGCCGGAGCTAGGCTGATCGCCTCGCTAGCGGAAAGCGGAGTCAGCTTGCCCCTGCGTCGCTGGCTCCGTCAGTGGCTCGAGCTGGGCTCTCCTGCTCATGATTACCGGCCCGTCGGGTAAGCCAGCGCCGGTACGTCTTTTCCTCCAGCAGCCATGACCACCCATCTCTGGTCAGGCCTTCGGGCTTCTCGGCCGACAGCAGCTGCTTGCGGCATTGATCGACGATGCCGACGCCGCACAGCTTTGCCTCCAGCATCGCTGCGTCTGGTATCCGGCTGGGCGTGGCGGCAATCCAGCGGCGCGTGAAACCAGCGAACAAGCTGGCGTCCTGGACGGCGCGTAGTTCTTTGCCCGCGGCCGCACCCACGATGACGTCGGTGATCGTGAGCGGTGACTCCAGGCGTCGCGTGATCCCCGCGCTGTCCTCATGGCGTTCGACTACCCCGCGCGGCTGATCCGCCATCTCTGCCCACGCCACAGGATCAGTCACCGAAATTCCTATGGGCAGGTCCATCAAACGGTCCAGCAGAGCCGGATTGATGACTGCGCCCATGCCTGCCGTCTCGCGGCGCTGATGCTCGGCGATGTTGATAATCCCGTAGGCAGTGACCAGCACGCCGAGCAACATGACACTCACCGGCACGCCTGGTTCGCCCCCGTAAGGGGAAGCCAGCGGAGCTGGCGAACTGGTAACCGCCGGGAGATGCATGTTGTACTCGCATGAGGATGAATTTTTACTATTTAGATTTTAGATAGTAGTTATCAGCTCGTAGACGTGGACACGCCGTTGGATGCGAATGAAGTAGGCAAGGAACTCTTCGGACGACCTTGCCGGCTGGCGCTGGCCCTCTGGATACTCGGGCATCACAAGTCACGTTTCTACCAGTCCGAACCACCCCGCGAGGTGATCTTGCAGGGAGAGGCGGCTAAGGAACTCCGTCGGCTCGTCCGCCTCGGCATGCTGGAGGAACTGCGCCCAGACGACGCGCGGCGCGTCTACTACGACCGTACCGACAGTCCCCTCTGGAAAATCATCGAAGCAGCCGCCGACGTGGTTGATCCTCCGCGGTGAGCCCGCGCACTTCACCTACATCTACAGGACCAGATCGCTAAGGCTGCTACGAAGGAATGCCACCACCCGGGCTGGCGAGCCTGTCTGGCCTACGGCGACGCGCTCGTCCGGACGCGGTGAACGGGATCGCCGCTGCCGTCGATGCACGTGTAAGCAGCACTTTCAACCACGGGGTTGACAGATGGGCGATTCACGGCCTAGGGTTCTTTCAACCATCCAGTTGAAACTGGAGGAGCGATGACCGCGGACACGCTGTCCCGGGTCTTCGCCGCCCTCGCGGATCCGACCCGGCGTTGCGCCGGCCGTCGGCGGCGGTGTACCTGATCGAGACCGGCCGGTGATGGCGCACCGCGTCGGCGATGGCGAGCAGGACCGAGCTGTCCGGGGCGGCGACCTCGCCGGGCGGGGCGGTGAAGGCGAGCGACCCGAGTACGGTGTCGAGCCTGCGGGCGAGGCGCTCCGGCAGGACCCGCCGGATCTTGGCCGCGGCCGTCTCGCTCGCCGTGCCCGTCGCCGTCATCAGCCCGGCCCGGCGGCCCGCGAGCAGGCCGAGCAGCACGGCGAGCGCCTCCTCGTCGGTCAGCATGAGCGGGGGCATCCGGTACCCGGGGGCGAGCCGGTACCCGCCGTAGCGGCCGCGCACCGACTCCACCGGCACGTCGAGGTCGATCAGGTGGTCCACGTACCGCCGGACGGTCCGGCCGTCCACGCCGAGCCGGCCGGCGAGTTCGGTCACCGTCCGGACGCCGCCCGACTGCAGGAGCTCCAGCAAGGTCAGCACGCGGGCGGCAGGTCGGGCCATGCCCAAGAATCTAGCGGAAATACCGGGCCGTTTCTGTCCGGTATTCGTCCTAGCCTGCGAAATAGAACCGATCCGCAGACCAAGGAGATCACCATGGACTTCGAAGGCCACCGGAGTGCGGGCGACCTGGTACGGCGAGGACTTCGCCGAGCTCAGGACCGCCCACGCCACCCTGGCGATCGGCAGCACCCGCACCGTCCCGCTGTTCGCGCCCGGCGCTGGGGCAACCGGTCACTGCTGTTCCGCGACCCCGACGGCAACCTCGTCAACTTCTTCACCCCGGTCACCCCGGCCGCCATCGAGAAGTTCGCCGGCTAGGGCGGTCACCGGATCTCGTATCGCAGGTGGGCGGCGCCCTCGCCCTGGATGACCTCGGTGCAGCGCAGGTCCGCGCGGGCGGTGCCGAACAGCCGTATGCCCCGGCCGGCCTGGGCACGACATTCGCTGGCGGGCGTTTTCGGCGGCCCGGGGAGCAGCCACAGCATGGAAGCAAGCGAGCGCGAGGCAGGCGTCTCGGGTCAGTGCTGGTAGAACGGGCCGAGGGTGTCGCGGACCCGCCCCAGGTCATAGGACGCGGTAGGGCCGAAGTGCGCGATGCTGCTGAGCAGCTCACGCAGGTGCAGCACGGGCATCCGGTCCGTCCATCCGGGCGGCGAGGGATTGAGTTCCTGATAGACAGCGAAGAACCGGTCAGAAGCGGGCGGGCATGCGTTGCCCCGCAGCATGGACAGGTCGACCTCGGCCCAGGTGTAGGAGACGGCCGGGTCGATGACGGTGATCCGGCCGCCCGGCTGGCTGACCAGGTTGCCGGTCCGCAGGTCGCCGTGGGTCAGGACGGCGGCGATGCCGTCCGCGCGCCCGACCTCCCGCAGCGACGCGCGCAGGGCATCGTCGCCACTCGTTTCGTCCGGCGTGCTCCTCACAGCGACCACCTGGTCCACCGTTACTTCGACACAGACCATGCGATCGTGCAGGCCACCGTCGACCACGACCTGCCCGAACTCGAATGCGCTGTTCAAGCGCTGCTGCGGCTTCGGCGAGCAGCCGGGCCCGCAGCACCGGATCGTTCCTGGCCGCCGCCAGCCTGGTCGCCAGGCCGCCGGGCAGGTGCGGGAACGACAGCCGCGCAGAGGCGTCGCCGAGCATCCGCCACCCGGCCGGATTGCTGGCCTGCGCCCGACCGCCTCCGCGACCAACTCGTGGACCTGCTGCTTGACGGCGGCAGAGGAGCAGGGGCGGTTGCCGTCCGCCGCGAGATCTACGAACGGCGGACTATTTATCAGGACTACCTCAAGTTCCGCCATGCCGCCCAGCAGGCAGGCCAATGGGCCGATCTCAGCGGCTGGGCCGTTAACCTGCTCCGTGACCGGGCACACGCCGAGCAGTGGTACGTCAGGGAGCTGATCAGTGTCCTGGTCAGCGAGGACCTGCTCGATGAGGCGTGGGCGGCCGCGATGGCGAACCCCGGTCATGTCCCCGAGTCCCAGTGGTTCCAGCTGATCGAGGTGCGGGAGAAGGACCATCCCGCCGACGTGATCCGCCCCTACCAGGACCTGATCGAGATCGGGCTGGAAAGGGCCAGCGACAAGTACCGCTACCCCAAGGCGATCAAGACCATCAGACGCCTGCGGGACTCCTGCCAGCGCGCCGGCGACGAGGCCGGTTTCATCGCCTACCTTGCCGGCCTGAGGCAACGGCACCGCCGTAAGACGTCCTTTATCACCAAGCTCGACAAGGCGCTGGTCCGCCACTAGGAGCAGCCAGCTATCCCTGCTCGATAGCGCTGATCTCCACGGCACAGCAAGCTGGAGGTGCCGTGGAGTGCGCCCAACCGGAATGTCGGTGGCGCGTGCTGCGATGGCCTCATGACCAAGCGTCACCACCGGGGCCGTCAGGGCTCCCGGCGATCTCTCACCCCTATTCCGATGCCGGATCCGCTGGCCGATCCTCAGAAAATAAGTAATCGTTATACTGAGGAGGTGCGGTGGGAGATCCTGCTCCTGGAGCCCGTCAACGACTGGTTCCTCGGCCTGTGCAAGAACGCGCCCGCCGTAGCAGACAAGGTCGAGCAGGCCATCGACGAACTAGCCATCTGGGGCCCGCAGCTCGGCAGGCCCCTGGTCGACAGGATTCATGGAAGCAGGGTCCACAACCTCAAGGAACTCCGCCCGCGGGTGGGCGGTGCCAGCGAGGTACGCCTGCTATTCGTGTTCGACGCCGCCCGCGAGGCGATCATCCTGGTCGCCGGAGACAAGGCGGGACGCTGGAGCGGGTGGTACGCGGAAGCGATCCCGCTCGCGGAGGAACGCTATGCGGTCTACCAGCGAGAGAACCGCGAGAAGGAGCAGTGATGAAGGCAGTCCGCTGGGAGGACACCAAGCGGGAGATCCGGGAGCTTGAACCCGGCTGGGATGCTCCCGACCGCGTCGCAGAGCGGGAGCGGAGTAGGGCGGAGATGCGCGCTGAGCAGCGCGGCTATCAGCTCGCGCAGCTGCGGAAGAACGCCGGGCTTACCCAGGCGCAGGTCGCTGCAATGATGGGCGTCACGCAGGCGCGGGTCTCGCAAATCGAGCACGGCAAGATCACCGAGGTGGACGCTATCCGCGGGTACGTTGAGGCCCTCGGCGGCACCGTCGATGTCATCGCTCGCGTCGGCGACTGGACCATCAAGGTCGCATGAGCCGTCCCATTCGGGCTGAGTGCAGTGGCTCCTCGTGGTCTTTGCCACCGGGTTGTGTACGCGCTCGGGCATGACCGGAGCAGTGACATTACCCATCGCGAGGCAGGCCGAGGCACATCGTCGCCCAGCAGTTGCTCGCGCTCTGCCTGCAGGAAAGCGGCGTCGTAGTCAACGGGGCCGGGCCGGTCCACGTCTGCCCAGACTACATTGTTGAGGTCAGCAGGGTCGGTGGCGTGACCAGGAGCGCAGCTTCGGGTAACTGGACTGGCTTACCGGGGGGCGCACAAGGGTACGTTCGGCCCGAAGATCGCGGGTCGGACCAGGGCCTTGAACTCTTCCTCGGTCAGGTACCGGTCGGTGCCCCCGGAGCAGGCCGTCGCGAGCTGGTCGAGTGCGGATCGCAGCAGCGGCCGGAGCGGGACGGGCGGGTCGGCGGTGGCCCAGCGCCTGACCGCGACCTGCGCCGCGGCGGTGATCGCGCCGGCCAGGACCTGCGGGTACATGTCCCGCTCGACATCCATCCCGGTCCTCGCCGCGATCGTGGCGGCCAGGACCTCCTGCATCGCGGAGTTGACCTTCAGGTACTCGCCGCGGATGGCGGGCGCGGTCAGGACCAGCTTGAGGCTGGCCAGCCACTCCTTATCCGGGGCCTGGTCGGCGCCCTCGTAGTGGGTCAGCATCGCGTTGACGAGAGCCTCCCACAGCGGCTCGCGGGCCGGGCGGGCCAGCAGTTCCGCGCCGATGCGCCGGGCCCGGTCCGTGCCCAGCGCGCAGATCGCCTCGTACTTGCTGGAGAAATAGTTGCCGAACGTCCGTACCGACACATCTGCCTCGGCCGTGATGTCCTCGATGGTGACGTTCTCCAGGCCCCGCTCCACCGCCAGCCGGATCGCCGCCGAGCTCAGCGCGCGGCGCACGGCGAGCTTCTTACGCTCCCGCAGCCCGCCCCGCGCGCCAGGGCCACGCCCGATAACCACGGACCGAAGCTTACACTTTCATGCTGATCAGGCAAACTTACATGATCGGCAAGAATTTGGACATGGTCGGCCTAACCTTCCTCGCCGAGGCGGCCGAACGGGTCCCGGAAGGTGTTCCACGGCCCGGTCACCTACGCCTCGACCATGTTCGGGGTGGTCGACTGGAACCTGTTCGACTGCATCGGCATCGACCACTACCGGAACTCCAAGAGCGAACGCAGCTACGCCGAGAGAATCGGGCCCGTCCTGCTGAGTGCGGCCCGCGCCGAGAGCATTGGTGAAGACCGGACTGCCGACGTCCTGCCTGCCAGGCCCGCGTCCTTTCTCCGGTTTGCTATCTCCGGCCTGTCCGGGATCGTCGTCATACGACCCGGAGGGGCCATCGATCGCCACCCGGATCTCCTCGTGCTGCCAGCCCTCACGGTCCATCTGGCCACCGCGTAGCCCGAAGATCTCGTGGGACATGAAGTATTTCCGGTGTTCCGGCTAGCAGGTAGACGGAGTTGGGTATGCCTGCGGCAAGGACATGAGCCTCCATAGAGGAGATCTTCAGTAGAAGCTGACAAGGAGGCCGAGACAATGGCTAGCACCTCCGGCCAGGAAGAGTTCCTGGCCGTCATCCGTAAGAGCCAGGAGGCCGTGATCGCCGCGGTCACGAACTTGGCCGAAACCGTCAGGACAGCCAGTCCGAAGCTGGCGTCCGTCTATGCGCCGCTCACGGACAATCTTCCCAAGCCGCCGTCCGTCAGTGTCCCTTTCGCGGACAAGCTGCCCGGGCCAGAGGACGCCGTGGCCCGCGCCTACGACTTCGCCGAGCAACTGCTTACCAGCCAGCGGAAGTTCGCCGAGGACCTGCTAAAGGCGAAGCCAGAGGGGGCCGTGGCCAGCACCTACGACTTCGCCGAGCAACTGCTTACCAGCCAGCGGAAGTTCGCCGAGGACCTGCTGAAGGCGGCGGCGCCGCTGACGCCTGGCCGCGCCGGGAGCGCGCCGGCCACCGAGACTTACAAGCCGGGCCAAGTCGTTCCTCGCGACGGGACCGTCGAATGCGCGCGGCACCACGATGTCCAAAACCACGTCAAAGCCGGTACCCGATTCGCACCGTGCTCTCACCACCATGAGCATAGTGAGGGCTGTACCTGGCAATACGTCTAGGGCGTGACAGAACTCGATGCAGGGCGCCGTCCCGAGCAATTACTGAATTGCCTGGTCGGCCCGGCGTCGAGTAATCAGTGCCAGAGGCTGTTTAAGCCGGGCTCCGCTACCGTAGTAGTCCCGCGCCGATTCGGCCGGACCGGGCAGGGAACGCCGAGTATGAGGCGGTGATGACCCGTGGCGACATTCGTCTTGGTACCGAATGGCACGGTACGGCACGACCTGGATAGTGGTCTTACCCTGCTGAGCGGAGTCGGCCAGGTGGCGGAGCTGACCGCGCATCACCTCGGTGCCTCCGACGACGCGGCGGATGACGGCTTCGTCGATGACGGCCCAGAGTCGCGGCCGGTCATTGCGGGTCAGGATCTTCTGTCTGGCCAGGCGGACTTCAACCAGGCGTTCGACGCCCTCGGGGTCTAGCTCTATCGTCCCGTTCCGGAACGTCTCGCGGGCGTAATCCCTCGGTTTGCAGCAGGCCGGGTACGACGCTGGGCTCGAAGTTGCGGATGGAGGCGGCTCCCGGCTTCCAGGCTGATGTAGACCTCGTGCGGGTTCGGCAGGACGTCGCGGTAGGAGTGCCACCAGCCGGGCTGGCGAGCCTCCCTGGTCAGCTGGATCAGCCCATCCCGTTCGGCGCCGGTGACGCCGTAGAGCTCGAGCAGCGTGCGGACGGCAGACACCATCGAGTTGCTGGTCTCCGAGCTCGTCACCAACGCCGTCAAGGCCACGGCCAGCAGCAGGCAGCCGTCCGGCTGCGGCTGTCGAGCGACCACGAGCGCGTCCCGTCGAGGTCTGGGACGCGGATCCGCAGCCACCAGCGCCTAAAGATCCCGGCGAAGACGGCACACCCGACCCCAGGAAGAGGGAGGCCGCGACCTGTTCCTGGTCGCGGCGCTGAGTGCCCGCTGGGACTGGTGCCTCACCCAAGAGCCAAGAGGCAAGGTCGTTTGGTGCGAGCCGAAGGCCGAACTACCCGACCCCACGGAAGCGGCCGGATCCGCACACCAGGCATTACTACGCCGGCTTCGAGATTGCCTCCTAGCCCTGTGGAGATGAGTGAGCAGGGCGTGGCGTGCTCAGCCGCGGGCGATCTCGCCATACATCCGGCTGCGCTCATGGACGCTTCAGGAACCTGAAATAGAACGCCGCGAACACCAGGACAATTCCGACGTTTGCTATCAGCCGCTCCGAGAACTGGTGCCTGAAGAACAGGACGTCCACGCCGACCACGACGGCTACCATCGCGAGCACGTAAAGCACGACGGCTGCCTGTCTTCCCATCGTTCCTGTCTACTATCTGCGACGGAGTGGAGCAAGAACAGCGCTGGATTCAGTGAAACGCTTGCGCTGGCTGAACCATTTGATGCCCTGTTCTCCTGAGGTGCGCCACGCCTGCGTGTCACCAACCCGCACTGGTCGGCCGGGCCCAGTCGATGATCCACACCGGCTCCGCTATACCCAGGCCACCAGGACCCTTTACGGTGACGATTGCCCCGGCCCGCCTGACCAGCGGACTGCGCCACTGACCAGGGATGCTATGCGGCGGGCGACCGCGTGGGCCGTACCGCGGCGTGATCTGTGATAACGGCAGTGGGAAGTCAAGTTTTGCCGAAGCGCTCGAGGTGCTGCTTGCCGGGAACCTGCGACGCTGGGAGAAGCTGCCGGCGGTCTGGCGGCAGGGCTGGCGCAGCGTGCATTACCCGGACCACGCGCGAATCACTGCGGAATTCCTGATGGAGGGCGCCGGGCTTGCCGTAGCGCAAAGGACTTGGCCGGCGGGCGCGGACTTCAGCGGAGGTTCGGTGTCGGTGCAAGTGGCGGGGGAGAAGCGGGCGGGCATCGAGCGGCTGGGGTGGTCCACGGCGCTCGCCGACTACCGTCCGTTCCTTTCGCCAGCGAGATGGAGGCATTCTTCGGAAGCCCTTCGGGTCTGTATGAGCTGCTCGCTTCGGTCCTCGGGCTGGAGGATCTCGCCCTGGCTTCGCGACCGGGACACAGGCAAACCGCTAGGCCTGGATGTGACAACGCGGAACGTGGCGCGCATGTACGACTACTACCTGTGTAGCAAGGATAACTTCGAGGCGGACCGGATCGCCGCGGAGAAGGTGCTTGCGCTGGTGTCCGGGTTGCGCCGGTCGGCGCTGGAGAACCGGCGCTTCCTGCGCCGGGTCGTCCGGTTCCTGGCCGCCAGGCCGGCGTCAGCCAGTACCTCGATATCGGCGTGGGGCTGCCCACGCAAGGTGCCGTGCGCGAGGTCGCGCGTGGGCGACCGGTTGCCCCCTGATTTTCGGCCGAACGGGCACACTGAGAGCCCTCAAGCCGTCGGCGCGCCCCTCGCGGGTTTGTCAGTGCCTCGTGGCAGGATCTTCCGCAGGGTCGAAGCTAGGGAGGTCTGCTTCGTGGGCAAGGCGAGCCGGCAGCGGCGGCTGAAGCAGGAGAGGGAGCGCAAGCAGCGGCGCGCGGCGCAGCCGTCCGCGTCATCGCCGTCCAGCCCGTCGCGCCCGCCGCCCCAGGCAGAGCAGCCGTCTCAGCGGGAGCTTGCGGCCGTGGGTGTGGCCGAGGCCCTGCACGCCCTTGCGCACGGCCTGCAGGACCAGTTCATGGAGTGGGTGGAGGCGCTGGCCGGCCAGCGGCAGGTACCCGGCTGGGACGCCACCGTCAGCCGTGAGCTGGTCAGTTACCTGCGCGTCTCGGTGTCCGGCGCCTGGCGGCACGGCTGGCAGCCCGCTGAGCTGGTGCGCCATGCGGGCCGGGAGAGGGGTGACTCGCATGCCCGGATGGCCACCGACATGATCGCCGACGAGATGCGCGGCTACGCCGCCGCCACAGTGGACGAGCGCTGGCTGGCACAGCTGTCCGCCCTCCGGACCGAGGTGTGGTGGGGGAGTGACGACGCTTACCTCGGCCGGTGGCGCGACCGGGAGGGGGACAGTCCGCAGGCCACATTGATAACGGCGGTGGAGCTGCTCTTCGTGCTCGGCCACCTGCCGGTGCTGCCCCGGCTGTGGCCGCTGCCCGGTACGGTACAGCCCGGTGCCGCAGCCAGGCCGGGCGCCGCGGCTGGCGAGGAGCGGACCGCCGACGAGCGGATCCTCGGCAAGATCCGTGCCCTTCTCGCGAAGGCGGAATCCACGGAATTCACCGATGAGGCCGAGGCGCTGTCCGCCAGGGCGCAGGAGCTGATGGCAAAGTACAGCATCGACCACGCGCTGCTCGCGGCCGAGGCGGGCAGGAAGGACGAGCCAGCCAGCCGGCGGCTGCCGGTGGACAACCCCTACGAAGGGCCGAAGGCGCAGCTGCTCGAGGAGGTCGCCAAGGCCAACCGGTGCCGTACCGTGTGGTACAAGAGCCTGGCGATGTCGGCGGTGATCGGCTTCCCCGCCGATCTCGACGCGGTTGAGCTGCTGTTCACCTCGCTGCTCGTGCAGGCGAACACGGCGATGCTGCGGGCCGGCGCGAAGCGGGATCGCTACGGCCGGTCGCGCACCCGGGCGTTCCGCCAGTCGTTCCTCATGTCCTACGCCATCAGGATCGGAGAGCGGCTGGCTGGGGCAGCGGGTGACGCGGAGCGCCAGGTGGCGGCCGAGGCGCCAGGCCGGAATTTGCTCCCCGTGCTCGCTGCCCGGCACCAGGCCGTCGACGACGCGGTCGAGGAGATGTTCGGCGACAGCGTCTCATATCACCGGACCGGCCGCGTAAGCGACTCCGAAGGCTGGTATTCCGGCCGGGCAGCCGCCGACACGGCGGCGCTGCACGCTCACCGTGGGGTCACCGCCGAATCCGCCTGAGCGCACCGCCTAGTGCACGGATGTAGTCGGCGAGGGTGGCAAGCTCCGCGACACCGCCGCTCTCGATGGCAGAGACGCGCTGCTGGGACACCCCATGGCCTCCGCGACCTCGGCCTGAGTTAGGCCTGCTTTCTTGCGCATCTCCGTCAGGTACTCGGATCGGACCGTGAGCGCCCGCCTTTGACGCGCGTCCTCCACGGCCGCGCGGTCGTCGGGGTGGACGAACTCGTCCAGGAACTCCTCGCGCGTGTAGGTGAAGAACTCGGGCTGTTGGGTCCCGGGCAGACGCGGGCGGTCATCACCTGCATGTCCGCCGACGGCCCGGAGACGTTCACCGAAACGGTCGCTACCGAGCGCGGCGCGCTGATCCCTGCTGGGCTCGATCGAGCATTACGTCAACCTGGAGCTTGTCAGCACGGAGCTGACCACCTCGTAGCTACGTTCGGCGGCCAGGATCGGACGTTCCGCCTGCGGACCCGGCCCAGACGTTGAACTCTTCGGGATGGTCGCGCCGGGCAAGTGATTCGGCCATCAGCCGGTCGCCCTCGGCCTGGGTCCTCCGGTCGCGGAGGCGCCCCAGGTGGGTCTTCTCGCCCATGTACCTCGCGACCCGAGGGGGCGGGTCGAGCGGGTCGGTCCCGGCGGGCTGCGAGCAGACCCGGCATTCCCACTGCGGGGGTGGCGTCACGGTCCAGATGAACGGCACGAGGGTCTGATGCTTGTTCGCGCAGTGATAAAGCACGACGACTTTGGCGACGGCGAATCCACGGCCGTGAGGCTCACCGGCAGGACCGGCCCCTACCCTCGTCCCCCGCATTGCTCCGTTGTTTGCAGTCCGCATAAATGCCTCCGTCAATCCTCATTCTACAGGGTAAGTTCCGCGTGGTTTACCGTTAACGTCGGGTCGTGACATTCTTGAAGGGGTGGTCCAGAGGTTAATCCGGCGGATCGGGAAGACTGATCAGGCCTTCCGCCCGGGCGGCGGCCCGGCCGTCCAGACGTCCCTGAACTCCTCCGGATGGTCCCCCGCTGCCCGGGGACCTTGGCAATGCTTCCTTGATATTCGGCCGATAAAGTAATCACCAGCCTAAGAATGACGGCCCTGGGAATGGTAGCGAATCAGCTCTGGCGCAGAGGGGTAGGGTATTTGGCATTAAGATGAATATAGAATTGACCGTGGCCGAGATCCGGGCAGGCCGAGGTCCGGGCAGTCCGTAACACCCGGCCGCGTGATCCCGAGGGCACGAGCGTCCGCGCCTCTCTCGCCGGATTGTTACCGTCCTGCCCGGCCCGGAGCCGGTCGGCGCGGCCATGGCCGCCCTGACGCCGCCGCTCATCCGTGACGCGAAGCGGATCGGTCCAGGTCGCCTGTGAAGGGATCATGCCGCTCGGCCAGCGTGCCAGGCACGAAAGCGGTTCAGCCCGAGGTGCTCGTCGCCCAATGCTGCTACAGGCTCGTACCCGGTCCGTTTGGCCGAAATATCGCGGGCCGGGCCGGGACCTGGAACCCTTCCTCGGTCAGTTGATCCTCGCGAGGTGGCGCGGTTTCCGCGGAAACGGCTTGTGAAATTCTGCACAAAGCGCTTCCGCGGAAACGTTGTGGACCCGGCCCCGTGGGACACGCCTGCCCGCTTTTCCCGGGGCGCGCGCCTTGAAGCTCAGCAGCCGCACCCAATTTCGATCGCCGCCAGGACCCCGCGGAGGCTATTCCTCGAGCGCGAAGGAACCGTACTGGGCCGGGCCCGCAGGTTCGTAGGTCAGGATCTGCACGCCCTTGCCCGTGGTCTTGCTGCCGGTCAGGCGCAGCGCCGCGGCGATATCGGCGTCAGGGAAGAGCCGCTTGCCGGTGCCGAGGATGACGGGGTAGACCAGCAGCCGGTACTGGTCGGCCAGGCCGTGCCGGATGAGAGTGTGCACCAGGTTGCCGCTGCCGTGGACTTGGAGCTCGTCACCGGGCAGCTGCTTTAGCTTGGCGATCTCGGTCGGCACGTTGCCGGTGACGAGGTGGGAGTTGTGCCAGTCGAGTGGCCGCTTGCTACCGGACACGACGTACTTGGGCAAGGCGTTGAGGCGGCTCGCGATCGGGTCGGCCGAGTCGGTGACCTTAGGCCAGTAGCTGACGAAGATGTCGTAGGTCTTGCGGCCCAGCAGGAACGCGTCGGCCTTGGTGAACCATCCGACCATGGCGGCGCCGAAGTCCTCGTCTGCGTACGGGAACGACCAGCCGCCGTGCCGGAAGCCGCCCTCGTCGTCTTCGCCTGGGCCGCCCGGCGCCTGGTACACGCCGTCCAGCGTCACGAACGTCGTCACGGTAAGTCGCATGGCTTTCTCCAAAGTTGCTTGTCGCTGTTACCGAACACGACGGCACGGCAACGGCGAACTCATCGGCGCTAGATGGGAGCGTGCTCTGGTAGTGACGAGTTCGCGGACCACGCAGCCGCCTAGCCCCCGTCCTCCTCCAGACCGATGCGCTCACGCCCCGCCCTGGCGATGCAGCTGGGTGAGCCCTAGGTACGTGGCGGCGTTGCGCTCGATCGCTGCGCGCTCTGCGTCGGACAGGTCACGCCGGACCTTGCCCGGCACCCCGGCCACCAGCACTCCCTCCGGGACCTGCTGCCCTTCGGTCAGCACGGTGCCGGCGGCGACGACCGAATGACGCGCCACGCGTGCTCCGTTGAGCACGACCGCGCCCATGCCGATGAGGACCAGATCCTCGATGGTGCACCCGTGGAGCGTCGCATTGTGGCCAATGGTGACGGCTGAGCCCACCGACAGCGGCATACCGGGGTCCGCGTGCAAGACGCACCCGTCCTGCACGTTGCTGCGCGCGCCGACCACGATGGTGTCGCGGTCAGCGCGGAGCACGGCCCCGTACCACACGCTCGCCTCCGCGCCGATGGTCACGCGTCCGATGAGCACGGCACCGGGGGCGATGAAGGCGGTTCTGGCGACATCGGGGCGGTCCTGGCCGAGCGCGACGAGGGACGGTACGCCGGCACCGGGGCGGGGCGCAGGCTGGCCGTTCAAAGCCTGGACCGGTGGGTCACCATCCGCGGTACGACCACCGGTACGTCACAGGTGGCCGCCTGAGTTACCCGGGCAACGGTACGCATCATCAGCACTTCCTTCGTTTCTCCCACCACTATGGAGGTTGCCGCCGCTCGCCGTAAACAGGCGAATTCGCAGGAGCCGGGGCTCACGACCGCTAAAGCTCGGCGCCGTAGCGCAGTCCGTCGATGAGGACGGCGCACGGCGTGGCGACCGGGTTGCTAACGGATTCGACGGGTTCAGGCGAGGGATGAATCATTCCACCGCGTTGGTGAAGCCTTCGTCCTCATTCGAGGTGGTAACACGACGCGCCGCTTCCTGGACCTGGCTCGCGTTACGCTGACGTGTTCATGCGCCCAAATCCGCCCCGCAGGTATTACCGCCCGGAGGATACCGCGTGAGCAGCAGAAACATCCGATCGAGGCGATGCGCGATCCAGACGTCCTACGGGGTCGTTTCTGAGATCTCAGCTGCGCCTGCAGACCCAGGGTCACCCCCACTGGCGTTCGGTTAGGGCTGGAGCCGCGTGACCTGCTGATCCGGCGCGGGCCTGCCCGGGGCGGCTTTGCCGATCACTGTTACGTAGGGTGATCGGTGGGATTTGCGGGCTGATGTCACGGTGCGTTGCCGGCCGGGCGTCTGAACGCGGCGGACCCGGGGTGGCTGCGGGCGGCGAGGGCTGCTGTGCGGGGTTCGCGGTGACACGCCGCGCCGGTTACGGGACGAATGCGGGCATATGCGGAAGCATCGGCGGTTCCTGTACCTGCCTCTTGCGAGGGGTCCGCCGATGCTTCCGGCTGCGACAGTACCCGGTGCCGCAGGCGGCGTCACGCCGCCTGATGCCGCCGCGCGGGATGGCCGGGAGCAGCGTGCGCCGCGGGACGCGGCGACGGGGCGGGCCGAGGTGATGGCGATGCCGGCGATCTGGAAGGACGCCGACGGCCGGCTGACCGGGCTGCCGGGTGCGGGCGGAGGGATCGTGGCGTGCGGGGCGCTGCCGGGCGCGGCGGCCCCCGGGCCGGCGTGGACGGCGGATCAGCTGGCGGCGGCCGGGATCGCCGGGGAGCCGCGACCGGTGCGGGAGGGGACGGGGCTGGGGCTCGCCTCGGCGGTGCTCACGCCAGCGTTGCTGGACGCGGCGCTGGCCGGGCTGCCGGGGCGGCGGTCGCGGAAGATCACGCCGCGGCTGGCGGTGCAGATCGAGCTGGCGCGGGCGCTGATGCCCGGCACGGCTGCGGGAACGCTGCGGACGCTGGCGCAGCGGCCCCGGGAAGCCGACCCGGTATATGACCTGCCGGCGTCGTCATCGCTGTCGGACGCGGACAGTTTCCTGGGGGTCCGGCCGCTGGTGAATCTGCTGGCCGGGCTGTGCGGGCAGGTCCGGGCCGTCCCGCTGCCCGGCGTCGCGGCGGTGTGCCTGCCGGCGGCCGGGACGCCGGGCGGGCAGCGGACGGCGGTCCGGCTGCGGCCGCTGGAGGGCGGGCCGTGGTCCGGCGGCCGCTGGCACGGACTGCGGGTGCTGGCCAAGGACGGCACCGTCCGCAACGTCGCCGACCCCAAGGGCAGCGACCGCAAGGGCACGGGCGGGCAGTCCCGCAACGCCGCGCACTTCGGCCGCCCGGCCAGCACCGGCGCGCCCGCTGACCCGCAGATCCGGATGGTAGAAGTCACTGACGTGTGGTGGCGCGGCGCGGTGGCCTGGGCGGCCGGCCCGTGCGGCACCGGGGAGACCACCCTGGCCGCCTGCCTCGAGCCGGCTTACGGGCCCGGTGACCTGGACCTGGCCGACCGCGGGTTCCCCAGCCGCGAGGCCATCGCCGCCAAGATCGAGGCTGGCAGGCACTTCGCCTGGCGGGTCTCCGCGGCGTGGAACCTGCGCCGCTCGGGACGGCCGCTGCCGGACGGCACCTGGAAAGCGGCGATCACCTGGCGCGGCTGCACCTATAAGGTCCGTGTCATCGAATACCATATCGACCAGGTCTTCGATGTCCCGCCGGGTCACCCGCTGCTGACCGCCCCGCCCGCAGGACCGTCCGTCCGCATCCTGGACGCCGCCGGCGGCGACGATGACGGGGACGGCGGGCTGTGCCGGCCGCCGGATGGCACGATCCGCGTGGAAGTATCCGAGACCGTCACCATCATCACCAGCCTGATGGACACCATCGCCTACCCGGCCCGCGACATCGCCGGGCTGTACGGCATGCGGTGGGCCAGCGAGCTGGTCTACCTGGAAGAAAAGCAGACCCTCGCCGGCGGGCAGCCCGTCACCGCGGCCACCCCGGCCGGGGCCTACCGGATGGCCGCCGCCACCGTCGCCGCCCACCAGGCGCTGCGGATCGCCAGCGCCGGCATCGCCGCGGCGATCGGCGCCGAGCCCGCCCGGATCAGCGCCACCGCGCTGCGCTGCGCGGTCACCGCCAGCATCGGCGCCGGGCAAGGCGCCACCGCGAGCGCCCTGTCCGCGGCCATCGAGATCACCCGCCGCGACATCACCGCGCACCCGCTGCGGCTCGTCACCGCCTGGCGGCCCGGCCGCCACTACCCCCGCTTCACCATCAAGAAAGTCAGGGCCCGCAAGAGCAACGACGTCGTGCCCGCCGCCACCCGGCTGCACCTGCTGCCCCTGCCCGCGACGCCAGGATCGCAGCAGCCGAACGCCCCGCCGGCCGCCTGACCCGCGCACGCTCTCCCAGTCCGGCACCCGCCGCGCCGGGACACCGGCATGCCTGGCACCGCCGTAGCCCGGCCCGGCCAGCGCCTTCCCGGACACCGCTCGCCGTCATCCCGGGCATCACACACCGATCTCACGCAACGTTACAGATCAGTCGACGCACAAGCCCGCCCCGCGCCGCGAGGGTAACCACGCAACGTCACCGAACCCCCGCGCACGCCAGGATGAACCCCCGCCAGACCCACTTCTAACCGAACGCCAGTGGGGTCACCCCAGAGGGGGTGATGCCGGGAACTTATTCGCGTGGGATGCTGGCAGTGTGCGGGCACTTCAGGGTGGGAGACGAAATGGCGGGGTGAAGGGCTCCGCGCAGATGGCACGATCGGGGCCGCCGAGGGGGCTGGCCGGATCAGGTCACGAGACCTGACGATCAGGGGCCTAGCGGTGGCCAGGGGCCAGCGAGGCATTCACCCTCGGCGCGCTCATGGTCAGTTGAGCGGTTACCAGGTGGAGGGAGGCGGCGATGCTCAAGCTGTTGTACAAGCCGGTAGCCATCGTGGCCGGGATCGTTGGCGGCTTGCTCAGCGGGCTGATCTTCAAATGGGTCTGGAAGGTGGTCGGCCGGGGATCTGACGCGCCCGCGCCGATGGACTCGGAGCGCGGCTGGGGGGAGATCCTGCTGGCCGCAGGCCTGCATGGCGCGATATACGCGCTGGTCAAGACGGCTGTCGACCGGGGCGCCGCCGAGTGGACGCACAAGAAAACCGGAATCTGGCCAGGCGGTACCCTCCAGCAACCTGACAAGTCGCCTGACCACGGCCAGGCTTAAGCCGCCACCCATACGGCCAGGTGACCGCGGCACGCCCCGGAGCCGGTCATCGACAAGCGCGGCAATGGCCCTACCCGTTCGGCCTCAATCGTGTGGTCCGGCCGGTACGTTGAACTCTTCCTCGCTTGCTGCATGATTGCCTGCCTGTGGTGTTGCGTGCTGCTGCACTGAACGAACAACAAGATGCCGGCGACCCGATCCTTGTGACAGCGCGGTGATGTGACGTGCGCTACCGCATGAAGCAGCGCTTTCAACCACAGGGTTGACGGATGGGCGATTCACGGCCTATGGTTCTTTCAACCATTGAGTTGAAACTGGAGGGGCGATGACCGCGGACACGCTGTCCCGGGTCTTCGCCGCCCTCGCGGATCCGACCCGGCGCGACATGGTGGCCCGGCTCTCCGACGGCGACGCGACCGTGAGCCAGCTGGCCGAGCCGTACCGGATGACGCTGCAGGCCGTCTACAAGCACTTGCGGGTGCTCGAGGACGCCGGGCTCGTCAGCCGGCCGCGAGGGCGACAGCCCCGGCCGGTCCGCCTGGAGGTTCAGGCCCTCGACTTGATGGACACCTGGATCGAGCGCCACCGGGACCGCGTCGAGCAGCGCAACCGCCGCCTCAACGCCGTCCTGGCGGAGATGAAGGGAGACGAAGATGAGCAAGATCACGGAGACGGTCATCGAAGCCGACCCGAAGCTGCCGGTCATCCGGATGGCCCGTGACTTCGCGGCCACGCCCGGGCACCTGTTCCGCGCCCACACCGATCCCGTGTTGTTCGCCCGGTGGGTGGGGCCCGACGCCATGACCACCCGGATCGAGCACTGGGAGGCGCGTACCGGCGGCAGCTGGCAGTACGTCGCGGTGCGCGATGGCGTGGAGTACCGGTTCCGCGGCTGCTTCCACGAGGTACGGCCGGACCGGATCGTGCAGACCTTCACGTTCGAGGGCGAGCCCGACGGAGTCGCGCTGGAGACGTTGTGGTTCGAGGACCTGGGCGACGGCCGTACGCGGCTGCGGACGCAGTCGCTGGTCGACAGCTTCGAGGGCCGGGACGCGTGGCTGCGCAGCGGCATGGAGACCGGTGTCGACGAGGGCTACGCCAAGCTGGACAGGATACTCGCCGATGACGCTGTTCTGACCGCCCGGCCGAGCGGCACCGGCAGGTGGCCGGCCTTTTCACCGAACGGGTCCGCGGTACCCGGTCCTGGGACGCGCCATCCCCGGTCGCCGGGTGGGCCGCCCGCGACGTGGTTCGTCACCTGACCGGATGGTTCCCCGGGTTCCTTGCCTCCGGCGCCGGCATCGAACTGCCCCGCGGACCGTCGGCGGACGAGGATCCGGTGGCCGCCTGGCAGGTTCACTGCGACGGTGTGCAGGCGGTGCTGGACGATCCGGAGACGGCCAACCGGGAACTCGCCAACCCGCACATCGGCCGCCTGCCCCTGGCGGCCGCGATCGACCAGTTCTACACCGCTGACGTGTTCATGCACACCTGGGACCTGTCCAGGGCTACCGGCCAGGACGACCGGCTGGACCCCGGCTTCTGCGCTCAGCTCCTCGGCGGGATGGAGCAGATCGAGCAGGTTCTCCGGTCCTCCGGCCAGTACGGTGCCCGGGTCGAGGTACCCGGCGGTGCGGATACCCAGACTAGACTGCTGGGTTTCATCGGCCGCGATCCGTTCTGGCCGGAGCGCTGAGCCGGCATCGTCCCAGTTCACAACAGGATGTGGCCGGGCGCTGAATTTCCCTGGCCGTCGCCGTCGCTTCCTCGATGAGCTTCGACATGCCGCGCGGCGGGCGGCCGCACGGTCGGCGAACCTATTCAGCGTCTTCGTCCTTCTCGGCCTTCTTAGCGTTCCGCAGTTCCCGGACGCCGTATGCCGTGGTCAGCAGCACGGTCAGGCCCCCCACGGCGACGCCCACGCCGGTTCCCACCCCGGACAATGGCAGCAGGTCCGTGAATACCAGCACACCGCCAAGGCCGATGGCGCCGACGCCGAAAAGGACGGCGGAGGCAGTGGCAACGCGGCTGGCTGCCGCCTTGAGGGCCGCCGAACGGGCGCGTGCCTCCACGGCGGCGAGGTTGCGTCTGGCCCATTGGTACTCGATGGCGAACACGGCCAGCGCCAGCGCAATCACCACCAGGCCAGGCCCGGGTGCCACCAGGAGCACCACGCCGACGACGAGGATCACCGTGCCCACGACACTGACCGCGATCCGGCGGAGCAGCCTAATCGGGTCCTTCACACCTACAAGCATGCCCAGCACACCGCCCGTGCTATCGCGGGCCTGGGGTCTCACCGACTCGCCCGCCGGGCTCGCCGCGTGGATCGTGGAGAAGCTCCCGCCGCGGGCGTGGCTCGAGCGCATGGCGAACGTCGTGCGCGTGACGGAGCCCGCACGCGGCGGGCACTTCGCGCCGTTCGAGGAGCCCGAGCTCTACGCCGAAGAGCTGCGCGCGTTCTTCCGCCCTACCGGGCGGCGGCCCCGGGCTGAGGCCGCCGCGCGCGGCGCGGCTGGCAGGTCTCGCACTCTCCCCGGTAACGCACAGCCGAGATAACCCCGGCCGCGATCACGATCTCCACCTCGGCCGCGGCCAGGGCGTCCCGCAGCTCGGGTTCCGGCATCTGGTCGGCGATGAGCTCGATCACGTCCAGCCGAACGATGTGGGCGAACGCCCTACGCCCGGACAGTACCTCGAGTTCGTCCACAGCCGGTATGGCGTACGTTCCCGGCATGGCGCTGCTTGCCCCAAAGCGGTGGCATGCCCATTCGTAGGCGACGGCGGCCAGACGTTGCTTGAACGGCTGAGGATCGTTACGGGCGATCTCGTTGTAGAGCCGGGCGCTGGCGAGAGCGAAGACGTCATCGGTAAAAGGCGATATCGCCAAAGAGCAATAAGTGCTCGTCCAGCAGTCATGAAAGGCGTCATCAATGTCGCCATCCGGCCGGGCGTGGCGGTTGCCCAGCAGGCGGTGGGCTCAGTCCAGCCGCCTGGCCCAGATTGCGTTCTAGACGTGGGGTACTCCAGGTCATCGAGCAGGGTTCAGCAGGATGATCGCGTCGCCGTCCCAGCCGGGGATCTCGAAGATCCCCTCTACCGGGTCGCGCCAGCTGAGCAGCATCTTCCCGTCCGCCTCCAGATCCGGCCGGCTGGCCACGAACCGGTCCACCACGGTCTCGCCGCCCGGCAGGCGATGCTGCAGCGCGAACCAGTCGATAGCGCCGATCGCCCCGGTCTCGCCCAGCTCTGCTTCAGGGCGGGGCTTGCGGGAGGCTTAGAGAAGGCCGGGTTAGCGGTGCAGGCTCCGGCCCTCGGTAACATGTCCGCTGGCTAGCCGGACCTGCTAGACCGCGGGCGCCACAGGTGGGCCACGCCCAGTCGACAATCCACACCCGGTCCGCCTTACGGGGTGGCGCGGACCGGACCCGTTCGGACCTTAATCGCGTGCCGCGGGTTGTTCCTGGTAGCAGCGCTGAGTACCCGCTGGACCTGGTACCTAACCCAGGAACCCACCGGCAAAGTCGTCTGGTGCGAGCTGGGCGCAGAACCGCCTGAACCCTCCAAAGACGCCCAATCCGTTCCACAGGCATTACTGCCCCGGCGGGTACCCCGTGAGCAGCAGAAACAGCCGATCGAGGTTATGAACGATCCGGATGTTCTCGGTGGAACTGTGACCTCCCGCCGAACGTCACCCGTACCAGGCCTTGGGTGACCGGATCAGCAGCAGCGCCGCGGCGATCGCGGTTGCCTGTGCTGACCCGTAGGCGGTGAGGCCGAGCGTCCAGTAGTCGGCAGCCGTGCCGAAGTTCGGGTTGGCCAGGTATTGGGCCGAGAACACCGTCGCGACCGCTCCCGCCATGATGACCATGGCCAGCAGCACGGATGGAATGTAGACGGCGACCGGCTCGAAGGCTGACTTAACCGACGTGGCGACCTCTGCGGCCGTGATGCGGACGGCGGAACCGCTCGTGGCGGCGGCCACGAGCCGACTGGCGCCCTGCAATGCGAGATGCTGAGCTTGAAAAACGCTCTGCAACGATTGAACGCCGTCGGAAAGGTTTTTGACGAATTGCGGCACGCCTTCTTCGGTGAGGGTGTGCGCTGAGCTGAGCGCATTATCGCGCGCTCTGGTTGCTTGCTGCTTCTTTTCGGGTTCCGTCTGGGCCGCGATGATCTCGTTCGCTGATGAGGTGAAGTCGTGGATAGCTGTATTTGCCTGGGTCAGCGCCTTGAGGAGGTCGGCGGCCTTGGTTGAGTGGGCACCTTCGTCCGTGAGCACGTCTTCGCGGGTTACGTCGTTGGCGGTCCGGATCGATTCCGCGTGGCAGGCCAGCCACAGCGGGCTATCGGCGGGAACGCTGAGATCCGGGGCTGCCAGCGCCTCGGCGAGCCGACTGCGTATCGCCATGACGTGTTTTGCACCGTACTTCATGGCCCATTGTGCGCGGCCGACGATGTCGTCGTCGGCCAGCACCCCATTGGCTGCGGCCGTCTTGACCCAGTCGCCAAGACCCGGGATGCTGCCGCCGCGCTCGTACAGGTGTCGGCGCATCCTCGACGTCAGGCCCGGCACATACGTACTGCTGAGAATCGAAATGGTTACCGCCACCACCAGGGCAAAAATCGACCAGAACAGCGGGTACCCGGGCCCGGCCTTGCGTTTCACGGTAAGCGACAAGGATGTGTCCGCATTCGCGAGGGTGCCGCTCACCGCGTATCCCGCTTGCAAATTCGACACATGAACGCACCAGGTGTAGCCGGTGAGCCCGATTTCGAGCTGCTCGGCGTGGACGCTGGCTGGGCAGTTGCCCACTGTTACCGCCACGTCCGCCACGTGCTCGCCCGCCGCGTCAGCCAGCTTGGTCGCCTTCGGCGCGGCTGCGCCCATCACGTTGACGCTGAACCAGATGTCTGGCGACTCGGTGTCGATCGTCAGCGTCCCCATGGCCGGAGCAGCCCAGGCCGGACCCGCAGTAAACAGCAGGCATCCGAAGATCAACGCGGCCGTAGCCGACACCCGCCCCATGACTAGGTGTGCTGCCACGTGGCGGTGGTAAAACCGAGTTCCAGCGCGGGCGCGGCGACGATGGCCGACCGGCCGAGGATCGGCACCGAGACTGGCCCAAAGAGCACCGGCACGGTGACCGGATTCGGCAGGCCCGCGAACGTCATGTCGACGAGCGGCTCGTAGTAGTACGACGTGGTGCCGCCGCTACTGTTGAGGACGTTGTAACCGGGCCGATTGGACATGTTCACGCCAAGCCCCATGGCCGCCCCGATGTCGAGCATGGAGTCGTCGGCGCCGGTGTCGACGAGGCACCACACTCGCCAGGTATTGCCGCCCCGGCTGAACAGAACATCCGCCCACGGTCGCCCTCCTGCGACTGACACCACGCCGCCAGTCGCGGCGTAATTGTGGTTGGCGCAGACGTAGTTGACGGTCGGCATGATTAGCCCAGCGGGTCGCTGATGAGCCGGGCGATGAGGACATCCGCCGGGTTCGGGTAGTTGGCCCGAACGTAGGCGGCGATCTCTTCCGGGGAATCGGTGCCCGCGACGATCCCTTCTCCCCGCACGACAACCCACTGGCCGGCGTACCGGGCTCCGGGGCGGGCCTCGTTGGCGTAGTTGGCCGCCAGCCATTGAGCTTCCAGTGATTCGCTATGCAACGGCATAGGCCTAAGTGAAGCACAATTCGAGTAGGTTCGAAAGGCCATGCCAAGCCAAACCTGACCTCGTGTTCTGTATACCTAATACATGGCTGCTGTGGGATACCCGCATCGGCTGAAATAGACAAGTCGCCGACGTGCTATACCCATCTAAGCGACCAAAATAGAGAAAGGCAGCGCGGGGAATGAACTCCCTTTATGGTTTCCGGCGTGGATGACGACCTCCGCCAGCACTTCCTGGTGCACCTGCGCTTGTTGCCGTCCCCTTTCTCGCCGAAGTCATAGACGTGCGCGGCGCTGGTGGTGGTCAGGTCATCATCGGGCCGACTGGCCCGTCTTCCTTGCGGCGCTCGGTAGCGGCGTACTTGCTACCGGACGCGGCGACCAGGCGCGCGAGGCGGGCGATTCCCTCGGCCACGTGAACGGCGTCCAGGTCGGCCTCGGCGAGCCGGGTGGCGGTCACGTCGATAGCGGTAGCGGTCAGGTCCTGCAGCAGCCGCTCGCGGGTCGGGAAGTACCGGTACAGGGTCGCCCGGGCCCACGCCGGCGGCCTCGGCGACGTCGTTCATGCTGGGCGGCTCGCCGCCATCGGCGAGCAGGTCCGGCCGCGTCGAGGATCGCCCCGACGACCCGTTCGTGGATAGCCGTGCTTCTGGTCACAAAACCGTACTTGGTGATCCTGGGAGTACTCAGCCGCACCGCCGGCGCCGCGTACTCCAGCTCCTCCACGGTGCCGGGAACCGGGTCGACCACCGCGCTGAACCTGCTGGAACGGGCGTTCCCCGGGCACGCCGGAGACCAGGACACAATCGTCTGGCGGGTTGGCCCGGAAGGCGTGCGCGCTCCGCAGGTACGGATCCGGATCACGGCGATGCTGGACTAGGTCGCCGCCGCGCCGTCGGTGGCCGCGGTCATCAGCCCGTACTCAGCCCGCGGCGCCGCCCAGGTCAGCCGGGACGGCACGATCGCTTACGCGACGGTGGTCTTCGACGCTCAGGCGGCGAGCCTGCCCGGACCTGACATCAGCCGCGTCATCCACCTCGCCGAGGCGGCGCGGGCGCCCGGCTTGCAGGTGGACCTGGGCGGGCAGGCGGTCGAGAATGCCCTGCGGCCGTCGATCGGCATCAGCGCGGTCGTCGGGGTGGTGGCCGCCGCGGTGGTGCTGTTCATCGCGTTCGGCTCGCTGCTGGCCATGCTCATGCCGCTGGCGGTGGCGATCGCCGCGCTGGCCTCCGGCCTGCTGACGGTCGGTCTGGTCTCGCACGCGGTGAGCATTCCCTCGATCGGCCCGACGCTGGCCACGCTGCTCGGGCTGGGCGTTGGTGTCGATTACGCGCTGTTCGTGGTCCCCCGGCACCGAAGCAACATCAGGGCGGGGATGTCCCCGCCTGAGGCGGCGGTCGCCGCGCTGAACTCTGCCGGGCGGGCGGTCCTGTTCGCCGGGACGACGGTGTGCATCGCCCTGCTCGGGATGCTCGTGCTGAACATCAGCTTCGTCTCCGGCCTGGGCATCGCCGCGGCGATCACGGTGCTGTTCACGATGTTCGCCTCGGTCACCCTGCTGCCCGCGCTGCTCGGCTTCCTCGGGATGCGGGTGCTGTCCCGCCGCGAACGCCGGCGGCTGGCCGCCGCGGGCCCCGTCCACGACGGCGCGTCCGGCTGGTGGGCGCGGCTGGCCGCGTTCGTGCAGCGGCACCCCCTCTGGCTGGCCGCCGCTGCCACGGCCGCGATGATCGTCCTGGCGATCCCGGTGCTATCGCTGCGGCTGGGCTCCTCCGATGCGGGCAACGACCCGGCCTCCTCCACCACCCGCCAGGCCTACGACCTGCTCGCCGAGGGATTCGGCGCGGGCTTCAACGGCCCGCTCCAGCTGGTCGCCACCACCGGTTCCCCGCCGATGCGGCCGCGCTGGGCAAGCTGGCGAGCACGCTCAGAACCGAGCCCGGCATTGCCGCGGTCTCCGCGCCCGTCCCCGGCCGGGGCGCCACGCTGATCAGCGTGATACCCACCACATCTCCCGAGGCCGCGGCGACCAGCGGTCTCATCGACCGGCTGCGCGACAGCATCATCCCTGCCGCCGAGCGGGGTACCACGCTGCACGTCTACGTGGGCGGCGTCACCGCGGTCTTCGCTAATTTCGCCACCGTGATCGGCGGCAAGCTGCCGCTATTCATCGGGGTCATCATCGGGCTGGGGTTCCTGCTGCTGATGCTGGCGTTCCGCAGCCTGCTGGTGCCCGCCGTAGCGGCGCTGATGAACCTGCTCGCCGCCGGGGCGGCCTTCGGCGTGATGGTCGCCGTGTTCCAGTACGGCTGGGGATTGCACGTGCTCAACCTCGGCCAGGCCGGTCCCATCGAGTCGTTCCTGCCCGTGCTCATGCTCGCGGTCCTGTTCGGCCTGTCCATGGACTACGAGGTATTCCTGGTCTCCCGGATCCGCGAGGAATGGGCCGCTACCAGGGACAACCGCCGGGCAGTCAGCACCGGCCAGGCCACCACCGGCCGGGTCATCATCGCCGCCGCCACCATCATGATCTGCGTGTTCAGCGCGTTCATCCTCTCCGGCCAGCAGCTGATCGGCGAGTTCGGCATCGGCCTGGCCGCCGCGGTCCTGCTCGACGCCTTCATCCTGCGCACCCTCCTTGTCCCCGCCCTCATGCACCTGTCCGGCCGCGCGAACTGGTGGCTGCCCGGCTGGCTAGACCGCATCCTCCCGCACCTGTCCATCGAACCCGCCGCCGAACCACTTGCCCCGAGCCCTGTCCCCGCGCTCGCCCGCCAGGTGACCCACAGCCTGCTCTAGGTGATCAGCTGGGTGATCAGCTGGGTGATCAGCTGGCCAAACCTGTAGCCGGTCCGCAGCACAACCGTTAACCCGCGATGCTCCCCGGTCGCCCCGGATCCTCGGGGTCGGCCGGGGACGGTGTCCTAAGCGCGGCCAACGATGCGGGGCACGCGGCCGGAACGTCCCGAGGGGCTGATCGTGGTATGACGGCGGCGTCCTGGCGCCCGGCGAGGTCGCGGCGATCACGCCGCAGGACGGCGAGCTAGCCGGGTATGCCTTTGTCAAGCAGATGAGGTGGCCGAGCGGGTCAGCCCGTTGCTGGTTCGCCGGATCGCCGAGTGCGTGGGCGCGGTCCGGGCCGGGACGGTGATCTCGCTGGGAGACGGCTGCCCGGTGACCTGATCACCGGCCAGCTCACCCTTCCCTGTGCAGCGCCGCCATGGGGCGGAACGTCCCGGCGGGAGGCCTGGTAGTGAGGGCGCGGCCGACTGCCCGGTAGAGGCTGTCGTGGATGCCGTCGGCGTACAGCAAGCCGTTGAGGTCGCGGCGAGCTTCGTGGTCAAGCTCAACGACCCGCTCCGCTGGACGAGCGCCGACCGGGCATTGCAGGCCGCCGAGGCAGGCGACCACCCGCTGACGCTCGCCGAGGCCCGCCGGGCGGTCGCGACCGTGCTGCGGTAAGCTACCGCCCGCCGTCCACCGCATGACGAAAGATCTCCTGCGAGCAGACCGGCGCCAGTCCCTTCCCGGGCTCCGTGCCTTCGCCCACCGCATCGGCGTTCCAGACGCCTGACAACCCGGCGTGCGAATAGGTGGCGATGATCGCTGTTAGCCCTGGACATTAAGTCCGGCCAGTGGGCCAGTGGGCAGGTCCATGGCCTCCGCCAGAGATCTCAGTTCGTCGCGTTCGTCAGAGGTTACGGGTGTCTGTGTCAATGCCAGGCTGGCGATAAGGAGGTCGACCAGTTCCTGCCATTCGCCGCCGTCAGCCATGGATCGCATTCCGTCCAGGTCCTCCGGGCGGACCCGGTCGGCGTAGTGATTCGGAAGCGCCTCGGTGTGCCTGATGACTTCGGATTCGTTCACTTCGTCTCCCTCGGGTTCTTGACCACCCCTGGACTGCCGGCGTCGGGCCACGCTGACCAGATCCTGCCATCGGGCTGGATGACGACGTTAATACCGACCTCGTCACGGTGGCCATGCACTCGCCACCTGCGGTTGGCCTGGAACACCGGCAGGTCGTCAGGTGCGCGTGCCACGTCCAGGACGTGCCCGATGATCTTCTCGTCGTCCCAGCCGGACGGGAATTCCGTTTTCCCGGGCCTGCCTGTCCCGTGCCGGTGCCCGCCGCCCCAGCGATTCCCGTCGAGGATGTGCCCGGCGCGTTCCGGCGTAACGTGCAGTGAGTCCAGCGGGGGACGGTCAGAGCGGCCGTCGGCTGGCATCCGGTTATCGGCGGCGCGCAGTTCTTCGTAGTATTCCGCGTGACTGCGTACTTCCGCGGGCTGAGTATCCGCCGGGCGGTCGGGGTCTTTCCTATCGTGCGCATGCCCTTTCTCCGGTTTGCGGTCTCCGGCCTGTTCGGCATCGTCGTCCGCGCCGGAGAGGCCATCGATCGCCACCCGGATCTCCTCTTGTCGCCGATCCTAAAGTACATCTGGCCATCGCGCGTCCGAGGATCTCCTGAGACATGACCGAGGCGTATGACGAGGCCCGTTCGGCAAAAGAACACGCAGACAGGCGGAGTCGCTGGTCCGTGACCTCGTGGCGGCGCTGAGTCTGGTACCTCACCCAGGAGCCAGTCGGCAAGGTCGTCTGGTGCGAGATAGAAGCGTTATCGCCCGCGCGGCGCGGAGTGGGAGAGGGGGCGGGAACCACCGTTCGTTCGGATAAATAGACCAGCGGACATGGGTGCGGCAGGACAGCGTGGCAGGCGGGCCAGCCCGGGCCTGGCCGTCACCCTGGGCCAGGGGAGTTGTCCGGCAGCAGCGGACGAAGTCCTGGGACCGCGGGGCTGGCGTCGGCGGCGGGCGGCCAGGCGACGCCGGCCTGGCTGGGGCTGAGCGCCTTAGGCGCTGGTAAGGCCGCGCGGGCGGCGAAGATATGGCATTTGCCCGATGCGGCAGCTGCGGGCTTACGGCGAGCCTGATACCTGACGGCGATCGCGCCGGTCGCCGCGCGGACAGCGGCCGGCCGCGTGCCCGGCCGCGCCGGACGCCGGATGAGGGCCGGCCCGTCACCGTTGACCACGGTGCCGCGGCCGCGGGAGAACGGGGAACAAGAGGTGATGGTACCGATGCAGTGGCGCGATGCCACCGTCGGCGGGCAGGACAGTACGGGGCTGAGCCTGGATCTGCCGTGCACGGAGGATCCGGAGCTGTTCTTCGCCGAGTCTCCGCAGGACGTGGAGCAGGCGAAGGCGATGTGCCGGCGATGCCGGGCCAGGCTGGCCTGCCTGGCCGGCGCGCTGGAGCGCAGGGAGCCCTGGGGCGTCTGGGGCGGCGAGTTGCTGATGGACGGCGCGATCGTGGCGCGTAAGCGCCCCCGCGGACGTCCTCGCAAGCACGTCGTCACGATCGGGGTCAGCGCCTAGGCTGGTTACCCCCACTGGCCGGGCTGGTAGTCGCCGGCCGGCTGCTGGGTGATGACGTTCATGCGGTTCCAGGCGTTGATACCAGCGATGAGCGACACCAGGGCGGCGAGCTGGTCCTCGTCGTAGTGCTTGGCGGCATTCGCCCAGGCCTCGTCGGTCACCCCGCCGGCGGCGTCGGCGATGCGGGTGCCTTGCTCGGTCAGTTCCAGGGCGGCTCGCTCGGCCTCGGTGAAGACCGTGGCCTCCCGCCAGGCCGCGACCAGGTTGAGGCGCACCGAGGTTTCCCCGGCGTGCGCGGCGTCCTTGGTGTGCATGTCGGTGCAGTAGGCGCAGCCGTTGATCTGGCTGGCCCGGATCTCCACCAGGTGCTGCGTCGCGGCCGGCAGGGCCGAATCCGACACGACCTTGCCCGCCGACATGAGGTACTTCACGAACTTCATCGCAACGGCGCTGCTCTGGTAGTTCAAACGTGCATCCATGGTGATCTCCTGGCCGTGTGAGCTGTCATACCTGCTGACGCTGCAGCCCGGCACGATGTGACAAGCCAGACCAAGACGGTGCGCATCTCTGCATTTCCGCAGGTGGCGATCCACGGGCCGGCCGCGGCGTCAGCGTGGGCCGAGTTCCTCCGGTGGGGGCCAGTCGCCCGGCAGTTCGGCCAGCCGCCGCACGTAGTCCGCACGGTCGAAGGGCCGCTTCTCGGCCATCGTCTCGTATACAGCCTCGGTGACCGGACCCATGACCAGGTGCATCACGTTGTGCCAGTCGTAGCCGAGTCCGGCGAGCCGCTGGACCGTCTGCCACGTCTCGGGCGGGTTGTCGGCCAGCAGCTGGTTCGCGACCACCAGGTGCATCATGACGTGCAGCCTGGGGTTCATCGGCTCGCCGTCGGGACCGGTCATCTCCTCGTGGCGCTCGAGCGCCCCCTCCATCTCAAGGTGCTGCGCTTCGAGCAGGAACGTGCGCTCGTCCTCGTCGTCCGGATCCAGCCGTTCCAGGTCGAGGCCGTGGTAGGTGCCGTGTCCCGGCGGCACCGCCCAGGACCGCCGGTCGCCAGGCAGCGGCTCGTCGAACCAGCAGTCGGTGCCCTCGCCGGGCCCCCACCCGGGCACGCCTCCGGCTGGCCGGCCCCTTCCGGCCGAGCGGCCTGATGCCGGACGCCGGCTCCGGCCACGGCCGGGCGGACGCCCGCGACTTTTCGGACTCACCCCGCGATTGTCCCAGACGCACACGTTGCCGTCATCTGTTCCCGCCGCATGCGGCCAGGCGTCCAGGCCCGCGGTTTACCGCGGGCTCGCACCCGGGTTCGTTCGGGCATAAATCTACCGAACGGACCGGACCTCGAGCCCTTCCTCGGTCCGTTACCGCTCTTCCTGGCTGAGTCGCCACTCGCGCCGTCCGCCCGCGGGTTACCGTGGCCGTATGGCGTCGCATCCAGCGCGCACTCCGCTGGGCCTGTTCGATAACCCCGGTGCGCGTCTTCAGCCTGGACGAACTCGCCGCGACCGTGCGCAAGCTCGAGCGCGAGCGGCCCGGCCGCACCGTGGAGGAGCTTTCCGGCGCCGTGTTCACCGAACTGGCGATCAAGCGAACGCAGCGCGTCGCCAACCTCGTCGCCGGTGACGTCGAGACTGGGCGCCTCGGCCACAAGCCGCGTGGCGAAGTCCACCTCGGCACGCCCGTTCTCACGCGGGTCGTCGTCAGAGGGCTTGCCGTCCGCTGTGAACGTATCGGCTCGTCGGGTCGTGGCCATGGCCGCAATCATCGGCGATGCACATGGCCCATAGAGGACTCTTTTAAGGCACCTGGTTTGCGTTTTCTGCGAACCTGGCGGACCGGCGGGTACTGGGCGAGAATTGCGGTGTGCCAGCTGAGGAGCGGAAGCTTGCGACGGTCCTGTTCGCGGATCTGGTCGGGTCGACCGCGCTTGCGGGGGGCCAGGATCCGGAGCGGGTCCGGGCCATGCTGGACCGGTTTTACGATGCGATGGCGGCGGAGGTCGAGCGGGCTGGGGGGACGGTCGAGAAGTTCGTCGGCGATGCGGTGATGGCGGCCTTCGGGGCGCCGGTGGCGCATGAGGATGATGCGGAGCGGGCGCTGCATGTGGCACTGGGGATGCAGCGGCGGATGGGAGAGTTGTTCGGCGGCCGGCTGGCGCTTCGCATCGGCGTGAATACGGGCGATGTGGTGGTAGGGCAGCCCCGGGAGGGCAGCTCGTTCGTCACCGGCAACGCGGTCAACGTGTGCGCACGGCTGGAACAGGCGGGCGCCCCGGGGGAGATCCTGGTCGGCGAGCGGACAGTTGCGGCCGCGCGCGGCGCGTTCGAGTTCGCCGAGCCGGCGACGGTGCGGGCGAAGGGCATGCTTGGCGGGGTCGTGTGCTGCAGGCTGGTGCGCGCGCTCTCGCTGACGCGGCCGCGTGGGCTGGGCGGGCTGCAGCCGGTGTTCGTCGGCCGCGGCGGCGAGACGGCGCAGTTGCAGCGGGCCTATCGCCGGGTGGTGGCCAGCGGCAGGCCGCTGCTGGTCAGCGTGGTCGGTGATGCCGGGGTGGGCAAGACGCGGCTGGTCCGTGAGTTCTGGCGGTGGCTGGGCGGGCAGCCGGAGCAGCCGCTGCTGCGCAGTGGCCGGTGCCTGTCGTATGGCCACGGGATCACCTACTGGCCGCTGGGCGAGGTGCTGAAGGAGCACTTCGGGATCTTGGAGAGCGATCCGCCGGAGGCGGCCGCCGAGCGCCTGGCGGGCCGCGAAGGACTCGGCTTCACGCTCGGCCTTGCGCCGCCGCCGGATATGCACCCATTGACCGTGCGGGACCGGCTGCGGACGTCGTGGGTGGGTTTCCTGCAGGAGCTGACCGGCGAACGGCCGGCCGCGATGCTGATCGAGGACCTGCACTGGGCCGGTGACGAGCTGTGTGACCTGCTGCAGAGGCTCGCCGAGGAGGTGGCCGGGCCGTTGCTGCTAGTGGTGACCGCCCGGCCCGAGCTGCTCGATCAGCGGCCAGGCTGGGCCGGCCCGGCCGGGGCGTCACTGCTGCGGCTAGAGGCGCTGCCGGCAGCGGAGGCGGAGCAGCTGGCCGACGCGCTGCTGGGCAGCGGCCGCCCCGCCCCGGTACGCGAGCTGGTCGCGGGCCGGGCGGAGGGGAACCCGTTCTTCGCCGAGGAGCTGATCGCGACGCTGGCTGACCGGGGGGTACTCGCCCGCCGCAACGGTGGGTGGTCGTTCGGTGAGCTCCCTCCGGATTTCTTCGTCCCGGACACCGTCCAGGCCGTGCTCGCCGGGCGCATCGACCTGCTCCTCCGGCCCGGGAAAGCGGCGCTGCAGACCGCCTCAGTGATCGGGCGGGTCTTCTGGAGCGGTCCGGTCTGCGAGCTCGTCGAGGGCGCGGATCCGGAGTTCGGCCAGCTCCAGGAGCGGGACTTCGTGCTCCCGCACGCTCGCTCGTCGATCGAGGGGCAGCGGGAGTGGCTGATCAAGCACGCGCTGACCCGCGAGGTCGCCTACCAGGGCCTGCTGAAGGCCAGGCGGGCGCAGCTGCACGCCGGCTTCGCCCGGTGGCTGGAGCGCAACGGCAGGGGCGAGGCCGAGCACGCGCCGCTGCTGGCGCATCATTACGCCGCGGCGGTCGCTCCGGAAGACCTTGACCTGGCCTGGGCGGGCCGGGAGGAGCAGGCCGAAGCGCTGCGCGCCAAGGCGGTGCTGTGGTCGCGGCGGGCCGCGGACCTGGCCATCGGCCGCTACGAGATCGACCAGGGCCTAGCCCTGCTCCACCAAGCCCTCAGCCTCGAAAACGACCCGCGGGAGCAGGCCGCGATCTGGCAGCGAATCGGCCAGGCCTGCGCCCTCAAATACGATGGCCAGGGTTTCTTCCAGGCCATGCAGAAAGCGCTGGAGCTCGCGGGCCCCTCCGGCGAGGTCTACGCCGACCTCGCGCTGCAGGCGCAGCTGCGGGGCGGGATGTGGGTCCAGCAGCCCGACTGGACCCTGGTCGAAGGCTGGATTCAGCAGGCCCTGGACCTCGCCGCGGAGGGCTCCCTCACCCAGGGTCACGCGCTCGCCGCGCTGGCCATGAACACCGACGACGAATCCGCCGCGCGCTCGGCCCTGGCGATCGCCGAACGGCTGGGTGACTCCGAGCTTCGCTGCCTGATGCTTGGCATCATCGCCTACACGGCCCTCACGGCCGGGGACTTCGGCCGGGCCTGCACCTTGATGGACGAAGTGATGGCGCTTCTGCCCAGGCTGCCCAATCCCAACGTCGTCTGCGACGCACTGCACGTCGCGGTCTTCGTGTACCTGAAATCCGGCCACCTCGGCACGGCGGCACGGGCCAGCGCGCAGGCCACCGAGACCGCGGCCGGCCTGACCCCGCACCACCGCGTCCACGCCGCGGGCTGGCAGCTCATACTGGCCACCGTGACCGGGCGCTGGGACGAGGTGCGGGCCCTGGCGGCCGCGGCCGAGCAGGCGGTGGACGCCAACCTGGCCGCAGCCACCCCCTGTGTCTCGGACGTCTCCATCCTGCTGAACTGCGCGACCGGCCGCGCGCAGGCAGGCGACCAGGACGAGGCCCGCCGGCTGGAGGCCAAAGCGAACGGGCTCGGCATGGAAGGCGGCCGGTGGTACCAGGGCTGGTTCGAGCCGCCCAGGATCCGCCTGGCCCTGGCCCGGCACCAGACTGGCCAACTCGCCGAACTCGCCCCAGCCGACTTCGACTGGGACTGGGAGCCGGTGTCGACCTTCCTGGACGCACTCGCCGCGCTCGGCGACCGCGAGCGCATCGAGGCAGAAGCACCGAAATGGCTGCAGCAGGGCGCGCTCGCCGAGCCGTTCGCGCTCCGCGCGCTCGGCATCGCCCGCGGCGACCGGGCACTGCTCGAACAGGCACTGGAGCGGTTCGAGGCAATGGGCATCTCCTGGCACGCAGAACAGACCAGAGATCTGCTGTAAGAGCGCTGGGCGCCGGACTCGCTCAGGACAGGCATCGGCTGTCCGTGCTGCCGGTTAGCTCGAGGGCGATGGTCGAGAGGACGTCATGGAGCGGGCCTAGCCTGACGGCCGGCTTCCCGGCTCGTGCAGGATGGAGAAATTCTTGGCGTGCGCGTCCGCGTTGCCGACGGCCATGTTGAACGTCGTCCGGCGCAGCAGGCTGGTCACGTCGCGGGGATCGCCGAAGTTCCTGATGACGCTGGCGAGGTCGCGCAGGGTCTCCTATAGCACCCTCCTATAGCACCGGTGTCGTGCAGGGGCTCGGCCGCGAGGACGAGGACACCCGCGGCGGCTTCACGCACGGCGGCTGGGGCCCGCGGTATGACGACGAGGTGATGGGCCGCGAGATGGCCAAGGCTATGAGCAGGCCGGGGGACATGCTGCTCGGCCGCCGCACCTGGCAGGACTTCACCACCGCATGGGGACGCCGGACCAACGGCAACCCGGTCACCACGCGCATGAACGCGACCACCAAGTACGTCGTCTCGAGGACCCTGGAGGATGCGGATGGGTGGCAGAACTCGGTCCTGCTGCGCGGCGACGCGGCGAGCACGGTGGCCGAGCTGAAGGCCCGGCCGGGCGGGGATCTGGGGATCATCGGCAGCGTGTCGCTGGTGCGGAGCCTGCACGCGGCCGGCCTGATTGACCGCTACACGCTGCTGATCTGCCCGCTGACCTTGGGCAGCGGCGCGCGGCTGTTTGAGGGCCCCGCCCCGCTAACCGAGTTCGAGCTCACCAGCAGCGTCACGACCACTAAAGGCGTGATCATCGCGCAGTACACCCGCCGGTAGGCAGCACCATCAAGGCCGGGCCTTCGTGCTCCTGCGCCAGGCGGGCAAAGTCATCAGCCTGCGCGGGCCGAGGCGGCGAGCCGGTCGGCGAGCGCGATGACCAGGCCGCGGAGCTCGTCCGGTCGCTCGATGACGAACGGCCGGTCGATCGAGGCGAGCACCGCAGGCACCCAGTCCAGCCGCTCGGCCCGCAGGTCGACGCGGAACCAGCCCTCGGCCTGCGGATCCGCGTCGGCCGCGGCCTCCTCGATGCTCGCGACGCTGGCCGGAAGGCGGGCCCGGATCTGCTCGGCTGTCGCCTGGATCCGCAGCGTCACCTGATGCCGGTACGGAGCCTGGGCGAGCCCGGAGAGCACGCGCTGGGCCGGGTCGAGTCCGGCGGGCGGCTCGAACGAGCCGGGCAGGGTCCTGGCGTCCGCGATGCGGTCGAGCCGGAAGGTCCGGCCCTCGCCGATGCCGGGATCCGCGCCCGTGACGTACCACCGGCCTGAATGAGCGACCAGCCCGTACGGGTGCAGGGTGCGTTCGCTGCGCCGGCCGTCGGCGGCGGTGTACCTGATCGAGACCGGCCGGTGATGGCGCACCGCGTCGGCGATGGCGAGCAGGACCGAGCTGTCCGGGGCGGCGACCTCGCCGGGCGGGGCGGTGAAGGCGAGCGAGGTGAGTACGGTGTCGAGCCTGCGGGCGAGCCGCTCCGGCAGGACCCGCCGGATCTTGGCCGCGGCCGTCTCGCTCGCCGTGCCCGTCGCCGTCATCAGCCCGGCCCGGCGGCCCGCGAGCAGGCCGAGCAGCACGGCGAGCGCCTCCTCGTCGGTCAGCATGAGCGGGGGCATCCGGTACCCGGGGGCGAGCCGGTACCCGCCGTAGCGGCCGCGCACCGACTCCACCGGCACGTCGAGGTCGATCAGGTGGTCCACGTACCGCCGGACGGTCCGGCCGTCCACGCCGAGCCGGCCGGCGAGTTCGGTCACCGTCCGGACGCCGCCCGACTGCAGGAGCTCCAGCAGGGTCAGCACGCGGGCGGCAGGTCGGGTCATGCCCAAGAATCTAGCGGAAATACCGGGCCGTTTCTGTCCGGTATTAGTCCTAGCCTGCGAAATAGAACCGATCCGCAGACCAAGGAGATCACCATGGATTTCGTCTCGATCCGCGTCATCACCGATGACGTCGCGCGCCTGGCCGGCTTCTACGAGAAGGCCACGGGAGTGCGGGCGACCTGGTACGGCGAGGACTTCGCCGAGCTCAGGACCGCCCACGCCACCCTGGCGATCGGCAGCACCCGCACCGTCCCGCTGCTCGCGCCCGGCGCCCCCCGCCCGGCCGGCCACCGCACCGTGATCATCGAGTTCCTCGTCGACGACGTCGACGGCGTGCACCAGAACCTGGCCGGCTTCGTCGAGGACTTCGTCCAGGAGCCCGCCACGATGCCCTGGGGCAACCGGTCACTGCTGTTCCGCGACCCCGACGGCAACCTCGTCAACTTCTTCACCCCGGTCACCCCGGCCGCCATCGAGAAGTTCGCCCGCTGACCACACCGCGGCCACCCGGGGCTACCCGCCGGCCGAGACGCCATCCCTCAGCAGGGAGTGGTCCTGGTCAGCGTTACCGAGCGTGCTGTACTCCGGGTTGCCGCGGCGGGTGATTACCGCGACTTCCGCTCGAAGCACCGGCCCTGCCGCTGAACCGGTGCCGGGTTGACATCGTTTCAGAAGGTGGCGGTCGGACACGTGCCTCCCGGCGTGGTCCTCACTCGTCCGCGCCCTACTAATATGCTACTTACTGCGATAGCTGACATACTTTCAGTAACGACCTGCGCTCCGGGATGGCGGTGAGGTCCGGTGGGAACCGACCGGCCCGGTGACGCCGACATGCCGCCAGATGACCACCCAGATCGCCGGGACGACCAGGATGGCACCGGCGACCATGCTGCCCGCGGCGGTAACGCCCAGGCCGAGACACGAACTCGGCAGGAGTATTACTCCGACCTGCGCGTGACGGTTTCCAAGGAAGAATCCGCTGCGGCGCGACAGACCATTGGGGAGGAGTCGGCCGCCGCGGAGAAGTGGCAGGAAAAAGTAGCAGAGTCCCGCTGGATGTGGGGCGAGTACCAGCGGAAGTGGCCGCCTACGGAGCGCCCAGCGGTCGACAGATCGAAGGATCCGGCGGGCTCCTGGCGCGTGGACAGCAACAGAGTCCTCGGCGTCGCCGACAACAGCCGGGTTGACACGGAGTGCGACCGCATTGCCAAACGCGAGGAAGAAAAGATCTCACCCGCGATGCGCTCCGTCGAAAGCCAAGATGTTGACCGCAGCCTGGTCGGCTTCGAGCGCCGTCTCAAAGGCCATGACCGCATCAAAGAAAAGGTCTACAACGGTATCAAGGACTGCTGAAGCACTCCCCAGAAGAGGCTGTGTCGCTTGTGCCTGACACGATCCGTTACACCTTTCAGTACCGTGAGGCCCGCTACACTCAAGGTGTCTGGACTGACATCGAACGCCTGAAAGGCGAGGGCTTCAAGCTGCACAAACTCAAGAATTCCTGGTCCGATGATCAGTACAAAGGCATCAACAGTCCAGTGGATCGAACCGGATACCGGCCAGCGGTTCGAAGTGCAGTTTCACACTCGTATCAGCTTCGAGGCCAAGCAGCTCACCCATACCGCCTATGAACGGATCCGAACCAAGCAGGCCGATGAGTTCGAGGAGCTGGTCCTGGAAGCCTTCCAGAAGAAAGTCACCGCCGAGGTGCCGGTTCCGCCCGGCGCCGCCGACATTCCCGACTACCCGGAAAGAGGCATAGATGGCAGATAAGATCACCTACTACGCAATTGTGGACGACCTAAGCAGCCGCGAGCAGCCTGCTGGCGTTTCCGGCGCATCTACTTCGAGGCCGGTGGTCGGCGGGATGAGGCGTTCACTCAAGATCTCGTCTGGGAATGCAGCCGCCATGTTGGTTTCCTCCGAACGCGGCGACCTGCAAAACGAGTTCATCGAGATCACTGAGGAAGAGGCAAACCAGATCGTGGCACGGATCCGGGCCGACGTGACCGGCGTGAACGGTACATAACGCGCGAGGGCCGTAATCAACTGACATGGCGGCGCCTACCGCGTTGGACATGGGCTCGCGGTCGAGGTCGAGCTCGCCCGTTTCGAGGAGATAGTGGTCACGGCGCTCGACGGGCTGCTCTCAGCCACGGCATCTCAAAGAAAGTGGCTCTATACCTAATAGAACAGGTAGAGAGTGGCATTCATTGAATCCAGCCTGGGGCTAGCCTGGGGCTGGTGAGGTGGAAGGGGCGCACAGGACAACTGGGATCATCCTGGGGCGCTGCGGGGGAGCCTGGCAGGACAGAGAGCCCAGCGAAGGCGCCGCAACGTGCGGCGAGGCGTGCAGTCAGCCGGCGAGTGCTCGTGGTCACCGCTATGACGGAGCACAGGAGGGCGAGGTGACTGCCGCTCAGTCCTCAAAGCGCAGGTTCATCAGCCTGGCTCGGCGAGTTCGGAAAGGAGCGCGGCCCGCCTTTCCTCGAGTGCCGTGAGCTGGGCCCGGAGTTGTTTCAGCTCGCGGTTGACCTGCTTCAGCTCAGCCCGCGCCTGCCGTTCCCGGAGGTACCGGTCACCGTGCCGGGTGCTGACCAGTTCCTCGACCTCGCGGCGGAGCAGCCGCAGCCACGGGTTCCCGTGCATCGCGGCGGGCCGGTATTGGAGCTTGCCCGCGCGGATCGCCGCGATGATCTCGTCCTGCGTCAGCCCGAACTCCGCTCGAGCCGTCTTGTCGCTCAGCGTCGCGCCCTTGCGTCCCCATTCATCGCCGTACAACTCCATAACGGTCATTGTCTCTCAGAGCGGCGCCGGTAGCCGCGCAGCGCGTCCGCGTATCGCTTGTCGGCCGCGAGCGCCGGGTCGCCGAACAGGTCCTGCAGCATCCCGTACTCGGGACAGAAGTTGAGCCCGTCGGTCTCGTCGTAGATGATGCCGATGCTGTCCGCCTCGGCGAGGCCGGCCGGGAGCTTGAAGGCCGGCACGTCCAGGCCGGGGAGGTTCCGGGCCGGCGCCGGGCGGGCTGCCGGGCGAGCCCGGCTTCCTGCTGGTGCCGGTAGTAGGCGTTGAGCCGTTCGGCGGCTTCGGCGGGCGGGAGGACCAGTTCGTCGCCGCCGAAGAACGCCACGAACCCAGCCCGGTCCTGCCGCATCTGCTGCCAGCCTTGCTCGATCTTCCCCGGGTTGCGGAAGACCAGCTCGGGCCGTCTGGTCGCCGCTTCCAGAGCGGCCTGCGCGATCTGTGCCGCACCGGACTTGGGGTAGGAGGACATCGTCCCGGAGACCAGCCATACCCCGGGGACCGGCCGGCTGGCCACGAACCGGTCCACCACGGTCTGGCCGTCCGGCAGGCGGTATTGCAACGCGAACCGGTCGATGGTGCCGATCGCATCGCCCTCATCGATCTCCTCCAGGCCGGCCTCGAGCAGGGCCGCGGCCAGCGACCGCTCCAGGCGCGGGCTGCACGCGAAGTCGACCAGGTCCCGCTTCAGTTCCGCGCTGCGCTCGATGAGGACCGCGAGATCCTCCCCACCGCGACGGCCGCTCACGCTGGCTCCCGGCCGAGTACGGCCAGCCGCCGGTTGACCTTTTTCAGGCCGAACGGGTCGGGTTCCTCCGGCTCCTCTTCACACCAGTACTCGACGGGGGAGTCGCCCCGGAACGCCACGCACACCGGGTAATCCTGGCCGTGATCGCGCGGGACGGTCGCCTCCAGCGTGATCTCGTGCTCCCAGCAGGCCCCGAGGTCGTAGGTATAGGCGATCGTCCCGCCCGGCGCCATGGCGTCCCGGACCCGGACCGCTTCCTCGTCTCCGGTCCCGTCCAGGTTCACGAAGGGATCGGCGTAGCGCTTCTTTCCGATCTGGAACACGTGCAGGTGGTCGCCGTCCCAGCCGAACAGCACCTGGATCACCACGTGCAGATCGCGCAGGGTCGCGGTGGCCGGCACCAGCACCCGGCGCCAGATCGGCGGCCGGAAGCGCGCCAGCGACACCTTGAGCTGGGCCACCTGGTCGATGCTGCGCGGCGCGCCGGATGCGGCGAACTCCTCCACCGCCCGCGCCAGCGGGTCGGCGTCCGGGTGGCCGGTGGCCCGCGTCACCGCAAGGCAGGCATCCAGGTCTTGCCCCGGCATGGCGTCCCAGAGCCGGCTGAGCGCCTCGTCTGGGCCCGTGTCCTCCAGCGCCGCCGCGGCGGCCTCGACCGCGAGCCACTCCCAGTCCGCGTCGCCGGGCTCCGCGTCGCCGGGTTCCGGGCCCCGGTCCCAGTCGGCCAGCACGGCCCGGGCGTGCGGGCCTACACATGGTGCCTGCGCCATTTCCCGCCAGGCCGGCCGCGCGTCGTCGCCGAGCGCCTCCACCAGGCGGACGGCCACGCTGCGCCGAAGCGGCGACATGCCCTCGGCGGCGGCGAGGACCTCGCGCGCGGCCTGGACGGGTTCGCGTTCGGCCAGCCATCTCCGCGCGACATGATCCTGCTGCTCTTCGTCGCCGAACCGGGCGGCCTCGGCGATCACCCGGGTCCGCCGGGCCGGCCAGCCCGGCCGCCAGATGCCCGGCCGCCCAGCGGCCCAGCGGGGTGATCGCCGGCTTACGGGGACCACCGGCTACCGCGCCGAACCCCGCCAGCAGCGCGACCAGCCCGGCCAGCGGCTTCCCGCTCTCCGGATCGCCATACCGGCCGGCCGCTTCCACCGGCTCCCAGAACCGTTTGTCGTACCTATCGCACAGCACCTGCAGCGCCTCGAATACCGGCTGCCACAGGCCGCCGGCGACGGGCCCGCCGTTCTCGCCCAGCACCGTGAGCAGTGCCAGCGCCAGCAGGCGCACGCTGTCCTCGTCCTGCGGGTACGACTCCGCCGCGCATACCGCGCGCAGTCCCGCGAGCCATCCGGCTAGCAGGTCCGCGTCGTCGGGGGGCCAGCATTCCAGGCACGTCCACCCCCAGGGCCGCGCCCGCGGCTGGGACGTCGGCCTTGCGCAGCACCCGCCCGGCCGTCACCGGACGGCGGCCGGTTCGGGCTCCTGGGTCGAAGGGCTCGTCTGGCCGACCTGGCCGAGGTCCTCATCCCGCTTCATGACACGCTGTCATACCATGGCCGGGGAGTTGCCCTATGCATGTCGTCGATGTCGTCATCTTCGCCGGCTGGCTGGCCTTCTGGATCTACTGGCTCGCCGCGGCCATCGGTGTCAAGTCCGGCCACGCGGGCTGGGCCCGGTTCGCCGGCTTCCGGGTCGGTATCATCCTCGTCGTCCTGCTGCTGGCGCGGGCCAGGGTCTTCAAAGGCCATGCGGTCATCAGCGATCCATGGCTTCAGGGCATCGGCTTGGCCGTCTTCGTGCTGGGGCTGGCGCTGGCCATCTGGGCCAGGGTGTACCTCGGCCGGAACTGGGGCATGCCGATGTCCCAGAAGGCCGAGCCGGAACTCGTCACCACTGGTCCGTACCGGAGCGTCCGCCACCCGATCTACTCGGGCATCATCCTCGCGATGATCGGTACGACGATCGCGGTCAGCCTCTACTGGCTGGTCGCGGTGGTTTTGATCGGGGCGTACTTCACCTATAGCGCGATCACGGAGGAGCGCTTCATGGCCAGTCGCTTCCCGGAGTCCTATCCGGAGTACAAGCGCTCGACCAAGATGCTGATCCCCTTCATCTTCTGAGCGTCCGCGGCGATCAGCTACCGGGGTGACCGAGTTCCTCCGGTGACGGCCAGTCGCCCGGCAGTTCTCGGGTCAGTGCTGGTAGAACAGGCCGAGGGTGTCGCGTACCCGCCCCAGGTCATAGGACGCTGCGGGGCCGGAGTGCGCGATGCTGCTGAGCAGCTCACGCAGGTGCAGCACGCAGCGCGGCGAGCCCGTCGGCCTCAGTCCGGAGCAGGTCAGGAGCCGCGCCGTTGACGATCTTGCCGACCGCGGATTGACGTACCAATTCGTCCGCGTTAAGAGTGAGGGACCTGACGTGCCTGACCGGAAGGGAGCGGGAGATGACGACGACGGAGGACACCGCGGCGGCGACGGGTGCCAGCCCTCAAGTCCGCCACCCCCTCGACCCGCTGACCGGCGCCGAGATCGAGGCCGCCACCAGCATCCTCAAGCGCGACCGCCACCTGAAAGACAGCGCCCGCTTCGTCTACGTCACCCTGCGCGAACCCGCCAAGGAAACGGTCCTCAATCACCACCCGGGCCAGGAACCAGACCGCGAGGCCCACATCGTCCTGCGTGAACGCGCCCAGCGCAAAACCTACGAGGCCACGGTCTCGATCACCGCCGGCGAGGTGCGCCACTGGGCCGAACTACCCAACGTCCAGCCCCCGGTCATGCTCGAGGAGTTCCTGGCCACCGAGGAGGCGGTCCGGAAAGATCCCCGCTGGCAGCAGGCGATGCGCCGGCGCGGCGTCACCGACTTCGACATGGTGATGATCGACCCATGGTCGGTCGGGTACAGCGGTCCCGAGGACGGCGCGGACCAGGGCCGGTTCCTCCGGCCCCTGACCTGGGTGCGGCAATCCGATCCCGACGACAACGGGTACGCCCGCCCGGTGGAAGGCCTGATCGTCCGGTTCGACCTGGACCGGATGGAGGTCGTCGACATCGAGGACCACGGGGTGGTCCCGCTACCGCCGGCCAGCGGCAACTACACGGCGGAGGCCATCAAAGACCCCGCCAACGTCCCGCACTTCCCCGACGGCCCCCGCCGGGACGTCAAGCCACTCGACATCACCCAGCCGGACGGCGTCAGCTTCACCGTGGACGGGCATGAGGTGCGCTGGCAGAAGTGGCGGTTCCGGGTCGGCTTCACCCCGCGCGAAGGGCTGGTGCTGCACCTGCTCCGGTACGAGGACCGTGGCACGCTCCGGCCGGTCATCTACCGCGCCTCGCTGGCGGAGATGTTCATCCCCTACGGCGACCCGAACCCCGCGCACTACCGCAAGAACGTCTTCGACATGGGCGAATACGGCATCGGGGTGCTGGCCAACAGCCTGGAGCTTGGCTGCGACTGCCTGGGCGAGATCCGCTACTTCGACGCCTGGCTGAACGACAACGACGGCCACGCCCAGGTGCTCAAGAACGTCATCTGCCTGCACGAGGAAGACCACGGGATCAGCTGGAAGCACATGGACTGGCGGACCGGGAGAACCGAGGTCCGGCGCTCCCGGCGGCTGGTCATCTCCATGATCGCCACCGTCGGCAACTACGAGTACGGCTACTTCTGGTACCTCTACCAGGACGGCACGATCGAGTACGAGGTCAAGCTGACCGGCGTGATCTCCAACGGGGCGCTGCCGCCTGGGCAGCGCCCGGCCCACGGCACGCTGGTCGCGCCGCAGGTCTACGGGCCGCACCACCAGCACATCTTCTGCGTGCGGCTGGACATGATGGTGGACGGCCCGGGCAACACCGTGGTCGAATGCGACTCGGTGGCGCTGCCGCCCGGCCCGGACAACCCGCACGGCAACGCGTGGGAGGTACGGCAGACCCCGCTGGCCAGGGAATCGCAGGCGCAGCGGCTGGCCGACGGACGGACCGCTCGCTACTGGCGGATCACCAACCCCGATAGGCCGAACGGTCTGGGTGATCCGGTGGCCTACAAGCTCGTGCCCCAGGGGGACGGCGTGCTGCCGTTCGGTCAGCCCGACAGCCACGTGATCCGCCGGGCCCAGTTCGCCACCAAGCACCTCTGGGTCACCGCGTACGACCCCGACCAGCGCTTCCCGGCCGGCGATTACCCCAACCAGCACCCCGGCGGGGACGGGCTGCCGGCGTGGACGGCCGCCGACCGCCCGCTGGAGAACACCGACCTCGTGCTGTGGCACACGTTCACCGCGCACCACGTGGTCCGGCCGGAGGACTGGCCGGTGATGCCGGTTACCACGGTCGGGTTCGAGCTCCGGGCCGACGGCTTCTTCGACGGCAATCCCGCTCTCGACCTACCGCCCGCCGAGCACTGCCACCACCAGGAATAGCGGCGCCGACGTACGATCGTGTGTGTGACCAGCAGACCCGCCCCGGCGCAGCACCTGCGCGACCTCGCGCGGCTGCGCCGCGTCCGTGACCGGATCGACCGGGAGTACGCGCAGCCGCTGGACGTCGAGGCGCTCGCCCGCGGTGCGCACATGTCGGCCGGGCACCTCAGCCGCGAGTTCAAGCTCGCCTACGGCGAGTCGCCGTACAGCTACCTGATGACGCGGCGGATCGAGCGCGCGATGGCGCTGCTGCGTCGCGGCGACCTCAGCGTCACCGAGGTCTGTTTCGCGGTCGGCTGCGCGTCGCTGGGCACCTTCAGCAGCCGCTTCACCGAGCTGGCCGGCGTGCCGCCCAGCACCTACCGGCGTCAGTCAGCTGGCACGACGGCGGGGATGCCGCCGTGCGTGGCCAAACAGGTGACCAGACCGGTCAGGAATCGAGAAGCGCCGGTCACCTAGCCGCAGCTAGCGTGATCGCTATGGACATCACCATTCACGCGAGCTTCCTCCCGCATGACGACCCGGACGCCTCCCTGGCCTTCTATCGCGACGCCCTCGGCTTCGAGGTCCGCAGCGATGTCGGACAGGGCAAGATGCGCTGGATCACGGTCGGCCCCGCCGGTCAGCCCGGCACGTCCATTCTCCTGGCGCCGCCGGCCACCGACCCCGGCATCACCGACGACGAGCGCCGCACCATCGCCGAGATGATGGCCAAGGGCACCTACGGCTGGATCCTCCTGGCCGCCAAGGACCTCGACGGCACCTTCGAGCGGCTGCAGGCTAGCGACGCCGAGGTCGTCCAGGAGCCGGTCGAGCAGCCGTACGGCATTCGCGACTGCGCCTTCCGCGATCCCGCGGGCAACCTGATCCGCATCCAGGAGCGGCGCTGAGCCGGCCGGTGATCGCGGCCATGTGCACAGAGGCATACCGTGAGGCGCTGACGCGAGATCTCTCATCCACGGCGTCACCGGCGCCGGCCTCGACGTCGGCGCCGAGCCAGCGCCAGGCCGCTGAAGCCGGCCGCGAAGGCGTTATGGGGCGGCCGCTCCGGCGTCGTACCAATCCCGGACAGGACGATCTGGAAGATGCCCAGGGCTCGTCATGGATGTCCGCGATGAGCGATCCGTCTCCGTTGGCGTAGATCGCGCGCTTGCGGTCCTCGGTGGCGTCGACGTGCTGGTCAATAACGCCGGCATCGGCATGCGCCGGAGGACTTGCGGGCTAGCTGGCTCGACCCGGCGATCATGGGGCCGCCGGTCTGCTGGCTCGCCTCCCGGGCCTGTGACGGCATCACCGATCAGCGCATCGTCGCCACCGAGTTTGATGCAATCGATCCACGGCAGCACGGCTGAGCAAGCTCGCTCGGGACCCGTGCCGATCATGACGGCATGAACACCCAGCCCACGGCGCCGGGTTCCTCGACGCGGACCACGGCGTCGGGCGGTGCCTCCCGCCTGATCTGTCCGGCGAGTTTCCGGACGTCGTCCTCGTTGTCAGCGGCGACGATCAGGAACTTCCAGCGCCGCACCACCGCCAGGCCCTCACCTTCCAGCTTGCGCGCCAGCGCGACCGCCTCGCGGTGCGACGGAAACTCCACCCGGACCTGCCATCGGCCGATCCCGGCGGCCAGGGACTCGGCGGTTTCAGAGTCCACGAGCCGCTGGTGTTCCGCCTGCCGCTCGGCTTCGGTCTGCGGCATCGCGACGTCCGGGCTCTCCCACTGCTCCTCGATGGGATGCCATCGGTGCAGCGCGAACTCCGCCTGAATGTCATGCTGGGCCAGCATGTCGCGGGCGACCCGCTCAGCTTCCATGGCGGCGATCTCGGTGCCTGCGTACAGGAAGATCTGCGAGTCACCCGCGCCGACGGCGATAGTGCGGCCGAGCTGGCGGCGGACGTCTTCTTCGACCTCATGCTGGGACAACGCCCGCTGCGCCTGTTCGACTTGTGCCTGGGCGGCCAGGGAGATGGTTACCCGCCAGTCATCGCTGTCTGTCACGGCACGACTCTAACGCACCCAAGAATCGGACCGGCAGGTTCGGGGGTGAGCGGAATATCAGCCCGTGGATGTGCGGGTCCTCGGCGGCGGGATCCAGGCGCAACCCCGGCAGGCGGTCGAGCACCGCGTTGAGCAGCACCCGCATCTCCAGCCGGGCCAGGTGCATGCCCAGGCACTTGTGCGGTCCGTCGCCGAACGAGATGTGCTGCTTGTCCTCCCGCAAGATGTCGAAGCCGTCCGGGTCGGGGTACCGCCCGGGGTCGCGGTTCGCCGCGCCCAGCGAGACCGCGACGAAGCCGCCCTCGGGAATGCTGACGCCGCCCAGTTCCACGTCTTGGCTGGCCGTCCGGGCGACGGTGAGCAGCGGGGTCTCCCACCGCAGCGCCTCCTCGATCGCCTGCGGCACCAGGCTCCGGTCGGCGCGGACCGCGTCCAGCTGGCTCGGATCGCAGAGCAGGCCGAACAGCAGGTTGCTGGCGGAGCGGTAGGTGGTTTCCGCCCCGGCCGGGAGGAGCAGCAGCAGGAAGGGGTAGATCTCGTCGTCGCTGAGCCGCCGCCCGTCGACCTCGGCCTCGATCAGCTGGCTCACCAGGTCATCGCGGATGTGCCGCCGCCGGTCGGCGATGATCTCGGCGAAGTAGCCGCGAAGTTCCCGGCTGGCGGCGACGGCGCGGTCCCAGTTCCGCATCACCGCGATCAGTTCGGTCGACAGCCGCAGGAAGCGGGGCCAGTCGGCCTCGGGCAGGCCGAGGATGCGGGCGATGACCCGGACCGGGAACGGGAAGGTCAGCTGCGGGATGAGGTCGGCGCGGCCATCGCCGGCGAAGGCGTCGATCAGCTCGCTGATGGTCGCGCCGATGATCGTGTCGCTCCACTGGTCCAGGACGCGGACGCGGAAGGCCTTGGCGACCAGGGCGCGGTGGCGCTGGTGCTCGGGCGGGTCCATCTGCAGGATGGTCCGGCCCATGTGCCCCATGGTCATCGCGTACCCGGCCGAGGAGAACCGCACGTTGTCGGTGAGCACCTGCTGCGCGAGCTGGTGGCTGGTCACGGTGAACAGGGACGTAATCCGCGGAGCCTGCTGGTCCGGCCGGGACCGGCCGCCCGACCCCGTTCCGAAGTGGACCTCCAGGACCGGGGTGTCCGCGCGGATCCCGGCCAGCATCGGGTACGGATCGCGGACGTCCCCGGCAAGTTCGGCGAACTGCCGCATGGGATCGTAGCTGGCCGCGGGAGAACCGTCCCGACCGGGCATCACGACCATCTCTGACTCCTGCTTTCAGGCTGACGCCGCCTGTCCAGCCTCGGCCGCCGCCAGCCAGGGACTCACGACCGCTAGCATGCCATCGGGGTTGTCGAGCGTGATGGAGTGGCCGCAATCCGGCACGCTGGCCAGGGTGGCGTGGGGATTCTCGGCCAGCATCCGCTGGGCTGTCTCGGCGGCGAGGACGTCACTGTCGTCACCGCGCACCAGCAGCACCGGGCAGCTCACGGCTCGCCAGGCTTCCCATCGCTGCTCGGCGGTGAGATCGAAGAGGTTCCTGGGGTCGCGGAGCGCCTTGTCATACTTGAAGGTGAGCGTGCCGTCCGGCAGCCTACGCAGGTTGTGCGAGACGCGATGGCGGAGTCTGTCGTCAGTCGGTCGCGGGTTGCTGGCGCGGGCCTGGGCGAGTGCCTCATCTTCGGAGCTGAAGGTGTCCTTCGCGGCCAGCGCGCTGGCGACGTTCGTTGCGCCCGCCGCGGCGATCTCGGGCCCGATGTCCATCACGACAAGGCGCCTGACGCGCTCGGGGTGGGCGGCCGCGAACACGAAGGAGACGATCCCGCCCATGGACAGGCCCATCAGGGTCACTTCGCGCAGATCCAGGGCGTCGAGGAAGCCGAGGAGATCCTGTGCCATCGGAGCGAAGCCATATTCCGGCGCCCAGTCGGTGTCGCCGTGGCCGCGCTGGTCCAAAGCGAGCACGCGGTAGCGGCCGCTGAGCGGGGCCGCCGTGTCGTCCCAGGTGCGGGCGTGGCCGGACAGCCCGTGCAGCATCACCAGCGGCGGGCCGTCGCCGCCCCAGTCTGTGTAGTGGAACCTCAGCCCGCCGATCTCGACGTGGCACGAAGCGAAGACCGCTGGTGCCATTCCTTGCCTCCAGCTCATACGCGGATGACCCAGGCTAACCGGGGCGCGCCGGGAGCGGCTAGACCGAATCACCGAAGCCAGGGCTGAATACCAGCACGGTGGAACAGCGCCGGCGGCGCTAGGCTGGTGTGCCGTGCCGCAGACGCGCCTGGACACGGCCCGGATCCGGGCGGCTCGCCGGGTCATCGACCCGGTCTTTCTCGACACTCCGCTGTACCGGTGCGAGGCGCTGGAGCCCGGCCTCGGGTGCACGGTGAGCATCAAGCTCGAAACGGCGAACCCGGTCCGCAGCTTCAAGGCCCGCGGCACCGAGGTCGTCGCGAGCCTGCTCGCCGGCCATGGCTCGCGAGCCGTGGTGTGCGCCAGCGCGGGCAACCTCGGCCAGGCCCTGGCCTGGTCCGGTCGCGGCCGGGGGCTGGAGGTCACCGTCGTGGCATCCCGCTTTGCGCCTGCGGCCAAGCTTGACCGCATCCGCGCCTTGGACGCCAGGCTGGAGCTGGTGGACGGCGACTTCGACATGGCCCGCGAGCGGGCGGCGGCCGTTGCGCGGTACGACGGCATCCGGCTGGTCGAAGACAGCGCCGACATCGAGACCTGCGAGGGCGCGGCGACCATCGGCCTGGAACTGGCGGACGCCGTGCCGTCGTTCGACGCCGTCCTGATTGCCCTGGGCGGCGGGGCGCTGGCCACCGGTGTGGGTCATGTGATCAAGGCCCGGGCGCCCGGAGTCGAAGTGATCTGCATCCAGCCGCTGGGCGCACCGGCGATGACACACTCCTGGCGCCAGCGCCGCGTCGTCACCACCGACTCGACCGACACCATCGCTGACGGCGTGGCCGGCCGGCGTCCCATCCCGGCCGTCCTGGACGACCTCCTCCTGGTCGCCGACGACGCCGTCCTGGTCTCCGAGGCGTCGATCATCGCCGGCATGCGGATGCTCCTGGACCACGCTGGCCTGGTCGTCGAACCGTCGGCCGCGCTCGGCATCGCGGCGATCCTCGAAGACCGTGACCGCTTCGCCGGCCGGCACGTCGTCACCATCGTGTGCGGCAGCAACGTCGACGCAGACGCCTATCACCGCTGGGTCGGCGCGGCTCCCATCCACCGGTCTTGACAATTGCTCCGTGAACAGGAGCCTGGGTATGGCTTGGCCTCACGCGAGGCGTGTACCGGGCCCGTTCGGCCTCAATCACCTATTGCGCCGACCGGATGCCCGGAAGGGATAATGGGGTCATGGCGTCCCCCGTCGCCGGGCTGCCTGACGAGCTGGCCGGCCGTCAGGCCGGGCCGGGTGCGCCCAGCCCGATTCTTCCGAACGGTCCCCGCTATCCGCGCATCGTCCAGGCCTGGCTGTGGCTGAAGAAGCCGACGTGGTTCCTCGACCGCTGCTCACGAGCCTACGGTGACGTGTTCACCATGCGTCTTCCGCTGGGCATCAACATGGTCCACATCGCCCGCCCTGAGCTGGTGAAGGCCGTGTTCGGCGGCGACAATGACGTGCTCCGGGCCGGCGAGGCCAACGCCGCGATCCTCGAGCCCCTGGTCGGCCCGCATTCGGTTCTCGTCCTGGACGGGCCGGAACACCTGCGCCAGCGCAAGCTGATCCTGCCCGCGTTCCATGGTGATCGCATGCGCGCCTGGGAATCCTCCGTCCGCGAGATCACGCGGGCGGAGATTGCGCGCTGGCCGGTGGGCCAGCCCTTCGCGCTGCGGCCGAGCATGCAGTCGATCACCCTCGACGTCATCGTGCGGGTGGTCTTCGGTGTCGACGGCAGCGCGCGCGGTGATGAACTGCGCCGTCGCATCCTCACGCTCACCGCGATCGGCCGCAATCCGTTCCTGCTCTTCGCCACGCGCGATCGCAGGCTGGGCCCGCACGCCCCGTGGGCGCGGTTCATCCGGGCCCGGGATGCGCTGTACGCGGCGCTTACCGAGGAGATCCGGCAGCGGCGTCACGCGCCCGACCTCGAGCAGCGCAGCGACGTCCTGTCCCAGCTTCTGCTCGCCCGCGACGACGAGGGCCGCGCCATGACCGACGATGAGGTCCGCGACGAGCTCGTGACCTTGCTGTTCGCTGGGCATGAGACGACGGCGACAGCACTGGCCTGGGCCTTCGACCTGCTGCTGCACGATCCCCGCGCACTGGGCCGCCTGGTCGCCGAGCTGGACAGCGGCGCGTCGGAGTACCTGGACGCCACGATCACCGAGACGCTGCGGGTCCGCCCGGTGATCGCGGTCGTGGATCGTCACGTGCGCCAGGCCGTCAGGATCGGCGGGCAGGCGATTCCGGCCGGCGTGATTGCGTGCCCCAACATCTACCTCGCCCAGCGGCGCGCGGACCTCTACCGGGACCCCGCCGCGTTCCGGCCGGACCGGTTCGTCGGCCAGGTGCCCCCGGCTTTCGGGTGGTTTCCCTTCGGCGGTGGCATCCGGCGGTGCCTGGGTGCCAGCTTTGCCACCTTCGAGATGCGGATCGTCCTTCCCGAGGTGCTGCACGCCGTGACGCTTCGGCCCGCTTCCCCGCGGCCAGCCAGGATCCGCCGGGAAGCAGTAACGCTCGTCCCTCACGATGGCGCGCGCTGCGTCGTGACCGCCCACGCCTGCCAAGGGCATGGTATTTTAGTGGTATGCGTTCTACCATAGACAAGGCAGGACGACTGGTTATACCCAAGACGCTGCGGGACAGCCTCGGCCTGGTGCCCGGCGAGGTCGAGGTAACCCCGGACGGAGCCGGCCTGCATATCGAGCCGCTGGCCGACGACCGCCTGGAGGACGAAGACGGCCTGCTCGTCATCCCGGCCGCCGACGCCACCGTCAGCGACAACCTCGTCCGGACGCTGCGCGATGCCGACCAGCGATAACAGGCCGCAGCTCCTGATCGACACCAGCGTCGCCGTCGCCCTCGCGGTCGCCGGGCACGAGCACCATCAGGCCACCAGGAAGGCCATCGGCGACAGGAGTTGCGGGCTGAGCGGCCACGCGGCCTTCGAGACCTTCTCCGTGCTGACCCGGCTGCCGCCGCCCAACCGCCGCACCCCGGCCGCCGTGGCACGGTTGCTCGCACATAACTTCCCCGGTTCGCGGTTCCTCAGCGCCCAGGATGCGCAACGGCTTCATGCCAGGCTGGCATCGCTCGGCATCGCCGGCGGTGCCGTTTACGATGCCCTCGTCGCCGCCACGGCAGCCGAACACGGGATCACGCTTGCTACCCGCGATCGCAGGGCCGCCGAGACCTACCGTGCCCTCGACATTGACTTCGAACTGATCGATTGACCTGACCGTACTCGGTTCTCCAGGTGCGTTCCCGCACGTCAACGTCGTCGGCAAGCCCGGCTTCAGCCAGCGCGAGTGCCGCCTCACCGTCCTGGTCATCGCTACTGACGATTCTGGCGCAGAACGGCCAGCGGACCAGGGTCGCGGTGCCATGGGAACACACCGCGACTCCGGCGGAGCCAGGTTTTGACGCAACCGGTGAGCTGCCATACTATAGCAATCAATTAGTTGCTACAGACGGGAGACTGTCATGGCTTTTCCTGATCGCATCGAGCGGACCGTGGAGCTCGCTCACCCGCCGGACAAGGTATGGGCGGCGCTCACCACGGCCGAGGGGCTGAGCGCCTGGTTCGGCAACGAGGCCATGATCGACCTGCGCCCGGGCGGCGCGGCCCGGATGCGGTGGACCGAAGAAGGGTTCACCGCCGAGATGCGCGTGGAACGGGTGGAGGAACCGAAAGTCTTCGGCTACACCTGGCCCGTCTACGGTCTACCCGATGACGATCCGCGCCGGACCTATGTCGAGTTCACCCTCGAGCGCCGGCCCGGGCACCCGGCTGACGGTGACCGAGACCGGTTTCGCCCAGCTGCCCGAGGACGTCTACCGCAAGGCGTTCGACGGGAACACCGAGGGATGGGCGAAGGAGCTCGGCGAACTGGCCGGCTACCTCGATGCCGCCTGATATCGAGGCGACCGCCGACACGGAAAGGCAGATACCACGATGAAGAACCCCCCGATCGTCACTCAGCAGGAGTGGGAGGCAGCGCGCCAGCGGCTGCTGGTGAAGGAGAAGGAGCTGACCCGCGCCAGGGACGCGCTGGCCGCGGATCGCCGGCGGATGCCGTGGCTGGCGGTGGAGAAGGACTACCAGTTCGACGGACCCAAGGGCCCGGCGAGCCTGCTGGACCTGTTCGAGGGCCGTCGTCAGCTGGTCATATACCGCGCCTTCTTCGAGCCTGGCGTGATCGGCTGGCCCGACCACGCGTGCCACGGCTGTTCCATGATGGCCGATCAGGTCGCCCACCTGACCCACCTGACCGCCCGCGACACCACGTTCGCCTATGCCTCGCGCGCGCCGCAGCCGGACATCGAGCGGGTGAAGGCGCGGATGGGCTGGACGATGCCCTGGTACACCATCACCGACGAGTTCGACACCGACTTCGGCGTGGACCAGTGGCACGGCACGAACGCGTTCTTCCGCGATGGCGACCAGGTGTACCGCACCTACTTCGTCAACAACCGCGGTGACGAGGCGCTGGGCAGCACCTGGAGCTATCTCGACCTGACCGCGCTTGGGCGGCAGGAGGCATGGGAGGACTCGCCCGAGGGCTATCCCCAGACCGCGCCGTACGACTGGTGGAACTGGCACGACGAATACGACCATCCCGAGCTGGCGCAGGGGCCGATGAGGCAGGCCGCCGGCGCCGACGGGCCGGATGGGCGGCCAGAATAATTTCGCCCCGGCCATGAGGTCACAGGCTCCACCCGTGCAGGTCGATGTCGGTGGTCAGATCCCACGCGTGGTCGAAGACGAGGGTGGCCGGGCAGATCCAGAAGCTGAGCGTGGCCGCCGGCGCTCGGGAGGGAGGCAGGCGCTGGCACGGCTCCTACCTGCGCGAGCAGCCCCAGCATGTCCCACGCCACCTCATGGAACACGAGCTTCGGTGGGTCGAATGCGCTGAATATCCTGTCGTGTACGTCTGCGCGTATGGCCAGCCGTGGCCAGGATGACGCACCGGACCCAGAGCATGCACCAGTGCCGTTCGGCGTTCGCTAGTGTTAATCACTAGTCAATATCTCTGGGCCCCGGCAATGCCCTGCTTGCCTGCGGTCCGCGGGGCGCGCCCGTGGCGGCTCGCCTTTGAAGTCGCCGCAGAGCATGATGAGCGGATGAGCGCAGGTGCGTATGAGTCGTGGTTCGTCAGCGCGCGCGACCCGGCTTCGCCCAGGGCGCTGTGGATACGCCATACCCGGTATCGCCCCCGCAACGGGCGGGAGTCCGCTGCCCTGTGGTGCACCGTGGTTGATCGTGACCTGGATCAGCGGCCAGCGGTGGTCAAGCAGGTCTTCGGCGCCTTCCCGCCGGAGGCCGCCGCGGGGCCGGGCCGGTTCCGGGGCGAGGCCGCCATGGGAGGGCGGACCGCGCGCTGGGACCTGGCCATCACCGGCGGCCAGCCGCCCGTGCGGCCGCTGCGGCCACCGGCGCTCTACCGTGCGCCGCTACCGCGTACCAAGGTTGAGGCAAGTGTCCCTGACGGCCTGGTCACCGGCGTGCTCGAGGTCGATGGCCACAGAGTCGGCGTGTCCGGGTGGCGCGGGACTATCGGCCACAACTGGGGGTCCGAGCATGCCGATTCCTGGGTGTGGGTGCATGCCGCCGGCTTCGGCGCCGCACCGCAGGGATGGCTGGACCTGGTGCTCGCAAGGATCCGGATCGGCCGGGTGCGCTCGCCGTGGACGGCGATGGGGGCGCTCAGCCTGGGTGGTGAGCCGCTCCCGCTGGGCGGGCTCGGACGGCGGCCCATGGTCAAGGCGCATCCGGGCTGGCTCGCCGCTATTGTCCCCTCGCCGGGAGCCCGGCTTCAGCTGAGGGTGACGTCCGGCGATGACGACGCGGTCGCGGTGGCTTATGCCGATCCGCCGGGAGGAACCCGTGCGGTCAGGCACGCTGCCCAGGCCGCCGTCGAGCTGACTTGGCGCCGCCGGGGTGATCGCGAGCTCACCATGTCCGGCATCTGCGGTGCCTACGAGTACGGCACCCGCCAGGGCATGCCCGGGCTCGTGCCGCAACTGCTGCCTGAGGGCTGAGCCGGGACCGCCCGCGACAGAAGGATCACGCGGGGGCATCGCATGGCCCGGGGGCGCTCGCACCAGTGGGCTCCCATCCCGACGACACCTTGCCCGCTATCCCGACGACACCTTGCCCGCCAGAACTCTTGCTATGTAGAGTCGTGTCATCGGGGGGTATTTTGCCGGCTACGCCTCCCGGCGCCTGGCTGCCGTCCTCGCTCCCGCACCGCTGCCGGTCGCCGCGACGCGGCTAGCAAGGCCGTGGCTGGAGAGGTGTGATGGTTGTCCTGCTCGCCGCCATTGTGTTCGGCGGCCTGGCCTGGCTGATATCGCGCAGGCGTGGCGCAACGATGGCCGCCCGGCTTGATGGCACCCCGCCCAGGTTGCCGGAGCGGCCCTTCGGGGGAAGGCCGGTCCCCGCGGGAAAGCTTCCCGATGGACGGATCGTCGTTTGCGGGCTGACCAAGGAGTACCGCGGCGTCAAAGCCGTGGACAACCTGTCGTTCGTGGTGGAACCGGGCCGGGTCACCGGTTTCCTCGGTCCCAACGGCGCCGGGAAGACGACGACACTGCGCATGCTCCTCAACCTGGTCGAGCCGACGTCGGGAACAGCCACCATCGGCGGCACCCGCTACGCCGACCTGGATCAGCCGATCCGCCGGGTCGGCGGCGTCCTGGAGGCCAGCGCGGCCCACAAGGGGCGTACCGGACGTGATCATCTGCGCGTCATCTGCCAGTCCGCGGGCATCCCGCTGGAGCGGGCGGACGAGGTCCTGGAGCTTGTCGGGCTCACCGTGGCCGGCGGCCGGACATTCGGGGCATACTCGCTGGGCATGCGGCAGCGCCTCGGCCTGGCGGCGGCGCTGCTCGGGGATCCGCAGGTGCTGATTCTCGACGAGCCGGCCAACGGGCTGGACCCGGAGGGCATCCGGTGGATGCGCGACCTGTTCAGGACGCTGGCCGCGCACGGCCGCACGGTCCTGCTTTCCAGTCACCTGCTGGCGGAGATGAAACTGCTCGCCGATGACCTGATCATCATCGCCGCCGGGCGGCTGGCCGCCCGGGGCACCGTCGCATCCATCGTCAGCTCGATGACACACGGCGGCCGGATTCTGGTGCGCACTCCGGAGCCGGGGAAACTGGCCGCGGTGCTCGGCAGCGACGCCGTGGTCAGGCCTGCCGGCGACGGCGACGTATACATCACCGGCGTCAACGCCGTCGCGGTCGGCGACGCCGCCCAGCGGGCCGGCATCGCCATCTACCAGCTGGTCACCGAGCGCCCGGACCTGGAAGCGGCGTTCCTCAAGCTCACCGCGGGAAAGGCGGCGATCCGGTGACCCTGCTCGACAGCCCGGCCCTGGACCAGGCCCGCGATACCGGCACCACCCCGCTGGGGCTGGTCAGGGCCGAGATCATGAAGATCCGCACAACGAACACGTGGTGGCTCTTCCTCATCGGCTTCACCGTGTTCACGGCGCTAGCGCTGACCGACAACGGCTTCAGTCACCACTTCCAGCTCTACCCGCAGCAGGACACCTCCGGCCGGGCGCAGGCCCTGGCGCAGGCCGCCCAGGCCCGCACGCCCGCGGGCGCGGCCGCGATCGCCGCGAGCATGATGACCTCGGGCCAGTTCCTGGGTGTCCTGTTCGCTATGTTCCTCGGCGTCCTGCTGATGACGAACGAGTTCGCTCACCAAACCGCAACGGCGACGTTCCTGACCGTTCCGCGCCGGGCCCTGGTCATCGTGGCCAAGCTCACCGCCGCGGCCTGCTTCGGGGCGCTGTTCTGGCTGATTTCCATGGTCATCAACGGGATAACCACGCCGTTCTACCTGCACAGCCAGCACGTGAGCACCGCGATGACCGGCTGGATCGTGGTCCGGTCGGTGCTGCTGAACCTGCTCGCGTTCGTCATCTGGTCCATCTTCGGGCTGGGCCTTGGCACGCTGATCCGCAGCCAGGTCACCGCCGTCGTAGCCGGCGTGGCGATCTACCTGGGCGGCTTCGCCGCCGCGGAACTCGTCTTTCACGGGATCTACTACTTCTACCGCCAGGGCTGGGTACTCGGCGGCCCGGTCATTGCGCCCGCGGTCGCCTCCAATGTCATGATCACGCCCGGACGGGCGTTCCCGCACGCCCCGCCCCAGTGGGCCGGCCTGGTGATCATGGTCGGGTACGCGCTGATACTCACCGTGGCGGGCGTCGCCCTGACCCGCCACCGCGACGTGACCTCCTAACTCAGAAACCCGCTACCAGCTGTTCCGCAGCCCGCTCTGCAGCAGCTCCGTAACCTGGTTGCCTTATTCACAATCAGGCCACGCCGCTACTAGCACTTACCCCGAGAACTAAGAGCGTGTCGGACACCCGGACTGGGCACATCGCGGCTGCCAGGATCGGCGGACCCCTGGGGGTTTTACCCCGGGGAGTTTACCCCGGGCGGACCGGGGGTCCGTGGCTGTGCAGGACCTTGGTCTTGTCGGGGTTCCAGGCGGTGGTGGTGCCGTCGGGGTTCAGGACCAGGGTCCAGCCCCACCGGTGGATAACAACCTGGTGATGGAACCAGCACAGGAGCACGCAGTCTTTGACGCTGGTGTGGCCGCCGTTGGCCTTGTGCCTGACGTGGTGGACCTGGCACGCCGAGGCGGGCTGGTGGCACCGCCCGGCCCACTGGCAGTGCCTGTCCCGCAGGATGACGGCGTTGCGGATGCCCGCGGGGATGGTCTCGGCGTAGCCGATGTCCAGCGGCAGGCTGGGCCCGCCGAGCCGGGCGCCGAGCTGCCGGCGCCGCAGGAACGACGCCAGCCCGCCGGGGCCGGACACCAGGTCGACCGCCTTGCCGATGATCGCGCGTTCGAGCGCCTCCCAGGCCCGGGCGGACTCCGGGCGGGACGCGGCCTGCGCCTGGCCGCCGTCGCCGCCGGTGCTGGCGCTGCCGCCGGCTGGCGCTGCCGCCGCGGCCTCAGCGCTGTCGCTGCCGGCCTCAGCGCTGTCGCCGCCGGCCTCGGCGCCGCCGTCGCCGCGGTGACCGAGCCGGTCGAGCTGGACGCACAGCCGGACCAGGTCCTCCAGCGCGCCGGCGTTCACCTCACCGGTCACGAACGGGGCCATCGCCGCATCACACGCGACGGCCTGGGCGGCGTCGCCGTCCAGCCACGCCCCGCCGTCACCGCCGCCGGCCGAGGCCCCGGCCCGGTGCGCCGCCCACTGCGCCCGGACCCGGCTGGTCCACTCCTCTTGCAGCGCGGAACTGCCGTCCAGCACCATCAGGTCCGCCAGCGAGATATGCGCCCACACCTTGACCGGCTGCCCGGCCCGCTCCGGCAGCAGCCCCGCGGTGACCAGCCGCTGCAGCGCCTCGTGCAGCGCATCGTGATACCGCTGGGCCTGACTGCGGTCATCCTCCGCCCCGGCCGGGGCCGACAGCGCATCCAGCACCGTACCCACGATCGACGCGCACTCCGGGCTCAGATCCCCGGACAGCACCCCCGCGCCCTCGAACGTCGTCGCCAGCTTGACGGACCGGTCCTCGAACGCCTGATCCCGGTCCTCGTCCGGGCCCCCGGGCCGGGACCGGGCGTAGATCTCCCCGGCCAGCCCGGCCAGGTCCGGCAGGTCCGCGCCTCCCGCCGCCGCCCCCAGCACGATCGCATCCGCGTCCGGGCGGCAGTCCTCCGGCAGCTTGTCCGTCCAGGCGCAGATTGTCCGGGCGAACGACTCCGAGATCTCCCCCCCGGCCAGCGCCGCCGCGACCAGGGGATGCGCGGCGGCCCGCCGCACCCACGCCGTATGCGCGACCGCGGCGCCCCTGGTGACCCGGGTGCGGTTGACCAGCCACGCCCGCGGGCTGTAATCCGCGTCCGCGCTATAGCCCTGCCCGGCGGTGAACGCGGCCAGGATCGACGCCCGCGCGGCGGTGCCCATCGAGTGGGCCTGCTCGAGCATCTGCAGGCACCGGGCCTGGGTCTGCGCCGCCATCGCGGTGGCGTCCGCGGCGGCCAGGTAGCCCAGCCCCGCGTGCACCATGTCCATCGCCTCGCTGGCGGAGGCAGGCCGGGTGCTCACCTCGGGTCACCTCCCTCCGGGGGATGCTCGCGGGCCGGTGTCGTCGCTGGTCCCGGGGGTTCTCCTCCGCCCGGCCGGGACCGGAATACCAGCCGGGCCTGTTTCTAGCTTCAGTGTTCGATTCTAGCGGATAGCTACGACATTTTCCGGGACATCCACGCCGGCGGGGTGCACGTCAATTTCGTAGGTGGTCAGGATCATCTTCGAGTTCCAGCACGTCAGACGGCGCGCGTCTGGTTGTACGGGTAACGACCAGACGAGCCACGGTGGCTGTGAGGCCTGCGTCGTCAGCCCTTGCTCTTGGCGCGGTGGGCGGCGGCCTTGACCCGGCTCTGGCAGCGCCTGGAGCAGAACCGCTTTCCGAGGTTGTACGAGGTGTCGATGTACACCCGGTCGCAGGGGTCAGCTTGGCAGACGCCAAGGCGGCCTGCGAGGTCGGAACCGATGGCCATCGCGAGGCCGGCCGCGATGCCTGCGCCCCAGCCGAGGACGATGCTTGTGTCGCGGCCGTGGAAGTGAAGGGTAAAGCCGCCTCCCCGCGCGGGGTCTAGGCGGGGAGCCGCGCCGAATTCTTCGAGCAGGTCATTGACTATGCGGGCGGCGCGTGCCACATCGCCGGACGAGCTTGCCGTGAAGACCTCGCGGACTCGTTCCGCGAGCGCTGTCAGCGCGTTTGCCTGGTCCTCGGTGAGGGCCGGCCGGTAATCGTCGCGCTCGAGCACCGCGCGAACGGCATCAGCCTGGTGGCCGACCGGCGGCGGCTCTACTGGCCGGGTGCCGTCATGCCCCGCTGTCAGCGCGTTGACCAGACGGCACGCGACGTCGGTGACTACCCATAGGTGACTGTTGAAATGTATTTGACCGGTCATTCGTCCTTGGAGTACCGTCTCGCTCATGACCCCCATTATGCCATTTGCCGGTCATGAAGGTGGCGGCTGGCCGCGCCCCGTGCGGGCGCTCGTGCTGGCCCGCGCCGTCAATCAGCTCGGCGCCTTCGCGATGTCGTTCCTGGCAGTCGCGCTCGTACACGTCTATGGCGCCTCGCTCGTCACCGCCGGGTGGGTGGTTGCGCTCTTCGGCCTTGCAACGCTGCCATCACGGCTGGCCGGCGGGCGGATGGCCGACCGCCTCGGGCGACGCCCGACGATCGTGCTCGGGCTCCTCGGCTGCAGCGTTTCACTGCTCGTCATTGCCGTCTCGCCTGGTGTCGGCGGAGCGGCGGCGGGAGCCGCGCTACTCGGCCTCGCCTTCGAGATCTACGAGCCGCCCAGCCAGGCGCTACTCGCCGAGATGGTGGCGCCTGAGCGGCGTCCGCAGGCCTTCGGGCTTCTCGGTGCCGCGCTGGCCGCCGCTGGCGTAGGCGCGGGGATCCTCGCGGTGTTGCTCGGCGGCGTCAGCCTGCGGCTACTCTTCGTCGCGGACTCTGTCACCTGCCTGGCAGCGGCAGCGCTGATCCTGATGTGGGTGCATGAGCCGCCCACAGCGCGGCCGCCCACGTCCAACGGCAACCCGTGGCGGGATGGCCGCCTGCTGGTGATGCTCGGTGTCGGCACAGGGTTCGCCTTCGCCGGGAACCTCTCGCTCACCGCGCTTCCGCTGACGGTTGCCGCCCGCGGCCTTGACCCTGCGGAAACGGGCTGGCTTCTCGCAGTAGCGGCTGTCGTGACGATCGCCGGGCAGCGCTTCCTCCGGGGCGCTGCGGCACGGCCGTTCTTCCCGATGGCGGCCGGGCTTGCCGTCGTCGCCGCGGGATTCGCCGTTGTCGCGTTCGCCGACGTGATCCCGCTGCTCTGCCTGGGTGCCGCCACCATGGCGCTGGGCCAGGGCTTCCTTCTCGGACCTCCGTACGCCGTTGTGGCCGGCCTGGCGGACGACGGCTCCCGCGCGGGGTACCTGGCGGCGTACGGCACTTGCTGGGGCATCGCCCAGACCTTTGGGCCGCTTGCCTCGACTCGCCTGTTGTCCATCGGGGTGCCCGTGGCCTGGCTCACCGGCGCCGCCCTGTGCGTCCTGCTGGCCGCGCTCGTCCCGTTCGCTGGCAGGGCCGTGACAATGGCTGAGCGGCGCTCCGCCCGCGAGGCCGCAGCCGCCTGACCTGGAGCGAGGTGGTCGCTAACTGACGCCGAGGAGACGCATCCCCCATAGCGCCCGGCCGGGCGCTGGCCTCCTACGACCTCTGACCCCATCGCCCGACCGCCGCTTCAGTCCATCAACACCCTGACCAGGCACTTTGCATCTGGTTGTTACTGTCACAACTACGGCAAGCGTCCTACCAGCAAAAACGTTAGCTGGCCTACATTTTTGACGTACATCCACGCCGGCGTGCCGACCCTGGACTGGCGCGATCCGACACTGCTGCGGTGGCCGTGACCGCGCTTGGCGCCACGGCGCACCGAGGTGACCTTAACGGCGACTACTTCACCACACCCTCGCCGCACGGCTAACCGCCAGAACCGCCCCGCGACACTAGGGTCCTCCGGGCGTGACGCGAGTTCGCCGGACAGGTCAAAGCAGGCGAGCGCAGCTTCAGCTAACCAGCCGGGGCATTCGCGCTATCGGAGGCGTGCACCCGCACCCGTTCGGCCTCAATTGCGCGCCCGGCCGGTACTTGAACTCTTCCTCCGGTTCCGGGGTGTTACGCGTTCACTCGCAATGAACACGCGGCGTCATATCTTTGAACACGGCTAAGACCATGATCTTCTGCTTCCCGGCGTCTGGAGTTACGGCGGTACCCCGCTTCCTCGCCGACGCCGCGTCAGTCGCCGCGCAAGTAGTCGTGGACTAGGCGGATGGCGATGGAGCCTTCACCGACTGCCGAGGCGACGCGTTTGACCGACCCGTGCCGGACGTCGCCGACCGCGAAGACCCCGGGCAGGCTGGATTCCAGGAACATCGGCAGGCGCCGCGCCGGCCATTGCTCATCCGGTTGGCCGCCCTGGAGAAGGTCGGGGCCGGTCACCACGAATCCCGACTGATCGCGCCGGACAGTGTCCGGCAGCCACTGGGTGCGCGGTTCGGCCCCGATCAGCACGAACAGGGCCGCCGCGTCCACGGTCTCGGCCGCACCGGAGTCCTGGTCGGTGAGGGTCAGGTGCTCCAGGCGGCTCTGCCCGGCGCCGCCGGTCACCGCGACCCTGTGGCGGACGGCGATGTTGGGGGCCGATTCGATTTCCCGGATGAGGTATTCAGACATGCTGTCCGCCAGCGAGCGTCCCCGGATTAGCACGGTCACCTGCGCGGCGTACCTGGCCAGATGGACGGCCGCCTGCCCGGCGGAGTTGGCGCCGCCTACCACGAAGACCTCGCTGTCCTTCATGGCTCTGGCCTCGGTGGCAGCGGCGCCGTAGAACACCCCGGCCCCGGTCAGCGCTTCGAGCGCCGGGATGCCAAGGCGCCGGTAGGCCATGCCTGTGGCGACGATTACCGCCCGGCTGCGGACCTCGCCGCCGTCCGCCACCGTGACCACTAGCTCCGAACCCTCGGGCCGCAGGCCGGTGGCCGGGTTGCCATATACGTACTCTGCGCCGAAGTTCATTGCCTGCGTGTAGGCCCGCACGGCCAGGTCCCCGCCGCTCACCCCCGTCGGGAAGCCGAGGTAGTTGCGGATCAGGGAGCTGGTGCCGGCCTGGCCGCCGATTGCCTCCGGCTCCAGGACGACCGTGGACAGGCCCTCCGACGCGCCGTACACGGCCGCCGCGAGGCCGGCTGGCCCCGCCCCGATCACGGTCACGTCGTAGCGGCCGCCGCCCGGCTTGGTCTGCACGCCGATAGCCTCGCCGACCTCCGCATTCGACGGGTCCGCCAGGATCCGGCCATCGAAGAGCACTACCGCCGGCAGGGCCTTCCCGGCGGCCCCGGCCTCCTCGAGCAGGCGCTCCCCATCCGGGCTATCGGCAGGGTAGAAGCCGAACGGGATGCCGTTGCGCCCGAGCAGTTCCCGGAGCTCGTGTGACCGCGCGGCCCACGCCTCGCCGACGACACGAACCACCTCCAACCCAGGGAGGTTCGATCGGCCCCACTCATCGAGCTGCTCGGTGACAAACCGGTGAAAGTGCTCGTCCGGTGGCGTCCCGGGCTTGACGACGTAGGCGTCGAGGTCACCGAGGATGATCGCCCGCAGGATCGGCTCCGAACTCGCCTGATCGGCCCAGGTGATGAGCAGTACCCGCCTGGCGGCCGGGTGGAGCTGCCGGACCCGGGCCAGCAACTCTGTCCCCATCGCTTCCGGCAGCCCTTGGTCAGCTTCCGGCAGCCCTTGGTCAGCTAGCACGAGACCGACCTGGCGCTGGTCGTCGTGGAGCTGGCCGAGGACGCGGAGCGCCTCCTGGGCGGACCTGGCCGTGATGACCTGGTAGTCAGCCCCGTAACGCTTGCGCAGCTCCGCCTCGACGCGGTCACGCGTTCGCGGGTCGTGGACCAGCAGCAGAACCGGTTCCAGAATCAGGCCCCCGATCTCGGATGGTCACGGCAATTCTAGCTGCGACGGCCCGGCCGCCAGCGCATCCCGCCAGCGCATCCCGCCAGCGCGGCCCGCCAGCGCGGCCCGTTAGATCACGAGCTCGCGGTCGCGAGCTGGCGGCCAGCTCAGGTCCGCCGAGTGGTTCTTGGCCGTGGCTGGGTGGCGTGCGCGTTCTGGCCGGCGGCAGTGAGTTGGGCTGGCAGGCCGTCAAGGATGGCTTGCAGGCCGTCGAGGATGGCTTGCAGGCCGAACTCGAAGGTGTTGCCGGGTGCCGCGCCGTAGCCGGCGGCGGCTGTTTGGAGGCGGGCGCGCAGCCGGGGAAAGTGCGCGGCAATCTCGCTGGCTTTGGCCATGTGGTCGCGTATCAGCTCGTCGGCGTTACCGCCGTCGCGGCTGAGCTTGCGGGTGAGCGAGGCCGTCGCGGCTGGGCCGAGGGCGTTGCCGAGCACGAAGGTGAAGACGGCGGCCGCTGCCTGGTCGGCCTGCTCGCCGGCGAATCCGGCCGCCTCGTAGATGGCGAGGGTGTGGTCATCGTGGCGAGCCTTGCCGGTGCCGAACAGTACCTGGGAGCCGAAGGCCTGCACCAGCCAGGGGTGGCGGGTGAGCATCGCGTGCAGGCCGGTGGCCATCGCGGTGGCCGCTGCCCGCCAGCCGGCCGCGGAAGGGTCCGGCAGCGCGATCTCGTGCCACGCCTGGTCGGCGGCGAGGGCGATGAGGTTCTCCTTGCTGCCCACGTGCCAGTAGACCGCGGTGGCCGCGGAGCCCAGCCGCGTGCCCAGGGCGCGCATGTTCAGGCCGTCCAGGCCTTCGGTATCCAGCAGGTCGATGGCGGCCTTGACGATCTGTTCGCGAGTCAGCGTGTCGCGCGGCATGCGCCCAGAGTAGGGCACCGGACGTTGACTTGAACATAGTTCAAGAAATGACTTGCACATCGTTCAGGTCATGCCCTAACGTTCGACTTGAACAATGTTCAAGTCGCTGCGGAGGCCGCCTGCGGTCACCCCGGCGCCGAGACGCGAACAGAAGCGAAGGGGGAACGGGATGTCACATGAGGCGTTGTCTGGTTTCGTCGAGGCGGCGGCCGCACAGTCCGGCATTCCCGGCGTTGCCGTCGGGGTGTGGGCGGACGGCCGGGAGGTTTACGCGTGCCACGGAGTGACGAGCATCGACAACCCGCTGCCCGTCGACCAGGACACGCTGTTCGTACTGGGCTCGGTCACGAAGACCTACACGGCGACCGCGCTGATGCGCCTGGTCGCGCAGGGCCGGGTCGAGCTGGACGCGCCGGTCCGCCGGTATGTCCCCGAGCTCAGCCTCGCGGACGAGCAGACCGCGGCGCAGGTCACCGTGTTGAACCTCCTCAACCACACCTCTGGCCTCGGCTGGGACCTTCTCCTGGATACTGGTGAGGGGGATGATGCCCTGGCCAGCTTTGTGGCGAAGCTGGCCGAGCTGGAGCTGATCGCGCCGCGTGGCGCCCGGGCCTCCTACAGCCAGGCCGGGTACAGCCTGCTGGGGCGGGTCATCGAGAAGGTCGCCGGCCTGCCGTACGAAAAGGCCATTGCCTCGCTCGTCGTCGAGCCGCTGGGGCTATCGCACAGTTTCTTCGCGCCTGTTGACGTCATGACCCGGCGGTTCGCCGTGGGGCACAACCGCGGGGAGGACGGGACGCTGTCCATCGGGCGGCTGTGGAGAGGCCCGCGCTGCCGCAACCCCGGCGGGGGCCTCGCGTCCTCGGTGGCGGACCAGCTGCGCTGGGCCCGGTTCCATCTGGGTGACGGCCGCGGGGAAAGCGGTGAGCGCGTCCTGCCCGCCGAGGTGCTGCACCGGATGAAGGAGCCAACGGCCGAGCTGCGGGGCAGCACTCTCGGCGACGCCTTCGGCATCTGCTGGTTCCTGCGAGACGTGGACGGTGTCCGCACCGTCGGGCACGGCGGGTCGGCCAACGGCCAGTTCGCCGAGCTGCTCACGGTGCCCGAACGGGGCTTCGCCGTCGTCGCGCTGTCCAACGCCGGCCCGGACGGCATCCCGTTCAACCAGGCGGCCGTCCGCTGGGCGCTCGAGAACTACCTGGGGGTGACTGACCGGGACCCCGAGCCCCTCGCCCACGACGAAGCGCGGGCCCGGGAGTTCGCCGGGCACTACGAGAACGACGCCATGGACGTCAACATCGCCACCGACGGGGCCGTGATGACGCTCGCGGCCGACATCAAGCCGCAGATCCGGGCGGCGGCGGACCAGGAGCTGCCCCCCGGCTACCCGCGGGAAGAAATCGCCCTGCTGCCCGGCGACGGGGACGAGTACATCATCACCAGCGGCGGCATGAAGGGAATGCGCGGCTTCTTCACCCGCGACGACAGCGGCGCGGTGGTGGGAATCGACGCCGGCGGCCGGATGCACCGCCGGGTACCGACAGCCTCCGAGTAGATGTACCGCCGGGTACCGACAGCCTCCGAGTAAAAGCCCGGCATCCGGTGCGCTCGCGGGCCTCGGTTACGGTTGCGGGTCGTGGAACGGCGTGTGGCGCTCATCGGGGACAATGTGATCCCTGTGGTGCAGGGCCAGTCCCCGGGCATAGCGGCGGGCAACGTCGGACATCGGCGTGCCGGTGTCGTCGGCGGCCACGCCGAAGACCGTGCCCGGGTAGTCCAGCGGCCCCATGATGGCGCGGATGCGGTCCCAGTCTCCCGGTGCCACGAGTTCGGCGGGCTGCCCGCCGGCGAACCAGCCCATCGGTACCGCCACCCCGGACGGGACGACGGTATTGACGTAGACCACCGCGTTGAACTCGACCTCGGCGCCGGCTTCGATGCGGGCGCCGTTGAACACCACCGCGCCCGTGGCGATCCGGGAGCCGCCCTCGATCACGCAGCCGGTCAGGTGAGCGTGCGGGCCGATCAGCGCGTCGTCGCCGACGCGGGTTTCCTGGCCTGGCACGCCCCGGATGACGGCGTTCTCCATGACCACGCAGTTCGCCCCGATCTGCACGGGGCCGCCCTCGGCGGTGATCACGGCGCCGAACAGCACCCGGCTGTGCGGGCCCACCGATGACATCGCCGGCCAGCACCGCCGTCGGTGCGATGTAGGCCGACTCCGATACCTGCGGGCTCTTCAGCCGGTGCTCCACGAACACCGCACCACGCCCTACCACCGGTGGCGGAACCGGATATTCATCCGCGCTCACATTCATCACCTCACGCCGCTTTCGGCAGAGCATACCGGGTCATCGGCGACCGGCGGCGGCGGTGATCTGATTACAGCGTTTCGCCGTGACTCGTACCGCGGGACCCAGTACGATCACGATGCTCACGTTTACCACTAGGCGCCGCGCCCCGGGCGTATGCAGGCGTCCTGCGCGCCAAGGAGACGCCATGTTCCTCGCTTCGAGCTCCTACTCATACCCGGTACTTGGCGTGTTCTGGACGATCCTCATGGTCTTCCTGTGGGTGATCTGGTTCTGGATCCTGATCACCATCATCATCGACATCTTCCGCAGCCATGACCTGTCCGGCTGGGGCAAGGCCCTGTGGTTCCTGTTCATCTTGTTCCTCCCGCTGATCGGGGTGCTGGCGTACCTGATCGTCCGCGGCGGCAAGATGCATGAGCACCAGGTGCGGCAGGCGCAGCTTCAGGAGGAGCAGTTGCGCAGTTATGTCCAGCAGGCCGCGAGCCCGCAGAGTTCGGCGGACCAGCTGGCCAAGCTCGCCGACCTGCGCGACCGAGGTGTCATCACGGCCGAGGAGTTCGACCGCGAGAAGGCGAAGATCCTGGCCTGAGCGGGACCGTAGGGCGGATGCCGCAGCCACCACGGGCAATACAGCCACCCGGCCGCGTGGACATCATGCAAGTGTGGCTCGCGGCTTACGGCGGTTGGCTACAGTCGCGTCAGAGGTGAGACCGTCTCTGCGGATAGGGGAGGACCAGGGCCATGGCGACGGCGGCGCGTGACCGGCTGGCCAGGACCTTGCGCGGCGACGCGCAGACCGGGTTCAGCGTCGAACTGACGGCGAAGACGGACGACTTGAGCCTGGTGGTGGAGGGCTTCGGGCGCGTCAAGTTCCCGGTGACCCCGGCGAAAGCCCGCAAGCTGCTCGGCCTGGGCCTGCGGCCCAGTTCGGCCGGGGCGAGCAGACGCTGACCGACCCGGACGTCCGCGACACGTGGGAGATCCCGGAGCACCTCGTCCGCGCCGAGTGGAACGACGCCACGCTGAAGGTCATCCTCGCGACGGTAAAAGAAGAACTAGGACTGCCGAACGCTGCCGAACTGACTGCCGATCTTCACTCCCTCCTGGTCTATGAGACGAACCAGCATTTCCTCGCCCACCAGGACGCCGAGAAAGACGACTCGATGGTCGGGACCCTGGTGGTGACGCTGCCGTCCAGCTATGCCGGCGGCGAGCTGATGGTGGGGCACAACGAGGAGTGGAAGGCCTACCAGGGGTCGAAGACGGCGCTTTCGCTGGTCGCGTTCTACGCCGACTGCCGGCATGAGGTTCTCAGGGTGACGTCGGGCTACCGGATCACGCTCACGTACAACCTGCTCCTGCACGGCGACACCAGCCGTCCGGAGGGTGACGGCGGAACCGCCGCCGAACTGGCGGACCTGCTCCGCGAGCACTTCAGCACGCCGGTATCCCGCTATTACGGCGGACCCGCGGCCGACCCGCCGAACCGGCTCGTCTACCTCCTCGACCACGAGTACACGCCCCGCGGGCTGAACTGGCGGCGGCTGAAAGGCGCGGACGCGAGCCGGGTGGCCCTGCTGCGGACCGCGGCGGACAAAGCAGGCTGCGAGGCCGTCCTGGCGCTCGCCGACATCAAGACGACGCACAGCGCGTTCCCGGCCGATGAAGGCTACGGATACCGGCGCCGGGGCTGGTATGACGACTACGACGAAGACGATGATGAGTACTCCGGCGGCGCGAGCGACAGCGAACGCGACTACGACATTCAGGATCTGGTCGACTCCGAGGTCACTCTCACCTACTGGACCGGGCCCGACGGTACCCGCCTGGAGGAGACCTCGCTGTCCGTGGACGGCGATGAGGTGTGCGCGTCCACCTCGACGGGCGACCTCGAACCTTATACCTCGGAGTATGAGGGCTACATGGGCAACTGGGGCAACACGCTGGACCGCTGGTATCACCGGGCGGCGGTCGTCGTGTGGCCTCGCGACCAGGCCTTCGCGAACCGCGCCGAAACCTCCCCGGCCTGGGCTCTTGATGAGCTCGCCGCGATGGCGTCGGCAGGCGACGTATCGGGCGCGCAGGCCGCCGCGGCGACGCTCGAGCCCTTCTGGGACGGGGCCCTGCGCACCCGGACACCGCAGGAAAGGGGCAGGGCTTCCGGGCTCTTGGGCCAGGCGCTGCGGACGGCGGACGCCGTGGCGGACGCGGAAACCGCGGCGATGCTACTGCGCCCGTTCCGCGTTGAGAACCTGACTGGCGCGTACGTGGACTCGTTCGGAAAGATCGTCGGCAGGTACGGTCAGCGGTGGACGGCGGAACTGCTGCGGACGTGGTTCGGCGGGGAGCAGCCGGCGTGGGCATATGGCGGGGGACAGGAACGGCGGCCGTGGGTGGCGGAGTGGCTGCCCGGCTTGTGCGCGGGGCTGCATGCCACGGGCAGTGCGGGCGCGGAGGCCGCGCAGCAGCTGCTTGACCTGGCGTGGGAGTGGCTCGGCAGGGACATCGGCGCCGGGCTCGCGTCGTCGTCGCCGAGCTACCGCGATACGAAACTCGGCGACCTGGGTAAACCGCTCGCCTCGGTACTGACGGCCGCCGCCGTGATCGGGGCAGCCAGCACACGAGACACTGTTACCGGATATATCCGGGAAGCCCAGGACGCGGTGATCGCGCTGGAGATGTCCGCGCTGCGCGCCGCCGCGGAGCTGTCCCGGGACGGCACGCGCGGCGGCGCTGGCTTCGGCGACCTGGCCGCCGACTGCGCGGCGCGGCTCCGCGCCCGGCTCACCCGCCCGCAGCGCGCGTCCGGCGACTGGTCGATCGAACTACCCGCGGGCGGCTGCACGTGCGACTTGTGCGACACCTTCCGCGTTTTCGCCGAAGACAAGCGCCGGCGCACCTTCGAGTGGCCGCTCGCCCAGCAGGGCAGGCAGCACGTCCACTCCCGGATCGACGCCGCCGAACTGCCCGTCACCCACGTGACCAGGCGGCAAGGCAGGCCCTACACGCTCGTCCTGAACAAGACCGAGGGGCTCTTCGCCCGCGAGCAGGAGGCCCGGATCAGGGACGAAACGGATCTGGAATGGCTCGCGGCACAGTGGAATCTCGTCCCATAGCTCGCGGAAGGCGCCTGGTTCCCTGCCACCGGAGGGGCTGCTGCCGGAACCCGGCGCTTCATCACATGCTGGCGATGAGCCTCTCGACCCGCTCATCGACCGAACGGAACGGGTCCTTGCACAGCACGGTCCGCTGAGCCTGGTCGTTGAGCTTGAGATGCACCCAGTCGACGGTGAAGTCACGCCGCTTCTCCTGGGCCCGGCGGATGAACTCACCGCGCAGCTTCGCCCGGGTCGTCTGCGGCGGGATGGACTTGGCCTCGAAGATGTCCAGGTCCCGGGTGACCCGGTCCACGGCGCCGTTGCGCTGCAGCAGGTAGTACAGGCCCCGGCTGCGGCGCACGTCGTGGTAGGCCAGGTCCAGCTGGGCCACCCGCGGCGCGGACAGCGGCAGGTCATGCCGGGCCCGGTACCGCTCGATCAGCTGGTACTTGGTCACCCAGTCGATCTCCCGTGCGATCGTGTCCAGGTTTTCGGTCTCGATCGCCCCGAGCGCCCGCTCCCACATCTCCAGCACCCGCTTGCTGATCGCGTCGAGCCCGTTCTTGCTGGTGAAGTCCTTCGCCCGGTTCAGGTACTCGTACTGGATCTCCAGCGCGCTCATCTCGCGTCCGTTAGCGAGCCTGACCCGGCCGCGGCCGGTCAGGTCGCGGCTGACCTCGCGGATCGCGCGAATCGGATTGTCCAGCGTCATGTCCCGCGGCCCGACGCCGGCCTCGATCATCCGCAGCACCAGGTCGGTGGAGCCGACCTTGAGCAGCACCGTGGTCTCGCTCATGTTGGAGTCGCCGATGATCACGTGCAGGCGGCGGAACCGCTCGGCGTCGGCGTGCGGCTCGTCCCGGGTGTTGATGATCGGCCGGGACCGGGTGGTCGCCGACGACACGCTTTCCCAGATGTGCTCGGCGCGCTGGCTGAGGCAGTAGAGGGTGCCGCGCGGCGTCGGCAGCACCTTCCCGGCGCCGCAGATCATCTGCCGGGTGACCAGGAACGGCGTCAGGATGTCCGTCAGCCGCCCCAGCTCCTGCTGCCGGGAGACCAGGTAGTTCTCATGGCAGCCGTAGGAGTTCCCGGCGGAGTCCGTGTTGTTCTTGAACAGGTAGATGTCCCCGGCGATCCCTTCCTCGCGCAGCCGGAGGTCGGCGTCGACCAGCAGCCCCTCGAGGATCCGCTCGCCCGCCTTGTCGCGCGCGACCAGGTCCACGATGTTGTCGCACTCCGGTGTCGCGTACTCGGGATGACTGCCCACGTCGAGGTAGAGGCGGGCGCCGTTGCGCAGGAACACGTTGCTGCTCCGCCCCCAGGACACCACGCCCCGGAACAGATAGCGCGCTACCTCGTCAGGAGACAGCCGCCGCTGCCCGTGGAAGGTGCAGGTGATGCCGTACTCAGTCTCGACCCCGAATATCCGCCGGTCCACATGCCCAACCTACGTGCCCGCGTGACTGACATCACGCCGGAAGCGCATCCGGTGGGCTTCTAGCGTGATGACGACCCGGCCGAACGCCTTGCTGTCAGTCGTGGTGCTGCTCAGCTAAGGGCCGGTCGGGGTGCCTGTGGGAGTCGGTGAGGCGGCTACGGGGACAGTTGACGAGCCCGTGGGGTTGGGTGAGGCAGGCGGGGTTGCGGAGGAGGTCGGGCTCGGGGTTGCCGTGGTGCTGGGGGTCGCGGTCGTGGTGGGCGAGGCGGACGGGGAAGGCGTGGAGGTGGCCGTGGCGGACGGCGAGGTCGAAGGGGTGGTGGACGGAGTGGCCGAAGCCGCCGGGCTTCCCTGGGCCGGGGCGACCAGGTTCGGGGTCTGCACCTGCTGGTGGCCGGTGAACAGCAAGACGGCGGCGAAGATCTCGAGCACCCAGAGCAGGACCCCGCCCGCAGTGCTGACGGGCCCGAGGTTGCTGGTGAGAGTCCAGTCGAGCGCGTAGGTCAGGTACACCACGAACAGGAACACGCTGGAGGCCCAGCACACATGGGCGCGGGCGGACCAGCGCCGGGTCGCCGGCATCCAGATCAGGCTCGCGAACACCACGGCGGCGACCCACCCACGGCTAGGAACGGCCTTCCGGCTGGGCCCATACGCATGGTTGCGGTCTCTGTGATCCCAGCGCTGCCCCGCAACCCAACCGGGAAGGTGCTCAAGCGCCAGCTGCGGTCGAGTCTTATTCCGGACCCCGGCCCGGGCGTCGGCTGACACGGATTCGCCCCGGTCGGCGTCGAGCACCTCGGCACCAGCTGTGCTCGCCGGTGCGGGCAGAATGGATTCATGGCAGGTTCGGGGGGTTCAGCCGCGCTACCGGTCATCGACGTCGGCCCGCTGGTTGGCGGCGCTCCGGCAGCGGCGAGAGCAGCGGTGGCGGAGCAGATCCAGGTGGCCTGCCGCGAGCGCGGCTTTTTCTACGTGACGGGCCATGACGTGCCGGCCGGGCTGCTGGACGAGCTGGCCGACGCGAGCGCTGAGTTCTTCGCGCTGCCTGCGGCGGACAAGCTGGAGATCGCTATGGAACGCGGCGGCCGGGCCTGGCGGGGTTTCTTCCCGGTGGGCGCCGAGCTCACCTCCGGGCAGCCAGACCTGAAGGAAGGGCTGTACTTCGGCGCCGAGCTGCCCGCCGATGATCCGCGCGTGCTGGCCGGGCTCCCGCTGCACGGCCGCAACCTGTTCCCGCGGCAGGTCCCCCGGCTGCGCCCGCTGGTGCTGGCCTACCTTGATGCTATGACCAGCCTGGGCCAGGCCGTGCTCGCCGGAGTGGCCCAGAGCCTGGGCCTGGACGCCGGGTACTTCGCCACTGGGTATACCGCGGACCCGACCATCTTGTTCCGGATCTTCCACTACCCGTCGTCGCTGCCGCAGGCCGGCGGCTGGGGGGTGGGCGAGCACACCGACTACGGGCTGGTGACCCTACTCGCCCAAGACGACAGTGGTGGCCTGCAGGTCGCCACGCCCGAAGGCTGGATCGACGCCCCGCCCATCCCCGGCACCCTGGTCTGCAACATCGGCGACATGCTCGATCGCCTGACCGGGGGCTGGTACCGGTCGACGCCGCACCGAGTCCGCAACCTCAGCGGCCACGGCCGGCTCTCCTTCCCGTTCTTCCTGGATCCGGGATTCGCCGCCGAGGTGCCGCCACTTCCTGACCGCGCCGCCGCCGGAGACGACGGCAGGCGGCGGTGGGATGGCCAGGACCTGCGAGCCTTCACCGGAAGCTACGGCGACTATCTCCTGGGGAAGGTGTCAAAGGTCTTCCCGCAGCTCCGCAGCGACGTGCTGGGATAGACGCCAGCCAGGTCAGGCCTGCTCGCTGCGCCCCGGCCGGCCCGCAGAGCCCGGCGACCGGGCACGCCCCATGACGGCGATCCCTGCCTGGAGAGCGCGCACCGCCACGATTACCGGCAGGCACCCGATGGTAGTGAAGAGCCCGAAGATGCTCGCACTGTCCGGCGAGATCGCTGACGGAGCGCTGCCCGCCATGGCGCCGCCCGAGTTCACCGCCCAGCTCCTCGGGCGATCACAAGCTTCCGCGGCTCAGGTAGACGAAGTTACTCTATCTAGATAGAGTTTCGCGCATGTCACGCCGTAAGGCCTTCTCCGCTCAGACTCATCTCCAGGGCGGATGGCACGGTCTAACGCTGGGCGGATACGCCTCCGCCCAGCGTTAGACCGTCGTGGACTGGCAAAGTTCTAACCCCGCGCCGAAGACGTTCCCGCCTTCGTATCGCACGCTTACACCCCGGCCCGGCAACGCGAAGGACCCGTTGATGCTTCTTCCCCACCGCCCTTTGAAGGGATCTGGTGACCGCCTCATCACCATCGTGCTTTTCGCCAGGCTGCTGCGGCCGGCGGCGGCGGTAGTTGGCGAGGGCATCAGATGAGTACGACGGCTCTGCCTGGCGGCCCCGGCAAGCTGGCTGCCGAGAGCCGCTGGGCCGTGGAGACCCACGGGCTCACCAAGCGTTTCGGGGCGAATATTGCCGTGAACGGTGTTGAGCTCCTGGTCCCCCGGGGATCCGCGTTCGGTTACCTCGGCCCCAACGGCGCCGGCAAGACCACGCTCATCCGGGTGCTGCTGGGATTGACGCACGCCGATGCCGGCACGATGTCCCTGCTCGGATACCCCGTGCCGCGGCATCGCGACGCGGCACTCGCTCGTGTCGGTGCCATCGTCGACGAACCCCGGTTCCACCGCCATCTGACCGGCAGGCAGAATCTGCGGCTTCTCGCCGCCGCACGCGAACCGGCCGCGCGGGACCGCATCGGGCCAGCCCTGGAGCGCGTCGGCCTAGCCCACCGCGCCGACAACCGGGTCTCGGAGTACTCCATGGGCATGCGCCAGCGCCTGGGGGTCGCCGCTTGCCTGCTGGGAGACCCCCAGCTGCTCATTCTGGACGAGCCGATGAACGGACTCGACCCGGCTGGAATGGCCGGGATCCGCGACATGATCCTGTCGCTGGTGGCCGATGGCCGCACGGTCGTGCTGTCCTCCCACCTCCTCGACGAGGTCGAGCGGACCTGTGACGCGGTCGCCATCGTCGACCGCGGTAGCATCATCCGGCAGGGACCGATCTCCGAGCTGCTGGCGGGGGCGCTGCTCGCGGTTCAGGTCGAATGCTCCGAACCCGGCCGGGCCCGTGCCCTGCTCGCGGGTACCACCCTCGGCGCCCGCGTCGAGGTCGTGCCGTCGGCGCTGGGCCTGGAGATCACGCTGCCCGCGGGCACAAGCCGCGACGTCATCGCTGAAATCAACCGCGTTCTTGTCGAAGGCGGGATCTCCGTCTACCGGCTCCAGCCGGTCCAGGCCTCGCTCGAATCGTGGTTCCTGCAGGTCACAAGCAGACTGGGGGACCCGGAATGACGACCGCGCCCGCCAGCGGCATACCCGCGCCCGACCAGGCACTCCAGACAGAGCTCGCCGGTCACCCATGCGACCGCCGGGGATCCCCGATTCCCACCGTCGGCATGATCGCCACCAGAGTCATGGAGCTGCGCAAGCGGCGCGGCCTCATGGTCGCCCTCATCGTGGTGAACATCGGGTTCCCGGCAGTCTTCCTCCTCATTCGCCTGCTCGCCCATGCGTTCGCGCCGTACGCCAACCCACCCGCCGGCGGCGACATGATCTTCGTGGTCCTGGTAGCCGGCTTCTTGCCCACCTTCGGCTTCATCGTCGCCACCACGGTGGGCTGCACGGCGGGATCGCGCGACCTCACCGAAGGCATGTTCCGGCACCTGGTCGTGACCGGCCGGTCCCGGCTGGCGCTGTACCTGGCCCGGATCCCGGCCGGACTGGCGATCGTCGTGCCGCTGGTCGCGATCGGCTACACGATCGTCTGCGCGGTGACCGTCTTCGCCGCACCGACCTTCATCGATGACTCGAACGCGAACATACCTCCCGGCCTGTCCCGGGCCGGCTTCGAGAACTGGGCCGGGGACCGCGCCGAGGCGGTCATCTGCTCTCTCCCCTACAACGGGCCCATTCCGGGGAATATCACGTGCCCCGGCCCCCCTCCCTGGTCGAAGTCAGCAATCACCCCCGCCCAGCCCGCGCCCGCCGAGCTGGAAGCTCTGGCTGTCAAGATCGCCAGCCAGGACTACCCCGGCTACACCAGCATTCTCCGCTACCCGCCGGTCTCCCTCATGATCAAGGCCGGGCTGTGGATCGAGCTTGAAGCGGCCGTCGGATTCATCCTCGGACTCGGACTCGCGTCGCTGATGGGGCAGAGACTCGTCCCGGTGATCTTGATAATCGTGCTCCAGATGATCCTGACGCCGATCCTTTCCGCGGTTGACATCCCCCATCTCCAGGACCTGCAACGATCATTCGTCGGGCTGGCCATGACGCACCTGGAACCATCCGGCCTGCCGGTGGCATTCGGGCTGCCGGGGGTAGCCGGAGGCATCGGGCGGCCCGGCGGCGCGCAGTCACCGCTGCCCGAGTCGGCCACCGAGGCCGTCTGCGTCATCATCGCCTGGCTGGCGGCCTGGACGATCCTCGGCGCATGGCGGATGATGACCAGGGACGCCTGAGAACCGCCGTGCTCATCGACACCGCCGCAGCGTGACCCGCGGGTCGGTGGTGAGCACGGTGTAGCCGTCTGCGAGCAGGTCGGCCAGCGGGGCGAACGACGTGGCATCCATCGGAGCGCCGACGAGCACCACGAGCGAGCCCTTACCGCGCACCTCGCAATACAAGCGCGCACCCGGGACTTCCACAGTCCGGGCGGTAGGAGCGAACGAAGCGGGCGCCATCGGGTCCTCCTGGCAGGGCGGTGATGTCCGGTCGAAGACTTGGACTCCCATGGCGAGGCAGACTCATCGCTTGTCCGCCCGATTTTCGGACTGCACCGCTAACTGGGATACCGCGGCCGGACGTACCGTGGAGGAGTGGCCAGGCATCCCGCCTGCGGGAGAGCGCACGGGCAGGTCCGCGGGCACCCTTTTCGCCGTGCTGGCCGGCGGCGCGCCCGGCCGGCGCGGCAGGACGGTGAGGTGAGGTGAGGCACCGCGTGCCGTTCCCGGGGCGGACCTGGGCGCGGCTTAGTGTCCTGGCGGCTGTGGCCCTGATCGCGGCGGCCGGGATCATCGTGTTCGTGCCCGGCCAGCAGATCACCACTGTCTCCCCTGCCGCGCAGGTCAGCCCGTCATCGTCACCTGCCGTCGCGCCCGCGCTGGCCGCGCTGGCCGCGCTGATGCGGCAGGGAACCCAGGACACCGCGCCCGGCTACTGGGAGGAGCCCAGCGCCGCGCTGGCCGCTGCCGCCGTCGGCGCCGATGACGCCCGGTTCCGCGCGCTCGGCGCGCTGCTCGTGAAAGACGGCTTCGCCGGCGCCATCATCGACCTCGGCCGGGAGATGACCGGCGGCTGGTACAACTGGAGCGAGCGGAAATGCCCGCGCACCGAGCCGGGCTGCTACGCCCTGGCCTGGCGGCACGCCGTAGCCGCCATGCGGTCGGTGCCCGGGCAGCACTTCCGGTTCCTGTGGACCGTCTTCCCGGGCACCGCCGCGGCCATCGACGCGTGGCCCGGCGCCGCCTACGTGGACCTGGTGGGCACCGACGTCTACGACTGGTACGGCGGCCCGCACGGTACCTACCCGCACACCGCGTCCGGCCAGCTGGACCACGACACGAGGTGGCGGCAGATCCTCACCCAGCCCGGCGGCCTCGACTGGCTCGCCCGGCTGTCCCGGCTCACCGGCAAGCCGGTCGCCATCCCCGAATGGGGCCTGGACTTCCACAGCTTCGGCGGCCAGGACGACCCGGCGTTCATCACCCGCATGCTCGCCTGGCTGCACGCCCACCACGCGATCGGCGTCTACTGGGCGTTCCAGCACGTGGCCTCTTACCAGCGGGTCCCTCCCGGCCCGCTGCTGGCCGGCCTGGGCGCGTACGCGGGCAACCCGGCCGGGGTCAACGACCTCGGCCTGCTGCTCGGCGGCCGCTTGCAGTACGCCGAGGCACTCCTGCCCGACCAGCAGCCAGTCTCCGATTCCTCCGCCCAGCCAGCGCTGGCCCCCTGGCAGCAAGCCGGCTACCAGCTCATCCTCAGCGTCCCGCTGGTGCCGCTGACCGTGCCCACCTATAACGGCCCGCCCGAGCCGGGCCATCAGTACCAGCTGGCCGACTACCCCGATGCGCTCGCCGCGTTCCGCCAGGGGGTATCCCGTACCCGCCGCTCCTGAACCGCGGCGAGCAATGCAGGGGTCACCCACCTGGTAGGAGGGATCGTTCACCACCTGATATCGCACGAGCGCGGGCACGTCGCCGGCTTCCAGGGCCTGCTGCAAGCCAGCACCGTCGCAGGCGAACTGTGCGATCCGCACCGTGACGGTGCCGTCCGCGTTGCGCTGGACCGCCCAGGCCTTTTGTGCCGAACGATGTGGGTGTGCTGCCCGGCACCAGGACCGGCACCACGATGCCGGCGCACGCGGGGTAAGGTGAGCGGCCGGTCGGCCGACGAAGATGCAAAGCGGGTGCCCGGCCGGGTCGGCACCGCTGGTGGCGGGTGGCATCGTGATCGGGTTGGTCCTCGGGCGCCTAGCCACGATGCCAGCGGGCCGCTACTGCTACGGCGACGCCCGCAGCGTGAACAGCTCCGCGTATGTTCCCCCGGCGGCAACCAGCTCCTCGTGCGTCCCCGGCTCCACCACGTACCCCTCGTTCAGCACGTAGATCCGGTCCGCCGACCGTGTGCCCAGATTGGAGTTGACCTGATTGACTGTGGTCACCGGTGTCGTGATCTGGGGGTTGGATGAGTGCGAGCGTCGACCGCTGGGCGGACGTCTATCGCGATGTTCACGCGAACCCTGAGCTGGGCTTCGCCGAGACGCGCACGGCGGGAATTGTCGCGAGCCACCTAGCGAGCATGGGTTTCGAGGTCACCACGGAGGTGGGGGGCACCGGGGTGGTGGGTCTTGTCCGCAACGGTCCGGGGCCCACCGTGCTGGTGCGCGCCGACATGGATGCATTGCCTGTACTGGAGGCCACCGGGTTGCCGTATGCCAGCACGCAGGTGATCACCGACGTGGCCGGAAATCCGACCCCGGTGATGCATGCGTGCGGGCACGACCTGCACGTCGCGTGCCTGCTGGGGGCATGCGAGCGGCTGGTGGAGAGCCTGGACACCTGGTCGGGAACTCTGATGGCGGTGTTCCAGCCCGCGGAGGAGCTCGGTGCCGGCGCCAGGGCGATGATCGACGATGGGCTCTATACGCGCTTCGGTAAGCCGGTGGTCGTTCTAGGTCAGCATGTGGCTCCAATGCCGGCCGGCGTGATCGGGCTGCGTGCTGGGGCGGCCTTCGCCGCGGCGGACAGCCTGAAGGTCACGTTGCATGGCCGGGGTGCGCACGGTTCGCGACCTGAAGCCTCCGTCGACCCCGTCGTGATGGCCGCCGCGACGGTGCTGCGCGTGCAGACGATCGTCTCCCGGGAGATCCCCGCCGGGGAGACCGCGGTCGTGACGATCGGCACCCTGCATGCCGGGACTGCCGTGAACATCATCCCTGACCGGGCCGAGCTGGGGTTCAGCATCCGGACCTTCAGCACCGACGTGCGCGACCGGGTGTTCGCCGCCATCGAGCGGATCGCCCGCGGGGAGGCGGCCGCCGCCGGAGCCCCGATACCCCCCGAGGTGGAGTCGACTGGCTCGTTCCCTGCCGTCATCAACGACGAGGCCGCGTGCGCCCGGACGCGGCCGGCCTTGCAGTCGGTGTCGCCGGTGATCGTGGACCCGGGTCCGGTGACAGGCAGCGAGGACGTCGGCGTGCTCGCGAGCGCGGCGGGAGCACCCTGCGTGTACTGGTTGCTAGGGGGCGCTAATCCCGCGAGCTTCGACGGTGCGACAACGATCGAGGAGCTCGCCGCGCGGTCCAGGGATCTCCCGTCGAACCACTCGCCCATGTTTGCGCCCGTCATCGAGCCCACGCTGTCTACCGGGATCGGGGCGCTGACGGCCGCGGCGCGGATTTGGCTCCAGCAGTGAGCCCCGAATAGTCCTCCACGCCCAGGCGCGTTACGCGTCCCTCGCCATGATCATCTCGCGTCACCGATCGTGAGCACCGTCATGGCGTGCCCTTCCGTGCGCCAGCGTCACCACCATGAGCGTGCGTTTTGGCGAAGCCGTTGTCGTGACCCCAAGATCGGTCGGCCATCGCCACAGTCAGTGACCGCGCCGGAATGCTACGGTCAGGGCGAGACACGCCGCCGAATAGGTACGCCTTGCCGTTCTCGCGGCTGGGGAGTGGTACTGCGTACATTTCACCCGGTTCTGTACGCCGGCCGTGCCCTCAGCTGCCGGCTTCCCTGGCCGGGATTGCTTCTCCTGTTGAGGGCGGCGGTTCGCTTCCGGCGAGGCGTGTTTCAACCACCGGCGGGCGAGGTGAGGTATCAACGTGAAGGCGGAAGATATCGGGGCGGTGGTAATGGCCAACCGGGTCGAGGTGGCGGCGAGCGGACAAGACATCGCCGAGGTCCAGGTCGGCGATAAGGGTTTCCTCGCGCTGCCGCACCGGCCCGGCGAGGATCTCACCGCTGGGCGCCACGATGACCGTGTTGCCTTCTTCGAGCCAGTCGCCGTTCTCCTCGCGGTACTGATCCGGGACGAGCCGGTCCCGGTGCGGGAAGCCCGCCGGGATCTGGTCGGCGTGCAGGACCGGGTTGACGCCGATCACGAACATCCGGTTTTCGCGCGCGATATGGCGCATGGTGGCAATCCATCCGTCGCCCGGTGCCAAAGTGGGCGCCAGCCACAGATCCACTCCCTGCGCGTACATGTGGAACCTGGCCAGCGGCATGTAGTTCTCCCAGCAGATCAGGCCCCCGACCCGGCCGAACCCGGTATCCACGACCCTGAGCGTCGAGCCATCCCCCATCCCCCACACGGTCCGCTCGGCACCGGTCGGGACCAGTTTGCGGTGTCGCTCGGCCAGGACGCCGTCCGGGGAGAAGTACAGCAGCGTGTTGTAGATAGTCCCGCCGTGGCGCTCCCGCTCTTCGACGCCGATAACCAGCCAGAGCCCGTACTCACGGGCGAGGCCCGCCAGGCGCTCCGTGGCCGGGCCCGGCACCACGACAGCGTTTTCGGCCAGCAGCCGGAACCAGTCGTCGTCGCCGTCCCAGATCGGCCGGGTATCAATCCAGATCGGGGTGCCAGGAACGAACACCTCGGGGAAAACCACCAGCTGAGCACCCTGAACGGCGGCCTTCGCCGTCAGCTCGGCGACCTTGTCCAGCGTCGCCTGCTTGTCCATAAGCACATAGCTCGCCTGCACCGCCGCGACCCCCACCCTCGGCATGTGAACCCTTCCCTCCTGCGAGCGCGACAGCGCGACCCGCTGCCCAGCCCGCCCTCATCCTCCTGCCGAGCATGGCCGACAGCGGCTGCAGCCAGTTTGCAACCGGTGATGTGACGGCTGGCGCCGACTGACCACGAGCCTGGAGGCCGGAAAGGAAGCAAGCCATGACGGCACCCGGAAAGCACCGAACGGCGGCTATCGTGTCGGCCCGGCTGAGTCTGGGCACGGATCCCGGCTACGGCTCACGGATGTGCGTGGCGGGTGGATTCGGCCGGCCGGCCGGGGTCCCGGAGGTCACCGCGACTGCGGTCCGCTGTGCGAGGCCGGCGAGGTCGCGTAGCTGGGCCGGGGGGTCTGTGCTAGCCATGTGAGGGCGATGGAGCTGGGGCTGATGTCTGGGATCGGCACCCAGGCGATGCCGGGGTGGGTGTCGCATGGTGCAAGGTGGCGACGGGGACGGACTGGCGGGCGAGAACCCGCACGTCCGGCCCGGATCCGGCCGCTGCCAAGCCGACTCTGGTGGCAGGGCGCTGACCTGCGCAGCTCCGGTTAAGTGGAGACCCCTGTCGGCGGTTATCTGGAGCGCGGAGGAGTAACCGGCTCCTACCACGGAGCGTAGCCAGCGGTGTGAGCCGTCGCAGGAATGGCCGATTAGGGTCGGCGATTATCACGGAACAGGAATGCGAGTTCCGCATGCAGATGATCGAATTCTGGACACCCAAGTTAATGTTCTCCTAGTGCTGTGCGCGCCGAGAGGGCCGAGCGAAGCTCACCGCGGCTGGTGATCCCGAGCTTGGGAAAGATGCGGTACAGGTGGGTGCCGATTGTCCGGTGAGACAGATACAGCCGCTGTGCGATGTCCCGGTTCGAGAGCCCTTGGGCGGCGAGCTGGGCGATCTGAAGCTCTTGGGCGGTCAGCTGGTCGCTGGCGGCGAGGTCGCGCCGACTGCTAGATTCCCCGGACGCCCGGAGCTCCCGGCGGGCCTGGTCGCCCCAGGCGGCGCAGCCCATGGCCTCGAAGGCGTCGCGGGCGTCCCGCAGCGGCGCACGCGAGTCGGCGATCCGGCGCTGACGCCGCAGCCATTGGCCGTAGGCCAGCAGCAGCCGGGCGCGCTGAAGGGGCCAGTGCGGGAGGTCGGCGCCGAGCGCCTCGTCGAAGCGGCCCGCGGCTTCCTCCGGGCCCTGGGCGAGTACCGCCCGCGCGTGCCGCAGCCCTACGGCGATGCAGGTTCCTGGGATGTCGCCGGACGCAGCTTCGACCTGTTTCACGCGTGTTCGCGCTTCGTCGATCCGGTCGGTCCGCAGCGCTGCTTCGGCAAGGTCGCCGATAAGCCAGCATGCGATAACCGGATGGTGTGCCGGGCTCGCCGGATCGAAGAGGCGTTCGGCAGCCTCGTAGGCGTCGGCGTGCCTGCCCGCTCCGAGTGCGGCGAAAATCCGGCCGAATTGCGCGAAGGCGACCGTGATGTTCGCTCCGGTCGGCACCGCGATGCGCTCGGCCCGCGCCGCGGCTCGCTCGGCCGCGTCCTGGTCGCCGCGGATCCCGGCGATGATCGAATCGACGGTGTCGGCTGCTGCGACCCATTGCGGCTCGCGGAGCTCTGTCGCCAGGCGCCTGGCCTCTTCTGCGGCGGGAATCGCTACGCCCCAGTCGGTGACCTGCGCTGCCATATTTCCCTGCAGGGTGAGCATGCGCGGCAGATGCCCGAGCCGTCCTTGTGTTCGCAGACCCTCGACTGCCTCGCCGAGGAACGTCGCAGCGATGTCGAAGGCCCCCACGGCCACAGCTGCCGGGCCCAGGAAACGGGCGGCGTCCGTGTCGTAGTGAACGTCAGCTGCGGCTTCACGGAGGCGCTCGAGTATGGCTGGTGCCTTTCCGAACGGATCGGCATAGGCCTGGATCGCAAGGATCCGGAGGTCTGCTGATTCCGGGTCCCCCAGGCGATCGGCCGCCTCGATGAGAACTCTGCGTGCCGTGGGCGCCGGATCCACCAGCCAGGCGCGCGAGGCGACCAGCCAGGTGATGTTGAGCTGCAGGTCGCGATCACCTGCCTGGCCGGCCTGCTCGGCGGCGGAGATCAGCGCTGCGGCGCGCGGCGCATTGCCCAGTGGCCGCGTCTGGACGAGTTCTTCGATCCAGGTGGCGCGAGCACGCTGGACCGGATCGGGATCGAGGTGCTCCACCTCGCGCAGAATCGGCATGACCAGGTCGCGCTGGCCGAGCTCGAAGGCGAGCTCCGCCGCGGCAAGCAGCCGCCCGGCTCGCTGCCCGGGCGGGCTCAGCTCTGCTGCCCGCTGCAGCGCTGTGACCGCGACAGCCAGTGCGCCGCGCCGCCGCGCGCGTCCGGCTGCCTCCTCCAGCTCATTGGCGATCTCTTCATGCGTGCCGCTGATCAGCGCCGCGCGATGCCAGACACGCCGGTCCGGCTCGGCGCGCAGTACCTCGGCGAGCGCCTCGTGCACCCGGCGGCGCTGCAGCAAGCTCGCGCTCTGGCGTACCGCTGACCGGATCAGCGGGTAGCGGAAGTGCACGCTGCTTAGGTCGAGGTCAACGATCGCGGCCTCGGCCGCCGGCTCGAGCAGCTCGAGCCCCAACGTGGTCCCGGCCACCGCGCTCGCAGCGTCGATTATGTCGCTGAGACGCTCGTCGTCGCTGTGCGCGGCGACCAGCAAAAGCAGCCGGGTCGCCTCCGGCAGGTCGGATACGCGGGCCGCGAAGGCCTGCTCGAGCCGCTGCGTGAGCGGCAGCACGCCGGGCCCGATCGGCTCCCGCCGTGCCGCAGTGAGCGGCAGCTCTATCAGGGCGAGGGGATTGCCGGCCGCCTCGCTCAGCACTCGGTCACGAATCACCGGGGAAAGCTGCTGCGCCGACGCATCCAGCAGTGTCACCGCCTCGGAGGGCGGGAGACCGCCGAGGCGGTGCTGAGGCAGTCCGGCATCGACGAGCAGCGATGGGTAACCCTCACGCCCGGCCGCCAGCAGCACGATTGGATCGGACTGCAGGCGGCGGGCGACAAACGCAAGCACTTCCGTGGTGGGGCGGTCAAGCCACTGCGCATCCTCGGCCAGGATCAGCAGTGGTGCCTCGGTCGCCACCTCACCTAGCAGATCAAGAACAGCCATCGCGATCCGGAATCGCTCCGGCGCCGGTTCCTGGCCCAGCCCGAAGGCCGCGTCGAGCACGGCGCGCTCCGCAGCAGGCAGGTTCGCCGAATGGAAACGCAGCGGGCGGAGCAGCTGATGAAGGCCCGCAAACGCTAGATGAGCCTCGGACTGCACTCCGGTCGTGCTCAGCACCGTGAAGCCACGTTCGCGCGCAAACTCAGCCGCCACGGCAAGAAGCCGGGACTTGCCGATTCCCGGCTCGCCGCACAGCACGAGCGCGCCGCCGCCATCCTGGATGCCATCAAGCAGCGAAGCCAGCAACTCGATCTCGGCGTTCCGGCCGAGCAGCGGCCTGGGGTTGCTCGCAGCGATCGACATCAGAGATCCATCCTCCCCCAGAGCCCGTGCTGCCGGAACCTGCGTCGCGAACTGAGTCAGATGACGTACGCGGCTTTCGTGCACCGCGGCCTACCGTTCTGGCATCCACCCATTTCACAAGAGAAGGAATCGTTATGGCCACAGATACACTGCGGAATGTCGTTCTCGTCCACGGCGGATTCGTCGATGGCTCCGGCTGGCAGGGCGTCTACGAATCACTCAGCCGCGACGGATTCCGGGTCAGTATCGTGCAGAACCCGACCCTGTCACTGGAAGGCGACGTCGCAGCCACCCGGTGGATCATCGACGCCCAGGACGGCCCGGTCGTGCTGGTCGGCCACTCCTACGGCGGCGCCGTCATCACCGAAGCCGGCACCCACCCGAACGTCGCGGCCCTGGTCTACGTCTGCGCGTTCGCGCCGGACAAGAACGAGTCGGTCGGCTCGCTGATCGCCGGTTTCCCTGCTGACGGGCCGCAGCCGCCGATCCTGCCTCCCAGGGATGGCTTCCTGCTCCTGGACCGGGACAAATTCCACGCATCGTTCGCCGCCGACCTGCCCAACGGCCTGGCCACGTTCATGGCCGACTCGCAGGTCCCCTGGAACGTGGACGGCCCCGCCGGAACGATCACTGACCCCGCCTGGCGAACCACGCCCAGCTGGTACCTAGTCACTGCCGAAGACCGGATGATCCCGCCACCAGCGCAGCATGCCATGGCAGAACGGATCGGCGCCACCGTGTCCGAGGTCGCGGCTAGCCACTCCGTCTACGTGTCGCAGCCAGAAGCGGTGGCCACCCTCATCGCCCAAGCCGCAGCCGGCCCCGCCGACCGGTAGCCACCACGCCAGAGGCCGTCCCGCATCCTGACCGTGACCGCGGCGCACCGGCCCGGCACGGTCAGGGCTGCACGACAGCCAGCCCAGTGCGATCAACGACACCGCTCGCATCCCGCCTGCGGCCTCGAGTCAGCAACGATGACAACCCCTGCAATGGCGGGACAACCGCAGCGCCGGTCTCATCCCGAGACTACCAAGACGATTGGCAAGCGAATTGATCGCTTCGGCAAATGGGTGCCGGACAAGGGTGCGCTCAATTCGGCTACTGGTATTCGCAGACATACATAGCCGCCAGATCTGCTCCCATCGGCTCGACAATTCCCTGGCCCGTCGACTACCCAGAACGGCGGTTCGCGTTCGCGGTGCGTCACCGCGGGGTGGTGGTTGGCATCGGCTGCTGCAGGCAGCTCCGCCTGGCGGCTGCCACCGCCAGGCGGAGCTTCCCCCGGCCGGTACGCCTGTTACCGGGCAGCGCCTGCGACGTAGGCGGCGACGATATAGGTGGCGTGCCGGTCCAGGCTGCCGCAGGCCCGAGGGTTGTCATACCTGATCGTTGGTCCGCGGATCCGCGTGCGACGCGGCTTCTTGGACGTCGCGCAGCGGCACCCCGGCATCCAAACTGGCGGTGATGAACGCCTGCCGTAGCGTGTGGGGCGTGACGGGCTTGCCGATCCCGGTGCGGCGGGCGACCTTGCGGACGATCCGCCCGGCACCGTGCCGGTCCAGGCGCCGACCGTCTCCGGCCAGGAACACCGGTCCGCCGGTGCGTTCGCCGATGGCCAGGTCGATCGCCCGGGCCGTGCGCGGCGCCAGCGGGATGGTCACCACCTTCCCGCCTTTGCGGGTGATCGTCAGCGTCCGGTGCCCGCGCTCCGGGCCCAGTGCTCGATGTCGGCGCCGGTGGCCTCGGAGACCCGCAGCCCGTTCAGCGCGAGCAGCGAGATCAGCGCATGCTCGACCGGTGGGCCGAGGCCGGCGGCGACCAGCGGCGCGCCGGGCTCGTTGCGGTCCAGGGCGACCGCATGGGACTCGTAATCCACCCGCGGACGGCGGACGTGAGCGGCCGGGGAATGCTCCAGGAGCTCTTCTTCGACCGCGTACTTGCAGGACCCGGCGATGGTGCACAGCCGCCGGGTGACGGTCGTGCCGGCCCTTGAATTCGAGTTCCCTGGCGAAGCTTTCGATGCGGCGCGGCGGGCGGCGAACAGGGGCAGGGAGCAGGCGCGGCACCAGGTGGTGAACTGGCGCAGGTCCAGGGCGTACGCCTCGCGGGTCAGGCCTCGGTATCCCGCCAGGAACCCGGCGAGGGCGAGCCGTTCGGGATCAGTGAAGGCGGGCTGGATCGTGGCGAGCGCGGTAGATGGGGCGGCAGTGGTCATCGGGTACCTCCCGGCCGGGCTGAGACCCGGGAGGCTGGGCCAGCTGCCAGGTCCCAGCGAATAAACGGAAACCCACCGTAAGCGAGCTCAGCCGGTCACACCATGTCACAAACCACCGGGATCAGAGCGATACCGACTACCCAGAAATACGCTCCAGACCGCCGACTCTGCGCGACTGTCGGTGCTGATGCTTGGAACTGGGTTGGAACGCAGATTGACCAGATCTGGGCTTTGTTCGGCTGCCCGCCGGCCCCGCTCGAAGGGCTTCCGATGCTGCGGTACACGGCCCTGCCAACGTTAGCGGCACCATTCGGCCGGGGCGGTTTCAGGCAAGCGGGCGGCCGGGCATGATCTGATCAAGCCGGCCCTGGCCGATAACCGCGGTGAGCTCGAGCGCACCTGCGGGGTGATCTGGCACGTCTGCGCCGGCCAGAACCTGAATTCGTCGCAGGAGGGAACCGTTGTGCAAGCCATCACCGTACGAGACCGTGCCGCCGGTGCCGCCGGGCTCACGCTGTCCGACATCCCCCGCCCCCACGCGGCTGAAAACGACGTGATCGTGCGCGTCCACGCGGCCGGGTTCACCCCGGGGGAGCTGGACTGGCCGGGCACATGGACCGACCGCGCCGGCCGCGACCGGACCCCGAGCGTGCCCGGACACGAGCTGTCGGGTGTTGTCACCGAGCTGGGCTATGGCACCACCGGCCTGACCGTGGGCCAGCGGGTGTTCGGACTGGCCGACTGGACCCGCGACGGGTCGCTGGCCGAGTACACCGCGGTGGAGGCCCGCAACCTCGCCCCGCTTCCGGCCGGCATCGACCACACCGTGGCCGCCGCCTTGCCCATTTCCGGGCTGACCGCCTGGCAGGGCCTGTTCGACCACGCCCATCTCAAGACGGGCCAGACCGTCTTGATCCACGGCGCCGCGGGCGGCGTCGGGTCAATCGCGGTGCAGCTCGCGCACGAGCTGGGCGCCCGCGTGATCGGCACCGGCCGTGCCGGGGACCGGGAGACCGCCCTCGGCCTGGGTGCGGACGCGTTCGTGGACCTGCAGGCCGACCGGCTGGAGGACGCCGGCGAGGTCGACGTCGCGTTCGACGTGATCGGGGGCGAAGTCCTCCAGCGCACCGCCCCCCTGGTACGCGCCGGCGGCACGCTCGTCACCACCATCGGCCCGCCGAAGGTGCGGCCCGCCGACGGCCGGGCGATCTTCTTCGTCGTCGAGCCGGACCGGTTCCGGCTGGCGGACCTCGCCGGGCGGGCGCGGTCCGGACGGCTGAATCCGATCATCGGGGCCGTGCGACCGCTCGCCGAGGTGCCGTCCGCGTTCGCCCCTGACCGCCGGGTGCCCGGCAAGACGATCATCCGGGTCACGCAAGACCCGTAACCGAAGGCGGATAGCCGATCAGCCGGCGGCCGGTCCGGGCGGTGGCCTGCTCGTTCGCGCCGGGCCTGGCCCTGCGGCGGCAGGGTCAGGATCCAGGATCGCTCTCATGCGGTGGCGGCTTTGCCTCGGCGGCTCACGACTGGTCCGGCCTGCCCGGCGCGGATGTCATCAGACAGTCCCACGAACCGTCGGGACGACGTGGTGGAGGGCCGGGCGCTGATGGCCACTAGTGTCCCCTGCCCTTCTGTTCCGGGAGACTGGGCGGACCGTCCAGGACTGTCTGCACCAGAGCATCCCAGAGCGCCGTGTCGAGCAATCAGGCCGCAGATCATCCACTTATGCGCGGCCATGAGCGACGATAGACGCGCACTTACGACCGTCCATAACGGCGGCAGTGTGCGTGTTGCTCAGATACGAGGGCTGATTACCCAGCGCGACGAGGACCCGTCACACATCAAGGAGCCTGCCGATCAGGCGCCCGCCCGGAGTTCGGGGCTGGGGTTACAAGCTCGCCCCGAACATCCCGGTCTGCGCTGATGGGCTGCCGACGCCTCCCAGGCGCCGCCCTCAATCGACGGCGATGTGGTGTTACGATCGAGCCCTGTTCCGGCGCTGATCGTGCGCCGCGACCTGGCCTTTACCCGACAGCGTCCGGGGCGGCGATGAATTTCCGGCGGACCGGGCGTCTGCGCTGGCAGACGATAAGGCGGGCGCCCGGGGGCGTCTCCGACGAAGGAGCCATCCATGGCACGAGTCAGCACATACCTCAACTTCCAGGGCCAGACCGAGGAGGCGTTCGCCTTCTACGCCAAGACCTTCGGCACTGAGGTCACCATGCTCAGCCGCTACTCGGACATGCCCGCCGTCGGGCCCGGCCAGCTGCCCGCCGGGGAGCGGAACCTCGTGCTGCACGCTGAGCTCCCGATCATCAGCGGCCACCTGCTGATGGCGACGGACATGCTCCGGTCGATGGGTCAGGAGACCCGTATCGGCAATAACACCACCCTCTGCCTCGACGTAGACAGCAGGGAAGAGGCCGACCGCCTGTACGGCGCCCTATCCGAGGACGGCTCGGAAGGATCTCCGATGGCCGACATGCCGTGGGGCGCCTACTGGGGCGTCACCCTCGACCGCTACGGCATCCGCTGGATGCTCAACTACACCCCGGCATCCTGAACGGCCGTCAGCCCCAACGTTTGCGTGAAAGCGGCCTCGCGACGCCTGCTCGAGGCAGAGCACGCCGGATATCCGTTCTGTGCGCCCCAGCGGATGAACGCCGAGATTCCTGCTGCCGTTCATATCGGCGGATCTCGCATGCCGTGCGAGCTTCGCGCTCTCGCCGTCTATAACGAAACACATGTGCCTTGGCCAGCCGAGCCGGGTGCCGGGCGGGCCGACCCCCGCCGTTCGCAATTGGGGGAGCAAATGTTCCCGGGCATCGATGAACGACTCGTCTGGCGTTGCGGGGATGCCGATCTCCGCGCGGCCGGTGGGTGATGGTTTCGTCGAACCAGACCTTCCCGACGAAGCCGCGTGCTTGACCAGGCCGAGGAGCGTGGTCCGGGACGGCACCAGCGACCGGCGTGCTTGCTCCTCGGTCAGCCCGTCCAGGCAATGGCTGAGATCGCTGGCGCTGCTCGTCGAGGAACGCCTCGAACTGTGTCCATTCAGGGATGAGGTCGGCGATCAGCACGGATGCTGCAGCGGGACCAGGGACAGGCAGCCGGCGGGCCGCTGGTCCCAGACCGGATGCGGCCGATCCGGGGGCGATCAGGGGCACGTTCTGCAGGTAGGCGTCCGGAGCCAGGGAATGCCGGTCTCCGACGGTCAGGCTGCTGTCCATTCCGGCGCGTGCCGCAGCGTCGGCTTGGGCCAGAACCGACCTGGGGCACGTGTTGAGTCCGCGGGATCAAAAGTGGGGCCGGTGGATGTGCCGGCTCTCATGCCTGGTCTGCCGCATTCCGCTGAACCGCAGTGGCATATCCGCCACGGCGTGTTTTCGCGGCTGCTCACTTTCACTGCTCGAAGGCCGGCTACCGGCTCGGGAGTGAGCGCGGCAGCCCGAACCACGGCAGCACGCTGGCCTCGAAGCGGGTGATGGCGCAGATCTGGCCGCCGGCCAGGGTGAGCACGTAGAAGGCGGTCGCATGGCGGACGCCGGCCGGGCCGCGCAGGTAGGCTCCGAACGCCGGCTGGCCGTTGGCTCGCACCGGGACGAGGTCGAACCTGCGGCCCGCGGCGAACAGGCTGGCGCAGTAGCGGGTCACGACGTCCCGCCCCTCGTATCCGAAGGGCACCGGCGGCATCGCGATGAAGACGTCGTCGGTCAGCAGGGCCACCAGCGCGTCGAGGTCGGCCGACTCCCACGCGCGGGCGAACTTGGCCACGATCGCATCCTCGGCGGGTGAGCCAGCGGCCGGCGGCGGTTGCTGGCCGACGGCCGGCTGCTGCCGGCGCTGGAGGCTGGCGCGGGCTCGTTTGAGGGTACTGTTGGCCGATTCGAGGGTCACCTCCAGCATGCCGGCCACCTCGCTGGCGTGGAAGCCGAGGACGTCGCGCAAGATGAGGACGGCGACCTGGCGCGGCGGCAGCAGCTGCAGGGCGGTCACGAAGGCCAGCGAGATGGCTTCGGTCTGCTCGTAGCGGGCCTCCGGCCCGGGCGGCACGTCGACGGCACCCTCGAGGAGGGCGTCAGGAAACGGCTGCAGCCAGACGGCCTCGTCGCGCGGGGTCGGCACGAGCGGTTCGTACCGAGACACGTCCCACTCCCTGGCCGGGCGCCGGCTCGCTGCGCGGCGCGCGTTGAGGCACCGGTTGGTGGCGATCTTGTACAGCCAGGTGCGCAGCGAGGCGCGTTCCTCGGTGAACCCGCCGATGCCTTGCCAGGCGGCCAGCATCGTCTCCTGGACGGCGTCCTCGGCGTCGGCGAAGGAGCCGAGCATCCGGTAGCAGTGCACCTGCAGCTCCCGCCGGTGCGGCCCGGTCAGCTCCCGGAACGCCTCGCCGTCCCCGGCCCGTACCCGTGAGAGCAGATCGGCTGTCACCATCCTGCGCGCCTTCCTTCCGCATCACGTGGCGCTTCCACCCGGTATATACACCGCCCGGGGGGCGAACTGGGCGGCTCGCGGCGCCCAGTTTCCCGGCGCCGCGGTGTATGCATCACCGACCGCCCGGACGATCCGAGCGCCGGATCGTGCCGCGGCAGCTGGAACGACCTGCCCGGCAGCCCGCGGCCGCCCGCCTAACCCAGGAGGACCCCATGCATCCGCTGATCCTGCAACAACTCGCCGCCGGCCGCGTCAACGACATGATCGCAGCAGCCGCCGGCTCGCGGCGGGCCCGTGAGGCCCGCCGCACCCGGCGGGCACGAACATCCGGGCGAAGGACGCAGCCCGGCCTGCCGGGCACCCAGCCCGAGTTCCAGCCTGCAGCTTCGCCTACCCGGGCTACGGGCTGACGATACCGGGGCGTCGCGGGCGAGCAGGCCGGCCTGGGCGCGGTTGGCGCAGCCCAGCTTGTCCAGCATCGGCGAGACGTAGCCCTTGACCCCGGCTTCGGACAGGTACAGCCGGGCCGCGATCTGCGCGTTGGACAGGCCCTCACCGAGGCAGGCCAGCACCTGGGCCTCGCGGTCGGTGAGCGACCCGGCCAGGTGCCGGCGCGGTCGCGGGCCGGCTGCCGATCGGCGGAGGCCACGATGAGCCGCCGCGCGGCGGCCAGTGACAGCACGGTGTGCCCCTCGGCGGCCACCTGACACAAGGCGACTTCCGGATGGCAGCTTCAAGCGGCATCGTGTTCGCCGAGGCACTCCCCGGCCGGGACGGTCGCGTCTCCGCGCAACCGGGCGCTTGGCACCCCGAGGAGGTGCTCTCGCTTAACCGAGTGGAGGCGTCCCTGCGCCGGGCGGGAATCGATGTCACGAAGACCGACCACGACCGGGTGGGCTCAGCCTCCGTCCGCTGACCAAGAAGGGCGCATGTTCCCGCCTCGCTCAGTCCCCGCCTGCGTCCCGTCCGAACCCGACGGGACCGGGAGTGACTGACCGTGGCCGGGCTGTGGCGGGCTGATGTGGGCGGGCGTCGGGGAGCCGCTGCGTGCCTGTCCTCGCATTGTTCTAGCTGTTGAACGGTGTGACGTGATGGCAGGCAGAGTCTAGGTCCTGGCAGCAGGACAGGCACCAGGGGCGGCGCACCGTCTGGTCGCCGTTGTGGCTGACCCAGAACCCGGCCGGGTTGTGCCGGCAGTGGATGCAGAGCTGGATGGTATGCGGCAGCAGGCGGGGCATAGGTATCGTGCGCCGCCAGGAGTTCGTGGTCGTGGCAGCGGGCCTGCTCTGGCTGGCCGCCACGCGCGCGCCAGCATTACGTGGCGCCATCCGCGGGTGAGGGCCCCGGCGAGAAAGATATGCGAACACCGTCATCTCCTAAGAGGCCATTGACCGCTCGTCGTGACGTTGGTGCCGCTTGCCGGGCAGTCGCTTCCCGCGTTTTCGGCTTGGGTGCTGATCAGTGCTGCGATGGCCGGGTCGCGGCGGAGCCTGTCCAGGCAGCGGCGGCGGTTCGGCCCGATGCTGCCGACGGGGATGTTCAGCGTGACGCTGATGGTGGCGTATGGCAGCGGCGGGTCCTGGATAAGCAGGGTGATCAGCCGCTGGCAGCATGGGGTCAGGCGGGCCAATGCGTCGCGCAGCGCCGCGTGGCGCTCCGCGGCGAGCAGCTGCTGCTCGACCGTCTGGGCTTGATGGTCCGGGATGGTCTCGGCGTCCAGCGGATGACCGGCAGCGTGTCCTCCCCGCGCCGCGTGCTGGACCCGTGCGCATTCGCGGCGGGTCGTGGTGGCCAGCCACCCGGGTAGCGCGGCCGGATCCCGGACCTGATCCAGGTGGTCCACGAGCTGCAGCCAGACGCGCTGGCCGACATAGCCGGCGTCGGCGCCGGCGAGGCGGTGCTCGCGGCAGATGGACCAGATCAGCGGGGCGTACCGCTCGACGAGCGCGTCCCAGGCCTGCTTGCCGCCGTTTGCGGCGCGGGTCACCAGGGTGGTGACCGCCGGGTCATCGCGCATCGGGGTCGCGTCCTGCCGGGTGGGTGTCCGGGCGGCGCGGCGACGGCGCCCGGACCGCCGGGGCGTCTGCGAGGTCGCGGAACTGGCGCAGGCGCTGGTCCGCCTGAGCCGGCATGCCGCGCTGCCGTTCATGGGCGAGATGGGTGTGCGTGCACACTGGTGTCTCCTGCCGCTCGCGACGAGGCTGGGATCTGCTGGCGGTGCCGGGGTTGAGATCTTGGCCCACGGCCGCCAGTCCGAGTTACCGCGCCGTTTCGCTCGGGTCCTGGGCCGGCAGGTGGCTGCCGGCGAGCCGGTCACCGCCCAGCGAAGGTACCCAGCGCAGCGGACCGGCTGCGGTTAGCGGCGCCGCCCCGCTGGTGAGCAGGACGCATTCCCACATGGACACCTGCTCGTCGTGGGCCATCCTGACCGCACGGATCACCATCCGGACAGCCAGCCATAGACGCCGGCCGACCCAGGCCATCATGTCCCGGCGCCTTTCCGGAACGCGCGGTCCGCGCGAGCGCCGTGGCCCGAACGATGTCCGGATCTCGCGGGTCCGGCGAGAGTGCCCGGGCCACGGGCGTTCGCTCCCGGCCCTCGGCCGGCCGATGCGGATACGATTCATCACTGACCTCCTCCCGGGTCATTGATCGGGCATGGCCCGGGTCCTTTGTCGATTCGGCGTTCGCTTCGCATTCGTCAGGGAAAATGCCGGGCATATCCCCGGCTGGTCTCCAACCGATTGGCAGCAGTCTCGTCGGCCTGGCGGTGCGCGGGGCAGGGGCCGGCGGACCCCTTTTGGGTAGCGGCGCGGCCGGGGTCAGACGACCCACAGGCACCGGGGCTGGGCGGGCCTGGCTAGACCAGGCGTGCGCTGAGGGCCAGACGAGTCAGGTCGGCGCGGCGGCGGCAGCCAGTCTTGTCCCGGACCCGGTCCAGGTGCGAGCTGACGGTGCGGACGCTGATGTGCAGCTCGGCGGCGATCTGCGCGTTGGTGCGGCCCTGGGCGACCAGGGTGACCAGCTCCCTTTCCCGGGCGCTGAGCATACCGGGGCCCGGCGCCGATCGCGGCGGTCCCGGGTCGGTGAGCATCAGGGCGTACTCGGCGGCGGTGGCCAAGCTCATCGCCGCGCCGCGGTCCTCGGCCGCCCGCGCCCGGCCGGATCCTAGCGCCTGCCGGGCCTGGCGCTGCTGTTCCTCCCGGCGGGGTACGAACCAGGGCGGACCGGTGGGTCCCTGGTGCTGGTCGGCCGCGGCGCACGCGGCCCACAGCGTCAGGGCCTCGGCGGCGCGACCGGTCGCGGCGCACAGCTCCCCGCACTGGGACAGGCCAAATCGCAGCTCGCCCGGCGCGCCGGTCCGCACCGCGAGGTGGAGCCCTTCCCGCAGGTGCGCCGTGGCGTCGCCGGTGCGGCCCGCCCGCAGGTCCAGTTCCACGATCCTGGGCAGCAAGAGCAGCTGGTTCCACAGGTCGCCCGCGTCCCGGGCCCGGGCCAGGCCTGCCGCGCCGACGAGCTCGGCTTCGGCCAGGTCCCCGGCATCGGTCAGCGCGCTGGTCAGCACCCAGCTGCACATCCGGGCGAGTGGGCCGGGGATCCCGGCCGTGATCTGCCCGGCCTGCCGGGCCAGCCGTACCGCCTCGTGATGATCGCCGGCATAATCGGCGTTGAAGCTGAGGGCGACCAGGGCCAGCAACTCCCCGACCGGATCCCCGATCTCCCGGGCCAGGGCCAGCGAGCGGCGGGCTTCGCCGGCCGCCTCGGCAGCCCGGCCCATCAGCCGCAATACCGTCGCCCGGCCGGCCAGGGCGCCGGTCAGCGCCCGGGATGGCGGACGGTCCGCGGCGGCGTCCCGGGCCGCGGTGAAATGGCCGAGCGCTCCGGCCAGATCGGCCGAGAACAGCGCCATCAAGCCGAGCCGGACCTGCGCGGTGCACCACCCGTCGCTGCCCACCTCGGCACGGCCGGTGACCTCCTGCAGCAGGTGGTACTGACCGACGAGCCGACCGCGTAGGACCCACCACCAGCCCAGCGCGTTGGCCAGCCGCAGCGTCGTCCCCGCATCGTTCTTCATGCCCCAGGCCAGTACCTGCCGCATCGTGGCGTCCTCGGCATCCAGCCACCGGGCGGCGGCCGCCTCCCCGACACCGGTCTGCAGCCCCGCGGCGGCCTGCTCGGCCACCCGCAGCGCGTACCCGGCCAGTGCGGCCTCGGCCTCGCCCTGCTCCCCGCCCCCGGCCAGCAGCCCCGCCGCGTAGGCACGCAGCGTCTCCAGCATCACGTACCGGAGCCGGCCATCCGGACCAGTCTGCGGCGGGCTCAGCAGCGAGCAGTCCACCAGCCGTAGCACCCCCGGCCCCGCGCCAGCCTCGGCGACGGCTTCGGCCGCTTCCAGCGTGAACCCGGCGGGGAACACCGAGACCGCGCGGAACACCCGCCGCTCGCGGTCATCCAGCAGCCGGTAGCTCCACTCCACCGCGGCCGTCAGCGACCGCTGCCGGTCCGCCGCGCCCCGGTCCCCCTCCGTCAGCAGCGCGAACCGGTCATCGATCCGGTCCAGCAGCCCCGCCACGCCCAGCGCCTCCACCCGCGCCGCCGCCAGCTCGATCGCCAGCGGCAACCCGTCCAGCCGCGCCACCAGCCGCGCCGCCACCGGCCCGGTCTGCTCATCTAGCGCGAACCGCGCATCGGCCCGGCGGGCCCGGTCCGCGAACAGCGCCACCGCCTCAGACCGCCCGCCGTCCACCGGGCCACCAGGGGAGGGCAAGGTCAGCGGGCCCAGCCGGTACCGGGCCTCCCCGGCCACCGCCAGCGGCTCCCGGCTGGTCGCCAGCACCCGCACATCATCGCAGGCCGCCAGCAACCCGGCGCACAGCTGCGCGGCCGCGCCGATCACATGCTCGCAGTTATCCAGCACCAACAGCAACTGCTGGCCGGCCAGCACCCGCGCCAGCGCCTCGGCCGTCGGCACCCCCGGCTGCTCCGGTATCCCCAGCGCCGCGGCCACCACCGCCGCTACCTGCGCCGGGTCCCGCACCGGCGCCAGTTCCGCCAGCCATACCCCGTCGGCGAACCGGCCCGCCACCTGCCGGGCCACCTGATCGGCCAGCCGCGTCTTGCCCGAACCGCCCGGCCCGGTGATCGTCACCAGCCGGTACTCCTCCAGCAGCCCCGCAACATCGCGCGCCGCCCCGGCCCGGCCGATGAAGCTGGTCAGCGCAGCCGGGAAGCCATGCACCTCACCCACCGCGGTGGCCGCCGCAGACCGCCCCACCCCCGTACCATAACCGCAAGCCGCCGCCGCCGTACAGTGCGCCCCGGCTCCGCCCCGTTCAGGCGCATGGGCCAGCACAGATCACCTCGTTATGACACAGCACAGGCGGCCACCCAGATAACCACGCTGCCGACCATAACGGCATCGGATATCGCGTGCTGACCGTAACCAGCGATCGTGACGCAGCGTTACCCTTGCTCAAGAGCGTGAGCGAACTTATCGCCGATTTTGTGCGCCTGCTGACCGATAAGGTCCGCCTCCCGGCGGCGCGCAGAACATCCATTCTGCTCACAACGCGTCGTCCTCATCGCGATATGGAAGAACGTCTTGCTTTGGTCTTGCTGGAAGACGTAGCGGTCGGGAAAACATGTGTTCTGCAGACAGCTCAAAGGTCAACTGGAAGAGGCAGATACTCGTGACCGCTCTGGCAGTATTGTCACTCCTCGCCCGGAGGCACCGGTTCTTAGGGCTGGGACTGCGACGGAGGCGTCCGGTAGCTTTACCGAGTTTCTATTGCCAAGATCAGGAACATGGCATGGGACCAGAGGAGGGGCTTTGCGACCGGTCCCCATGTCCTTTCCCACTCTGCGGTGTACTGCGGGTGCTGTGCGTGCTCGGTCACCTGTTCTGGAAGGTGGCCTTCATGAGCACACGAAGCGATCCATCTGAGGCGACGCCGAGCTAGGGTAATGTCGCCCTTCAGTGCCTCGTACCATCCGAGCCACGCCGTCAGGATGATCCACTCTCCACCACCGTAAAACGTATCCCCGGCGTACCGGTACACGCCCTCTCGTAGCAGTGAGTCGCGTATGGCAGCGACGGTCCGATCAGCGATCGGATCGTTAAGCGGAACGGTGCCATATGAGGTCAAGCAAGCAAGGAGGCTACCGTCCACAGCGTCGCTTCCCAGCCATTTGTTCAGTCGGCCATTGACCCGCGCGTCCTTTGCGATTAGTTCATCTATCTTGCGGACGGTCGCTAGCGCGGCTTCCCGCCGGTTACCCGTCAGCGCTCCGCAATCGAGTGCTGCATTGATCCCGCTGCTCACCGCGGCCAATGTCGACGTATGGCGTTTCTCGGGGAACTCTTCCCACCAGTCATAGCACGGCAAGGTCCCGACCGCGATCAAGTAGTCAACTGTCAACTCCACGGCCTGGGAATACTGACTGATCGGTCTATGATGCCGAGAACAATGATCGACAAGAATACGCAGCCAGGTACCGTACCCGTCGACTTGGAAGTTCGACCAGGGAGCGGCGCTCTCGCTGCCATCGAGTTCAAAACGGGTGGGAAGAAAATTGCCCGTTGCCGGGACTGACTCTGTGGCCAAGCTGCGGATACGTCTGGCTCGATTCGAGAGAACTCGCTGGCACCAATCGAAGAAAGCTTCAGCGCTCGCTACCTCGCCTACTCGACTCATCGAGTCAGCGATGAAGGAGCCATCGCGGAACCAGCAATAACGGTACGTCGGATAGGTCGGACTGGCCGGGTATGCGCCGCTGGAATGCTGTTCCCTCTTGATCAAGGCAATACTGCTCGACACGAGCGCCGAACACGACTCCTCATCGAAATAAGGCGGGTTATTCTGGGTCACTCGTATGCTCCTGCCAATTTCAAGGCGAGAAGGACTTCCTTCGTCGCCGCACGAGCCGCCCCTTCAGGGGAATCCCCGCTGATCACGGCGGCCTGTGCCCTGCCCACAATCTCCCAAACCTGCCGCATTCCGCGGAATGCAGGCATTGGATCGGAGGCATCACAGATATTCTGGTATTCCTGGATATCCGCGTCGTGTCCGAGCGGTACTCGCAGCGCCACAGGGCAGACGACAGTCTTCGAAAGGGCCGTCAGCACCGTGCTATGAGTGAGGTAGTCCGAAAACAGATCGTGAGTTAGCAGCTGGTTCCGCCCTCCCTTCGCTATAAACATACCGTGCACGAGGGACATCCCCCGAGCTGGTTCGCCGCCTGTGAAAGGCGGGACTGGAGACACCGCCACGCGCAGACCGGCGCGACGCGCGTGCTCTAGGCCGTCGGAGCCGCTGATGAGGTACGGTGCCTGCCCACTCGAAAAAAGCTGAAACACCTGAGTCCGGTCCATAGACCGGCGGAGAAGACCATTACCCCGCTCACCCAGGCTGCGCAGCCGGTCGAAGGCGCTGATCGATGCAGGGCTGTCGAGAATGACACGCTTCGGATCCCACGCGCCGTCGATCATGTCGAAGAGCGACCCGCCGGCGCTCGCGAACAAAGGCCACGACTGGAAGGGGTCACCCTGGTCTGTAACCCGAACCACCAGTGTCTCGGCGACCCGTCCTTCGCGGCGCAGGTCATCGCCCGTGGCGATCAGATCCTCCATGGTGAGGGGTGGCTGTGGGACGAGATTAACGTTCCGGATCAGTGCGGTGGTGTCGAGCGTTGTCGGCAGGCCGTAGAGTCGTGCGTCGTAGGTGAGCGCGTCCAGGGTCCAGGATCGGAAGGCGTCGCGATGTTCCTTAGACAACACGATCGGCTCAATCACATTCTCATGTGCAAGGCTGCCAATCCAGTCGTGCGCTCCGATCAAGGCGTCCACGCTGGCGCCGCCCGGCGACCCTGTAGCGAACAGTGGCTCTAGCTCGTCCGAGATTGATGTGTGGATTGTCTGAAATGTGAGGGTTACTCCGTACGCGGCCTGGAATTCCTCAGCGAACTGCTGGAGGGAAACGGCGCGTGGGGCATCAGTCGCCACCACTACGAGGTGTGCCTCGAACCGGCGTAGCCGGCCGTACTGGTCTCGCAACCACCGTTCACCCGCCTCATCGGTGAAGGTCACGCGCACCCGCCGAGCACTGCGCGTCAGAGTGGACTCGTCGTGCTCAGCATCCGTCTCCAGGAGACGAAAGAGAGGCGCGGAACTGGGTGGAAGGAGGGGCAGCTGCACCTCCTGAATCTCAGTAAGATCCTCAGCCCCCAAGACGGTGGCATGAACGTGATACACCGGCGCCCCCGATCCGTTACGCAAGAAAACCCCCCAGCCCTCGGGTGTCGCCGACCATCCCCACCACGCAGATATCTGTGCACTTTGCGAACGGGCAAGAAGGGCTTCAGCGGTACGCTCACGCTGCGATTCCAGCTCAAGCGTGGACACAGCGACAGTTGCGGCGCGATCGGCCGCGTCGGCCTGCCGCTGCGCGGCGACAGCCTGGCTTTCCGCGGCATCGGCAGCACGGCGCGCGCTCGCGGACTGCTTTCTCGCCAACACGGCCTGCCATATCGCAATCAGCGCCGATATCAGGGCGATGAGCGCGGTCACGACTGCCGCCGTGACAGCTGGATTCACGTGGTCCATGTCCACAGTATTAACACCGGCAGGCCTACCGCGCTGGTCCGTAGAACACGTGCCGCTTCGATCCAAATCAACTGATGTTCACGCAGATCGGACTATATGACGACATGTAGTGGCCGGTGCCAGCTTGGCTACGGCCGGTTCGTGCTCGTCGCCGACTGGACGAGATCCGGCAAGAGCACCTTGGCCGCGGCGCTCGCCGCCGAGCTGGGTCCGCCGCTGCTGCCAAGACGAGATCAAGGAAGCTCTCATGGACGGCCCGGGCCGACCGGAGACGGTGCTGGACAGCGTCCGGTTCGACTACGCGCTGCCGCTGGCGCGCACGTTTCCCGGCAGGCCACTTCGACGACGCCGCACCGACCAGGGACTCTGCAGTGAGCCATCCCACCCTATGGGACTCGGACCTGTCGTCATGGCCGATGGATCCAGACAGCCGGACATGGCCGAGCTTGCCGCCACCGTGGCGCAAGTACTCGCCACTACCTAAGGCCGCCTCGAATAACAGATATGCACGCGCAGTCGCTCATGCGCCATCGGACTACCAGCCGTGCCAGAACGGCGGATATCGCGCGAGTTCAGGTTCCGGTGGTCATGCTGGAGTTAGGCGGCGAAGCGGCGCTTGCTGTTGGCGTCCCGCGTGGAGACGAAGCCAGGACGACTCAGCGTCGGGATCTAACCTGGAAACAGGTCGAGACGATGACGCGAGAGGATGCCTTGGTGGAAGGAACGCTCACTGCCGGTGATCTGGAACGACTGCGCAAGGATTTCTCGGCCAACCCGGTCTACCGGCTCGCCCAGAATGCCGTGACCCGGGTGACCGTCGACGACGTCGCCATCAACCGGGAGATCGTCAGCAGGATCGACCACTCTGTGTCGATGACGCTGGACGACTGGAAGGTCACGAATCAGGAGCAGAGCGGCCGCTGCTGGCTGTTTGCCGGGCTGAACCTTCTGCGCGTCGGCGTGATGCGCAAGTGCGGGCTTAAGGAGTTCGAGTTCTCGCAGAACTACGTGATGTTCTGGGACAAGCTCGAGCGCGCCAATTACTTCCTCGAGGCGGTCATCGAGACCGCAGACCGCGGCCTCGACGACCGCACGGTTGCCTACCTGCTGGAGTCGGCGGCCAGTGACGGCGGCCAGTGGAACATGTTCGCCGCTTTGGTGGCCAAGCACGGCCTGGTCCCCAAGGGCTACATGCCGGAGACGCAGAGCTCGTCGGACACGGCCCGGATGAACTCGATCCTGCGCTATCAGCTTCGCCGGGGCGCGCGGACTGTCCGCGCAGCTGCGGCCGAGGGTCTTGAGGCCGCCCGCGCGGTCAAGGCTGAGATCATGGGAGTCGTCTACCGGATCCTGTGCATCCATCTGGGTACGCCGCCGGAGCGTTTCGACTGGCAGTGGACAGACAAGGACAAGGAGTTCTGCCGGGACGGCGTTCTGACCCCGCAGGAGTTCGCCGCCAAGTACGTAGACCTGCCGGTCAGCGAGTACGTCTGCCTGGTCAACGACCCCCGGCCGTCCAGCCCGGCCGGCCGGACCTTCACCGTCGAGTACCTCGGCAACGTCATCGGCGGCCCGCCGGTCATCTATCTCAACGTCGGCATGCAGGTCATCAAGGACGTTGCCGCGGCCACGATCCAGGGCGGCGAGCCGGTCTGGTTCGGCTGCGACGTCGGCCAGATGATGAGCAACGAGTACGCGTTCTGGGACGCCGGGCTCTACGACCTGCCATCTGTCTATGACACCGCGTTCGACCTGGATAAGGCCGCCCGCCTCGCGTACCACGAAAGCGCGATGACGCACGCAATGCTCTTCACCGGGGTCGATGTGCTGGACGGGGTGACCCGGCGCTGGCGGGTGGAGAACAGCTGGGGCTCCGACCGCGGCAAGGACGGCTTCTTTACGATGAACGACTCGTGGTTCAGCCAGTACGTCTTCGAGATCGCCGCCCGCAAGAGCGCGCTTGCCGCCGACCTGCAGAGCGCTCTGGATGCCGAGCCGATCGTGCTGCCGGCCTGGGACCCGATGGGCGCCCTGGCCCGGTAGTCAGGCGCCACCAGACGACCAGCCGGAATCTCCGCGCACCGTCCTGACCGGCCATCAACTGGTTCTTCTGGCGGTGGCATGGGAATGCAGATCATTCACTCTGGCGCGCCGCGACGCCAGCGGGCAAGGACTTGACGGGACGCGCCTAATCAGGCGGATCTGGGGGCCCGGGCCCGTCCAGTAATCCCGGCCCAGGCTCCTCTATCCGCGCATCCGGCCAGCGCCACGGGCGCCAGATACAGATCAGGTATGTCGTACGGCCTGGTGGCCGTGGGCACCTCCGTGCACGAGACGAATGCAGCCCGCATCGGTGCTGCCGTGCTGAGCGCTCACGCTGTAGTGCCAAAGGTCCTGAGCCCACGCGTCCGTTCCGGTGTATAGATGACTGTCATGGACAGACGCGCGCTTGTTCTGGGCGGCGGTGGTGTCACCGGCATCGCCTGGGAGACCGGCCTGATCGCCGGGCTGGCCGGGCTCGGCATCGACCTGGCCGCAGCCGACGCGATCATCGGGACATCGGCCGGCTCGATGGTCGGCACGGACATAGCCTCCGGGCAGGAGCTCGAGGCGCTGTACCAGGCCCAGCTCGCGCCGCCGGCTCCCGAGCCCGCCGCCCGGATCGGCTGGGACTTCATCGGCAGGCTGCTGTGGGACGTGCATACCAGCCGGGACCCGAAGCGGGCCCGGGCACGGATCGGCAGGTGGGCGCTGGCCGCGCCCACCATGCCCGAAGCCGACCGGCGGAAGGTCGTCGAGGCCCGGCTGCCTGCCAGCGCCTGGCCCTCCCGCGCCCTCAAGGTGACCGCGGTGGACGCGCGGACAGGCGAGTTCGCGGTGTTTGACTCCGCCGGGGACACCAGCCTGGTCGATGCGGTGGGCGCCAGCTGCGCGGTGCCCGGACTCTGGCCGCCGGTCACCATCGGAGAACGCCGTTTCATGGACGGCGGCATGCGCACCATCGCCAACGCCGACCTAGCGCACGGATACGAGCGGGTGGTCATCGTCGCGCCAGTGGCCATGGGCATCGGCTTCATGGCCAGCCCGCGCCGGCAGGCGGCCGCTCTGACCGCAGCCGGAGCCCGCGTGGCGCTGGTCCGGCCGGACCGGGCGGCCGTGCGCGCCATCGGGCGCAACGTGCTCGATGACTCGCGCCGGGCGGCGGCGGCGAGAGCCGGGCGGGCCCAGGCTGCGGCGGAAGCGCCGGCCGTCCGAGCCGTCTGGCAGGCCTGACCCCGGCCAGCCACGGGCCGGCCCGATGACGATCCCAGTGATCCCAGACCTGCACAGCCGATCGCCGTCACGCGCCTCCGGTAACCGCCCAGAACGCCCAGTTCGGTGTGGCACCACCCAGCATGGCCGGTGACCGAAGCGCCACGCGATAACGGCGGGACTGCGCGCTCATCTACGCCGAGGGTCGATCACGCAAGGTGAGGGGTTCTGCGATCCGGGGATGGCCTATGACGAGCGGCTGGCCGGGCGGGTCCGCGACTGCCTTTGGCAGGCCACCGGGGTAGGAATGAACCATGACTGACGCCCCTCTGATGGCCGGGAAGTTCGTTCTGGTCACCGGAGGCACCGGCGGTATCGGCAAGGCCACCGCCAGCGGGCTCGCCGCGCTGGGTGCCCGGGTCGGTATCACCGGCCGCGATCAGGCCCGCACCGAGGCGGCGGCGGCAGCCATCCGCGCCGGGCCGGGCACCCCAGCCGTGGACGCCTTTGCCGCTGACATGTCCGTGCAGGCCGGGGTGCGCTGTCTGGCCGCTCGTGTGCTTGACACCTACCCGCGCCTGGACGTGCTGGTCAACAACGTCGGCGGGTTCTGGGCTCACCGGCACCTCACGGCCGACGGACTGGAGCACACCTTCGCGCTCAACCACCTCGCGCCGTTCCTGCTGACCAGCCTGCTGCTGGACCGCCTGACCGCAAGCGCGCCCGCCCGGATCGTCACCGTCTCCTCCGGCGCCCACGCCAGCGGCCGCATCGACTTCGACGATCTGCAGGGGGAGCGGGACTACTCCGGGCAGCGCGCCTACAGCCAGTCGAAGCTGGCCAACGTCATGTTCACCTACGAGCTAACCCGCCGCCTGGAAGGCACCGGCGTGACCGCCACGGTGTGCCATCCCGGCGTGGTGCGCACCAGCTTCGGCGCCGAAGACCAGGCGGCGTACTTCGCTGTCATCACCCGCGTGGCGCGCCTGTTCATGAAGACCCCGGCCCAAGGCGCGGACACCCCGATCTACCTCGCCTCCTCACCCGAGGTCGAGGGCATCACCGGCCGGTACTACGCCAACCGCAAACCCAGGACCTCCGGCAAGGCCTCCTACGACACCACCGCCGCCGCCCGGCTGTGGCAGGCCAGCGCCGGCCTGACAGCAACCGCATAGCGAGCGAGGGCTCGACGCGGTCGTGCGGGTGTACATACAGGCTCCTGTCCGGGTGAATGCTGCGGGCTGGGTATACGCCGACCGGTCTTCCCAGGTGCCACCTGGAGACTGCGCCCACCGGGACGCACCGCGCGGGGTTCGGCCATCGGGATGCCTCCAGCGGCCCTGGCGTGCTTGCGGCCCGGGCCGCTCAGTTCCCTGTTGCGCCTTGACTGGATTAGTGATCTTCCGGCCCCATGGCGGCTCGCTAAACTCCGCCTATGAAGGCAGCGGTCCAGACCAAGTACGGCCCGCCCGATGTGGTTCTGATCTCAGAGGTGGAGAAGCCGGCTACCAGGGACAATGGGGTACTCGTCAAGGTCCGCGCGACGACGGTGAATCGGACGGACTGCGCCTGCCGGGCTGCCAGGCCCTTCTTCATGAGATTCTTCACCGGGCTTATCAGGCCACGCGCGCCGGTCCTGGGGAATGAGTTCGCGGGAGTGGTCGAGGCGGTCGGCAGCGGCGTCACGTCTTTCAAGGTCGGCGACAAGGTGTTCGGATACAACGAGGGCTCGTTCGGTGCTCATGCCCGAGTACTTGTCGATTCCCGCGGACGGTTCGCTCGCGACCATGCCGGCGAACGTGACCTACCAGCAGGCCGCTCCCAGTACCGAGGGTTCGCACTATGCCCTCGCGCATATCAGGGCGGCGAAGATCCAGAGCGGGCAGGACGTCCTGGTCTATGGCGCAACCGGCGCTATCGGCTCAGCGGCGGTCCAGCTGCTGAAGAGTCTCGGTGCCAATGTGACCGCGGTCTGCGACACGGACCACGTGGAGCTGGTCAGGGGCTTGGGCGCCGGCCGGGTCATCGACTACACGGCCGGGGATTTCACCAGGGACGAGCAGAAATACAACGTGGTCCTCGACTCGGTGGGCAAGAGCTCCTTCAGCCACCGCAAACGGCTTCTGAAACCGGACGGAATCTACATCTCCTCGGAGCTGGGCCCGCTGGCCCAGAATCCGTTCCTGGCGCTCATCGCCCCGCTGCATGGCGGCAAGAAGGTCATGTTCCCCATTCCGAAGCATGACCAGCTGATGGTGCGGTACGTCAAGGAACTGATCGAGTCCGGACAGTTACAGTTCAAGGCGGTCATCGACAGGACGTATCCGCTGGGCCAGATCGTCGAGGCCTGCAGGTACGTCGAGACAGGACAGAAAACTGGCAATGTCGTCATCAGCCTCGAGCGTTCCCACTAACGCATGTCGTTCGGCGGTAACCTCGACTCGGCTGTCTCCCACGGAGCTCCGAGCTGCCAAACCAAGTCGGTACTCCTCACCCGGCGGCGGCCGGAAGAAACGCTGCGGCCGGTAGGCAGAGCGTTCACGCCGGGTTCTGTGCTCTGGCGGGTGGAGCCGACCGCCGTGCGGGCCCAGCTCGTGGAGCCGGACCCTGAGATGGCTCTGGTCCTTCCTCAGCCGCGGTCAACGTTGGTTCGCTTAGGCCGGTCAACCCGGGCACGACCGGACGTGGGCCAGCCGTGACAACCGGCGCGGACTTGCTGCGCCGGACGGCAGCGGATATCGGGCGGGAGTTGTCATGGGCCGTTCGCCTGTGGTGTCCCGGCGTGCTCCCGCCGGACGATAAGAGCAGCAACCTGGAGTCTGGCATGTCTGACCAATCTGATAAGCCGGCGGATCGGGACTTTCGGCCCGGGTGATCCGCCGTGCCCGCGCATAGCGTGCCCGTGTCGTGGATGTGGCATCCACAGGCAAGGAGGAAACCATGGACCAGAGCTATCCCGTGCAGGTGCGAGCCCGCATGGATGAGCCGTTGAGCCGCTGGCTGTGGCTGGTCAAGTGGCTGCTGGCGATCCCGCACTACCTCGTGCTGTTCTTCTTGTGGATCGCGTTCGCCGTCGTCACCGTCATCGCGTTCTTCGCGATCTTGTTCACCGGCCGCTACCCCCGCTCGCTGTTCAGCTTCAACCTGGGGGTGCTGCGCTGGTCCTGGCGGGTCGGCTACTACACCTACAGTGCCCTGGGGACCGACCGCTACCCGCCGTTCAGCCTGGCTGAGGAGCCGGACTACCCCGCGACCCTGGACATCGCCTACCCCGGGCGGCTCTCCCGCGGCCTGGTCCTGGTCAAGTGGTGGCTGCTGGCGATCCCGCAGTACGCCATCGCCGCGGTGTTCGCCGGCGGCGCCGCCTACACCACGACCGGGGCCTCGGGGAGCACCTGGCAGGCCGATGCCCTTTCCGGCGGCCTGATCGGGCTGCTGGTGTGCTTCGCGGCAATCGCGCTGCTGTTCGCGGGCCGCTACCCGCGAGGGCTGTATGACTTGGTCGTCGGCATGAACCGCTGGGTGCTGCGGGTCGTCGCGTACGCGGCCCTGATGACCGACGCCTACCCGCCGTTCCGCCTGGACCAGGGCGGGGCCGAGGCGCCCGCCCCCGCCCCCGATGACCTCGCACCCGCAACGGCCGCTTCGGCCCCGGCTCCAGCCCCACAGGCCAGCTGAAGAACCGTCCCTACTGGGTCAGGCACCTGTACCGCAGCTCATGACAGGTCGCGTGCTCCAGGCCGGCGCGGCTGCGGGCACCGGCCAGGATCTCGTTTAGCCCCTGGCCGGCACTAGGGCGCCTCGTCTCCGACCTACGCAGGCCGCAAGCGCATATCAACCTGCCCTGCATGCCCGACCTGATGGTCGCGAAGCCCGCGGCGGTCGCACGGAATGGCGGCTCGGCGCGACTAGACGCGGAGACTCCGCCACGCTCGGTCACCGGTCGCGACGTCCGTGCCAGCACGCCCGGCGGTCAGCCGGCCGGGGTTGTCCTGACCGGTCCGACGTCGCCGCGGCACAGGTCACCCTGCTTGGTCCGCTGCGTCCCGCAGGGCGGATAGCTGCTGCTGAGTACCGATCGCGATCAGTACGTAGCCCCCGTCGACCGGGGTTTGCATCGGCGGGTTGGTCAGGAAAGTCCCGTCGCGGCCGCGCAGTGCCAGCACGAGCGCCCCGGTCGTCTCGCCCGCATTCGCCTCCTCCAGGGTGCGCCCGGCAAGCCTAGAGCCTGCCCGTACCGGTACCTCCTCCGACCGGAACTCCAGGCTCCCGTCATGCATCACGACATCCAGGAATTCCACCACGTTGGGCTGCAACGCGGCCGCCGCGATTCGCTGGCCACCGATCCGCTGCGAATTCACGACCCGGGTTGGGCCCGCACGCAGCAGGTTCGGCTCTGACGCCTCTGTGCGGGCACGGGCGATGATGATGAGGTCAGGACGCAGCGCCCGGGCGGCCAACGTCACGTAGACGTTCTCCGCGTCGGTGTTGATCGCGGTGACCAGGGCCCTGGCCCGCATGATGCCCGCCTTGCGCAGCATCTCGTCGTCGGTTACATCCCCGGTGAGCGCGGGATAGGTGACCTCCGCCACCCGCGCCGGGTCCAGGTCAATCACCACGACCGCCGCGCCCTGCCCGGCCAGGTAGCCAGCGATCGCGCGGCCCACCCGGCCCCACCCGCAGACGATAGTGTGCCCGCTCATCCGGGCTATGCTGCGTTCCATCCGGCGCCTTTCGAAGTGCTGACGCAGATGACCCTCCACCAGCGATTCCAGTACCACGCCAAACGCGTACAGCGCCGTGCCCACCCCCACGACGATCAGCGTGATCGTGAAGATCTTCCCCGCCACGCCCAGCGGACGAACCTCGCGGAACCCGACCGTGGTAATCGTCGTGACCGTCTGGTAGACGGCGTCGAGCAGGCTGAATCCGAGCACGAGGTAGCCGATGCTGCCGGCGACCACGACCCCGAGGACTGCCAGCAAGGCTAGCTGGATACGCCGTACATGGTTCACCAGGCAATTGTGTCCCGACCCGGCGGCGAAGGCTGTCACCCTCGATCGGCTCTACCTAACGAAAGCGACTGCGCTCAGGCCGCCCTGGGCACGAGAGAACCGGGCCGAACAAGATCAGGATTACGAACCTCTCCATGGTTTCCGGGAACCAGCGCCGGGCCGGCCGCAACATATCGACCTGATCTGGGCACTGCCACCGGCCCAACTCCGGGCGGCCACTGCCGCACCGAACGGCGGATCTCGCATGGCGGCGGCAGCCAGCGACTGTGACGCAGAGTGATAGCCCGTCAGGAGTGCGAGCGGCCTGCCGAATCGGACGTGGCTCGCTCTGACGTCAAATCTCCCTCCCGCTGTTATGTGCGCATTCGATAGCCGTTGCATAAAGCGAGGATCTGCTTCAGGAACCCAAAACAGGCCGCTGGACGCTCGCAAGGACAGCATCGGCGGCCGCGCCACCGGGAAAACGCCCCAACCCGCTGGCGGACCAGCCTTCGCAGGGTCGAGCCGCTTCGGAGCGGGCGGAGTCAGGCCAGGGAGGCCCAGAACTCGCGCAGGACGGTCGCCGCTCGGGAAGGGTCCTGGAGCATCCACCAGTGGCCGAACCCGTCGAGGGCGACCGTCTTGGCATCGGCCCGCGCGGCGGCCTTGGTCGCCGAGGCTGCGCTCAGGAAGGGATCCTCGCTGGGGATGATCACCAATCCGGGGGCTGGGATGGCCGCGAAATCGGGGCCCCACTGCCTTCCGACGTCCACGGCCGAACGGTAGAGGTCGAGGATGCAATCAGCCATGGTGCGGTTGATGTGCGATGCCAGGTCGAGGGCCGGCTCCTCGGGCACCCCGAACATCTGGAAGACACCGGCCCGCTCCTCGGTCGATGCCGCCAGCTGCTGGTCCCAGAAGTCTTCTCCCGCCTGTGGTGTCTGCCAGATCTTGGCGAAGTCGTGCCACTCGAACTCGACGTCGCCGATGCCGGCGGCGTCGGTGACCCAGGATCGGACCAGCTCGGGCCGGGTCGAGACCACTCGGACCACGAACCCGCCGCCCCAATCGTGCCCGACGAGATCGACCGGGTCGCCGAGGCGCTCGAGCCGTGCCGCGAGCCAACCGGCGTACTCCTCCATCGTCGCTCCGAAACCGTCCGGGCGGGCGCTATCGAACCCGGGGAGCGACAGTGCCACGGTATCGGGGCGGTCAAGCGCAGCCAAGAGGCCGTGCCAAACGGCGGGGGTCTCGGGCACTCCATGGACGAAGACGGCGGTCACGGCTCCCATACTGTCACGGCGGAGGGGCGGTCTCACAAGGCAGTTGAACGTCTCTCTATGCGTGCACCGGGGCGAGAACGGCATCCTCACTGCGCCCGAGCCGACCGGCGACGCCGTCAGCCCCGTCTGACGGCCGGGGACGGCGCGGGCGGCGTCCTAGCCCGGGCCTCAATCAGGCCGTCCGGTAGGCCTGCGCCGGCTGCGGAACCGCGGAAGGGCCGTTCAGGGTTTCTGGCTGCCGGGCCGGGTCGCCCGGGGCGTGTTGTGCTCGTGGGCGGCACGGTGGTGAGCACCTCGGTCACGTAGGCGTCGATCGTCTGCCGGCCGGTCGCGGCGGCTATTGATACCCGGTGGTGGCCGTCGCTGACAAAATGCAGGTCGCCTACGCGGTACACCTCGATCGGCGGGATCGGCGCACCGCGCCGCTGTGCCAGCGCCAGCTGTTCCCAGCGGGACCGCACCCGGTTGGAGGCAGGCCGGAAGCGCCGGTCGAAGTCGCGCCGCGAGTCGATGGTGCCGACGATCGCGGCGAGCCGTATCGTCTGCAAGCCCAGGTACCGCTCGCCGCGCATGCCGAGCGCGCCGGTGACCTCATCGAGGGTCAGGAGGCGGCCGCTGTCAGGGGGCCGGCGGAGCAGACGGCGCGCCAGCGCGGCCAGGACCTGCTGCCGCCTGGCCCGCAGAAAGTCGTTCTCGACGTCTGCCTGCGGGAATCCGGTATCTAGCATCGGGCCGCCTTCGTCTTTGTGACTCGGGTCCCGGTCAGACTGGCCGGGGCCAGTGCGGCGGCGATCACCGGGCCGCCGAGCGCGACCGAGATGAACGAGCGGGGAAAGCCGGTGCCAAGAAGCACCAGCGGATCCAGGCCAGCGCCAGGAGCTCGCACGCGGTCGCCGCCAGGGCGAGCAGCAGCACCGGTGAGGCTCAGTGTCGGCCAGACGCGTCCACGCCCTACGGTCAGATCATGGTCCGGATGCCTCGCCGGGGCATCCGTGACGCGGGTTTCGCTGCCTGCCATCTCCCCTCCCTTGCCGATGCCCGTGTTCGTCCAAGGATTTCGCGCATCCGGGCCGCGGTCATCGTGGCCAGCGCCCATGTGCACCCCCGGCTACCGGCAGGGGCCGGAACCCGGCTAGCGGCAATGCGCTTCGCGGCCCCTGCCAATTCCTCCGCCTCCATAGGGTCAGAGGACGCCGCGGTGCCGGCAGATACATCTACGGCGGCCAGAATCACGCGCGGCTTCTGTATCTAATCGTGCGCTTGCGCCTCTGCATCAATACCGGGATGTCACCTCGCGCCCAGAATGGATCACGAACCATGAGTACCTCCACTTCTTCTGCGCCCCGCGTGGCCCAGAGCGCCCGCGGGCCGAGGTTCACGCGGCCGGTGACCGCCTACGTCGTCAGCGGCGGCAACGGCGTCCCGGGCGCGGTGACCCCGATCCGGACCGCCACCAACACCGCCGGGGCACCGATCGTGGTCCCGCTGGGGCAGTCCATCGCGATCACGCCCAACGGCAGGACCGCCTACGTCCCCAATGGCGTCCCAGGGACGGTGACGCCGATCCGGACCGCCACCAACACCGCCGGGCCGCCGATCCCGGTCGGCCCGCAGCCCTTCGCCATCGTGATCACGCCGAACGGCAGGACCGCCTACGTCGGCAACACCGAGGACGGTACGGTGACCCCGATCCGGACCGCCACCAACACGGCGGGGCCGCCGATTGCGGTCGGAAACGGCCCCTTCCGCATCGCGGTCACACCCAATGGCAAAACCGTCTACGTCGTCAACTTCAACGATGCCACGGTGACTCCGATCCGGACCGCGACCAACACCGCCGGGCCGCCGATCCTGGTCGGCCAGCAGCCCAACGCGATCGCCATCACGCCCGACGGGCAGACCGTCTACATCGGCAACACCGGTGACGGCACGGTGACTCCGATCCAGACCGCCACCGACACCGCCGGGCCGCCCATCCAGGTCGGACACAACCCTCGCGCGATCGCCGTCACGCCGGACGGCAGGACCGCCTACGTCTCCAACGGCGATGACAACACGGTGACCCCCATCCGGACCGCCACCAACACCGCGCGGCCGCCCATACCGGTAGGGAGCGGGCCCTTTGACATCGCGATCACACCCAACGGCCGAACGGCCTACATCCTCGACTCCAGCGGCAACACCGTCACCCCGATCCGGACCGCCACCAACACCGCGAGACCGCCCATCCCCGTGGGGAGCGGCCCCTTTGGCATCGCGATCACCCCCGACGGCAAGACCGCGTACGTGACCGGCGGGGTCGACTCGGTGACCCCGATCCGGACCAGGACCAACACCGCGGGACCACCGATCACGGTCGGGATTGGTCCAAGCGCCATCGCGATCACCTGACGGCCGCCTTCGCCTGATCCCGGCCCTCCGTCAACCCATATCGCCGAACGAGCTCGTTCGTGCCCCCTGTATCGTTGGCCCCATCTCGTACCCGGGCGCGGCACCTAGTAACCCGTCAGGCTGGAGGCTCGTGATGCGGTTCACCAAACTCGGTCACTCGTGCGTCAGGCTCCACAAAGACGGCGCGGTGCTGGTCATCGACCCGGGAACCTTCACCGACGCGGCCGCGGCCCTGGACGGAGCCACCGCGGTCATGGTCACCCACGAGCACCCGGACCACCTCGACGCGGACGCGATCCGCGCCGCGCTGTCCAGCGACCCGGGCCTGACCCTGTGGGCCAACCGGTCGATTCTCGCGCAGTTCAGCGAGTTCGGCGACCGGACGCACGAGGTAAGGCACGGGGACGCGCTGGAGGTCGCCGGCTTCTCCGTGCACGTCTACGGCGTGGATCACGCGCTTATTCACCAGGACATCCCGCTCGTCGTGAACACCGGGTTCCTGGTCGACGGCGAGCTGTTCCACCCGGGTGACTCGTTCACCATCCCCGAAGATCCCGTCAGCACGCTCCTGCTCCCGATCAGCGCCCCCTGGCTGAAGGCCGGGGAGATGATCGACTACTTCCGCGCCGTCTCGCCCGCCCGCGGCTACGCGATCCACGACGCGATCCTGAACGAAGCCGGCCTGGGCCTGATGACCAGGATGATGTCCGTAGCCGCCGCCCCCACCGCCGCCCCCGTCGCCCGGCTCGAACCCGGAACCAGCCTGGACCTGTAAACCTGATCTAGCCGTCGGCACTGGTCCGCAGCCCTGCCAGCCCAGCTGACATCCCGCGATAACTGATACGAGATCATGGAGGGCCGGGGGGTCCTCGCCATCGTCAGCTGCGGACTCATCATCGGATGGTCCTTGACATAGAAGTTCTTCCACCCGAAGAACACCCCGGCGGGGGCGGCCCTGGTGACGGCTTCCCAGGTCTGCTGCTTACTGGCCGGAGTGCCTTGCCCGTCCATGTGGATGAGGATCGCCAGATCCTCGTACCGGGTATCGAGCTTCTGCTCGTCGAGGATCATTGACAGCCTGAACTGGTGCAGTACGAGGAGTTTCTGCGGCAGCCGGTACTGCGCGGTCAGGTCAGCCAGCCACCTGGCGACGCTGTTGACCTCGCTGATGCTCACGCTGCCTATCTGCCGCAGCGGCAACTGCCCCGGCGCCAGCTTCCACTCCGGGTCCAGGGCCAGCCCGACATCGGGCAGCTCGAGCAGCGACCGGTATCTCTTGGCCTGGGCGAGCAGGCTGGCCCGGCCGGGCTGCAGGTCCAGGATGACGTACATCCCGTCCGCCGTCGCGCGGCGTACCCAGGGGCGCAGAGAGGCCACGGTGGACTGGTAGGAGTAGTTGCCATCCGGGCCCGGGTGTGCCTGAGCGACGGTGGCAATGATCTCGAAGGCAGGTATGACCGGGACGCGGCTCAGCGCCCGGTACGGTGCGGCAGCGTTCCTGGCCCGCGCGATGCTGGCCTGCAGGCCCTGCTGGCCCAGGGCGCCGAGCCCAGGAGCACCGGGGTAACCGTACAGGGCGACCAGCCGGCGCCCGGGGAACAGGATCTGGCCGCCGCCGGGCAGCTGCACCCCGGTCTCCGCGACCGCGATCCGGGATGCTAGCCGGCCTGCTGGCCCGAAATCAGCCCCGATGGCGAGTACCTGCCGGGGCCGGGCGGCCGAGAGCGCGGCGATGGCGGATGGATCGGCGCGCGGGTCAGCGCCGCGGACGGTGATCACCTGCGCCCCCGCCACCCGCGCGGTGGTGATCGCGGCCAGCGTCGCGGCATCGCCGTGACCAGGGTGCACGAGCAGCGCCAGGTGGTCCAGGGGCGTGGGTATCTTCGTCGCAGGCAGCATCGCCGGGTCGGTTACCACGCGGATGCCCGGCAGCTGAGCCGCGAGCACATTCCCGGGCACCCCGACCGCGAGCACGGCGCGTGGTTTCAGCGCCCTGATCTGTGCCCGCAGCACGCCGCTGACCACGGCTGTCGCGCTGGGGGAATGGTCGGCCACTGTCCGGGCGGCGGCGCGGGCTGGCGTGGCGTCCGTGCCGCCCGGTCCGGCCCCGACCGTCGGCGTCGAGGTAAGCAGCAGGGGCGCGTGTGCCTGCAGTGCCGATCTGGCGGCGGCCGGCAGATCGGCCGGCAGGCTGAGGCTGGCCACAACGACCACCGGCGCGGAGGCGAACAATCTTTGTGCCGTGGCCTCGGCGATCACATCCGGACCGCCAGTCAACACCGACATCGCCGATGCAGGCGGACGGGTACGTGCTGCCACGCGGACAGGAGCTGGCGGGTCATGCCGGGCCGCACCAGTGCAGGCCGTCGTGCCGGCCACAACGGCGACAAATACCATGAGCACTGCTCCGGCGCGGCCCCTATCGGTCCGCGGACGCAGCATGCAGCTTCTATGCAGCATGAGCGCAGCCCATTCGTCAAAGCGCCCCGCCGTCACATGGCAGGGAGCTGTCTCTCCCGCAGGCCGATCGCGGTCAGCTGACCATAGTAGCCATTTCGCTCAGAACGCCAAGGCAGGCTCGCCGCCCGGCCAGCACGTTCCTGAAAGACCATTAGCGGTTGCTGGGTTGGACAATAGCGTGGTGGTCGAGGTCGAGCCTGGCTGTTTCGAAGAATTGGTCGCCGCGGCGCTGAACCGCGCCGTCGCCGTCGGCATACGGTCCGGATCGCGGCCTGGAGACCCTCCGCCCATGGAGCGCCGGTGTATCAGGCGTCGGGCTTCTCCTCTGTGTGGTTGAGCGGATGAGATGCCTGGCCGCTCGCGGGGGGTCGCCGTTATGCGGTGGCCAGCGGCATGACCGTTGCCGTCGCGGTAACGGCGAAAGAGGGGGACTGGCATGCGGGCAGTCATCGTTGGCGCGGGGCCAACCGGCCTGTACACCGGGATGGCACTGGCGCGGCGCGGGCACGAAGTCATGATCATCGATCGCGATCCCGGGCCGTCCGGCGGCCAGTGGTGGGACCGCAAGGGCGTGATGCAGTTCCACCACCCGCACTTTTTCCGTCAGCAGGTCGCCGATGCGCTGTTCGCCGAGATGCCCGAGGTGTGGCACGGCCTGCTCGCGGCCGGAGCGGCGCCAGCCACACTGCCTGGCCAACCCGGCGCGCAGGCCGGGCTGCACTGTCGGCGCCTCACGTTCGAGCGGGTCCTGCGATCAGCCGCCGAAGCCGAGCCGGGGGTGACGCTGCGTACTGGTCACGTCGATGAGGTGTCCGCTGCGCGGGGACGTGCCATCGGGCTCAGAGTGGGCCGCCGTCAGGTCGATGCCGATCTGGTCATCGACGCAGGCGGTCGCGCGGGCCGCCTTACCCGGGCGTTGCGGGGACCGGTAGAAGGTGGTGACTGCGGGATCGCTTACGTGTCACGGCAGTATCAGATGCTGCCAGGTGCCCCGGACGGGCCGGTCAACGCGCCGTTCGGGGTGGTTGAGATCTACTCCGGTTACCTGGTGGCCGTGTTCGTCCACGACAACCGGATCCTGTCCGCCTTGATTACCCGGGCCAGCACGGACCGCCAGCTCGCGACGCTGCGATCCCAGGCGGCGTTCGAGGCCGCTGCCCAGGCGATCCCCGCCCTGGCCGCCTGGACCGATCCGGGACGATCCCGGGCGATCACCCCGGTCCTGCCGGGCGGGCGGCTGTACAACAGCTACCGGGGTCAACTGAACGATGCCGGCCGCGTCGCGCTCGACGGGCTGATCTACGTCGGCGACGCCGTGTGCACCACCAACCCGTCGCTCGGGCGGGGCGTGACCACCTCGCTGCTGCAGGCCCGGCGGCTGATCGGCCTGCTGGAAGAGCACGGGCGCGATTTCACGTCCTGCTCGATGGCGTTCGACCACTGGTGCACCCGCAACGTCAAGCCCTGGTTCGACGATCACGTCCACTGGGACGCGGACCTGATCCGGCGCTGGTCGGGCCAGGACGTTGACCTCACCCGACGGCTCCCGTCGGACCTGATCATGGCGGCGGTGCAGGCCGACCCGGAGATGATCAAGGTCGTGGGGCCCTACCAGGCTATGCTCGCCCTGCCTGACAGCCTCGACGTCGTCCAGGCCCGGGCCCGGGCCATCTACGCCAGCGGCTGGCGTCCGCCCATCCCTGCTGGCCCGACCCGCGAGGAACTGGCCGAGCTTGTCACCGCAGCGGCCAGCTGCCAGGGCCACCGAACCGAGGACGCCGCATTATTCGCAGCGGCTGCTGAACATGGGTCGCAGACCGGAGGCCGGCGCAGAGCGAGGCGCTAGAGCTACACTGTGGCTACCCGCGCCGGCGCAGTCCGCTATACGTGATGATCGGTGAAACGAACAACAGTGCGGTGACAACGGCCGAGAATGCCGGGGGCAACCGCCAGAAGTGACTTGCGGCAAAGCCGCAAGCACCCAAGACTCCCCCCATGCCGAGCAGGATGACAGCCGTCATCGCGATGCCTTGCCGGGAATCCGCCGGAGCCTCGATCCCCAACCGAATCTGGCCTCGAAGAGGGCGTATCTCGAGGTCGAGCGTTAGCATTCCCTGATCTGCGCGGTCAGTCGGGTCGCCTTCAAGCTCGGAAAGGTTGATAATCCGGGCTACGGGCACCTCTGCCGCGGGCCTAGTCCGCCGCAGCCGCAGACGTGCACGCCGGTGTTTGCCGATGGCCTTCGTCGGACGGTGGGCTGGTAGCCAAGAGCGGCGACTCGGCCGCTCTCGCGACAAATCGGTCTGTCTGCGGAGTTGGTCCATCTGATTCCTTACGACCGAACTGTGGCCGCACTTCCCGGACCCAGCGCTTGCAGCACGGCCCGTCCTGGCGGACATCATGCGGGAGGTGTACTCGTGGCTGTCCGGCTAGATCATAGAGCATCCTCCTCGCCAGGCGTATGTACCTCGTGCTGCTGATTATGATCTATCATACATCTGATAGATATTCAATAGTTGACATCTAACTGGTTTTTACGCGTACTATAGCAGTATGTTAGCCACATGGAAGGTGTACTTCTGCCACCTTCACGTGCTGAGCCACGGGCTCGGAGTGCCGCATCTGGCAGCGCAGAGGGCCGGCGGGGAGCCGTCGACGTCGCCCGACGCCGGGCGTACCTGCAGAGGGGAGGTGATTGTGCGACAGCCAAAGACCAGGCCTCTAGCGGAAGCTGCTGGATCGGGCCGGAGCTCGGGGGCATGGCAGCACCGGCGAAGCCGGGGCTGGCCGGATTGGTCGGAATCAATCCGACGGGGGATCTAGCCCTTATCAGGAGGGTGAAAAATGCCAAGCAAGATCGAAGAGGGGACTGAACACAGTGCACAGTGGTCACGACGTAGAGGTGGCCGTGGTCTTGAACGAATCACGGTGAACCTGACTCCGCGTTCGTCGTCAGCGCTCGAGCTTGCGGTAGAGCTGAGCGGCGACACCAAGACAGACACCATCAACCGCGCGATACAGATATACGCCTACCTCGAGAAGGTGATCCGGGACGGGGGCTCGGTTCACGTAAGCGAACAAGAAGGCGCAGCGCTGGAACGGCTGAAGATAGTCGGGTAGCTCCTCAATTCAGCCGAGATCTTGATACACCTGCGCCATGCTCGGTAATGAGTTGCACTCACTGCTGAGCCTAGGACGAGAATTCACCCATGTTCATTAGGAGGGCCTCTCATGAGCCCAACGTCGAAAACGCAAAGCCCCGAAATACTCCAACGATGGTCGCTAATCCTGACGATCCATTCGCTGGCCACCCTGCTCGCCGTGGCCGGATCCCGCTCCGTGCCCTGCGCACCCCGAACCACTACGTCGCTCGCCATTCAGCGTCTGCGGTCGGTTCTGGCAGGCTGCAGACAACCTGCCGGTCGATATGTAACACCCCTTGTGCCTGCGCATCACCCCAGCAAGATACTGCGCCCCGTGTTCGGGGTCGCCGCGTCGATGGCCCGAGACCGGCAGTTTCTGCGGTGTCGGCACTCGGCGCTCTATGACGGCCAGAAGGCCACCTTGGACGGCCGACGGGATCTGCGGATAGCGGTCTCATCAGGCGGCTAGCAATGCGCGACGTGTGGCCGGGCGGTAAGCACCGCCCGGCCACACGTCAGTAGTCAAGCCCCGGCCAACCGGGTGGCTTTCGGGTCGAGGAGGAGTCCGATCTGGGCGGTGACCGAGGCGGTGACCGTACGCGAGGTGGCGAGCCTGAGCGTACGGCATCACCACCGCGGCAGTCGGGCCGCTAGGCCCGGCCCGACAGAAACGGCCAACTGCCACAGCCTCAGGCCACGAAGCCAAGGTCATTAGTGGATCGAAGCTGGGAAACCTGCTAGGTCACGAATCCCGTCGAGTGGATGTCCCAGGTTGACCCGCCCCTCCTTGGTACTGGTGTTCCTGAAGTTTCCAGGTTCGCCAGATCGAATTCGCCAGCCTGGACGCCGGACAAGAATGCCCGCCATCCGGCAGATGTAAACTTCAGGATATATGGGATAATTTGTTTTGAATCTCTTACGAGGATCGACTCGCTGGAGAGGGCCACTTCTACGCAATCTCCAGTCGCACTAGCCGAACTTTTTCGCCATGAAAGGGCGATAGCATGACTTTCAGGCATCTCCGCTCCATGTGTCCGGTTTCGGTGGGGCACCTGCGACACGATACTCCTCCAGGTTGAGGCTTGATCGAGGTACCCAGGAGCCGGAAACCCAGGACAGCCCGGCCGGGGTTGGTTGCATCTTCCTATGCGGCAGCGTGGCCTGTAGGCCCGGCGTTAGCTGCCTTTGACGCCAGTAGTTAACTTGGGTGCGGTACAGCTTTCGCGCTGCTGCTGTCACGCAGTGAATGTCGGCCATGTTGCGTTATCGATTCTGTTGGTGCCGAACCGGCGCCCGATGTGTGCTCCAGGGTCCAGCTCAGCTATGACCTGTGCCGGTTGCCTGCGAATACTAGCCCCGGCACTGATTGCGTGAAGTGATGTTTTGCTCGTTCGTAGGCGAGCAAGTTGCGTAGGCGGGGCAAACCGGATCTGCCGAGTCCGCGCTTTATTGTGTCCGGGTGCCATGTCCGTTAGTTGAAATCACTACCGAACGTCGCCACGTAGTAAGGCGGTAGCGCATAGTAGCGTCATGGTCAGCTCGCCGCCGACGGGGGCAGCTGGCCACCGAGCTCGATGGCCGCACGCGGCAGGTTCTCTACGATGGCGCGAGATCCGGGATCCTCACTACTGTGGTCGGTGTGTTTGACGGTCTTGCCCACGGTCCTCCTCGATGCGGCGCGCTGAGCGGGGATATAGGCGAACTGGCAGGATTGTAACACGCTATGTCAACACGATATATGTACGATCGGCAGCCGGTAGGATGTCAATCAACGTAAGAACGATGAGTGTTAGCAACATGTAACCATACTGCTTGGCAAATCTTATTTGACATATGCTATGACGGAAACCATACTAAAGTTGTGAAAGGCGGCCGAACGGCCGGGGGGATGGGCGTAGGTTCGTCAATGCCGCACGCCCGGGGTCTCCAGTGGCGCAGGGACGCACCCGCTGGCCAGCGGGTGGGCTGTACCTTGCGCGTGTGGAGGAAAGGAGTTCGCTATGCCTGCAGCGACGACCGATCGGGATGCTGGTTCTGCGGCTGAGCGCTCCGGTACTCATTCGGTCAGCCGGGTCACCAGCAAGTCGGACGGACAGGGCAACGGCAGCAACGGGCCACTCGAGCGGATCACCGTGAACCTGACTGGACGGGCCTCTCGTGCCCTGGACCTGGCCACAGAACTGACGGGTGACACCAAGACCGACACCGTGAACCGGGCCCTGCAGGTCTACGCCTACCTGGAGCAGGTCACCGCCCGCGGCGGGTCCGTCTATGTCCGGGAAGCAGCAGAGCCTGAACTAGAGCTGCTAAAAGTCTTCTAGCCCGGGCTGCTCGTTGCCATCGTCCCATGATCCGAGGTTCCGTGCCTGCATCCAGGCGGAGCCGATGCCAGACGAGGTTCCATGTCCGAGGACCTGGGACTCGGTGTCCTCGAGCGGCACGTCTACATGGGCCCTGAGTCCGGGGACCTCCCAGCTCAGGTCAGTGTGCTTAGCGATGCTGCCCATAGTCGGGCTCCTCGGGTGCGGATGCGCTCAGCAGGGATACAGGCAATCTGGGGGAAGCATACACCAGATCATTCATACAGTAGGCGAGGGAAGTGCGTCGGACGGCATACTTGTACTTCCATCTCTACCGGTTAGTGGCAGCAAGCCACCATGCTGATTGACAGCTGCTGTATTGACATATGGCACAGTGTGGGCGATACTAGGTCAAGATGAGAAGGTCGAGCGGCTGGTGATGAACGGCAAAGCCAGCCCGCACGGACTCGCAGCGCACCCGAGGGCGCGTCTCCAGCGATGGGGGGTAGACATCCGCTGACCAGCGGAGAGGGCCGTGGTCAAGATGTATCGAGGGAAGGGATTATTTGCCATGCCCGCAAAGACAACGACCGGCCAGGATGACACCAGGTCCGGCGGACGGGGCAACGGCAGCAACGGGCCGCTCGAGCGGATCACCGTGAACCTGACTGGACGGGCCTCTCGTGCCCTGGACCTGGCCACAGAACTGACGGGTGACACCAAGACCGACACCGTGAACCGGGCCCTGCAGGTCTACGCCTACCTAGAGCAGGTCACCGCCCGCGGCGGGTCCGTCTACGTCCGGGAAGCTGCAGAGTCCGAGCTAGAGCGACTGAAGGTGTTCTGACCAGCAGACGGCGGCAGACGTGGTCTTTCGGTTAGTCGATGGTGAGATCGACGTCAGCCCTGTCTGTCGGATGGCCTTCCAAGATGGTGTAATCGACAGTCCTCTCTACAAATGGCACCGACCGCCAGCTGAGGAACATCCTTCGTATCCGGGCAAAGTGCACCCTTCCGCTCGGTGCTTCGAGCGAGATCCGCGGCGATAGGTCGGCCCGTCGTGACGGACTGATTCGTGACTGGTCAGTGTTGATGCCTGGTTCGCTCATCCGAACCGTCCTTAGGTACGTACAGTGCCGAACACCTTGTATCGAAACAGTCAGCGACTTATCACGCTGCGTATTCTTCCGTAAATGTGACGTGAGGTTCAGGTCAGGGAAGAAGAAGTAGTCAAAAGCAAACCTTGAACTCAAGCAGCTCCGAGGCTGCTTGCCGGTAAATGAAGACAGATATATTGATATTAATTACAACGTTGTACGTATGATAGCAGTACCTAAGGCATACGACAAGCGTACAGTCTCATCCGGGCGCAGGTCTGGCCAGTCGCCGGTGGATCGCGAGGTCCGCCCTGATGCGCAGCTAGGGCGGTTGGACGGGAGCGGATGCGGACGCCGGCAGTGGGCGTCAGGTGACGCACACGACGCATGCGTGAGCGGAGGCCAGCGCTCAGCGGCCGCGCCTCCCTATGCCGGACCGCTTAGCGGCCGCACCCCCTGTGCCGGACCCCTGTGCCGGACCGCTCAATCGCCGCACCTTGCTGTGCCCGAGTGCGGGGCGGCCAGCCCTCCCGGTTCCGCCGGCTGACCTCCCTTAAGGAAGCTGTCCGATCGTGGACCGGGCGAACGTAGGCTGATGCAGCTCTAGGAGTCCAATTCCCGAAGTGCGCTCTGCAGAATCTGGATCGTCTCTGCTTCCGATGTGCGTTGCTGGACTTCAGCGAAGATCTGCAAGTATGTCGGCGGAGTCGTGGGTGGTGACGACGCAGGCGCTGTGCCACCGTCATCGAATGGCCCGTCTTCCCTGATGAGCGATTCGCCCTGCGGATACTCGAGATAAAGAATTGCTTCGTCCTCAGGATCGCTGAACTCAAGGACGACGAATGGAACTCGCATACTCCGGTATATACCCATCGAGTAAGGTATGATACGAATCGAAAGGTTGTCTCGCTGGCAGGAGTCTATCAAGTGGCTCACTTGCCGCTTCATAACCTCTGGCCCGCCAACTACCCGGCGGACGACTGACTCGTCCAGTAGATAGTGAAGCTTAATTCCATCTGTTCGCGAGAAGACTCTCTCTTGCCTGGCGATTCTCAGCTCAACGATGCCGTTTATGATCTTTGGGTCCCTTGAGCCGCGCATGACTTGCAGCACTTCTGTCGCGTAATCGTCGGTTTGCAGGAGGCCTGGAACTAGAATCGGCTGGAAACTATAACTTCTTACCGCGGCATCCTCGTGGCCGAGAAATGCTAGAAAGACGTCGCTTACAATCCCTTTGTACATACTTAGCCAGGAACTCCTCCGGGAGTTCTTGGCCATTTCGATCAGGCTACTAATTTCCTCCTTATCGGTAATATCATAGTACGTAAGTAGTGCCTTCAAGTCGTTGACAGATATTGTCACCGTTCCGGTTTCGATACGAATAAGCTTCGACACGGACCATGTCATCTCCTTGGCGGCAGTAGTCTGGATTATCCCCCGGGACTCCCGCGTTCGTCGTAGAGTGTTTCGTAGTCTTCTGCGGTAGACGCTCGGGTCCATGCTCCGCTCCGGCATCATGCCCCCCTCCGTCCGGATGGCGTGACGCGAGGTGGCAGTGGGCCAGCCCGCACTCAGCCATCACGCACTTAGCCTACGGGACATTTCGCCTTTGTGTTAGTCCCTTGCGGTTTGGTGGCCTCTGACCAGCGTTTTTGTCAGTCCAAGTTGATCGAGGCGCCCGTGCGCAACCGCCCCCACCAAATTATTCCGACAGTCACGGCAGGCCCGTCACTCCCAGCTAGATCTCCCGCACCTCAAGGCAAGGTCATCGACTTGGCAGCCAATGCCCACAGATGTCTGCAGCATGCCTCCGCTCTCGCCGCGCTGACGGATGGATACCAATCAAAGCGTGCAGTCCTGCTGGACAGCTGATTTGGCACTCACATAGGCAGCACTGACCACAAGACTGGCGTTTTTCGCGGCCCCGCCATAGGCCAGGCTGCCTACCGGCGCTTATCGTGAATCTGGGCCTGCCTAGGGCCTGCCTTTCGTGGCGGCATCTGGCGTGCCTCTGGCCAGAAGGTGCCCTATGTCCGCGCTGTGCCGGAGAGCCCAAGGCAGGCTCTCCGGGGACCGCTGACGAAGGGTCCGTCTAGCCTGACGTCAGGTGCTCGATCACCGTATCGGGTCCGGGAAAGATGAGCCGGGTGTGGCCGTCGTCGAACTTCACCAGGTAGGGCGGCCCTCCCTGGGTGCCGTGCACCTCGACGATCTCGCCGTTCTTGTCCTTGTGCCCGACAATGTTGCCGTGAATGCAGATACGGTCGCCGATGGTCGCCTGCATGTCAGCATCTCCTCTCCGCGCCGAGAGTTATGCCTACAGGCTCGCACGTCCACCTTGGCCGGCGCCAGCGCTGGGCCGGGAGAGGCTCGAGGCTGGCGCCCGCTAGACGGCACCTCGTTCGGCCTCAAAGGTCTTGATCAGTTCGCCGGCCTGCTGCGGACCGGCGGGCGCGGCGGAGGTGCGGGCCGCCGCCGGCCGGGCGGTCAGCAGCACGGCGGAAACCACGCCCGCGGCCGCGAAGAACGCGATGACCAGGATCAGGCCGTTGCGGTAAGCCGTGACCGGGTCGGTGCGGGACACCCGGGACAAGATGGCCACCAGGCCGGCCACCCCGAGCACGGTGCCGATCTGCCGCGCCATGTTCAGGATCCCGCTGCCGGTGCCGAACGAGCCCGGCTTGAGCGAGGTGCTCCCCGCACCCAGTAGTGACGGAATCGTCAGGCCGACCCCCGCGCCCCCCAGGAGCTGAGCGGGGAGCAGGTGGGTCAGGTAGGCCGGCTCGGACTGGATCCGGCTGAGCCACAGCAGTTGGGCTCCGGCGTTGACGGCGCAGCCGATCACCGCGACCCAGCCGGGGCCGCCGAGCCTGGCCGCCAGCCGCGGCGCGGCGATGCGGGCGAACGGCAGGACCATGAGCGGCCCGGGCGCGATGGCCAGGCCGGCCAGCACGGGGGAGTAGTGCCACACGCCGGTAAGGAACTCGACCGCGCTGAGCACGAAGGCCCCGAAACCGGCATAGTACAAGATCGAGGCGCCGAACGCGCCGCTGAAAGTCCGGGAGCGAAGCAATTCCAGTTCGATGACGGGGGAGTGGTGCCGCCGTGAGCGCATCACCATAGCCGTGCCGCAGGCCAGCGAGGCGGCCAGCAGGCCGATGAAGCCGGCCGAGCCCCAGCCCCAGCCGGGCGCCTTGACCAGGGCGAGCGCGACCAGGCCGACGGCCGCGGCCAGCAGGCCCGCGCCGATCAGGTCGGGCCGTCCGCTGGCCCGTTCGTCTTTGCTCTCGGGCACCACCTTGACGGCCAGGATCATGGCGGCCAGCCCGACCGGCAGGTTGACCCAGAACACCCAGCGCCAGTTGATCTCCACCAGGCTGCCGCCGATCACCGGGCCGAGCGCGGCGCCCAGGGCACCCAGGGCCGACCAGGTGCCCAGGGCCTTCGCCCGGGCCGGGGCGGGAACGGCGGCCAGCACGAGCGACAGCGACGCGGGCACCATCACCCCGGCCCCGGCCGCCTGGATGACCCGGGCCACGATCAGCGCGGCCACGCCTGGCGCCAGCCCGCACAGCAGCGACCCGACGCTGAACGCGGCCAGCCCGACGACCAGCGCCCGGCGCCGCCCGACCCGGTCGGCCCACCGGCCGGCCGGCACCAGCACCGCCGCGAACACGATCGTGTAGCCGTTCAGCACCCAGGACAGCGAACTCAGGCTGGTGCCCGGGTACTGCTTGGCGATGGACGGGAAGGCCAGGTTGACGATGAACAGGTCCAGGCTGGACATGAACACGGCCAGGGACAACACGCCCACCACGGCGGTGACCCGACGGCCATCCGGCGCGGCTACCTTCGCCGAGGGTGTGAAGCTCACTGGCCGTCCTCCTAGTAAGTCCGGAATCTGGATCCACCATATCCCACCACCCACCAGTGCGTCCAGAAATCCAACTTAGGAGGTACGCTAGGAGCGTGGCTAGTATCTCTTCCGAGCCGCGGCCCTGCTCCATCGCCCGCACCCTGGACATCGTCGGCGAGAAGTGGGCGCTGCTGGCCGTGCGCGAGGTCTTCCTCGGCAACCGCAAGTTCGACGAGATGGTGCGCCGCACCGGGGCGCCGCGGGACACGTTCGCGGCCCGGCTCCGCACCCTGGTCGGCGCCGGGATCCTCGAGCGGCGGCAGTACAACGAGCACCCAGCCCGCTTCGAGTACTTCCTGACCGACGCGGGCCGCGATCTGTACCCCGTCATCGTCACGCTGATGCGCTGGGGCGATCAGTACCTGGCCGGCGACGGCGGCCCGCCGCTGGTCCTGCGGCACAAGTGCGGGCACCAGCTGGAGGCCCAGGTGATATGCGAGGCCTGCGGGGAAGCGCTTCAGGCCCGCGACACCCGGCCGGTCCCTAGGTAGTCGGCTGTTTCCTGGCGCCCAGGAACAGCTCGACCAGTTCACCGGTGGTGGTGGCGTCTTCCGGGGCCTTGTCGTCGCGCCACCGGCCGGTGAACCGGGGGAAGCGCATGGCCAGGCCGGCGTCGGGCTTGATCACGCCCCAGGCGGCGGTGTAGTTCGGGGACAGGGTGAGCTCGGCGGACAGGATCTCCAGCACGACCCCCGGCTCGAACCACACGTCGGGCTGCTGGCGGGCGTCGACCCGGGCGCCCCGGTGCGGGGCGGCCAGCGGCGCGAGCCGTTCCGGCAGCGCGGCCAGGTCGGCGTCGGAGAAGCCGGTGCCGCACTTGCTCACGGTGCGGAACAGGTCGGCGGCCGGGTCGTAGGCGGCCAGCAGCAGCGCGCCGTAGACCCCGGCGCGACGGCCGCGCCCGGCGAACGCGCCGACGACGACCAGGTCGACGGTGTCGGATAGTTCAGTCCGGTAGTCCCGCTTGAGCTTGATCCAATTCCAGCCGCGGGCGCCCGCCTGGTAGATCGAGTCCGGGCCGACCGACTTGCACACCAGCCCCTCGCAACCGTCGGTGACCGCCTGCTCGAAGGTCGCGTCCAGCGCCGCCGGGTCGTCGACCTCGGCGGCGGTGGTGAGCCGCAGGCGGTCCGAGACGGTGATCGCGTTGCTGAGCGCGGCCCGGCGCTGGGGGTAGGGCAGCTGGGTCAGGTCCTGGCCGTCGGCGTAGAGCAGCTCGAAGCAGAACAGCCCCACCGGCACGTCCAGCACGGCCTGGTCGATCCCGTGCTTGCGCCGCCGGAACATGACCTCGCCGAACGGGTGCAGCTCCCCAGCGGCCGCGTCGTAGGCGACCACCTCGCCCTCGAGGATCGCCTCGCGGGGCCCGAGCCCGGCGGCGAGGGTCGCCACGACGTCGGGGAACTGGGCGGACACGCGCTCCAGCCGCCGGGTGAACAGCTCGATTTCCCCGTCGGCGGTGCGGTGCGCCTGGACCCGGACGCCGTCGTACTTGTACTCGGCCGAGCATCGTCCGCCCAGCTTGGCCAGGATCTGGTCGGCCTCGGACAGCCGCTGGGCCAGCATCGCCCGCACCGGGCTGCCCGGGCGGACGTGGATCTGCTCGACCGCGCTCAGGCCCCCGGCGGCCAGGGCGGCGGCGACCCGGCCCAGGTCGCAGCAGATGTTGTAGGCGCGTTCCAGCACCGGCCGGGCGGCCCGGCTGCCGGTGTAGACCTGGGCCAGCGCGTCCAGGATGGTCGGCGTGCCGATGCCCAGCCGCAACCCCTTGGTGACCAGGCGCAGCAGGTAGCGGGCCTCCAGCGGGGTGGCCCGGGCCAGCAGCCCGGCCAGCAGATCCAGCTTGCGGCCCTGCGAGCCCGCCCCCTCGGCGGCGGCGATCTGATGCAACGTGTCCACCACGGCGGTGACGGTCAGGCTGGCCAGCCGGTCCGCCGCGGTCACCGTCAGCAGCTGCTCGGCGGCCAGGCCCAGGTCGCCGGTCTCCCGGACCAGCGCGGCGACCTGTCCAGGGCTGGCCCCGGTGGCAGTGGCGACCGCGCGGACGGCGAGCTTCTCGGCCAGGCCGAGGTCCACCCCGGCGAACTCCGGCGCGATCAGGCCCTGGCACAGGTAGCAGACCACCGGCAACAGTTCGGCCGGGGTCCCGGCGAGCAGCGTGGCCAGCCGGTCCACCAGCGCCAGCCGCCCGCTGGCCCGCTCCAGGTCCCGGTAGGCCTCAGCGACCGTCAGGTATCGCATGCAGGTTTTCTATCCCGAACGGGCCAGGTCCAAGCCTCGGCGTCCCCCGCCCGCCCTGCCGCACTCGCCACCCCGCGCCCTGCACCGCCCGCCACCCCCGCGCCCTGCACCGCCCGCCACCCCCGCGCCCTGCACCGCCCGCCACCCCCGCGCCCTGCACCGCCCGCCACCCCCGCGCCCTGCACCGCCCGCCACCCCCGCGCCCTGCACCGCCCGCCACCCCCGCCGATTCAATGAGTGTGGCGCTCTAGTGAATCTTCCGGGCTGAGTGCCGTTTTTCGCTGGGATCGCGCGTCCTCGTCTGGGGGGCGCGGGCTCCTGGCCCCGTCTGCCGCGCTGCTGGGAACTTGAGGAAGCTTGCCTGGGCCGTGGTCCGGGTTTGGCTGGCTGGTCAGGCTCGTTCGCAGTGGGCAGGACGCGTCCGGCGAGCCGCGCGGATGCTGGCTGGCGGTGATGAAGCGGCCGTCGCCCTGCGAGCGATCCGTTATGTCCGGTTATGAGGAAACCTCAGGGTGAGGCATTCCGGGCGCGGACCATGATCGTGTGCAGTTCGGGACAATATTTGTCCCGAACTGCTCATGATCATGAAACAGCCGTGCGAGGGGTGCCTTTTAGGGTCCTGGTAGTGCGTCTGCGGGGCCTGTGTGTCACAAGGCCCGAGATGGCCGCGCCGGCGGGCCGCGCCGGCCGCGCCGGGTCGCACCGGGAACGTGGCCTCGATCACCAGACGACCCGCTGACCTGGCCTGATAGTTGCGGGATTTATCAAAGACCTTTCTTTTGGGTAGAGAGCCACTTTCATTGAATGTGCGGGGCCGCGGTCTGCGTCCGCGATATGTGGTCGGCCAATTATTAGGTCGGCTGCGGGGAGGCAGCCTCACCCGGAGGAGGTCGCATGGTGGCTGACGCGCCTGCCCACACGGGCCGTAACACTGCCCGGCGGGTGGTGCCGCTGTTCCGGCCCTACCGGGCCCGGGTGGCGGCCGTCGTGGGCCTGATCGTGCTGACCTCGACGATCGGCATCGTCAACCCGCTGCTGATCCAGGCGGTGTTCAACAAGGCCCTGTTCGTCAAGGGCGGGCCCAATCTCCACCTGCTCTACATCCTGGTGGCCATCATGGCCGCGGTCCCGATCGTCAACGGCGCCATCGGGATCCTGCAGACCTATGAGACAACCCGGGTCGGGCAGCAAGTCATGCGGGACCTGCGCGACCGGCTCTACTCGCACCTGCAGACGCTGTCGCTGGCCTTCTTCACCAGCACCAAGACCGGCGAGATCCAGTCCCGGCTGGCCAACGACGTGGGCGGTGTCCAGTCGGTGGTCACCACGACCGCCTCGACCATCCTGGCCAACGTCGTCACGTTCGTCTCGAGCATCGTCGCGATGATCATCATCAGCTGGCAGCTGACCATCGTGGCGGTCTTCACCGTACCGGCGTTCTTCTGGCTGACCAAGATGGTCGGCGAGCGGCGCCGCCAGGTGTCCCGCTCGACCCAGGAGTCGCTGGCAGCGATGAGCGCCATCAGCGAGGAAACCCTGTCGGTGTCCGGAGTGCTGCTGGCCAAGGTGTTCGGCAGCCAACTGCGCGACGTCGGCCGCTACCGGCAGGAGAACCAGCGGCTGGCCGACCTCGAGGTCCGCCAGCAGATGATCGGCCAGGGCTTCTACGCCGTGGTGCAGTCGTTCCTGTCGATCACCCCGGCGGCGATCTACCTCATCGCCGGCCTGCTGCTGGCGCACGGCACCGCCATCTCGGCCGGCACCATCGTGGCCTTCACCACGCTCCAGACCCGGCTGTACTTCCCGATCGGGCAGCTGCTGCAGGTCTCGGTCGAGCTGCGTTCGTCGCTGGCCCTATTCGACCGGATCTTCGAGTACCTCGACGTGATGCCCGACATCGTCGACGCCCCGACGCCACCGATCTTCCGGTGACCACCACGGGCGGCCGGGTCGCCCTCACCGACGTCTATTTCCGCTACCCCGGCGCCGAAGCCGACGCGCTGCGCGGAGTCAGCTTCACCGCCGAACCCGGCCATCTCGTCGCCGTGGTCGGGCCGAGCGGCGCCGGCAAGACCACGATCAGCTACCTGATTCCCCGCCTTTACGACGTCACCGGCGGGTCGATCGAGATCGATGGGATCGACGTCCGGCGCATCCGCGAGACTTCGCTGGCCGCCGCCATCGGCTTCGTGACCCAGGAGAGCTACCTGTTCCACGACACCATCCTGGCCAACCTCCGTTACGGCCGGCCCGCCGCCACCCTCGAGGAGATAGAGGAAGCCGCCCGGGCGGCGTATATCCACGACCGGATCATGGAGTTCCCCGACGGCTACGACACGCTCGTGGGCGAGCGCGGCTACCGGCTGTCCGGCGGCGAGAAGCAGCGCCTGGCCATCGCCCGGGTCCTGCTGCACGACCCGCGCATCCTCATCCTGGACGAGGCGACCTCGGCCCTCGACACGGCCAGCGAGCGGGAGGTGCAGAAGGCCCTGGATGCCCTGATGGGATCGCGGACCACCATCGCCATCGCGCACCGCCTGTCCACTATCGTCAACGCCGACACCATCAACGTCATCGACGGCGGACGCGTCGTGGAATCCGGCCCCCACCGGGACCTGCTCCGCCAGGGCGGCCTCTACGCCTCGCTCTACAACGAGCAGTTCGAGGGCGGCCAGGTCCAGTGGTGCTGCGACGGCGGCGACGTCATGGCCGACGGCACGGTACGCAAACGGGAAACCCTGCCCGCTTAGCCCTGCCCGCTTAGCCCTGCCCGCTTAGCTGGCGTCCGGCTGGTCCAGGTGAGCCTCGACGCGGCGGAGCAGCCCTAGCAGCTGGGTGCGCTGCCGCTCCGACAGGGCGCCGCTGGTGGCCGCCTCCAGCCGGGCCCACATATCCTCGGCGGCCCGCCGGTGGGCGCAGCCCTCCTCGGTCAGGTGCACCAGGACCACCCGCCGGTCGTCCTGCGACTGACGCCGGGCGACGACCCCGGCGCGCTCCAGGCGCTGGAGCATCTTGGTCACCGTCGAGTGGTCGAGACCGAGGGCGTCGACCAGTGCGGCCTGGGAGCGGCATTCCCCGTCGGGCAGCTGCAACAGCAGCAGTTCCTGGCCCGGGTACAGGCCCAGGGGCCGCAGGTACTCCGCCGCCACGGCCCGGTTCTTCCGGGAGATGCGGAACAGGGCGTGCACGAGCGGGCCGGCCTGTTCGGCCACGTCACTGCTCCGGGCCACCAACTGGGGCGCGCCGGTCCGGCACTCGTACCTGGCATAAGGCCATCATGGCACTGGCGTATCGACCCGCGGCGCCCGCCTGCAGGCCGGCCCCACTCCAGGGGACGACGCCGGGATCCCGGCTCCGCAACCCGCGCGGGGTGATCCCTCAGTGCGCTGGCGATGTTGACGAGGCCAGTGGGGTGTCCACCGGGCCGTTCCCGGCCGCCGTCACCCGGCGGAAAAGTCAATGAATGTGGCTTTCTACCCAAAAGAGGGGTCTTTGATAAATCCCCAGCGGTCCGGCCAGCTCAGTACGCCGGCTAGTGATCGAGGCCACGGTCACGGTGTGACCCGTCGCCGCGGGCCCGGCCGGCCGGTGCGGCCATCCGCGGCTTGCGGCGCACAGGCCCCCGGTGCCCCGGCAGACGGGGCTAGGGCGCCGGTCAGGTAACCGGGGCAAGTCCGGTCCGCCTGGAACCACAGACCCCCATGAGCCCCGTCGTGGCCTCGTAGCCTCCGCCCGTGGCCGGCGAAGCGGCCGCGGCCGGCCAAGCGGCCGCCACGCCCGTGACCCCGGAACCCCTGTCCTCCCGGCTCCTGCTCTCCCTTGCGGCCCCGGTGCCCCTCCCGCCCCAGGGCCCGCAGATAACCGGGTGGAAATGGCCTGCCGGGTGGATCTGGGCCCCCAGGGGGTACCCGATCCACCCGGAGGGCCCGATCCACCCGGATAATTCCGCACCCGCCGCGCCGGGCAGCACACCACGAGCACGCCCAGCCCGCCCGGCACCACGGGACCCACGCACCCCAGACGGGGGACGCGCGATCCTAGCGTGCCGGTCCGGAGATGCGTGAGCAGTAGCGGCAGATTCGGTCGATGATCTGGTCGGCGGTCTTGGTCCACTTGAACGGCCGGGCGTTGTCGTTCCAGAACTTGATCCAGTCCTCCAGCGCGGTGGTGAGCTCATCCAGGGAGCAGAACACGCCGCGGTCCAGGCAGCGCCGCTGCAGTTCGGCGAACCACCGCTCGACCTGGCTGATCCACGACGAATACGTTGGCGTGAAGTGCAGCTGGACGCGCGGGTGGGCCAGCAGCCACTTCTGGACTGCGGGTGCCTTGTGCGCGGACAGGATAAATCGCAGATGACGTGGATGGCCAGGCCGGGCTCGGTGTGCCGGTCGATCTGGTCCAGGAAGCGGAAGTCCACGGCGCGGTGCCGGGCGGACAGCCGGCTGATCACCTTGCCGGTGGCGGTGTTCAGCGCGGCGAACAAGTCGATGGTGCCGTGCCGGACATAGTCATGGCTGCGCCGTTCGGGCACCCCGGGGATCATCGGCAGCACCGGCGCTGTCCGTTCCAGCGCCTGGATCTGCGGCTTCTCGTCGGCCACGAAGACCGCCGCGTTCGCCGGCGGGGCCAGGTACAGGCCGGTCACGTCGCGGATCTTGTCAATCAGCAGCGGATCGGGGGAGATCTTGAACTCCTCCACCCGGTGCGGCTGCAAGCCGAAGGCCCGCCAGATACGGTACACGGACGTCGGGGAGATCCCCACCCGCCTGGCCAGCTCCCGCTTGGACCAGTGCGTGGCCCCCTCGGGCACCTCCTCCAGGGTGCGCACCACCACCTCTTCCACCTGGGCGCCGGTGATAGTGCGCGGCACCCCGGGCCGGGGCTCATCGCCCAGGCCATCCAGCCGCCGGGCCAGGAACCGGGTCCGCCACTTCCTGACGGTGGCCCGGCTGACGCCCAGCCGCGCGGCCACCGCAATGTTAGGCCCGCCATCCGCGCGGGCCAGCACGATCCGGGCCCGCAGCGCCAGCCCCTGCGCGGTCTTGCGCCGCTTCGCCCGGTTCTCCAGCGTCCGCCGCTCGGCCCCGGACAGCACCAGCGGCTCAAGCCTCGTGTCAGCCATGCCACCAGCAGACCGCGTGCTAAGCGTCACGTCACCATCCGGCAGGAATCTGAGATGAAATGCGACTCACGTGGTGGTAAGGGAACGCAAGTCCGGGACGCTAGCGAGAAACGGCACTCTGCCCCAAAGACGGGGCACGCTGTCGCAACCATGGCCCCTTGCGCGCGCTGTCAGGCTGGCCAGAACGTGCACCGCGGGCCGTTCGGCATGAAAAGATTCTGATTTCCCGGACGGCCAATAAGTTCACGGCCGATCGTGGCGGCCGGCGCTCAGGGTGTCACCACTTTCCCCTTGCCCACCACGGTGACCCCGCCGCTGGACACCACGAAACCGCGGGCCCGGTCGTGCCCCTTGTCCACGCCCACCGTGGCGCCGTCCATAACCACGACGTTCTTGTCCAGGATCGCGTTCTCCACCACGGCGTGCCGCGCGACCCGCGAGTTGTCCAGGATCACGGATCGCTCGACCCGAGCCCAGCTGTCCACCCGAACCCCCGGCGACAACACCGAGTTCCGCACCAGCCCGCCCGAGACGATGACCCCGTTGCTGACCACGCTGTTGATCGCCCGGCCCACCCGGTCGCCCTCCTCATGAACGAACTTGGCCGGCGGCTGCGACGGCACGCTGGTCAGGATCGGCCACTGGTCGTTGTAGAGGTTGAACACCGGGTGCACGGCGCACAGGTCCATGTTCGCGTCGAAGTAGGAGTCGAGCGTCCCGACTTCCCGCCAGTAACCGTGGTCGCGCCCGTCGGCGCCGGGCACCTTGTTCTGGCCGAAGTCGTAGACGTGCGCCGAGCCGTCGGCGGCCAGCTTCGGGATGATATCGGCGCCGATGCTGTGCCGGCTGCCGACGTCGGCGGCGTCCCAGCGCAGCGCCTCGACCAGCACGTCGCGGTCGAACACGTAGTTGCCCATGGACGCGAACGCCTCGTCCGGTGAGCCACGAAGGTGAGGCGGGTCGGCGGGCTTTTCCATGAACGCCTCGATGCGGTGGCCGTCCGGCGCGGCCTGCACGACGCCGAAGCCCGTGGCTGCCGTCCTCGGGACTCCGATCGCGGCGACCGTGACCCCCGCGCCCCAGGCTGTGTGCGCCTCGATCATCTGCGCCGGGTCCATCCGGTAGACGTGATCGGCCCCGAAGACCGCCACGAGGTCGGGCCGGTCGTCGTAGATGAGGTTCAGCGACTGGTAGATCGCGTCCGCCGAGCCGGTCTGCCAGTGCGGGCCGCGCCGCTGCTGGGCCGGCACCGGCGTCACGTAGTTGCCTAGCAGGCTGTTCAGCCGCCACGTGGTAGTGATATGCCGGTCCAGGCTGTGGCTCTTGTACTGGGTGAGCACGCAGATCCGGTAGATGCCCCCGTTGGCCAGGTTGGACAGCGTGAAATCCACCAGCCGGTACAGGCCGCCGAACGGCACGGCTGATTTGGCCCGGTCCTCGGTCAACGGCCGCAGCCGCTTGCCCTCGGCGCCCGCGAGGACAATGCCCAAGACCCGCTGCTCAGCCACCGGGGCCCCACCTTAGCCGAGGCGGTCGACCAGGTCCTCGTGCTGCTCCCAGAGCCGGGCGGGCAGGTGCTCACCGAAGGTGCGGAAGAACTCGGGGATGTGCTCCGCCTCCAGCTTCCAGGCTTGCGTGTCCACCGTGAGCAGCAGGTCCAGGTCAGCCCAGCTGATGTCCAGGCCGTCCAGGTCCAGCGAGCCGGGCGCGGGCAGGTTCCCGATCGGGCTCGAAACCGCCGTGGCGTCACCGGAGAGTCGCTGGATGATCCACTTCAGCACCCGGATATTCTCGCCGAAGCCGGGCCAGACGAACTTGCCGCTGGCGTTCTTGCGGAACCAGTTGACGTAGAACAGCCTTGGCAGCTTGGCCGGATCCGCGGTCTGGCCAACACGAAGCCAGTAAGCGAAGTAGTCGCCCATGTTGTAGCCGCAGAACGGCAGCATCGCGAACGGGTCGTGCCGCAGCTCGCCGACCTTGCCCTCGGCCGCGGCGGTCTTCTCCGACGCGATGTTGGCCCCGAGGAAGACCCCGTGATCCCAGTCGAAGGACTCGATCACCAGCGGGACGGTGCTGGCGCGCCGGCCGCCGAACAAGATCGCCGAGATCGGCACGCCCGCAGGGTCGTCCCACTCCGGCGCGATGATGGGGCACTGGTCGGCGGGGGTGGTGAACCGGGAGTTGGGGTGCGCGGCGGGCTCGGACGAGTCCGGGGTCCAGTCCCGGCCCTTCCAGTCGGTCAGGTGCGCGGGCGGCTCGTCGGTCAGGCCCTCCCACCACACGTCGCCGTCGTCGGTCAGCGCGACGTTGGTGAAGATGCTGTTGGCCGTGAAGGTCGCGACCGCGTTGGCGTTGGTCTTGGCGCCCGTGCCCGGCGCGACGCCGAAGAAGCCGGCCTCCGGGTTGATCGCGTACAGCCGGCCGTCCGCGCCGAACCGCATCCAGGCGATGTCGTCGCCGATGGTCTCGACTTTCCAGCCCGGGATCGTCGGCGCCAGCATGGCCAGGTTGGTCTTGCCGCACGCGGACGGGAAGGCTGCCGCGATGTACCTCGCCTCAACCGCCTCGCCGGCCTCCGCCGGGGGAGTGATCTTGAGAATGAGCATGTGCTCGGCCAGCCAGCCCTCATCTCGCGCCATGACCGAGGCGATCCGCAGCGCGTAGCACTTCTTGCCGAGCAGCGCATTCCCGCCGTAGCCCGAGCCGTAGGACCAGATCTCCCTGGTCTCGGGGAAGTGGGAGATGTACTTGACCTGGTTGCAGGGCCACGGCACGTCGGCCTGGACCCCAGAACCGGGCTCGAGCGGGGCGCCGACCGAGTGGACGGCCTTGACGAACGACCCGCTCTCCTCGATGGAGCGCAGCGCGGGCGTGCCCATCCTGGTCATGATCCGCATCGACACCGCCACGTACGGCGAGTCGGTGATCTCGACTCCGAGCTGGGAGATGCTGCTGCCGAGCGGGCCCATGCAGAACGGGATCACGTACATGGTGCGGCCGCGCATGCACCCGTCGAAGATCTCCGCGAAGGTATTGCGCATTTCGTCGGGCGCGATCCAGTTGTTGGTCGGGCCCGCGTCTTGCTCGCGCTCCGAGCAAATAAACGTCCGGTCCTCGACGCGTGCTACGTCGCTGGGGTCAGACGCGCAGTAGAAGCTGTTCGGCCGAAGCTCCGGGTTCAGCCGCGTAAAGGTCCCGCCCTCGACGAGCAGGCTGGTCAGCCGGTCCCATTCGGCCTGCGAGCCGTCGCACCATACGACGTCGTCGGGCTTGGTCAAGTCGGCGATCTCGCTGACCCACTTGGCCAGCTCAGGAAGGCTTGTCTCATCCTCGATACGGTCTGCGTCAAACATTGCCATCACTCCTGCCCAGGTCTAACGCGCGCGGCACACCCGCGGTCAAGGTTGGCCCGAACGATTCCGGCTCTTCTCTCTATAGTCCACTCTTGCCTGATCTCCCGTCGCCCATGGCAGGGTCAAACGTCCCACGTCCCGGTGTGATTTGGGTCATGTGATCTGGGTCGCAGTGCTGTCGGAAATGCGCCACGACCTAAGCCGGATCTATGCGGGATCTAGGCGAGATCAGCTAGGGCGCGGTGGCGGGCTCGACGAGAAGCACGTGGGTGATTTCAAGCCGCAGGCCGATGATCCGCTGGATGAGCCCGGCCAGCGCGGCCTGATCTGGCAGCTCGCAGCGAAGAGTGGTCGTGTCCGGGCTGGTGGTGATCTGGCAGTCGTCGAATTCCGCTCGGGTCGCGGCGCCCGCCTGGCCCCTGAAGGTGATCTCGTATGTGGATGATCGCACCCGGGTTTTCGCCTTCCGGTCTACCTGTTCGTGTGCGGTTAGCGTGCCAGCGGGCCTGGCCGCCGGCATCACCCATCAGAGGGTGACTTAGGGCTGGACGCAATGGCCAGCGATAGCCAGCGATGGTGCTGCGCCCTACAATTAGCGTTGTAAGGCCGGTGGCGGCGGCCATCGCCTAATGGGGCCGGAACTGCGGGGTACGTTTCTTGGCAGAGAGCGCGGCCGCCAGACGCGGCGGCTCACCGGGCGCGCGGTTCGCGGTGACGAAGTTCCGGCCGCCGACGCTGCCCGCGACGCTGGTCACACGGTCGGTGCTGCAGGACCGGCTGATGGCCGGGGCGGGCCGGCGGCTGACCGTGGTCGTGGGGTCGGCGGGAGCGGGCAAGAGCGTGCTGCTCTCGAGCTGGGCCGCGGCCCGATCACCGGGCGTCACTTCCTGGCTGTCGTGCGACGAGGCGGACGCTAACCCGGTGCGCTTCTGGGCCGGCTTCATCGAGGCCCCGAGGGCGCTGGTGCCGGAGTTCGGTGCCGATGCCGCCGACCTGCTCGCGATGGACGCCGTCATGTCGGCTGACGTCACCGCGTCGATCGCGAACGACGCCGCCAAACTGCCTGTGGGGTCGGCGATCGTGGTCGACGACTACCATTACGCGGCGCCCGAGGTGGCACCGAACATGAGCGATCTGGTCGAGCGGTGGCCTGCCGAGACCGCCCAGCTGGTGCTGTCGAGCCGCGTCGATCCTGCGCTGCGGTTGCACCGGCTGCGAATGTCGGGTGAGCTGTGCGAGCTCCGTGACCGTGACCTGTATTTCTCGCTAGCCGAGAGCGGTGATCTGCTGGCGAACTTCGGTGTCGAGGTGGCCGGTACTGACCTGGCGGTTCTTTACCAGCGCAGCGAGGGGTGGGCGGCGGCGCTGCAGATGGCGGCGCTGTCGCTTCGCGGCGCCAGCGACCCGGTGCGGGCCGCGCGGGCACTGCAGGTGCGCGGTCACGCGATCGCCGAGTATTTCATCGCCGAGGTTCTCGACCAGCAGCCGCCGGAAGTTACCTGGTTCATGCTGGATACGTCGGTCCTCGATGAGCTGACCGCGGACGCGTGCGCGGCGGTCACCGGGAGGGCGGACGCGGCGGTGCTATTGCGCAGCGTCGACGCGGCCAATCTGTTCCTGGTGGCGCTCGATGATGAGCGGACCAGCTTCCGGTATCACCATCTGGTGCGCCAGGTGCTGCGCGCCGAGCTGCGGGCCAGGGACCGGGCCCGCCAGCAGGCGCTAGAGCTGCGGGCGGCGGAATGGTTCGCAGCCACCGGTGACAGCCGGCGGGCGAGCCGTCACTTCCTGGCGGCACGGCAGGCCGACCGGGCGCTAGCGCTCCTGGAGGACCAGGCGGTGACCGAGTTCCTGCGCGACCCGGCGCTGCCGCCGCCGCTGGATCTGAGTATGGTCGACCCCGCGCTGCTGGCGGATGCTCCCGACCGGCTGCTGGCGCTGGCCGCTGACCTGGTGCTGTCGGGCGACCTGACTCGCGGTGGCGAGTACGTTGACCTGCTGGAGCGCGCCCAGCCGCCGATCGAGCCCGAGTCGCGGCAGGCGGCTCGGTTGGCGGCGCTGCGCTCTGTGCGCCTTGGGCTGATCGGGCAGATGGACGAGGCCGTGGCCGCGGCCCTGGCCGCACGGGCCATCCAGGAGCGGACATCGCTCAGTGATGAGTGGGTTGCCGCGGCCCTGCCGGGGGTCCTGCTACGTGCCTATACGTGCCTGGAAGACTACGAAGCGGTCGAGCGCGAGGCCGCCGCGGCCCTGGCCGGCCCGGCCATTACCGAGCCGGTCAACCTGGTGCTGGTGCCTGGGGCGCGGGCGCTGGCCTGGTTCGAGTCCGGCCATCTGGCCCTGGCTGCGGACGCGGCCAGGACAGCTGAGGCGCAGGCGCGGCGGCTGGGATTTGGCCAGCACTTTTTCGCCATGGATTACCTGCGGGCGCTGGCCGGCCTCGCGCACGAGGGGCGCGACCTCGACGCTGCGGAGCAGTTCACCGAGCAAGCGCTATCGATCTCGGAGCGCAAGCGGCCCGCCGTTGAATTCCTGGCGCTGCTCGACCGGGCCCGGATCTGGGGGGGCCGCGGGCAGGTCCGCGACGCGCTCGCGACCATCGAGCCGGCCCGCCTGGTCCTGGCCGGGACCGGTTCGGTGCTGCTGGCGCGGGCCGATGAGCTCGAGGCGTTGCTGCGCCTGTCGCTCGGCGACACCAGCTCCCCGGTTGAGCTGGCCAACGGGCTGCCCGCCACCCAGCGCGCCCTGCTGCTGGCCCGGGTCGCGCTGGCTTGCGGCGAGCACCACGCCGCACGGGAACGTCTGCAGGCTCTGTCGCCGGGTGACCTGACGCCGCGGCGCGCGCTGGAGCGGCAGATACTCCTGGCCGCCGCCGCGATCGGGCGCGGCGATCCGATGACCGCTGGCATGGTGTCCGGCGTGCTGGCCACCGCCCGCAGCGAGGGCTTTCTCAACACGGTCGTCACCACCGCACCTCAGGTGACGGACTACCTGGCCGGGCATTCGGCCGAGCTGCGGCCGGATCCATTCACCGAACAGCTGATCAGCGCGGCTCTCGAGGTCCGGGCCGCCGCACCCGAGGCCTCCCGGGCCGGCCGCGCGCTCATCGAGCCACTGACCGAGGCCGAGCTGCGCATCCTCAAACTCCTGCCGACCAGCACCTACCTGCAGATGGCCGCCACCCTCTATGTTTCGCGCAACACGGTGAAAACCCACCTCCGGTCGATCTACCACAAGCTCGGCGTGGCATCACGTTCGGAGGCTGTTCAGCGGGCCGTCGACCTGCGCCTGCTCTAGATCGTCTCCGCTGCGGGTATCACCCTGCGATGGGCGACGACACCCCGGGAGGTGTCCCAGCAGGATCAGAAACCAGCCGCCGGGCGTCCCGGCGCAGGTTCCATGACCCTAAGGACTAGTGGTGCGTGACGCATTCTCTGGCGATGGGCAGACCAAGCTCCATGCGCCCAGATCGCGACCGGTATGGGTAAAGCGGGCCCAGCTGACTCGCTACCTGGCGGGCGCCGACGCCAGGCTGGTACTCGTGGACGCGCCTGCGGGCTTCGGCAAGACGACTCTGGTGGCGCAGTGGCGGTCCAGCGCGGGCGAGGGCCCGCGGTCCAGCGCGGGCGAGGGCCCGCGTTTCGCCTGGGTTTCGCTGGATCGCGGCGACGATGATCCCGGCAGCCTGTGGTGGCAGGTCGTAACCGCCCTGCAGCGAGCCTGCCCTGAGATCGACGGTGATGTCATCTTGACGGCGCTCCGGGCGCAGGCCGAAGACGTGGCTGGATCGGTGCTCCCCATCCTGCTCAACGAGCTGGGCGCGCTCTGCGCGCCGGTTGTCCTGGTGCTGGACGACTACCACGAGATCAAGAACGGCAGCTGCCACGACCAGATCGCGTTCCTGCTGCATCATCTGCCGCCAGCTGCCCAGATCGTGCTCATCACGCGGGCCGACCCGCCGCTCCCGCTGGCCCGCCTGCGGGCGGCCGGCGAGATGGTCGAGATCCGGCAGCGTGAGCTGCGCTTCACGCCCGCCGATACGGCCGCGCTCGTGCATGCTGTGGCCGGCATCCAGCTCACCGAGCCGGACCTGGCCGACCTGGTGGCCCGGACCGAGGGATGGCCGACCGGGGTCTACCTGGCGGCGCTCTCGCTGCGCGGTCATCCTTCGCCTGGCGCCTTCGTCCGCCAGTTCGCCGGAGACAACCGGTTTGTGGTCGACTTCCTGGCCGAGGAGGTATTCAGCCGCCAGCCGGACGAGATCCAGCAGTTCCTGGTGCGGACTTCCATCCTGCCCCGGTTCTGCGCCCCGCTGTGCGACGCCGTCACCGGCTCGGCCGGCGCGGCGGACATCATCGAGGTGCTCGAGCGGGAGAACCTCTTCCTGGTGCCCCTGGACGACAACCGGCAGTGGTACCGCTACCACCACCTCTTCGCGCAGCTGCTCCGCGGTCAGCTCGCCCGGACCGCGCCCGGGATCACGGCCGCCTTGCACGAGCGGGCCAGCGCCTGGCATGGCCGGTCGGGGTCCATCCAGGATGCGGTCAGTCACGCCCTCGCGGCAGGCGACGTCGCCGGGGCCGTCGACCTCATCGCGCGTGACTGGTACGCCTACGCCGATGCCGGCCGGGTCGCGACGGTCCGCGGATTGCTGCGCTTGCTGGGCGATGACCGGATTGCCGCCAGCCCAGTTGCGGCGCACTGCGCGGCCTGGATCGCGGCTATGTCCGGTGACCAGGAATCCGTGCTTCGCTGGCTGGGAGTTGCCGAGGCCGGCCACCACGTCGGGCCGCTGCCTGACGGAATGCGATCACTGAGCTCCTCAGCGGCACTGCTCCGAGCCATCTGCGGCTTCGACGGCCTGCGGGTTATGCGCGAGTCGGCGGCCACGGCCGTCGAACTCGAAAGCGACCCGGCCTCGCCGTGGTATGCCATGGCCAGGGGTGCGCTTGGTTTCAGCCTGTACCTGTCCGGCGCGTCCGAGGCCGCGGCCGCGTGGCTGGAGGAGGCAGCCCACAGCCAGGCGTGCTATCCGCTGACGCGCATGTTTTCCCTCTCCGTGCTGTCCCTCGTCAAGGTCGAGCTGGGCAGGCTGCCGGAAGCTCAGGAAGCCGCGGACGCGGCGCGCGTCCTGGCCGCCCGCGATGGTCTCGACGAGGCGCCGCAGAGTTCCCTGGCCTATACCGCAACGGGCGCGGTCCATGCCGCGCACGGCGACCTGGAGGTGGCCAGCAGCTATCTTGAGCATGGTCTGCGGAACCGCCAGAACCTGTCCGGAGTCAGCCCGTGGCACACCTTCGAACCCACGCTCTTGCTGGCCCGCGTGCTGCTCAACTCCGGAGACCGCGCTGGCGCCGCGGAGCTGGCCGATAAGGCCAGAGATGTGCTCACCGCGCTGCCAGACGGCGCGGAAGCCCAGCGGGCCCGGCTGGCCGAACTCGACCTGTGGATCACCGGCCGAAAGGGCGTGCTGCCACTCGCCGCGCCGCTCACCGAGCGCGAGGTGGCCGTGCTGCGCCTGCTCCGGGGCACGCTGTCGCGACGCGAGATCGGGCAGGAGCTGCAGGTATCCGCGAACACCGTCAAGACCCATACGCAGGCGATCTACCGCAAGCTCGGCGTGTCCACCCGGCGCGACGCGATACAACAGGGCGATCAGGCGGGGATCCTCTGATCCGCTGTATTAGGGCTTGTATCCGACTCCGCAGTAGGAATAGATCTCGACGACAGGCGCGTCGGGGTCGGGCCGCCAGTGCGGCACCGGCACCACGCCCGGCCCCACCAGTTCCAGACCCTGGAAGAACCGGGCGAACTGCTCGGGGCTGCGGAGGTGGTAGGGCACCGCGCCGCTCTCGTTGTAGCCTCGCTGGGCCGCATTGAACGCCTCATTGGTGTCGGCGCCGTCGTAGAGCGCGAAGTAGCTGCCCGGTGGCAGGCCGGCCAGCAGGCCGCTCACGATCGGGTACGCCTCCTCGTCGGTGAAATGGCCCATGATCCCCATCAGCATGAGGGCGATGGGCCGGGTGAAATCCAGCAGGCCAGCGGCGGCGTCGAGGATCGCGGCCGGGTTCCTGATGTCGGCGTCCAGGTATTCGGTTGAGCCCTCGGGCGCGCTGGTCAGCAGGGCGCGGGCGTGCGCCAGCACCAGAGGGTCATTGTCCACGTAAACGATGTGGCTTTCCGGGGCCACCCGCTGGGCGACTTGATGCGTGTTGTCCGCGGTGGGCAGGCCCGTGCCGATATCGAGGAACTGGCGGATCCCGGCCTCGCTGGCCAGGTACCGGACCGCGCGGGTCAGAAAGGCCCGCGAGGTCTGAGCGACCACGGCGATACCAGGGAATATCTCCTTGTATTGGTCACCGGCCTCGCGGTCGACAGCATAATTGTCCTTGCCGCCCAGCCAGTAGTTCCAGATCCGGGCCGAGTGCGGCACCGTGGTGTCAATGGCTGTCCCGGCGGTGCCATCAGGCCTTTCCGGCCCCGGCTCGCCTGGCGTTGGTGAACGGTCATCAGTCACGAGGAATCCCTAAGGGGTTTGGGTGGCTTGCGGCGATCCAGGATTTCTACGTTTAGCTGTCTTCCCGGCGATCCGAGACAATACCAGTCAGCCTGGGCATAATTGTGCCGGGGCGACCGAGTCGGGCCCTAGGTCTCCCGACTTATCTCGGTCAGGAAGCGCGCGCTCGCAGTGGGGGTTAGCGCTTCGGTGCTGAGGTGGTTCATGACCTCCATGTAGTGATCGACGTCCTCGCGTTTGTCTAGGTAGAGGGCGCTGGTGAGCTGCTCGATATACACGACGTCCGGCACTTCGGGCTCGCCGAAACGCAATACGGTGAATGACCCGCCCGCCGCGGCGTGCCCGCCCCGGCTGAACGGCACGATCTGAACGGTGACGTGACGCAGCTGAGCGACGTCGATGAGCCGTTTCAGCTGGGCCTGCATCACCGCGGTGCCACCCACGGGGCGGCGCAGCGCCCCCTCGTCGATGACCGACCACACCTGCGGCGGCTCGGGACCGGTGAGCAGGTCCTGCCGCTTGAGCCGCAGGTTCACCCGCCGGTCGATCTCCGCCGCGGATGCGGTCGTATGGCCGAGCAGGGTGACGGCGCGAGCGTAGTCCTCGGTCTGGAACAGGCCGTGCACGAACTGCAGCTCGAACGTCCGGATGACCGAGGCGGCCATCTCCAGGCCCAGGTACGCCTCGAACCAGTCGGCCATGACGTCGCCGTACTTCGACCACCAGCCCGGGGAGTTGGCCTGCCGGACGAGCGCCACCAGGCCGGTCCGCGTCTTGGAATCCGTGACGCCGTACAGGGTGAGCAGGTCGGTCACGTCCCGCTCTTTGAGCCGCACCCGGCCGTTTTCCATCCGGCTTATCTTGGACCGAGACGCCCTGATCTCGTACCCGGCCTGCTCAGGCGTGACGCCGGCTTCCTCGCGAAAGCGGTGCAGCTGGATGCCCAGCAGCAGGCGCGGCACGGTCGGGCCGAAGGCGTCGCCAGCAGACCCTCCGTCCCGCTCGACCGTGCTCATCCTCACTCCGGGAGCCGATGGAATGGTGCCGGACGGTCACCACCGCGCCGCCGCTAGATTGGCAACGGCGGTGCACACACGGCACCATATCACCGCGCAATGACACCGCCGTGACACCAATTATCCTCTCCTTCCCGGAAATAACGCGACAGTACCGGCCAAACTCGTCAAACAAGCAGCCCTAGGTCATCGAACTCGCCATTCTTGACTCCGGTCAGGAACGCCGCGACCTCGGCGCGCGTGTAGATCAGGGCCGGCCCGGACGGATGCCGGGAGTTACGGACGGCGATTCCGCCATCGGCCAGCTCAGCAACCTCGACGCAGCTCCCGCTGGGGTTGCTGGCACGACTCTTGCGCCAGCGCGCCGAAACCAGCTCATCAGCCGGAATACCGTTGTTGACCTGCATCTTTCTCCTTTTTCTCACTGCCAGGGAAAAGGGACATCCATTGCGGAGGGCGTCTCAGGCCGTGACCACCGTCTGCACTGTGCAGCCTAACAGAGCAAATGCAAGTGCATAAGTACGTGCAGAAAAATTAACACAGACTAGTGCAAATGGTTCATGGGTGAGCCATTGCCATCGCGAATGCATGCGAAAAGAGTGCCGCTAACAGCAAAGAGTGCCGCTAACAGCACCGTCCTCCCGGGCCTGAACCCGGCCCGCAGGTCGATGTAGTCGACGTCGCGGATTTTCGCGAGTTCCCGCACGGCCGGATGTTCGGCTTCCATCCACGCCCGGATCATCGCGCTGGAGAACTCGCACGCGATGACGGTGACGGGTATGTCGTAGCGCCTCTCGTCGGAGAGCCGCTGCCGGCCGGCTCTCAGGCGGCCGGCTCGCCGCCGAGCGCCCGCAGCTCTCCGCGCACGATCACGCCATCGTCCGACCTAACGAGCACGAACCCGCTGAATCCCGCCGCTTCCAGCCTCTTGAGCTGGGCGCCGAACTTCCCGCTCCGCCGCACCGTCTCAACGACCCGCCCCGGCCCGGAAACCCCGCGTATCTCCCGCGCGATCGCGAGCGCCTCGGTCACCGGCACGTCGCTCTCGACCAGCACCGCGATCGCGTCCCGCTGCTGCTCCCGGGAGAGCAGGTCCACGATCCGCTCGAACCCGATGGAGAACCCGCAGGCGGGCACGTCGTGCCCGAGCGATCGCCCGATCAGCTTGTCGTACCGCCCGCCGCCGGCCACCGACCCGCTCATGTCCGGGTGGATGATCTCGAAGACCTGGCCGGTGTAATAGCCCATCCCGCGCACCAGCGTCGGATCGAACTGCCAGCTCAGCGGGTTTTGGGTCCGATTCGCGGCCAGCCGGTCCAGGCTCGCCGCCGTGGTGGCCAGGTCGCCGATCACGTCCGCCGCCAGTCCGGGCACGCTGTCGGCCAGCGCGTGCGCCAGCTTGTCGCCCGGCACGCCGACCAGCCCCTGGATCTTCTCCGTCACCGCCGCCACGCGCGCCGGGGGGAAGCCGAGCTCGGCGAGTTCGGCCTGCACCCCGTCCCAGCCGATCTTGTCGAGCTTGTCCAGCGTGATGAAGAACGTGTCGTACGCCTCCGGCGGCACCCCGCTGTCGGCCGCCAGCGCGGCCAGGAACCGCCGGTCCGACAGCCGGATCGTCGTGCCGGTCAGCCCGATGGCCGCCAGCGCCTCGCTGGTCGCCTCGATCAGCTCCGCCTCGGCCAGCACCGGCGGCTCGCCGATGATGTCGATGTCGCACTGGTAGAACTGCCGGTACCGGCCCTTCTGCGGCCGGTCCGCCCGCCACACCGGTCCCACCTGCAGCGACCGGAACGGCAGCGGCAGCGACGCGTGGTTGTTCCCGTAGAACCGCGTCAGCGGCACCGTCAGGTCGTACCGCAGCCCGAGATCAACCAGCTCGCGCAGCGGCGTGGCGGCGGCGACCTCGGGCGGCAGCCCGCGCTTGAGCACCTGGAAGATGAGCTTCTCGTTGTCCGCGCCCTCGCCGCTTTGCAGCCGCTCGATGTTCTCCAGCGCCGGGGTCTCGATCCGCTGGTACCCGAACCGCCGGTACACCGCGGAGATCGACTCGAGCACATGGTCACGGACGGCGACGTCAGCGGGCAGCAGGTCCCGCATTCCCCGGGCCGGGCTGTTGTCGATCTTCATGGCGCCTTCCTGTACCATCCGTGCCTGATGCGATGCCGCCGGTAAGCGGCACTTCCAAATGGTAAGGGCCGACCAGCCGGATAGCGCGATGATTAACCGCCCGTCGGCCGGAGGACCCCGCCCACGATCAACGATGCCGCCACGGGCCTAGGCTATCCCGGCACTCTGGATCGGTCTGGCCCCTTGAGAGCCCTTAAGGAATCGTTAGCCTCGGCTTTGCTGCCCGGGGGGTTGCCGTCGGGACGAGGCCCTCCTAGCGTGGGGACCGACCGTGTTGGGCAATCAAGGGGGAAGGAAGACCCATGCCGGATTTCATGGACGAGGCGAAGCAGCTCGCTAGCGAGCACTCCGATGTTGCGGACCAGGGTTTCGATCAGGCCGAGCAGTTTGCCGAGCAGAAGACCGGCGGAAAGTTCGACAGCCAGATCCAAGCCGGGGAGCAGCAGGCCGAGGGGTTCCTAGGCGTGACCGACCAGGACAACCAGGACGCAAATCAGTAACCGTCGCGAAGAACGTCGAGGGCGCCGGATTCCGGCGCCCTCGCCCGTTTTACGCTTCGGTGTTGTCCTCGACCTGGGCGGCTACTCCCGCGTCTAGGCTGTGAGCATGCCGAACTCGCTCCAGTCCGAGCCCGTCCGTGACCTGCTCGACCGGCTCTTCAAGGCCGCTGAGGGTGACGATCTCCGCCGGGTCCGCGTGGCCATGGCTCATCCCGACGGGTTCGGGCCGACGTCCCTGCGCGAGCAGGCCGACGCCTACGAGGAGATTTACATCCCGGTCTCGCCCGAGGCCGGCCGCCTGCTCTACAGCCTGATCCGGGCCGCCCGCCCGGCCAGGGTGGTGGAGTTCGGCACCTCGTTCGGCATCTCGACCATCCACCTGGCCGCGGCCGTCCGCGACAACGGTGCCGGCCGCGTCATCAGCACCGAACTGAACGCGGCCAAGGTGGCCCGCGCGACCGCGAACATCGCCGAAGCCGGCCTCGCCGATTGGGTCACGATCCTGGAAGGCGACGCCTCGACGACCCTCGCCGCCATCGACACCCCGGTCGAGTTCGTCCTCCTAGACGGCTGGAAGCACCTCTACCTCCCCGTCCTCCACCTGCTCGAACCCCGCCTGACCCCCGGCGCCCTGGTGATAGCCGACGACGCCATCTCGCTGGCCGCCGAGATGGGCAACTACCTGGGCTACGTCCGCGACCCGGCCAACGGCTACCTCTCCGTCCCGTTCCCCGACCCCGGCGACCTAGAAATAACCTGCCGCGCCTGACACCTAAATTTAGGGCCGGGCGAAGCGGTTCAGCGCGGTCATCATGTGCTCGGTCATCTCATCGCCGCCCTGGTGACCGGTCCGAACCAGGTGCAGTTCGGAGCCCGGCCAGGCCCGGTGCAGCAGCCAGGCCACGTCCGGCGGCCCGCTGATGTCGAAGCGGCCGTGGATCAGCACGGCGGGGATCCCGGCCAGCCGCCGGCGGCGCGCAGCAGCTGCCCGTCTGCCAGCCAGGCCGCGTGCGAGAAGTAGTGCGCGCACAGCCGCGCGAAGGTCATCCGGTAGCCGGGATCGGCGTATCGCTCGTCCGGGATCCAGCCCTCCTCCAGCGAAACGACCGCGTCTTCCCAATCACACCAGTCCTGCGCCGCGCGGAAACGGACCGCGGGATCAGGGTGCGCGTTGAGCAGCCGGTCGTACGCGCTGACCAGGTCGTCTGCATTCCCGCCGCCTTCGGCGTACCGGTGCCACTGCTCGGGAAAGAACCGGCCCGCCTCGTGGTAGAGCCAGTGCACGTCGCCCGGGCGGGTCATGGTGCAGGACACCAGCACCATCTCGGTGACCCGCCCGGGGTAGCGCTGGGCGTAGGCCAGGCCCAGGGTCACGCCCCATGAGCCACCCCAGACGAGCCACCGGCTGATGCCCAGGTGCTCGCGCAGCTTCTCGATGTCACCGATCAGGTGCTCGGTGGTATTGGCGTCCAGGCTGGTGCCCAGGTCCGCGACCGAGGGCGTGCTCCGTCCGCAGCCGCGCTGATCGAACTGGACCAAGCGGTAGGCGCCCGGGTCGAAAAGACGACGCCATCCCGGTCCGCTGCCGCCGCCAGGTCCGCCGTGCAGCGTCACCGCCGGCTTGCCCTCGGGGTGGCCGCTGACCTCCCAGTAGATGCGCTGACCGTCGCCGACGTCCAGCATTCCCGCGTCGTAAGGCTCGATGGCCGGAAACCGCTCAGTCACGACCTCCACCGTAGCCCGGCCCGGCTCCCCAGGTTTCCGGGCGATGCGCGCCCGCGCGGCGCCCGATGGTCAGGACGCGTACTTCTGCACCAGGGCCCCGACCTGCGGGAGTGCGGCGACGACCTGCTTGCTCCCGCTGCCGCGGACCTTGCCGTACGCCTTGACGATCGTGGGCCGCTCGGAGGCCGCCGCCCGCGCGTCGGTCACCGAGAGCAGGGCCTCGGACACCTCGTCGCCGCGTTTGGCCAGGTAGTCGCCGAATTCGGACCCGCCGGAGGCCTGGAAATCGGCCCAGTACGGCTCGAGCTGGTTCACCATCTCGGGCAGCAGCGACTCCACCATGTGGCGGACGTGGCCCGGGATGAACGTGTTCACCGTCTTGTAGGCGATCTTGACCGCGGTCCCGGAGAGCCCGGATCCATCGGAGACCTGCTGCTGGATCAGCGCGTGGCAGTCATCGATCACCTGCGGCTGGGTCTCCGGTGCGAGCAGGGTCTCCTGAAGCGTTACTGGCATGGCACGTCCTTCTCCTTGTCGCGGGGCTTTTGCCCGTTTGATCCCGCAAGTCCCCCCCGACGGCCGTCCCGCCAGGCTTTGCTCCAGGCCAGGGCGCAATCAGGCTACCGTAGCCAGGTTTCGTCTAGTTATCGGCGTTTCGCAACTGTGACAAGCACCTGCGGTGAACAGAAATCCCCGGCTCGTTCGGCCAAAAGATGGTCTCGGGCGGTCAGGGCCGGCGGGCGGCCCGCAGCACGGTGTCCCTGACCGTCAGCGGCCGGCCGTCCATGTCTATGGCCGAACGGGCGATGGCTGAAGCCACGCGGATCTCCCACCCGCCGGGATCGAGTGACGCCGCCAGCTGCTCAGCGGACCGGAACATGTCGGGCCGCCTGGTCAGGACCGCGTGGGCGTCGAGGTCAGCCCCCGCCAGGTGCATGAACTGCGCCGACACCAGGCCGGGGCTCAGGAAAAAAAATAGCAAGAGACCTTGCTGATAGGGCAAAGCTGATATGGCAAACTCGGGAAGCGTGGACCAGGACCTCAGCGCCGCGTGCACCTGCGCCCGGTCCGCCGCTTCGGCATGACCCTGATACCGCTGACCCGGCGGCCCGGCGCGGTTCAGAGCGAACGCGCTCATCTGCGCGCCCGCCCCTGGACCGGGTGATCCGCCTCATGCACACCGTTGAGCTCTCCAACCATCCGGGCGACATGCTCAGTGACGCCGGACGCCGGCGGGTGGCCGCCGAGAAGCACGCGCTTTCTGTCTATGAGGACGCGCTGATCCGGCACCGCGCCCGCGTCCAGACCATCCGCGTCAAGCGCGACCGGGCCCGCGCCGAGCACCGCTGGGGGGCCTGGCTGCGGCTGGCCTTCGCCGGATGGAAGGAGAAGCGCTCCGTCCCACGCGCCCCGATCCCGGCCGCCGGGCACACCGACCTGGAAGAAAAGCTCAGGGCCGGGATCGCGGGCGAGCAGCTGGTCGCGGTCGAGCTGGGCCGCGCGCTGGACGACGATTGGACGCTGCTGCACGGGTACCGCAACCGGCGCGGCGAGATCGACCACCTGCTGCTCGGGCCCGACGGCCTGTTCGCCATCGAGGTGAAGAACCTCAACGCCACCGTGCACGTCGACGGCGACCGCTGGCGGGCCGACAAGTACGACAACTACGGGAACCTGGTCGAGCAGCGGACGATCGCCGACGCCAAGGGGCGGTCGCCGAGCGCGCAGCTCAACGAGCCGGCCGACGACCTGGAACGGTTCCTGCGCGAGCGCGGGCAGCCGGTCACGATCCAGCGCGTGGTCATCCTGGCCCACCGCCGGTCCAGGATCGGCACCACCCGGAACCTGACGGTCCGGGTCGGCACGTCCCCCGATTACCTGCTCGCCCTGATCGACAGCCCGTCCGGTCAGCAGCCGCTCACCGGCCAACAGCGCACCGGGATCCAGCGCCTGATCCAGCAGGACCACGCCTTCCACGACAAGCAGCGCCACGACAAGCAGCGCCACGACAAGCACCGCCGCCCAGGTCCGCGCCCGCCCCGGTAGCCTGCCCCGGTAGTCTGGGGGATCGTGTCGGCTAACCATCAGCTGCGGCTGTTCAACTCGCTGGGCCGGCGGATGGAGGACTTCGTTCCGGCCGCCGAAGTGACCGGCATGTATAGCTGCGGGCCCACCGTGTACGCGTTCCCGCACCTGGGCAACATGCGCCCCTACGTGTTCGCGGACACGCTGCGGCGCGCCTTCCGCTGGAAGGGCATCGCCGTGCGGCACGTCGTCAACATCACCGACGTGGGGCACGCGGTCGCGGACACCGAGACCGGTGAGGACAAGCTGGAGGTCGCGGCGGCCCGGGAGCGCCGTTCGGTGCTGGACATCGCCGCGTTCTACACCGACGCGTTCTTCGTCGACATCGCCGCGCTGAACATTCTGCCGGCCGATGAGTACCCGCGGGCTAGCGCCTACGTGGAGCAGATGATCGAGTTCGCGGCCCAGCTGGAAAAAGACGGCTTCACCTACCGGCTCCCATCGGGCCTGTACTTCGACACCGCCAAGGATCCCGGCTACGGGGCGCTGGCGCAGATGTCCGCCGAGGGCCAGCTGGAAGCGGCCCGCGTCGAGCACGTGGAGGGCCGCCGCCGCAAGACCGACTTCGCCCTGTGGCGCGCGGAGGAGCCCGGCAAGAGAAGGGTGCTGCGCTGGGACTCCCCGTGGGGCTGGGGGGCGCCGGGCTGGCATCTGGAGTGCTCGGTGATGAGCATGGCCCTGCTCGGCGAGCACTTCGACCTGCACACCGGCGGGGTGGACCACCGCGAGCTGCACCACGTCAACGAGATCGCGCAGAGCCAGGCCTACCTCGGCGACGGCCAGCCGTGGGTGCGGTACTGGCTGCACAACGAGTTCTTGCAGCTGGGCGCCATGAAGATGGCCAAGTCGGCGGGCGGCGCCCCGCGGCTGGCCGACCTGACCGAAGCCGGCTACCACCCGCTGGCCTACCGGCTGTTCCTGCTCGGCGGCCACTACCGGAGCCAGCTCGACTTCAACCCAGAGACCGCCGGCGCCGTGGACGCGGCCCAGGCCACGCTGCGCCGGCTGGTGGCGCGGATCCAGCCGCTGCGCCCGCTGCCCGTCATAGAAACGCTGGCCGAGGCCCTCGCCAACGTCCAGGACGATCCCGTGGCGCAGCGGTTCATCGACACCATCGACGCGGCGATCGCCGCCGACCTGAGCACCCCGAAGATCCTCGCCGCCCTCCAGGACGCCCTGCGCGAGCCGGTCATCACGCCGGCCGGGCTGCGCACCGTCGTGGCCGCCGCTGACGCCCTCCTGGGCCTGGGCCTGGCCACCCTGGACCCCGGCGACCTGGAGCGCCGCCGGGCCGTCGGCGACCTGTCCGCCGAGGGACGGCACGCCATCGAAGACCTCGTGGCCGACCGCACCCAGGCCCGCAAAGAGCGCGACTGGGCCCGCGCCGACCAGATCCGCGCCCAGCTCGACGAGCTCGGCGTCCAGGTCACCGACACCCCCGAGGGCCCCGTCTGGCAGCTCCGCTAGCCACCGGCCCGCCCCGTCCGGCAGCTCCGACCCCGGCGCCTGTTCGTGGACTGTTACCACCGCCTTACGGCATTCCGGGCGCGGACCATGAAACAGCCCGTGCGAGGGTGCCTCTTAAGGTCGACCCGCCACGCGGGTGGCTGGGCGCAGCCGTCACACCCGCCAACTGTGGCACCATCCGCGATAAGTGTTGGCCTGCCCGCGCTCACGCGAGCCAGGATGAACGGGGATGCCCCGTCACGCCTCACCCGCGCCGCCGCCCGCCCGCGCGACATCCGCCGCGCCGTCGGCCGGCTCCGCGCCGCCAGAAGCCACCACGACGAAATACCGAAGGTGCCGCATCTGGAATGTTCATCGAGGGCTCAATCCTAACCATCGCGCGAACCCCCGGAACGGGGACAAACTAAGCCCAGGGAGGCACGAAGCACAATGACAGAAGAGCCAACTACACGGGGGCGGCTCGCGCAGGTGATCGCCACCAGGGGCGGACTGGCCCCGCCCGAGGCCCCGTTCGTGATCGAGCACCGCGAGGCGCTGATCTACATGCTCTGCCAGGCCGCCGAACTCGAGCACGGCATCATGTGCCAGTACCTGTACGCCGCCTTCAGCCTGAAGCAATCGCAGGACGAGGGCCTCACCGCAGAGGAAGAAAAAGCCGTCCAGCGATGGCGCAAGCAGATATCCCACGTGGCCACCCAGGAGATGCTGCACCTGTCGCTGGTACAGAACCTGCTGTCCGCCATCGGCGCGGCCCCGCACATGTCCCGGCCGAACTTCCCGCACCCGGCCAGCCACTACCCCGCGGGCGTGCACCTGGCCCTGATCCCGTTCGGCGACCAGGCGTTGCGCCACTTCATGTTCCTGGAGCGCCCGGAGGGCATGGACCTCAAGGACGCCGACGGGATGGCCGCCTTCGGCCGGGCGCTGCCCGCGATGCAGGCAGGCGAGATCGTCCCGCGCGGCCAGGACTTCGCCACCGTCGGGCACCTGTACCGGTCCATCGAGGCCGGCCTCGCGCACCTGGCGGACAAGTACGGCGAGCGCTGGCTGTTCGTCGGCCCGCCGCGTGCCCAGGCCACCCAACAGCACTTTGGCTGGCCCGAACTGATCCCGGTCACCGACCTGGCCTCGGCGCAGCGGGCCATCGACGAGATCCTGGAGCAAGGTGAGGGCCCGCGCGGGCAGTGGCGGGACGCCCACTTCGGCCAGTTCGTGCAGATCCTGGACGAGTTCGAGCAGCTCCGCGAGGCCAACCGGGCCTTCAACCCGGTCCGCCCGGTGGTCGGCGTCAACGTCAGGCCGGCCGAGCGCGACGTGGACCTCCCGCTGGTCACGGACCCGCTGGCCCGCCAGGTCATGGACCTGTTCAACGTCTCCTACGAGATCTTGCTGACGCTCCTGCAGCGCTTCCTGGCGCACACCGAGGAGACCGACGCCGAGCTCAAGGCGCTCGCCGACGCGAGCGTCAACCTGATGTTCGAGGTGGTCAAGCCGCTCGGCAACCTGGTCACCACGCTCCCGGCGGGCCCCGAGTACCCGGGCCGCACGGCCGGGCCCAGCTTCGAGCTGTTCTACGAGTCCGACTACGTGCTGCCGCACCGCGAGGCGGCCTGGATCCTGCTCACCGAGCGCATCCGCCAGGCCGCCGATTTCTGCGAGCCCGGCGTCCCCTGCGGCCCGCCGGTGGCCGGCGCCCTCAACGCGGTCCGGTCCGGCCTGACCGAGATCGCCGACGCCCTGGCCGCCCACCTGCCGGCGGCGGCCCGAGGCACGCAAACCCCGGCTCCGGCCGAGGACCTCGACACCCTGCTGAGCCGCGCCGAAGATTTCTACCGAACGGGCCTGGCCTTTGCCTTCCACGATGACCCCGCGCTCTCCGGTGCAGCCGCCATGCTGGGCTCGGCCTATGAGGTGGTGCGGGCCGGCCAAGGCGACGCCCGCACGGCCGCCCGCCTCGTCAACAGCGTCCTGCGCCCGCTGGCCGGCGCCCTGCCCGGAACGCCGTCCGCACCCCAGGCGCCCCTCACACCTCAGGAGATCCTTACAACTCAAGACCCCCTCGTGTCTCAGGACTCTCCACCGTCTCTGTGGGATGTGGCCGTCGCTGCCACCATCCTGCGGGCGAGCCTCGGCGCCAGCGCCCCGCCCGGGCTGCTCGAGGCGGTCGCAGCGCTGCAAGACCTGGCCGTCCGGCAAGCGCCCGTCGGCGAGCGGGCTCGCCTGATGGCCGAGTTCGGGCAGATCCAGCGCGCCCTGCCGCCCGCCATCATGACCGCCAAGAACGGCCCCTACCTGGTCACCAATATCCCGGCCGTCCGTACGCCCCTCGGGGAGAACCTCATCCTGCCTCCCCAGCTAGCACTGTGCCGCTGCGGCGGCTCGGCGACCAAGCCGTTCTGCGACGGGACGCACGCCAGCCACGGGTTCACCGACGACAAGGACCCGAACCGGGTGCCCGACCAGCGCGACACCTACCCCGGGCAGCAGGTCACGATCTTCGACAACCGGGGCCTCTGCCAGCACTCCGGCCTGTGCACCGACCGGCTGGCCACCGTGTTCCGCGCCGGCGCCGAGCCCTTCGTGGCGCCGAGCGGAGGCCGGATGGACGAGATCGTCCGGGCCGTGCGCGACTGCCCGTCCGGGGCGCTGAGCCTGGCCTTCGACGGTACCGACGACTGGGCCGAGGCGCGCGACCTGGCCGACTGGCACGCCTCGCGGGAGGCCGCGATCGAGGTGACCCAGGACGGCCCCTACCGGGTGACCGGCGGGATCGGCCTGACCGACGCGACGGGCGCGGACGTGCCCCGGGCCGCGGGCTCGTCCCGTGAGCACTATGCGCTCTGCCGGTGCGGCCACTCGCAGAACAAGCCGTTCTGCAGCGGCATGCACTGGTACGTCGAGTTCCGCGACCCGGCCCGCGCCCCGGCGCCGACCCTGTTCGAGTGGGCCGGCGGCCTGCCCGCGCTGACCAGGATGACCCGGCTGCTCTACGAGAAGCACGTGCCCGCCGACGACCTGCTCGCGCCGCTGTTCGCCACCATGGCGCCCGGCTACCCGCAGCGTGAGGCGGCCAGGCTGGCCGAGGCCTTCGGCGGACCCGCGGTCCTGCCGCCGGACTCCCCGGGACACGCGCCGCAGGCCTTTCCGGGCACCGAAGCGCAGCGAGCCCGCTGGGTCACGCTGGCCACCCGGTCCGCGGACGAGGCGGGCCTGCCCGCCGACCCCGAGTTTCGTTCGGCCTTCACGTCCTACCTCGAATGGAGCTCCCGGGCCGCAGACCCACCGCCACCCAAGTGGGACTGGGGCCCGGCCGGCCCGCCCGCCGAAGCCCTGGCGCAGCCCAGTGCCGACGACCAAGAAGAGGTCATCTTGCCCGGCCCAGACGAGACCGTGAGCTTCACGGCCCACATCAAGCCGCTGTTCCGCGAGCACGACCGCAAGTCCATGGCGTTCGCCTTCGACCTGTGGTCGCAGGCCGACGTCCAAGCGCACGCAGCCGCCATCCTGGAGCGGCTGCGCAACGGCACGATGCCCTGCGACGGCGCCTGGCCGCCCGAGAAAGTAGAGGTGTTCAAGCGCTGGACCGAATCCGGCTTCCAGCCCTAGGGGCCGCATGCAGCGGTCGTCACGGGATCCCGCCGCAGTGATGGCGGAACAGGTGATGCGGCTGCGGGGTCTGGGGGTGCGGCGGCCCGGGCGGCACGACTCGGGTCGCGAGCAGGCCGGCCAGCGCGAAGCCGGCGGCGACGAACATCGCCACCCCGGTCCGGTGACCGGGTCCGCCGTGCACGGCGACCAGCGTGGCGGACAAGATCGCGACGCCGAGCGCCGCACCGCACTGCCTGGTGGCGGTCAGCAGCCCGCTGGCCGTGCCCTCGGACTTTGCGGCGACCGGCCCCTGGGTGCCGGCCAGGGTGGACGAGACCTGGCTGAGGCGATTGGCGATCCCGAGCACGAACGTGGCCGCCAGCAGCGCGGGCAGCGAACCGGCCAGCACCGCGACGGCGGCTCCGGCCAGGGCCGCCTGCGGGACGAAGCACAGGCCGGTGAGCAGCGGGCTGAGCCCTCGTCCCTCCTGCAGGTAGAGGGTGACCAGCAGCACCTGCCCGGCGCTGAAGGCGCCGATCGCGATCAGGGCCAGGTTGGCGCCCAGGATGCCGCGGTCTTTGAGCAGAGCCAGGTCGAGGATCGGTGCCTGGGCCCTCCTTTCCCGGGCGACGAACGCGCCCAGCAGCACGACCGCGGCCACGGCGAGCAGCGCCGGCTGGGTGACCCGCAGCGTGTCGCCCGCCCGTGCCACCGCGAACACGAGCAGGGCAACCCCGGCGGTCACGAGGATGGCACCGGGAACGTCCAGCTGCTCCCGGCTCCTGGGCGGATCCGGTGGCAGCAGCCGGAACGAGGCGACCAGCAGCGCCACCCCGACCGGGACGTTGACGAAAAAGACCAGGCGCCACGTGACCTCGGCCAGCAGGCCTCCCAGCACCGCGCCCGAAGCGAATCCCGTCGAGACGATCGCGCCGTAGACGCCCAGGGCGTGGCTGCGTTCCTGCTGATCGGGGTAGCTGGTGACCAGCAGGGACAGGCTCGCGGGAGCCAGCATGGCCGCCCCGATCCCCTGTACCACCCGCGACGCGATCAGCAGGCCAGGCTCGACGGCAAGACCCCCGGCGATGCTCGCGACAACGAACACGACCAAGCCGATCCGGTACAGCCTCGCTCGGCCGTACGCGTCGGCGAGCCGGCCCCCCAGCAGCAAGAACCCTCCGAAGGCGATCGCGTAGGCGCTTACCAGCCACTGCAGCGTCGTCGTGGCGACGTGCAAGCCGTTCTGGATCGAGGGCAGGGCGACGTTGACGATCGTGAAGTCCAGCACGACCATGAACTGCGCCATCGACAGGGTGAGCAGCAACGCGAATCCCGCCTGGGGTGCGCCCGCCGGGGCCTTGCCCGCGCGGTCAGGCAACCCGCCCCCACCGCTGCTCCTGGTCCCGGCATCGGTGTGACCGGCTGACGGCGCGGCGACTTCATCGCCTGAACGCGAGACGGACATGCCGGGACCTCCTTGGCCAGCTCAGGACATCGGGTAGCCGCCGGGCTGAAGGCGGTGGGCCAGGGCGGTGTGGCGGCGGCCGGCGCCGCTGGTGCGGACGGCGGCGGCCAGGGCCCGGCGCGAGCCGGCCAGCACGACCAGCTTCTTGGCCCGGGTCACCCCGGTATAGAGCAGGTTGCGCTGCAGCATCATCCAGGACGCGGTGGTGAGGGGGATGACCACGGCGGGGTACTCGCTGCCCTGGGAGCGGTGGATGGTGACCGCGTAGGCGTGGGCTAGCTCGTCCAGCTCATCGAACGCGTAGTCCACCGATTCGTCCTCGTCGGTGAGCACAGTCAGCTTGTGCTCCTCCACCGACATCGACGTGACCACTCCGACCGTGCCGTTGAAGATGCCCGCGGTCCCCTTGTCGTAATTGTTCCGGAGCTGGGTGACCTTGTCGCCCACCCGGAACACCCGGCCGCCGTACCGTCGCTCCGGCTGCCCCTCACGGAACGGCGTCAGCGCCTCCTGCAGCAACATGTTCACGTTCCCCGCCCCAGCCGGACCACGGTGCATCGGGCACAGCACCTGCACGTCCCGCCGTGGGTCCAGGCCGAATTTCGCCGGGATCCGCCGCGCCACGATGTCGGTGACCAGCGCCGCGGTCTGCTCGGTGTCGTCGCAGGAGAACCAGAAGAAGTCGCCGAAGCCGCTCAGGAGAGGAAGACGGCCGTCGTTGATGCGGTGCGCGTTCACTACGATGCCGGATTGCTGCGCCTGCCGGAAGATCTTCGTCAGCCGCACCACCGGCAGTGACCCGGCCGCGAGCAGGTCCCGCAGCACCTCGCCGGCGCCGACCGAAGGCAGCTGGTCCACGTCCCCGACCAGCAGCAGGTGCGCCCCGGGTGCGATCGCCTTGACCAGCTTGTTCGCCAGGATCACGTCCACCATCGAGGTCTCGTCCACCACCACGAGGTCCGCGTCCAACGGCGACGACGCGTCGAACGAGGGCTCGCCGCCCGGCCGCAGCTGGAGCAGCCGGTGAATGGTCGCCGCCTCGTGCCCGGTCAGCTCCGCGAGCCGCTTGGCCGCCCGGCCGGTCGGCGCGGCCAGCACGATCTTCGCGCCCTTGGCCCGCGCCAGCTCCACCACCGAACGCACGGTGAACGACTTCCCGCACCCCGGCCCCCCGGTCAGCACCGCGACCCGCGAGGTCAGGGCGAGCCGCACCGCGTCGGCCTGCTCCGGCGCGAGCGAGGCGCTGGTCCGCCCGCGCAGCCAGCCAAGCGCCCTATCCCAGTCCACGGACGCGAACCCAGGGAGCCGGTCGCCCCGCGCGGCAAGCAGCCGCAGCAGGGCTGCGGCCAGGGACCGTTCGGCCTGATAAAAGGGCGGCAGGTAGACGGCGGGAACCCGCGGTGCGGGGCCGGCCGCAGCAGGACCGGCGCCAGCAGGACCAGCCGCAGCCGGAACAGCCTCGCGGACGATCCCCTCCGCCGCGGCCAGCTCGTCCAGGCACGGGGTGATCAGCTCGGCCGGCACGTCGAGGATTTTCGCGGCGTCTGCGACCAGGTTGGGCCCGGGCAGGTAGCAGTGGCCGTCGTCGGCTGCCTCGGACAGGGTGTAGGCCAGGCCGGCCTTGATCCGCTCCGGGCTGTCCCGGGCGATGCCGACCGAGGCGGCGATGGTATCCGCGGTCTTGAATCCGATGCCCCACACGTCCGCGGCCAGCCGGTACGGCTCGGCGCGCACCACGGAGACGGACGCGTCACCGTATTTCTTGTAGATCCGGACCGCCAGCGACGTCGACACCCCGACGCCCTGCAGGAAGATCATCACCTCCTTGATGGCCTTCTGCTCGGCCCACGCGGCGGCGATCATCGCGGTGCGCTTGGGTCCCAGGCCGTCGACCTCGATCAGCCGGGCGGGCGAGTCCTCGATGATGTGCATGATGTCGACGCCGAAGTGCGCGACCATCCGTTCGGCCATCACCGGGCCGATGCCCTTGATCAGGCCCGACCCCAGGTACCGCTGGATGCCCGCGGCGGTGGCGGGCAGCACGGTGGCGTAGGAGTGCACCTCGAACTGCCGGCCGTACTTCGGGTGGCTGGACCACTGGCCGCGCAGCCGGAGGAACTCGCCGATCTGCGCGCCGAGCAGCGGCCCGACCGCCGTGACCAGCTCCGCGCCGACCCCAGAACCCCGCTCGGGCGCGATCCTGGCGATCGTGTACCCGGTCTCCGGATTGGCGAAGGTGACCCGCTCCAGGACTCCATCCAGTACCGCACCGTCAGGCATAAAGACAATTTTCAATCCGAACGGGCTATGGTGCGTGCTCGGCGAGCTGCACCCAGCGACCTATGACAAGCTAGAAATCCGGCTACCGCATGGGAGGCATGATGCCACGCATCAGCTACGTCGATCCAGATTCGGTGACGGAGCCAGACCTGGCCCGGTATCTGGACGACGCCCGGACCCACGGGACGCCCCGGCTGGAGAGCCAGGCGATCAGGGCGCACGTCCCGGCCGTGCTGCGCACGTTCAGCGAGTCCTGGCAGCAGGTCTTCCGCGAGGGCGTGCTCGATCACCGGGTCAAGGAACTCGCCCGGGTGTTCATCGCGAAGAGCCTGGACTGCGGGTATTGCGCGGCCCAGCGCTCCCATCTCGGAGCCGAGCAGGGCCTGACCGAGCGCGCCTACGACGAGGTGATCGATTTCCGCCAGTCGCAGGTCCTGACCGAACGGGAGAAGGCGGCGCTGCGGTGGGCCGAGGCGATCGCCTGGGACCCCGGGCTGGCCGACGATGACCTGTGGAAAGAGCTGCACAGCCACTTCACCGAGCCGGAACTAGTCGAGCTCGGCTACTTCATCGGCCTCACGATGGGACAGCAGCGGTTCCTCAAGACTCTCGGCCTGCGGCACGGGGAGCTCGGCCGGGACAGCCTGGCCGGCCTCGCCCCCGATGTCGCCGCCGCGCTCGGCGGAACGCCCCGATAACGCGACGGCAGCCGGTATCTCGCGGACGCCGAGTTGCTGGAAGAACGACCAGCTCTTCGAGATCCAGCTCGCCACTCTGACCACACGACAGTGTCACCGACGGCACAATGGACTCCATGCCGGACCAGATGAGCGCGCGCCCGATCGTCATCGTCGGCGGTGGCGTGGCGGGAGGCAACGCCGCCGCCACCCTGCGGGAGGAGGGTTTCGCCGGACCGGTCGTGATCGTCAGCGACGAACCGGGCGTTCCCTTCGGCCGTCCTCCGCTGTCCAAGACGTACCTGCGGTCGGAGGAGGATCTCGAGGGCTGGTACGTCAGGCCGGCCGGCTGGTACGCCGAACACCACGTCGACCTGCGCAGCGGATCGAGCGTCGTGGCCGTGGATCCCGCCGCGCACGCGGTCATCCTGGGTTCGGGCGAGGAACTCGGCTACGACAAGGTGCTGATCGCCACCGGGGGACGGAGCCGTCGGCTCGGGATTCCAGGGGCGGAGCTGCCCGGGATCCGCTATCTGCGCACGGTGGCCGACTGCGACGCGATCAAGCGGGAGGCGGTACCGGGCCGGCGCGCGGTCGTCGTGGGCATGGGGTTCATCGGGTGCGAGGTGGCCGCCTCGCTGACTCAGCTCGGGGTGCACGTGACCGCGGTCTTCCCGGGCCGAACCCCGCTGGAAAACGTCCTCGGCGAGCAGATCGGCACGCTGATCGGCGGCATCCACCGCACCCACGGGGTCGAGCTGCGGGCCGGAGACCAGGTGGCCGCCTTCGAAGGGACCGAACGGGTCCAGGCCATCGTGACCGCGGCCGGTCAACGCATCGGCTGCGATTTCGCCGTCGCGGGCATCGGGATCAAGCCCGAGGTTCCGGCCGTTACGGGATCATCGGTCGCGCTGGAGAACGGGATCCTGGCTGACGAGCTCTGCCGGACCAGCGCGGCTGACGTGTACGCGGCCGGCGACGTGGCGAACCAGCTTCACCCGCTGTTCGGGCGGGTCCGGGTGGAGCATTTCAACAACGCCGAGAAACAGGGCGCCGCGGCGGCCAGGTCCATGCTCGGCTCGACGGCCCCGTATGACTATCTCCATAGCTTCTGGTCCGATCAGTACGAGCACAAAATCGAGTACGTCGGCCATGTCGCCCGGTGGGACGAGTTCGTGGTCCGCGGCCGCGCGGATGAGGGCCAGCTGATCGGTTTCTACCTGGTGGACGGGGTGGTACGGGCCGCCGTCGGGCTGGATCGGGGCGGCGATCCCGAGCTGGACCGCGACGGCGAGATGGCGGCCTGCGCGCGCCTGGTCGCCAGGCGCGCGCAGCCGGCACCCGGTGTGCTCGCCGACGAGCACACCGACCTGTGGTCGCTGGCACCGGGTGCCTGAGCGTCGCGGCCAACCCATTCTCTCCGGTCGTTGCCGCGCTCGACGGTTCTGTCTGCCGCCGCATCTGGTCCCGCTCCAGCGCCTGCGATAGCGCAGGTCGATGTCACCACAGCCAATATCTCCTGGAAATCCCACTTGTCAAAATTAATTTAATCATTTTACTATATAGGAACAATCGGAGGAGGAGCATCATGCACCCGATGTTCGTGAAGTTGTTCATCGAGACGGACGCCGACGATCTGCTGGTCGACGATCAGGACAAGCAGCGACATGCGCGGCAGGCCAGGCGCGGCCGATCAGCCCGAGTCCTGAAGGTCACTGCCGCCAACCGGGACCGCCCGCGCCGGCCCTGACCGATGACCCCGGCCGCGCCGGTCAGGCGTTGGAGAATAGCGGGATGTTCGCGCCGCTGGCCGGAGCCAGCGGGCTGTCGAGCAGCGCCACGATCAGCGCGGCGACATCGTCGGGGGTCAGGCCGGGACGCAGCGCGGGGTTGGCCCGGCGCAGCATTTCAGTGTCGACGGCGCCCGGGCTGACGCAGATGGCGCTGATGCCGTGTTCCCGGCCCTCCACCGCGATCGCCTCGGTGAGGCCGATGACCCCGTACTTGGAGACGTTGTAGGCGGCCAGCCCCGGGAACTTCTCGGTGGCGTATACGCCGGACAGCGAGGCGATGGTGACGATCCGCCCTTCGCCGGCCGGGACCATGGCCGAGAACGCCGCGCGGCAGCACAGGAATGAACCCGTCAGGTTGACCCGGAGCGTCTCTTCCCAGATCCCGGTCGTGGTCTCGGCGAACGGCGCGGGCGTCAGCACCCCGGCCGCGCAGACCAGGGCGGCGACCGGGCCCGCCTCCCCGGCCGCGGTGAAAAGGCGCTCGACCTCGGCGTCCTGGCTCACGTCGGTGGGCACGGGCGTCGCCTTGCCGCCCGCGTGCCGGATGCGGCTGGCCACACCGTCGAGGGCTTCGCGGTCCCGGGCGGCCAGCACGACCTGAGCACCGGCCGCGGCCAGGCCCGCGGCGGTGGCCGCCCCGATCCCGCGGCTGGCGCCGGTGACTACCGCCACCCGTCCGGACAGCCAGTGCACTGCGGTCACCTCCCGGCACCGAGACTAGCCACCTGCCGGTAGAGCCGCTCGTGAGCGTCCAGGCTCCGTTCCAGATCGAGGTGCGCTTCGGCGTGGTCGCGGCAGGCCGGACGCGAGATTCCGGCCGTTCGCCCGACGGCATCGACGGCGGCCTGGAGGTCACCGGGCGGCACCAGGAAACCGGTCACGCCGTCCGCGATCACCTCACTGAGGGCGCCGCGCCGGAACGCCACGACGGGAGTCCCGCACGCCTGCGCCTCGGCGGCGGCCATCCCGAAGGCCTCGTCCCACCGGACGGGAAACAAGACCACGGCGGCGCGGGCCATCGCTACCCACAGCGAGGTCCGGGGCACCGCCTGGTGAACCGTCACGCCGGGCCAGGCCCGCCGCGGGCCGATCTGTTCCCGGCTGTAGGTGGCGTCGTAGGCATCGCCGTAGACGTCGATCGGCACTCCGGCCGCCCGGGCGATGTCGATAGCCTCGGCGGCGCCCTTCTCGGGACTCAGCCTGCCCGCGAATACGGCGCCCGCCCCGGGCGCCCGCGACCAGGGGATGACCCGCGTGGGCACGTAGGGCGGCAGGATCGCGTCGACGCGGGCGATCCGGCGCCAGGCGCTCGCCTGGAACGCCGATACCGTGGCCACCGTCGGCGGCCGTGCGGACTGGGCGGCCCGCCGGAGCGCCGCCGCCATCGCCTCGTCCGGGGGCAGGTGGAGGGTGTGGACCACCGGCGCGTGCAGCGCCGTCGCGAGCCGGACGGCGGGCGCGTCGAAGGCGTGATTGTGGACCACGTCGTACCGGACCTGCTGCACGCTGGAGTAGGCGCGGGCGAAGGCGGGCTCGGCCGCCGCTGGTTCCGGCGCGGCGGGACCGAACGCCCGGTAGAGCGTGCCCGCCAGCGACTCGGGGTCGACTCCGGTGTCGATCACCTCGACGCCCGGGATCTGCGATCCCGAGGCGGCGTACACGTGCACGTCGTGTCCCCGGCCGACCAGGCCGCGGGCCAGATCGGACACGAAGGCCTGCGAACCGCCCTGCTGCGGCTCGCGGATGGCCGTCACGAGGGGCGCCATGATGGCAATCTTCACTGTGCCAGTCTCACTGGGCCAGCCTCACTGTGCCAGTCTCACTGGGCCAGCCTCACTGTGCCAGCCTCACTGGGCCAGCACCTTGAAGGCCAGGTCCCGCGGCGGGTTGATGCCGAGCACCTCGAAAGGAACCCGCCGCCGGCCGCGCCGGCGGACCTGATCGGCTGCGCCGGGGTAGAAGATCCCGGCCAGCTCGACGGCCTCGTCGTAGCTGGAGAACTCGACCGACATCGGCCCGGGGAAGCAGGCGTACCGGTAGCCGCGGGCGGCGAGCCAGTCGAGGTTGTTCGGCCAGATGATGGCGACGCAGCCGCCGGGCCGGCACACCCGCTCCATCTCGGCTAGGCCGGCCGCGCCGCCATGTCCGGAGTCGGGAGTGAAGGCCGAGCAGGCGACCACCAGGTCAGCGAAATCATCGGGCAGAGGCAGCCGGTCGAAGAACCCGTGGATCACCCGGGCCCGGTCGCCGTGATCGGCTTTCGCGAGCTTGCGCCGCAGGATCTGGCGCAACGGCCCGGCGGGCTCGACCGCCGCGATCACCCGCCCGCGGTCGATGAGCTCGAGCGTGAGCCGTCCGGAGCCCGCGCCGACCTCCGCGATTCGCTCCGCGGTGCGCGGCAGCCAGCCGACGACACCGGGATGCAGCCGCTCGGCGCGGGCCAGCCGGTCGTAGAGCTCCGGTTCGAGCCGGTACAGCAGCTCCCACGCCAGCACCACGTCGGTTTGCGGATCACCGTCCCCGTGCGGGTCGAACCGCCTCGCCTCGTCGCGGGTGAGCACGCCAAGGTCCGCGGCCGTGTAGCGCTTCTGTACTTCCCGGCCCGCCCGGGCCGGGGCGTCAGCCCTGCTCACCGACCTGCGCCCAGTTCTTGTCGGTCTCCCATACCCGCACTGACCGCAGCAGCCCGTCGGGAAGCTCGGGCCGGAGCCGCTCCCAGAAGGTCAGGGCCAGGTTTTCCGCCGTGGGGATGCGGCCCTTGAGCCACGGCACGTCGGTGTTCAGGTTGCGGTGATCCACGTCCCGGATGACCCGCCTGCTCATCACCTCAGAAAGCACCTTCAGGTCCAGGACATAGCCACTGGCCTGGTCGACCTCCCCGGCCACGACGACCTCGAGGACGTAGTTGTGCCCGTGCAGGTTCGCGCATTTCCCGAACAGCCGCCGGTTCTCCTCGTCAGATAGCCCCGGGTCGCACAGCTGGTGCGCGGCATTGAACGACTCGCGGCGGCCGACCAGCACAGTCATCGCGCCGTAGCTGGAGCAGGCGGGGCCTTGGGTGCGGTTACCACGTTCTCATCATGGCCGGCCGCCGCGTCCCCCGCCCCTACCGGGCCGGGCTATCGGGGCCCCAGGGTCGCAGCCAGGCCGGGCCCGGCTCAGGCCTGGCTCCTCCCGTCCCTGCTGGCCCGCGCCGAAGATTTCGGCCGTCCAGTCCAGCATCGTGTGTATCCACCCCCTTGTCCGCGGGGTAGATACCCACGATGATGGCTCCCTCGCCGTCGGATACCCGAGATTTATAGGGATTCCGGGGCCTTGCGCGACGTCCCATAGTGGATGGGTTGGGAGAGATGGGTTGTGGCAGGTGAGACGGGGATCCGGGAATCCGGCGCGGACGGGATGGTGCTCAGGACCGAGTACCGGACCAGCCGGATGGTGGTCTTCGTCCGGGTGGGCACCTCGTTCTTCGTGTACCTGCCGCTGTTCGTCTGGGGGTCGCTGGCCCGTCCGTGGATTGCGGTATGCGCCGCCGTGGCGGCGTCGTGCGAAGCCGCCTTGTTTGCCGTCTGGGTCCAGGGCACCAGGACGCTGCGGGACCGGAGGCTGGTCACCGTGGACGTGCTGTTCTGCCTGGCTCTGATGCTGGTGGGCACCCGGGCGGCCGCGCCGGATCTGCGCAACGTGGTCGCGACCGAGCTGATACCCACCGCGCTGGCCGGGGCGGCGATCGTAGGTTTCGCGTTTACCTTCGGCGCCGTCCAGGTGATGGCGGTGGCGGCGCTGATGGCCGGCTGGGTGCTGGCGCTACTGCCCGACGTCAGCCTCAAGCTCTTTTCCGACCTGCTCGGCTTCGTCATCTGGTACGTGGTCTCCGCACTGTCCATGCGCGAGTTCCGGACGCTGGCGCTGATCACCGACCAGGCGCAGGAAGCGGCCCAGCGCGGCGCGGTCGAAGCCGAGGCGGCCCGGCAGCGGGAACGGGTGCACGGGGAGATCCACGGTCACCTGCTGCCGATCGTGGAGTTCCTGATCGCCGGGGAACCCATCAGCGAGCGGTTCGTCCGCGACGCCCGGCGAGCGGCCAGGCGGGCTCGCCGCCTGATCGCCGACCCGAGAGCCGCGAGCCCGGGGACCGAGTGGGGGCGGGACTTCACCGCACTGCTCCACGAGACCATCGACGGCTGCGCCGACCGGCTGGTCCTCGAGACGATCCTGGTCATCACGGTGGAGCCGCCGCCCGACCTCATCGAACCGCTGTGCACGGCGGTCGGTGAGGCGCTGCGGAACGTGATCCGGCACGCCGGGGCGCGCTGCCAGGTCAACCTATACGTCGAGTCCACTGCGGAGCAGGGCCAGATCACGGTGCGCGACCGCGGGCCCGGGTTCGATCCGTCGGCCGTCGTGCCCGGCGGGGGATTCGCCAGCACCTTCACCGCGCTGCGGCGCCACGGCGCCGATTGGCTGGTGGATTCGGCCCCCGGCCGCGGCACCGCGGTGACCATCACCTGGCCGCCCCCGGGCCGTCGGCCGGCCCCGGCCGTGGTGGGAGACGGCCATGGCTGAGGGGGTGCGGATCTGCGTGGCCGTAGTGGAGGACTACCCGTCCAACGCCGACGGGCTCGTGCTCGGGTTCATCAGCTCGGGCTTCACCGTGCTGGCCATGGTGACCAGCCCGGATCAGCTCGACGGCGTGCAGCCCGACGTGGTGGTCTCCGATCTGCACCTGGGCCAGGTGCCGATCCGCGAGACCGTCTCTGCCCTGGTCCGCCGCGGCCTGCGGGTCCTGGCCATCTCCGGGCCCGCCACCGGGGAGGAGATCCTGGACGCCATCGATGCCGGGGCGCAGGGGTTCGCGGACAAACTCGAGAAGACCAGCACCATCTGCGCCGCGGCGGCCGAAGTCGCCGCCGGCGGCTGCTGGATCGGGCCCAAGCTGGCCGGTCATCTGCTCACCGACGCCCAGGTGCGCCCGCTTCGCCGCGGTGACCTGGGATCGGCTGAGCTGAGCGTTCTCCGGGCCATCGCCCAGGGTGACACCACGCAGGAGATCGCCGAACGGCTAGGTGCCGATCCGACCGGGATACGTGCCATCTACGCCCGGATCCTGGACACCGAACGCAGGCGGCGCGGCCTCCTGCAGCCGACACCGCGGCAAAGCGAGGTGCTGATCCTGATCGGGCGGCGGGGTATGACGCAGCGGCGGGCCGCCGCGCAGATGGGCATCACGGAGGCGACGCTCGCAGAACACCTGCAGAACATCAAGGACATCTACCTGCGTACCCATCCGGAAGCGCAGGCCGATATCACGCCCACCCACGCCGCGCGGCTGCTGGCCGAAGAACGCGGCGTGCGCTGATACGTCCCGTTTTCGCGGATGCACCCCAGTTTTCTCGGGTTCTGCGGACCGGATCCGGCCCGCAGGATGGAGCTAGTCAGGCCGCAGGAGGGGGGCGGCCTGCCAGCGTCAGCGGGGCGCCCATGGTGGCGTAGTACACGTGGCCGAGCAGCGGCACCAGCTTGGTGGCGCCGCAGATGAACGGGTCGACCGCGGTCATCGACTCCAGCACCGCGGGCACCAGCAACGACAACATCTACTACACCGGCCAGCCGGGCGAGCCCTGCAACCAGGGCGTCGGCCTCGGCATCCCGAACCTTTATCGTGGCCTGTACCCAGGCAACTGCTTGTACGCTGATGCCTGCGGAAAACGATGGAGGTGGCCTGTCCCGTGGCTCCGGCCGATGACTGGGTAGTGCGCACGGCCGACCGGGTGCGCGCAGAAGCAGAACGCAGGCATCCCGGCCAGGCTCCGACCTGCGCGTCCGGGATCAGCCCGTCCGGGCCGGTGCACCTGGGGAACCTGCGCGAGCTGATGATCCCGCACCTGGTCGCGGACGAGGTCCGCAAGCAGGGCGCGCCGTGCCGCCACATCTTGTCCTGGGACGACTATGACCGGCTGCGCCGGGTCCCGAACGGGTTCGGAGAGTCCTTCGCCGAGCACATCGGCCGGCCGCTGAGCGCGGTGCCCGACCCGTGCGGCCGGCACCCGAACTGGGCCGAGCACTTCAAGGAGCCGCTGCGCGAGGCGCTGGCCGGGCTCGGGATCGCGGTCACCGAGATCAGCCAGACCACGATGTACACGTCCGGGGCCTACACGGAGCAGATCGTGACCGCCATGCGGCGCCGGGCCGACATCGGCGCGGTCCTGGCCAGGTACCAGACCAAGCGCGCTACCGAGCCGGATGACGACGACCCCCAGACGGCGGTGTACTACCCGTTCCGGCCGTACTGCGCGGTCTGCGGCCGTGACGACACCACGGTGACCGCCTTCGACGACGAGACCACGGAGATCACCTATATCTGCGCCTGCGGCGCGCGCGTGGGGCCCACGCCGATCGCGGAGGTCGCCGGGAAGCTGGCCTGGAAGGTCGACTGGCCGATGCGCTGGGCCTACGAGCGCGTGACGTTCGAGCCGGCCGGGGTCGACCACTCCTCGCCCGGGTCCAGCTTCACCGTCGGCGGGCACCTGGTGTCGGAGATCTTCGGCGGTCAGATGCCGCTGCACTTCGGGTACGCCTTCGTCGGCTTCACCGGCGGCTCGTCGAAGATCAGCAGCTCGGCCGGCCGCGCGCCCACCCCGGCGGACGCGCTGGAGATCTTCGAGGCTCCGCTGCTGCGCTGGCTGTACGCCCGGCGGCGTCCCGAGCAGTCCATCACCCTGGCCTTCGACGCCGAGGTGGGCCGGGTCTACGACGAGTGGGACGCGCTGAGCCGGCGGATCGCCGGCGGGACCGCTGACGCCGCGGCCCAGGCCACCTTCGCCCGCGCGTCCGCCACCGCCGAGGGGCCGCTGCCGGTCACGCCCCGGCCGCTGCCCTTCCGCACGCTGGCGTCGGTGGCCGACATCACGGCCGGCGACGAGGCGCAGATCCTGCGCATCCTGCGGGACCTGACCGCAGATGACCCGGTCCGCATCCTGGATGAGGTCCGGCCCCGGCTGGATTGCGCGCAGGCCTGGGTGACCGAGTATGCTCCGCCCGCCGAGCGCACCCGGGTTCGCAACGAGCCCGACGTGGCCCGGCTGGCCGCCCTCACCGATTCCGAGCGCGACGCGCTGAAGCTGCTGACCGAGGGCATGGCGGCCGACTGGTCCCTGGAAGGCCTGACCACCCTGCTGTACGGCATCCCGAAGCTGCAGCGCGGCCTGCCGATCAGCTCCCCGCCGACGGCCGAGCTGAAGGCCAGCCAGCGGGCCTGGTTCATCCTGCTCTACCAGCTGCTGATCGGGAAGGACACCGGCCCGCGGCTGCCGACGCTGCTGCTGGCGCTGGGCCAGGACCGGATCCGCGCACTGCTCACGCCCATGCAGGGCTGATGGCACGGATTGAGGTGACCGAGGAGGCGCTGCGCGCCGAACTGGACGACGTTCTCGGCGAGCTGGCCGAAGAGGCTGGTGACTGCGACCCGGGCGACGGCTGGTACCCCGACACCAGCGACCTGGAGGATCTCCTCGACGAGGTCGAGGACCTGGCCGGCGAGGCGCCGGATGCCGCGCGCGAGCTGGCCGGGCACGTGGCCGGGCGGATCAGGGACGTGCTGGCCGCCGGGAACTGCCTGACCGGCGACCTGGCCGCCGCGCTGGCCCGCGCGGAGGAGCTACGGCAGCAGGCGTGATCTTGGTCAGCCCGCGGCGGTGCCAAGGAAGTTATCCATGATCCGGACACCCGCCGCCAGCGCGGACAGCGGGATGCGCTCGTCGGTGCCGTGGAACATGGCGTAGTAGTCGTAGCCCTCGGGCAGTACCAGCGGGGTGAAGCCGTAGCAGGTCATGCCGAGCCGGGAGAAGTACTTCGCGTCGGTGCCGCCGCTCATGCAGTAAGGCACGATGGTCGAGCCCGGGTCCTCGGCCAGCAGGGCCTGCGCCATGCTGGCCATCACCGGGGCGTCGAGCGGTGCTTCCAGCGGTATTTCCTCGTGCGCATACTCCCAGCTCACGTTCGGGCCGGTCAGTTCGTCCAGGCTGGCGCGGAACTCCGCCTCGTAGCCGGGCAGGACGCGGCCGTCCACGTAGCCGACCGCCTCGCCCGGTATCACGTTGATCTTGTAGCCCGCCTGCAGCATGGTCGGGTTGGCGCTGTTGCGCACGGTGCCGGCGACCAGGGCGCCCGCGGGCCCGAGCCGGGCCAGCAGTTCCTCCGCGGTCAGGCCGCCGGTCAGTGCCTCGGGCGGCAGCTGCGTCCCGGCCGAGGCGGCGATGGCCTCGACCGCGGCGCGCACCGTCGGGATCAGCCGGACCGGCCAGGCGAAGGCACCCATCCTGGTGATCGCCTCGGCCAGCCGGAGCACCGCGTTCGCCTCGTTCGGCTTGGCGCCGTGTCCGGCCCGGCCCCGCGCGGTCAGCTTCAGCCAGGCGATACCCCGCTCAGCGGACGCGATCGGGTAGAGCCGCTGCCCGGGGCCGGCGTGGAAGGTGAACGCGCCCGACTCCCCGATGGCCTCGGTGCAGCCCTCGAACAGCTCCGGATGCCGCTCGACGAGCCACCGCGCGCCGAACTCCGCGGTGTCCTCCTCGTCCGCGGTGAACGCGAGCACGATGTCCCGCCGCGGGCGGATTCCGCTGCGCGCCCACTGGCTGACCAGCGCGAGCAGCACCGCGTCCGCGTTCTTCATGTCGACCGCGCCGCGCCCCCACAGCACGCCGTCGCGTATCTCGCCCGAGAAGGGGTGCACCGACCAGGCCGCCGGGTCGGCCGGCACCACATCCAGGTGACCATGCAGGAGCAGTGCCCCTTCCTGGGCCCCTTCCTGGGCCCCGTTCCCGTTGGCTCCGGTGCCGCTGACCCGGGCGACCACGTTCGCCCGGCCCGGGGCCGACTCCAGCAGCACCGGCTCAAGACCGGCCTCGGCCAGCCGCGCCGCCACGTACTCCGCGGCCGGCCGCTCCCGGCCGTCACCGCCGCCCCGGTTGGTCGTGTCGATCCTGATCAGCTCGGCGGCAAACCGCGCCGCCTCCTCCCCGGCGAGCGTCATCCCGGCTCCGCCGCCGGGCGCGGGAGCAGGCCGGCCGCCCGGTAAGCATCGTCGATGTCCGGGACGCTCGCGGCCGGCTCGATCAGGGCAGGCTCGGAAATGCGCGACGAACCAAAGGTTCCAATGCGTAGCAGGTCCACGATTCAGGCTATGCCAAAAGACGCAGACCCAGCTGGGAAAATGCGCCGGCCGACCCGCCGCAACCCGGCATTTACCTTCCGTTAATCTTGGCGACAGGAATGGCGTTACGATCCCTGGCATCACCGTGGTGTCTATGTTTGAGGTGGGGGAGAGGGAGACGGGAGTGAGCCAGCAACCCGGCCGGGTCGCATTGGTCAGCGGCGGCTCGCGCGGCATCGGCGCGGCCACCGTGCGCCGGCTGGCCGCGGCTGGCTGGGACATCGGCTTCAGCTACCACGGCGACGGGCCGTCCGCCCGCGCGGTGGAGAAGGCCGCCTTCGAACTCGGCGTCCGGGTGACCGGAACCGACGTGGACGTGACCGACGCCGCCGAGGTCACCTCCTGGTTCCGGCTGACCGAGGAGGAGTTCGGGCCGGTCCAGGCCATGGTGAGCTGCGCCGGGATCACCAGGGAAGGCCCGCTGGCGCGGCTGGAGGAGGCCGACTGGCGGATGGTGATCGACACCAGCCTGGACGGGGTGTTCCACCTGTGCCGTGCCGCCGTGTTCGCCATGATGGAGCGGCGATCGGGCCGGATCGTCACGGTCTCCTCGGTGTGCGGGGAGTACGACCACGCCCCCCGAGGCCCGCTGGCCCGGCCGGGCATCGCCGGGTTCGTCCGGGCGCTGGCCAGCCAGACCAGGCGGTTCGGGATCAGCGTCAACGCGGTGGCTCCCGGACCGGGCACCCGCGACGTGGCCGGGCTGCTGCCGGAAAGGCCCCGGGCCGGCCTGGTCGAGACGATCGCGCTCCGGCGGTTCGGCAACGCCGCCGACGTCGCCGACCTGGTCGCGTTCCTGCTCTCCGAGGACGCCTCGGACATCACCGGCCGCGTCCTGGAGGTGCCGAGTGCGAGCCTGCTCTTAAGGCGCCCAGGCGCGCCTAGCCGGCCAGAGCGCCTAGCCGGGCCCGGCGCGGACCGCGCCGGGCGCGCCGAGATCCTCGGGCTGGCCCTGCGCATCCGGCGAGCGCCCCGGCTGAGCGAGCCCGCGGGATCGGTAGGCATACCAAGCCATGTAGGCCAAGAACACCAGCCCAGCGCCCAGGAAGCAGTTGGCGACGAGCGTCAGCAGCCAGTGAAATCCGTATTCGCGCGGCCCACCCGAATGCGGCGTGAACCAGAACGGGGCCAGCGCGAACAGCAGGTACCCGGCGGCCGCGGCGATCCGGTGCCCGGCGCGCACCAGCAGGACCAGGGCGGGCACGATCCATACCCAGTGATGCGCCCAGGAAATCGGCGACACGAGGAGCCCGGTGGCTCCGGTGACCGCGGTGGCGCCCAGCCAGTCCTGCCTCCTGGCCAGAATGGCGGCCGCGGTCAGGCCGATAACGGCGAATGCGAACGGGATGATGATCCACCAGGCACCGATATGCCCCTGTCCCTCGGCGATCCGGATCGCCGTCCCGTAGGGCGACTGGTTGCTGATATAGGGAGCGCCAACGCGTTTGGTGTCATGGGAAAGGTGTTCCCAGTACAGTTTCGAGGCGCGGGGCGCGACTCCGAACCCGATAAGCCCGCACACGATAAAAGTGCCGGCCGCTACGAAGGCCGCCTTCGTCCGGCCGGCCAGCAGGAACAACACGATGAAGATGGCTGGCGTCAGCTTGATTGCGGCTGCTATCCCCACGCCGATGCCCGCGACGCGACCGTGCGAGACGCGCCAGATATCGGTGAGGATCAGGGCCAGCAGGATCAGGTTGATCTGGCCGAGGAACAGCGTCTCGTATACCGGGTCAAGCGCCATCGCGGCCGCGACGAGGCCCGCCACCATGAGCCGCGACGGCCGGTAGCCCGCGAGTTTCACGATAAGGATGCAGGAATAGGCGAGCGCCACCACCGAGACCAGGTCCCACCCCACCCGCGCCACGGCGAGCGGCAGCGTCGCGACCGGCACGAACACAATGGCCGCGAACGGCGAATAGGTAAACCAGTGACCGTACGCCAGCGTCAGGTAGAGGCGGTCATCATGCAGGACGGCATGGCCGCCCCACATGTAGATGCGGAAATCCAGGGCGTTATACGTGGCGGCGAATACGATGACCGCCGCGACCTCGAGGCCGAGCACACCGTAGCTGACCGGAGTAACCCATCGCCTCCCGGCCGCCGGCTGCTGGTCCGCTGACACCCGTGCATGCTACGTCAGGAGCAGGGCGGCGAACGCGTCGGCCATGAGCTGGTGCCCGCTGGCGTTCGGGTGAATCCGGTCCGGCCCGAACAGTTCCGGGTTGGCCGCCCCGGGCATCTCCCAGATGTCGAGACAGACCGCGCCCCGGCGGGCCGCTTGTTCGCGGATGATGTCGCTGGCCCGCCGCATGCGCTGGCGCGCCACCTCGACCAGGTTGGCGGGCAGCGACATGATCGCGGCGATGTCCGGCAGAGTGCAGGTCAGCACCGTGGCTCCGGTCGTGGTCAGGCCGTCGAGCAACCGCCCGAGCTCGGCGGCGAAGCACTCCTCGCTGAAGGCGGGGTCCCGGATGTCGTTCATCCCCACCGTGACGCTGACCAGATCGGGCCCCATCCGCGCCACTGCGGGCAGCTGCCGCTCGAGCACCACCGCTACGCTGGCGCCATCGGCGGCCAGGTTGGTCAGCGTGCAGGGCACCGCGGTCCGCGCGCTCAAGATTCCGGCCAGCCGCCGCGCCCACCCGACCCGGACGCCCGCTGGGCCGTGGTCGTCCCGCCCAGCCGTCAGGCTGTCCCCGAGCGCCACATAGTTCGGCCAGTTCCTCCTGCGGCCCACGCTGCTCACGCTGTCCACGCTGTCCATGGCTCCACGCTAAGCCACCGTCCGCTAGCGCCCGCGTCCCGCTGACTGCACATACCATTCGAAAGATCCATGCCGAACGGATGATGCTTTACGGGGTGGCTCAGCCGGACGATTTACCTGGCGGACGATTAACTGGGCGGAAGGGGAACGGTTGGCTCGCGCGCCTCTGCTGCAGACGGACCCGTCGCAGGTCGGACGGTACCGCCTGGTCGCTCGGCTGGGCGCGGGCGGGATGGGCGTCGTCTATCTCGGCGTGTCACCGGATGGTCAGCAGGTCGCGGTGAAGGTACTGCGCCCCGAACTGGCCGACAATCCGGAATTCCGGGTCAGGTTCGGCCGTGAGGTCACCATGCTGGCCCGCGTCCAGAGCGTGTGCACGGTGCGGGTGATCCAGGCCGATACCCAGGCCCCGAAGCCGTTCCTGGTCACCGAGTACGCCGACGGACCCTCGCTGTCCGAGTACATCGACGCCCGCGGGCCGCTCGACGCCGGGATGCTGTACGGCCTGGCGACCGGGCTGGCGGAGGCGCTGGCGGCCATCCACGCGGCCGGGATCGTGCACCGGGACCTCAAGCCCTCCAACGTCCTGCTCACCGCGGGTGGCCCGAAGGTCATCGACTTCGGCATCGCCCAGGCGCTGGACACGACCAGCCTCACCAGGACCGGCATCACACTCGGCTCGTCCGGGTTCATGGCCCCCGAGCAGATCATGGGCAAGGCCGGGATGGCGGCGGACATCTTCACCTGGGCCGTGACGGTGGCCTACGCGGCCAGCGGGCGGTCGCCGTTCGGGACCGGGGCGGCCGACGCCATCTTGTACCGGATCGTGCACGCCGCACCCGACATCAGCGCGGTGCCGCCCGGGCTGCGCCCGCTGGTCGAGGCCGCCCTGGCCAAGGAGCCGAGCGCTCGGCCCACCGCGCCGCAGTTGCTGAGCCAGCTGACGCAGACCGCCGCTCGGCCATCTGCCGGGTACGGCAACGCCACCCAGACCATCCTCGCGCAGACCTGGCACCCGTCCGCGACGCGTCCGGCCGGGCCCCCGTCGGGTCCTACCGGGCCCCCGCCGGGTGTCGCGCCGCCTCCCGGGTCGCGGTCCCCGCGCCGCCGCAAGATCCTGCTCCCGATCGTGCTCTCCCTGGCGTTCCTGCTGGCCGCCGGGGGCACCGCGATCGGTTTGGCCCTGGCCGGACAGTCGGCCGGCCCGCACGGGGGCACGGCCACCAGCACGCCGCCGACCCGATCGGCGCAGATCACCCCGGCCACCACGCACAGCAGCACGACGGCGCCGCCCACCTCCCCGGCCGCGAGCACCACGAGCCCGGCCACCACGAGCCCGGCCACCACGAGCCCGGCCACCACGCCCGCCAGCACTCCGGCGAGTACCCCGGCCACTACGGGCGCGACCAGCACGCCCGCCAGCACTCCGACCTAAGGTCACCACCCTTGCGTCAGCACCCGGTCGAGGGCGTCGGCGAAGAAGTCGGCGCCCTCGGTATCCAGGCACAGCGGGGGCTTGATCTTGAGCACGCACATCCGGTCGCTGGTGGGCTGGATGACCACGCCGAGCTCGAGCATGCGGTCGCAGATGGCCATGGTCTCCTCGGTCGCGGGCTCCAGCGTGCCCCGGTCCCGGACGAACTCCACGCCCAGGTAGAGCCCGGACCCGTGGACGGCGCCGATCAGCTCGTGCCGTTCGGCTAGCTCTTCCAGCCGGGCCTTCAGGTGCCCGCCCACCCGCGCGGCGTTGGCCGCCAAGCCCTCGTCGCGGATCACGTCCAGGACGGTCAGGCCGATGACGCAGGAGACGGGGCTGCCGCCGGTGGAGGAGAAGAAGTAGCCCTCGTCGCGGTACCGCTCGGCGATGCCGCGGGAGGTGATGACCGCGCCGAGCGGGTAGCCGTTGCCCATGGCCTTGGCCACCGTGACCACGTCCGGCACCACGCCCTGCTGCTCGAAACCCCAGAACCAGTGGCCGAGGCGGCCGTAGCCGACCTGGATCTCGTCCGCGATGGCGAGCCCGCCGCAGTGCCTGACCTCGGCGTAGACCGCGGCCAGGTAGCCGTCGGGCAGCGCCATGCCGCCGGCGTTGCCGTAGAACGGCTCGGCCAGGAACGCCGCGGGCGGGCGGCCGCTGGCCGCGAGCTCGCTGATGGCCTGCACGGCGTCGCCGGCGTACCGGTCGGCGTCGGCGCCGCGGTAGCGCCCGCGGTAAGAGTTCGGCGCGTCCACCGCGTGCACCCAGCGGGGCCGGGTGCTCAATGCGTTCGGGTTGTCGGCGACCGAGGTCGAGACGGCGTCCGAGGCGTACGTCCAGCCGTGGTAGGCCTCGCGCACGGCCACCACGTCCCGGCGCCCGGTGGCGACCAGGGCCAGCCGGATGGCCAGGTCGACCGCCTCGGACCCCGAATTCACCAGGAACACCGTGTCCAGCGGCTCGGGCAGCAGGCCCGCCAGCCGCTCGGAGAACTCGACCACCGAGGAGTAGTTGAACCGGGAGTTGGTGTTCAGCCGCCGCAGCTGCCGGGCCACGGCCGCCTCGATCCGCGGGTGCGAGTGGCCGAGCACGGCCACGTTGTTCACCATGTCCAGGTAGACCCGGCCGTCGGTGGCGGCCAGATGGTGCCGCCAGCCGCGTTCGATGCGCGGCGGATCGAGGTAGTAGTGCTCCTGCACGGCGGCGAACGACGCGGCACGCCGGCCCAGCAGATCGTCGGGCGTAGTGAGCCCAGCTGCGCCCGGCAGGCCGAGCAGCGGCGCCGGGTCCGCGGTGACCGCGAGCCAGCCGGCCGCGTACTCGGGCCGGACCAGCGCCGGCGCCGGCGGCGCGGCCGCGCCCCGCAGGCTCACCTGAAGCCTGGTCCGGGCAGGCAGCCGGAGCAGCGGCCCGCCCCTGGGTACGCTGCGGCTCGATACGCCGCTGTCCGCAGCTCGTTCGGCCCCAGGACCGTGCAGCGTCAGCACCAGGCCGCCGCCGGTGAGCACCAGCTGGCCCGCGGCGGGCGCGGCCACCTCGCCCGCCCACGGCGCGGTCAGTTCCGCCGCCTCGGCCAGCCACACGTCCATGCCGGTGGCGACGCTGGCCGGCGAGACCCCGGCCAGCGCGGCGGCGGCGGTCAGCCGCGGCTGACCGAACCGGGTGATCACCGCCTCGGCCCCCGCCGCCAGCTCCGTCGCTGCCAGCCGGTCCGCCAGGCCCGGCTCGAGCCAGGCCCCCGCGTCAGTCGCATCCGACAGCGTCGACAGGTCGAGCACGCCGCACCGCGCCGGCCCTAGCATCGTCCCCGCCGGAACGCGCACCGGCGGGCGGCCGAAACCGAGATCGTCCATGATCAGGCCGGTCATCACCTCGGCCGGGACCGCCACCGCCTGGGACAAGGTGGTCCGCTCGTGTTCCAGGGCACCGGTCACGTACTCGTTGCCGTCGTCGATCGCGGCCTGCTGCTCGCCGCTGACGACCAGCACGGCGGCACGCAGCACGACCAGCGGCCACAGCGCCGCGGCCTCCTCGGGCGACAGCGGCCGGATCCGGTGGAAGGAGCGGACCGCGGGCAGCACCGAGCACGGCTCGGCCCCGGCGTGCCGCAGCACCGAGGTGATCGCCACGGCGAGCTCGCCGACCGCCCAGGAGGTGGTCAGGTCCCCGAAGTCGATCACGCCGTCCGGGGTGCGCAGGCCGCCTCGGGTGGTGCACACCACGTTGTCATCGGTCACGTCGCCGTGCACGGCCTGCCGCGGCAGGTGCCCGGCGAGCGGCTGGATCCGGTGCCAGGCCTGGCCGGCTTCGTCCGCGACGCGCCCGCGCAGCGAGGCGTCCCTTACGTGCCCGGCCAGCCGCCCGACCACGCGATCGGCGTGCCGCAGGTCCCACTGCAGCACCCGGTCCAGCCCGGGGTGGGTGAAGTAGCGCAGCGCCCGGCTCACCTGGCCGGCCACCGCGCCGATCCCCGCGACTACCCGGGGTGACAGGTAACCCGGCCCGGTGAGGGTGCCGCCGGGCAGGTAGCGCAGGACCCGGGCGATGGCGGGCCCGCTTTGCGTGACCACGGTGGCCGGCCCGTGCGCCACGGTCCCGGCGCGCAGCCCGCCGGCCGCGGCGGCGACCTGATCCGCCGCGGCGTCCTGCGCCTCGATCTCGGCCATGGTGAAGGCCGGGTTGGCGACCTTCAGCACGCCGGCCACCTCGCCGTCCGCCTCGACCAGCAAGAAGTTGCTGTCCTGCTGACTACCCAGCGGCCGCGCCCGCACCATGAGGCCGAACGAGGAGGCTGCGAGCCGTTCGGCCTCTTCGACCGTCACCAGCGGAACGGGGAGCGCGCCGTAACGGAAGAAATCGACCCCGGACTCGGACCTAGGGCGTGACGACAATCCGGCCTACTGTGTCGCCGTCAGCCAGCCGGTGCAGGGCTTCCGGCACCTCCTCCAGGCCGACCCGCTCGCCGACCAGCGGGCGGATCGCGCCCTCGGCGACCAGCTTGGTGAGCTGCCGGTGGCATTCCCCGATGAGCTCGGGGATCTTGGTCTGGTACAGGCCCCAGTGCAGGCCCACGATCGAGTAGTTCTTGATCAGCGCGTGGTTCAGCGTGGCCGACGGGATCTGCCCGCTGGCGAAGCCCACCACCAGGATCCGGCCCTCGAACGCGATGCACTTGGTGGACCGGGCGTACGCCTCGCCGCCCACCGAGTCGTAGATCACGTCAGCGCCGCGCCCGCCGGTGACCTCCTTGACCACCTCGACGAAGTCCTGGCTGCGCCGGTCGATGACGACGTCCGCGCCGAGGTCGCGGGCCACCTCGGCCTTCCGCGCGCCGCCCACCACGCCGATGACCCGGGCGCCGGCCGCCTTGCCGAGCTGGACCGCGCCGCTGCCGACGCCGCCGGCCGCGGCCTGAACGAGCAGCGTCTCGCCGGCCGCCAGGTGCGCGCGCCGGTGCAGCCCGAACCACCCGGTCTGGTACGTGATGAAGAAGGCGGCCGCCTCGGCGTCGTCGAGGCCGTCCGGGGCGGGCAGGATACCGGTCGCGTTCATCAGGGCCATCTCGGCGAACGCCCCGGTAGGCATGGCCGGGCCGCCGATGACCCGGTCGCCGGGCGCGAACCCGGTCACCCCGGGGCCGGCCGCCACGACCTCGCCGCACAGCTCGACGCCGGGGGTGAACGGCAGCGGCGGGCGGACCTGGTAGCCGCCGCGGATCATGAGCACGTCGGGGAAGTTGGCGGCGGCCCCGAGCACCCGCACCAGCACCTGGCCGGGCCCGGGTTCGGGTTCGGGGACCTCGGCCAGCGCCAGCACGTCGCGCGGCTCGCCCAGCTCGCGTACCTGCCATGCCCTCATTGCGTACCTCCCGCGGGTGCCTCGCCGGTGCCAGCCTGCTCAGCGCCGGCTTGCATGCTTCGCTCTACCTCTTCGATCCGCTGCTGCATCCGGTTCATCCCGCGCAGCCACTTGTCGGTGTCGCCGGCCCGCAGCTCGTAGTACCCGCGGACCTCCGGATGCGGCAGGATGAGGAACCGGCCTGCCGCGATGCCCGCCAGCAGCGCGTCGGCGACCTGCTCGGGCTCGATCGCGGCGTCTTTCAGCACCACCTGCCCGGCCTGGCCCGACCCGGCCAGCATGTTCGTCCGTACGCCCTGCGGGCAGATGCAGTGCACGACCAGGCCGCGGTGCCCGTAGGTCGCGGCGAGCCACTCCGCGTAGGCCTCGGCCGCGTGCTTGGTCACCGAGTAGGTGGCCGAGCCCAGCAAGGTGAGCAGCCCGGCCGCCGACGCGGTCACGATGAAGCAGCCGCGCCCGCGCTCCAGCCAGGCCGGCAGCAGTTCCCGTGACGCCCGCACGTGGGCCAGGACGTTGACCTCCCAGGCCCGCTGCCAGACCGGGTCCGGCGTGTCCGGGCCAGTCCCGACGGCGATGCCGGCGTTGGAGCAGTAGATGTCGATGTCGCCCAGCTGCCTGCGGGCCGCGGCGATGAGCTCGCGCACGCCCTGCTCGGTCGCCGCGTCGCCGGGCACGGCGTACCCGCCGGCCTTTTCGGCCACCGCCGTCGCGGCCCCGGCGTCCAGGTCGTTGACCACCACCCGCGCGCCCGCCGCGGCCAGCCCGAGGGCCAGCGCCCGTCCGATCCCCGCGCCGCCGCCGGTGACGACAACCCCGGCTCCCCTGATCCTGTCCGCACTGCCTGTATTGATCGTCACGTCCGCAGGCTATCGCGACCGCCCCTATCCCTGAAGCTCTGCTCCCTGAAGGTCTGCGCGCCCGTGGCTGAGACGGCCTATGCGCCCTGGCTGATCAGCGCGGTGGCCGTCGCGATGAGCCCCGCATCCCCAAGCGGCACACTGCACCCACACCGCTCCCACAAGCTGGCATGGAGGGTCAGAAAATCAATGAACGTGGCGTTCTACTGAATAGATTCATTAGAACGCCACGTTCATTGACTCCGGGGTGAAAACGGGCGGTGCGGGTGGGGGCAGAGGGGCGGTTGGGGGCGGTTGGGGGCGGGCTGGCGGCGGGCTGGCGGCGCGGGCACGGTTCGGGCGGAAACTCGGGCTAGGACCAGTTGCGCGACGGCCTCAATAGCGACCAGAAACTGGCCACGATCATGAAGGGTCATGGCGATGCAGCGGGGACGGGAGGGGATCGGGCGGGAGTATGATGAGTCCCGGTGGTTCCGGCCGCCTCTGGGTCCGCGGGCAGAGCTGCAAGCTCACCGGTTGCGTCAAGGCGAATCACGGCGAGTCTTTCCCGCCCGAAGCAAGCGGACCCCGGGCGCGAGGGAAGGACTGCCATGTCCGGTGGGTCGCGTTCGCTGCCCCTCCGGCCCAGCCTGCGGTTCCTGAAGCTCGAGGCGAAACGTCGCCTGGCCGCGGGCGAGTTCACCACCCTGCACGACGCCCAGGCGGCCATCGCCCGCGAGCACGGCCTGCCCAGCTGGGCCGGACTGAAGCAGGTCTGCGCTCTGCGACCCGAGCCCGAAAGCCACGCCCTGGACCAGCTGCGCTGGGTGATCTCGCGTTTCTCCGGCGCCGACGCCCCGGGCTGGACGGCGCCCGGCGAGGACGAGATCCGGGAGCACTTCGACGATCGTTTCCTGACCGCGGTCCCGGCCCGCACCCTGGTCGAACAAGCCAGCAAGATGGCCGCGGACCTGCGCGCGGAACTCGTCGTCCTCAGCGCGGCCCCGCTTCAGGCCGTGGTTCAGCTGGCCGGCCTGCGGTATTACGCGGCGGCCGACGCCACGCCGCCGTACCGGCTGATCGGCCTGCAGGGGTTCCCCCTCGGCGGCCGGATCACCGACCCCCGGGCGAAGGCGCCGCTGCCGGGCCGCACCCTCGGTGAGCCCCCCGGCGAGGTAGCCGGCCTGGCCGAAGAGGCCTGCGCCGAGCTGGGGCTGCCCGCACTGGTCCTGGCCGGCGGCGAGCCCGGCCGCGCACCGTGGGTGGTGGCCAGCGGCTATGCGGATCTCGACCGGGCCGAGCCGCTGGAGGCCGGCCACCGGTTCAGCGTGCCCGGCGTGACCGTGCTGGTCACCGCGACCGCGGTGCTCCGGCTGGTCGCGGAGGGGCGCATCGGTCTAGACACCCCCGCCAACGACCACCTGCGCGCGGTCCGCCTGGCCGACAACTCGGTCACCGTCGGGGAGCTGCTCAGCCACACCGGCGGGGTCGACAACCCCGCCGACCTGTTCGCCGACAGCATCCCCGAGCTGGCCACGCTGATGGGCCCCGTCATCTCCTGCGGCGGCCCGCGGGGGACCGTAATGCCGAGCAACGGCGGGTACGCCGTGCTCGGGCAGCTGATCGCCGACGTCACCGGGCAGCCCTACGCCCGCGCGGCCGCCCGCCTCGTGCTCGACCCGCTCGGGATGCGGGACTCGCGCTTCCCGGATAGCCCGGCGGACATCGGCCCCGGCGCGGTCACCGGCTACACCGTGACCGTGGACGGCGTCTTCGAGGCTTTCCCGGCCCAGGTCTCCACCGTGCCGGCCATCGCCGGGCTCTGGTCCACCGGGGCCGACCTGGTGCGGCTGGGCACCGGGTGGTCGTCGCTGCTGCCGGCGGCGCTGGCCCGCGAGGCCCTGACCGCCGTCCAGGCCGAACCGGGGCCAGGCGGGCTCCGGACCGGCCTCGGCTGGCTACTGGCCCCCGGCGACCAGACCGCCGTGCACGCCGGGGCCGGGCCGGATGCCGTCGCGCTGCTGCGCAGCCGCGTCCGCGACGGCCGGACCCACGTGGTGCTGACCAGCCGGACCATAACCGTTGAGTCCGTCGACAACCGCCTGCTGCGTTCGGTGACCAATCCCACGACACATCGATAAAGGGGGATGAGAAAGTCATGTACCAGCCTTACCCCGGCAGCGACGCCCAGCTGCCCGAACTCCAGCGCCCGCCCGCTCCGCCCTCGGTGCAGAACGCCGTCAAGGTCATGTACGTGGGCGCTGCTACCAGCCTGCTCGGCATCATCATCGACATCCTCACGGTGAGCGCCACCAAGACCGCGATCGAGAAGCGTTCCCCGCACCTGTCGGTCAGCCAGATCAATTCGAGCCAGCACGTCCTGGTGGCCGGGTTCATCGCCGGAGGCGTGATCGCCGCGGTGGTCTGGATCGTCCTGGCCCAGGCAGCCAAGGCCGGCCACAACTGGGCCCGGATCACCGGCACGGCGCTGTTCGCCCTGTCCACCGTGGACACACTCGGCGGGCTCGCGGCGCCGGTGGCGGGCACGGTCAAGATCTGGGCGGTGGTCGTCTGGCTGGTCGCGCTGACCGCGATCGTGTTCCTCTGGCGGCGCAGCTCGACCGCCTTCTTCAAGGGAACGCCTTCATGATCAACACGGGCATGATCAACACGGGCACGATCAACACGGGCACGATCAACGCCGGCACGATCGAGGTGGACCGGCTGACCAAGCGGTTCGGCCCGGTCACGGCGGTCGATGACCTGAGCTTCACGGTCCGCCCCGGGCACGTGACCGGTTTCCTCGGACCGAACGGCGCGGGCAAGACCACCACCATGCGGATCATCGTGGGCCTGGTCGCGCCGACCTCCGGCCGGGCCCTGGTCGGCGGCCGCCGGTACGACGCGCTGATCCGGCCGCTGCGCGAGGTCGGCTCGCTGCTCGACGCGACCGCGCTGCACGGCGGCCGGACCGCCTGGATGCACCTGGTTTCCGTCGCGCGGAGCAACGGGATCGGGCGGCCGCGGATCACCGAGGTGCTCCGGCTGACCGGGCTGGAAGCGGTCGCGAACCGCCGGGTCAAGGGCTTCTCGCTGGGCATGAAGCAGCGCCTCGGCATCGCCGCCGCGCTGCTCGGCGACCCCCAGGTGCTGATGTTCGACGAGCCGGTCAACGGCCTGGACCCGGAGGGCATCCACTGGATCCGTGGGTTCTTCAAAGAGCTGGCCGCCCAGGGCCGCACCGTCCTGGTCTCCAGCCACCTGATGAGCGAGATGGCGCTGACCGCCGACCACCTGATCATCATCGGGCGCGGCAAGCTGCTCGCCGACCTGCCCACCGCCGCTCTGATCGCCTCCAGCGGCCGCCACGACGTACTGCTGCGCTCGCCCCGGGCGGCCGAACTCGCCGGGCTGATCGCCGCGCAGGGCGCCACGGTCACCCGGCAAGACGACGGCGCGCTGGTCGCCACCGGCCTGGCCGCCGCCGCCATCGGCGACCTGGCCGCCGCCCGCGGCATCGCCCTGCACGCCCTGGTGCCCCGGCAGCCCTCGCTGGAGGACGCCTACCTCGACCTCACTGGGGAGAGCACCGACTACCGCGGCGAAGGGACAGCACCCCGATGACCCCGATGACCCCGGTTACCGATACTCCGGCCACCCGGTCCGCGCGGACGCCGCCGCCCCCGCTCGCCATCCGGGCGCTCGACCTGCTGGCCTCGGAGTGGACCAAATTCCGTTCGGTCCGATCGTCCTTCTGGTCGCTGCTGGTCGCGGTCCTCACCCCGATCGGGGCCAGCGCCGTGGTCGCGGTCGCCTTCGCGAACGCACCCGCCGCCGCCGGGCCGCCGCCCGACCCGCTGCTGCCCGAGGTCCTCAGCCTGGAGTACGCGGTGATCGCGGTCAGCGTCATGGGCGTGCTGGCGTTCAGCTCCGAGTACAGCACCGGGCTGATCCGCACCACGTTCACCGCGGCGCCGCGCCGCCGCGCGGTGCTCGCCGCCAAGGCGGTCGTCCTCGGGGCGGTGACCCTCGCGGCCGGCGAACTGGTCGCGTTCGCGTCGTTCTTCGGAGTCCAGGCCATCCTGGCCGGTCACCACCAGGGCGTGTCGCTGTCCCGGCCCGGCGTGCCCGGCGCGGTGCTGGCGGCCGGCCTGCTGCTGTGCGTCTGCACCATGCTCGGCCTGGCGCTCGGCTCGATCATCCGGCACACCGCGGGCGGGATCGCCGCCACGATCGCCGTGATCGTCCTGCCGAGCATCCTGGGCCTGCTCCCGGCGCCGTGGAACGGCCGGATCGGCCGGTTCACGCTGCTGGAGGCCGCCCGCCAGGTGACGGCCCTGCACCCGGCGGCGAACCTGTTCTCGCCCGGGCTGTCCCTGCTGGTCCTGCTGGCCTGGCCGGCCGCCGCGCTGGCGGTGGCCGCGATCGGAATCACCCGCCGGGACATCTAGGCGGGCACCTCGCAGAGGATCTCCCCGTGCGGGATGAAGAACCAGCCGTCCTCGCTGGCCGCCCACCGCCGCCAGGCCTCGGCCAGCCGCGCCAGGTCCGGCCGGGTGGCCAGGCCATGCTCGACGGCCCGGTCGCCGAACGGTGATTCGGTCAGCCGTTCGGCCCACGACGCGCCCCACCACGGCCGGTCCTCGGGCCCGGTGTAACACCAGGAACTGGCCGAGGCCTCGATCGCGGCGAAGCCGGCCTGCCGGGCCCAGGACAGCAGGCGCCGCCCCGCGTCCGGCTCGCCGCCGAGCGCCCGGGCCACGTTCCGGTACAGCGCCTGCCATTCGGTCAGCCCGGGGTCGTCGGGGAACCAGAAGAAACCGCCGTAGTCACCGTCGCGCGCGGCGACCAGGCCCCCGGGCCGGCACACCCGCCGCATCTCGGCCAGCGCCGCGACCGGGTCGGACAGGTGCTGCAGCACCTGGTGCGCGTGCACCACGTCGAACGAATGGTCCTCGTAGCCCAGGGCGTACACGTCCCCGACCTCGAACCGGACGTTGGCCTGACCCCGCCGGTCCGCCTCCTGCCGCGCTAGCGCCAGCACATCGCCGGCCGCGTCGATCCCGGTCACCTGCCCGTCAGGGGCCCGGGCGGCCAGGTCCACGGTGATCGTGCCGGGGCCGCAGCCCACGTCGAGCACGCGCGCGTCGGCCGGCAATCGCGCCAGCAGATACCCGGCCGAGTTCTCCGCAGTCCGCCACCGGTGCGACCGCAGCACGCTGTCGTGGTGACCGTGCAAGTAGGTATCGGAGGTAGATGACATCCCCCCATCATCTATCCGTCCGGGGCGAAGCGCCGCGGCGGGCACCTGTGACTGAGCAGCGAGTTTGGCATTTGGGCATCGAGTTTGGCGTTGCCCTTGATCGCCTGCTTGGCGCGTGCAGCGGTGGTCGTGTTGATCCCGGGTTGCTGTCGCCGGGATCGGCGTGGGGTCATTCCTCGTCTAGCGCTCGTCGATCTGGCCGGCCAGACCGCCGTGGCCAGGCAGGCCGGGCTGAGCCGGTCGTACTACGCCCAGGTTGAGCACGCCCGCCAGGCGATCTCCGTCGACCGCGCGTTCGCCCTCGCCAACGTCCTCGGCGTCGAGATGACCGAACTGTTCACCGCCTTCCCCGCCGTGCCGCACGCCCGGCCCTACTGACTGCACTCCCGCAACACCAGCACGCGATCCCGGCACCAGATCACCGGTAGCGCCGCGCAAGCCTGCATGCCCAAACGGACTCAGATGCCAATCACCGTGCCCAGAACGCGCCAACCTTCATGCCCAGACCCGCTCACACCGCCAGATCGTAGTTACCCGAGACGCCAAACTCGCTGCTCAGTCACAGCACCCGGGCGAACATGGGGAGTAGGTCTGGCTGACGGCGTATCGCGGCTGCTAGCGTCAGCTTCAATTTCAGTCCGCGCGAAGCCGGCGAGCGCGGACCCCTCAGCGGCGAGGAGAGCGACCGTGGCCCAGATGAATAGGGCAGAGCTACACGGGGTGTGTGACGAGCGGTTCGAGGCGGTGCGCGGCGCGCTGGCGCGGAACCTGGACTCGGGCGAGGAACTGGGCGCGTCGCTCGTCCTGGACCTCGACGGGGACATCGTCATCGACCTGTGGGGCGGCTTCCGCGACCAGGCCCGCACGGTCCCGTGGTCACAGGACACCATCACCAACGTCTGGTCCTCGACCAAGATGGTGACCAGCCTGGCCGCGCTGATGCTGGTCGACCGGGGTGAGCTGGACGTCGACGCCGCGGTCGCGAAGTACTGGCCGGAGTTCGCGGCGAACGGCAAGCAGGACGTCCTGGTCCGCCATCTGTTGTCACACGCTTCCGGGGTTTCCGGGCTCGACCAGCCTGCCGTCATGCCAGACCTCTACGACTGGGACCAGGCCACCTCCCGGATGGCGGCCCAGGCTCCGTGGTGGGAGCCGGGCACCGCGTCGGGTTACCACGCGCTCAACTTCGGGCACCTGATCGGCGAGGTGGTGCGGCGGATCAGCGGCAAGTCGCTCAAGCAGTTCGTGGCCGAGGAGATCGCCGAACCGCTGGGCGCCGATTTCCAGATCGGCGCCGCGGAAAGCGACTGGGGCCGGATCGCCAACGTGGTCCCGCCGCCGCCGCTGCCGTTCGATCTGGAGGCGCTGGACCCGGCCAGCCCGGTGGTCAGGACCTTCACCGGGCCGCCGATCGCCGCCGAGGACGCCAACACGCCCGGCTGGCGGCATGCCGACATCGGCGCGGTGAACGGGCACGGGAACGCCCGGTCGGTGGCCCGGATCATGTCGGTGGTCGCCCGCGGCGGCGAGGTCAACGGGGTCCGCCTGCTCAGCCCGGAAACCATCGACCTGATCTTCCGTGAGCAGATCAACGGCATCGACCTGGTGCTCGGCCTTCCGCTGCGGTTCGGCATCGGCTACGGGCTGCCGCAGCTCGACACCCTGCCGTGGATCCCGGACGAGAAGATCTGCTTCTGGGGCGGCTGGGGCGGCTCCATGATCGTCATGGACGTGGGTCGCCGGATGACGATCTCCTACATGATGAACAAGATGGGCCCCGGCATCGTCGGCTCCGACCGGAGCACCGAATACGGAAAGGCGATCTACGACGCCGTCACCGGCTAGCCGGGATCCAGCCCTTCGATAGCAGGGCTCTCGATAGCAGGGCTCTCATTAGCAGTGTCCTCGATAGCCGGGCCTTCGGCGTCTGCGTCGATGACCGGGATGCCCGGGGCCACGGCGGCGGTGAGGGCCGCCAGTCGCTCGCGGTCGAGCGGTCAGGCGACGACCTGCCGGGTGGCGCCCTTGGCCAGGCCGGGCACGGGGCAGCGGAGGGCGGGCTCGTTGCCGCTGGGCAGGCGGGGAGCACCGGGGCGGCGCTGGATTCCGATGCAGAGCCGCCCCCCGGCATTCAGTTCGCGCGCCTTGGGCCCGGAGTAGAGGACGATCCTTTCCACGTCGGACCAGGGGAAGAACAGCGGGGAGCTGTTACGGCCCGGCCAGCTCAGCGGGTCGGCGCCGAGCGTGATGCCCATCGGGTCGGCGCGGAAGGCGATCTTGCGGCCGATCGCCGCGGCCAGGCACGGCACGGTGACGGTCACGAAGGCCAGCACCGACAAGGCCAGCCAGATCCCGTACGAGCTATGCAGGGCAATGCCCAGCATGGCCAGGCTGAGGGCGAGGCTCGCGGCTATCGACCCGGTCAGCCGGTACCGCTCTTCATACAGGCCCTGATCAGGCAGCACTCTACGATGTTCTCCCAGCCCGGGCGGCTTGCGCTAGGGGCGGAGCAGTTCGAGGTGGCGCGGCGCAAAGGGCATCTGCGACGCCATCACTACGTAAGGCAGCTCCGGAGCCAAGCTCCGGAGCTGCCTTAACTTTGGCGCTGGCCTGGACCTCCAGGCCAGCTAGTTAGTGCTGAAAGGCGCTGAGGAAGAACGCCGGGCCCTGGGGCGTACCCACCCCAGTCTCGTTGTCGTATCCGGGGGTGTCGTGCAGGGTCGAACTCTGCACGTCGATGGTCTGCAGCCGGAAGAACTTGCCCTGGCTGTTATCCAGGAAGTTCACGTAGTCGGTGCGGACCTGGGCCACCGGCGAGGTCGGCGCCACGATGTCGTGCAGCGACGATGTGCCCAGCAGGCTGTAGTACAAGGGGTTGATGAACCCGAGCGGCCGGCCGTGCGCCTGGTCGGCCAGCGCCACTACGCCGGCCAGCAGCGGAGAGGAGAGGCTGGTGCCGCCGATGCGGTACTGATCCCAGTAGGTGCCGTCCGGGAACACCTGGGTCTCACCGACCTCGAAGCCGGTGTTGGGGTCGGCGTCCATCGCGATGTCCGGCACCGCCCGCATCGGGGTGCTCCCGTAGTACTCGGAGATGCTGGCAGGCACCTTGCCGGCCTGGTAGAAGGGCTGGGTGAACAGCTGGCTCGTCCCGCCGCCGCCGCCGGAGCTGTAAGTTCCGGGCGGGGCCGGCGTCCAGGCTCCGTTGGTCAGCGTCGAGTAGGCGTTCTGCCACCCATACTCGCCCAGCCACTGGCCGTGGCTGCCGATCAGCACACTGGTGCCGCCGACTCCGGTGACATAGGGGAGGTCGGCGGGGAACTCCACAGTCTTGGCCGCCAGGTCGGTCCCGCCGGCGGTGTGGTCGCCGGAGTCGCCGGAGGAGAAGTTCACCGTGATCCCTGTCAGCGCGGCTTCCAGGGAGAACTGCTGGTAGAACGCTACGTAGGCAGTGCCGAGCAGGTTGATGTCGTCGGTGCCGTCGGTCCAGGAGTTGGTGATCACGTTGGCGAGATGGTTGTCGATCGTGCTGGCCCAGGCGTCGTCCAGGCCGCTGAGGCAATCCGAGGCCCCGACGTAGAGGATCCTGGCGCCGGGGGCCATCGTGTGGACGGCCTCGACGTCGAGGCTTTCTTCGCCGTACCAGCCCTGGGCGTCGCACAGGTCGGCGTTGTCGAAGTTGTTAGGGCCGGGAATCATCTGAGTGAACTGGCCAGGAATGAACGTGGGCTGCTTGTGGACCTGGTTGTACAGCTGGGCGTCGGTGGCGATCGTCGGCGAGGCGTAGGCGTCGGTGATCGCTATGGTGACTCCGCGACCGTTCACGCCCTGGCTGAGCAGCCCGCTCTCTCCGTAGGCCGACTGGAGCTGCTGCGGCCCGTACCCGCATACGGCGTACGGCTGGAACTTGCCGTAGGCAGTCGGCTTGTCGGTGGCGACCAGCTGGGCGTAGTACGCCGAGCACGGCTGCACCCCGTACCGGGCGCCGGGCGGCGGCCCGGGCTCGGTGTCGGCGGGCTGCTTCAAGGCGGAGCCCTGGTCGACCCCGACCACCCCGCTGACCGCGCTGACGACCGCGGCCGGGGTGTTGGTCGGCAGGGATAGCTGGGTGGCGTTCGCCCGCACGTCCTTACCCAGGTACGAATAGGTGTGCAGGCTGGTCCCGAAGACGCTCTCCACCTTGGCGACCGAACCGCTGGCCTCCACGTACATCCCGCTGGGCAGGGTCGTGGTGACCTGGAAGCCTTCCGAGCGAAGCCAGCCCTGCACCGCGCCCACCGAGGCGCTGCTGGGGCCGTAGCTGGCGTCGAAGGCCGCGTTGGACAGCCATTGACCGTAGCGGGCGCTGGTCGGGTCGGAGATCGCCTGCAAGGTGGCGACCGCACCGGCCTGGTCGCGCATGCCAAGCAGTATGCCGAAGTTAACCTGCTGCGATGTCGCACTGGCACCCATGTCATGGGCCAGGTGCAGCCACCGGGGTGTGCTCCCGTTCAGCGGGTGCCGGCTTTGCGGCGCCGCCATAGCCGACCCAGCCGTCACGGAGAGGCCGACGACGGTGGCGCCGGCCAGCAACCCGATGGCCACTTTGCGAGTAAATCGAGACGAGCCCATGCCAGGCCCCTAACTGGACGATAACGGCTGAAAATGAAACGGGTTCTAACCAAATGAACCGGGTTCTAACCAAATCCCTTGGCTGAGGTACGCGTCAAGCGGACTCGCCAGAGTGATACGCGTTCGAGACGAGGCGCAGTTCAGACACCTGGGTGCAGGAGTTGGCGCAGCGCGGCTAGCACCTCCTGCACCGCATCGGGCCCGACCGCAGGGTCGCCGAGCGCCAGCGGGATGCCCATCCCGTCGACCAGGGCGATGGCCAGCACCGCGACCTTCTCCGGCTGGACCGAGCCGAACCGGCCCTGTTCGACGCCCCGCCGGACCGCATCCGCCACCAGGCGCCGCCAGGCGCCGTAATCGCGCAGGGTGTCGGCGCGCATCTCGGCGTCGCGGATGCCGAAGTGCCAGGACTCGATCTACAAGCGCCCGGACCCCAATACCCCGGGTGCCTCCGGCTGGTACCCGGTGAGCGCCCGGGAGATGATCCGCTCGAGCTGGTCCCACGGGTCGGTCATGGCGGCGATGTCCGCCTCCAGCGCCGCGATCTCCGCTCCCGAGGCGTGCCGGAACGCCGCCACCAGCAGGTCCTCGCGCGAGCCGAAGTAGTACTGCAGGGTGCTCACAGGAACGCCGCTCTCGGCCGCCACGTCGGCGAAGCGGGTGGCGTCCGCGCAGCGGTCCGCGATGACCCGGCACGCGGCCTCGAGCACCGCCGTCTTCCGGCGCCCGGCCCGGCGCCCCGGCCCGCGTCCCCGATCCGGGCCGCGGCCGGCCTCACTCAGCGCGGTCATGGGCCGTAATCCCGTCCGCGAAGTACCGGGGCAGGAACCTGGCGGTGATGAGCATGACGATCACTCCGATGACCAGGGAACCGGCGCCGATCAGGAAGATACCTCCTACCCACCGAAGCTGGAGTAGCTGCTTGCGGCCGGCCAGTAGGACTTGATCGACAGGACGAACGCACCGAACAGGGTCAGCCCGCCGATCAGCGGCAGGATTCCCTTGACCAGTGCCTGCGCGCTGAACGGCGGGGATTCCAAGGTGGCCGCGGCCTGGCTAGACCTGGCCGTGCCGTTTGCCGACGCCAGCGCCGTGGCCGTGGCCGGAGCGCCCGCCAGGCTCGCTGGTTCCCCGCGCGACGGCGATCACGCCGAGCAGCGCGGCCAGCGGAACGGCCAGGGCGATGAAGTCGGAGGAGGTGAAGTTGCCCAGCGCGTCCAGGGCCCCGGCGAATCCGATGATCAGGACCGCCACGACGACCAGCCCCCATCCGTGCAGGAACAGCCGCAGCGTGAACGGCGGCGTGGCGGGCGTCACCTCGGGCACGGCGGTCACCAACTTGGTCGCGCGCCGTTCGGTCAGGCCCTCGCGCACCCGGGCGATGATGGTCAGGTCGCCCGGCTGGTCGGCGATCAGCAGCAGGTCGCCGGGATGGGCCGGGTCGGGCGCATGCGAAACCGCGCCTCCGCCCACCGCCCACGTCACCACATGGTGCGGGCCCAACGGCTGAACGCGGTAGCGGGCCTGCTCACCGGAGATCACCTCGTCGGGTCCCTCGATGACCTCAGCCGGCACCGGCTTGCCGCGGGCGGTCGGCTTCGCGCGGGGGGCTCCCTCGATTTCCGGCTCGTCCTCTTTATCTGTGACGCGACCCGCCGCGCTCGGCTTGCTGATCACGAGGAACTGGCGCCGGGCCAGCAACTCCGCCAGCCGGATCTGGCGCGCGTTCACACTCCAGGCCATGGCCACCACCCCGGCGGCCACCCCGGCGGCTCCCAGCGCGAGCCAGGCGGCGACGGCGGGGTGGCTGGCCCCTTCTGCGAGGGCGATCACGACCATGCAGCTATTAAAACATATAATCGAACAACTTGAAAACCCGTTCGAGCCCTTCGAACCAAACTAAGGTCCAGCCGTGCCTCCGCTAGGCTCTGTTCTTCGGACTGAACGAGCTCAGCGCGTCGTCCGGCATGGCCGGGAACGTGTCCGGATGCCGGGAGCCTCTGGGGAATCAGCCATGCCTGCCGGCTACCACGGTTCGGCCAGGCAAAACCAAAGATCTTCATCCCGAACGACCCGGCTCTCACGCCCGCCAACAGCCGTAACGTTCCCGGAACGATGACGCCGTAGCGTGTTGATCATGACTGGGACACGGTTCGCGAGCCGCCGGGCGACGCGTGCCCGCCTGTCCCTGTCCTTGCTGGCGCTGGTGTCCCTGCTGGCTACGCTGCCGCTGTCGCTGCTCTCCGGCCAACTGGGTTACGGGACCGTGGCCGTAGTGATCGGTATTCCGTGCGCGGCCGTCGGCGTGCTGGTGGCCCGGCGCCAGCCCGGCAACCCGCTCGGCTGGCTCTTCCTGATGACCGGCATCTTGTTGCTTATCAGCAACGACGCCGGAGACTACACGTATTACGTGTACCGCCTCGGGCACCAGCTGCCGTTCGGCCCGGTCGGGATGGTGATCGACCAGCTGTGGACGGCGGGCCTCGTCCTGCTGCCGCTGTCGGTGGCCTTCATCGGCCGCCAGGTGCTGAGCTGGCGCCGCTCGTGGGGCGAACGGCGCCAGCAGCTCAAGTGGCTGGCGAGCGGCGCCGCCTTCGCTATCGTCAGCATCGTCCTGGCCTTCATGTTGAGCACCTCCAGCGAATGGGTGGACAACTGATCTTGTGCGGTACGGCCGCGCTGCCGGTGTCTATGGGCGTGGCCATCCTCAGGTACCGCCTCTACGAGATCGACCGGATCATCTCGGGGACGCTGGCCTACGCCATCGTCACCGGCCTGCTCGTCGGCGTCTACGCCGGCCTGGCCCTGGCCGCCGGGGCGCTGCGGTTCCACACGCAGGTGGCTGTGGCGGTCGCGACGCTGGCTGCGGCCGCGTTGTTCAACCCGCTGCGCCGCCGGGTGCAGCAGGTGGTGGACCGCCGGTTCAACCGGGCCCGCTACGACGCGGACGTGACGGTGGCGGCGTTCGCGGCCCGGCTCAAGGACGCGGTAGAACTGGACGCGGTCAGCGCCGACTTGACCGGCGTGGTGCAGGCCACCCTGGGTCCCGCGCACGTTCGTTTGTGGCTAGCCGAACCTCCCTGACCCAGTCAGCCCGGGCGGCAAGTGAGGGCCAGCCAGTTCAGTGCGGCAGCGGCCCCCCGGCCAGCGCCACGAGCAGACCGGTCGCGGCCGCGGCGAGCAGGGTGAACACGACCCCGCGGCGCAGTCCGAGCAGCAGGATCGCCGCCCCCGCCAGCACCGCGAACTGCCACGGCTGGCTCAGCGCTCCGGCCAGCAGGATGGCCGAGCCGAGGATCGCCCCGATCGCCGCCGGGCCCGCGCCGTCCAGGAACGACTGGGCGCGCCTGCTGGTGCGCAGGGCGCTGAAGTACCTGGCACCGCCGAGCACGAACGCGAACGACGGCGAGAACGCGACCAGCGCCGCCAGCAGGCCGCCGCCCAGGCCCGCGGCCGCGTAGCCGACGGCCGAGACGGTCTGCACCACCGGGCCCGGGGTGATCTGGCCCAGGGCCACCGCGTTCAGGAACTGGGTGCTGGTCATCCAGTGCCGCCCCACCGCGTCCGCCCGCATCAGCGGGATGATCACGAAGCCGCCGCCGAACGACAGCGCCCCCACCTTGAACGCCACCCAGGCCACCGAGACCAGCACGCCGCCGCCCGCCGCCGCCACCGCCGCGCGGACCAGCGCCGGCAGCGCCGCGATCCCCGGCACCTTCCCGCCTGTCGTCCCGCCTGCTGTCGTCCCGCCTGCTGTCGTCCCGCCTCTGTCGTCCCGCCTGCTGTCGTCTCGCCCGTCTCGTCGGCCCCGGCCACGCTACCCCGCGCCAGCCCGATGGCCAGCTCGGTGACCCCGCAACCGAGCAGGACCAGGACCAGCCACGGGCCGATGGTCGCGGCCGCGGCGCCGCCGGCCAGCAGGTAGGCCACCCAGCGGAACCGGCGGCCGGTGCCGTTTCTGCGCGCGCGCGTCCAGCTGGGGACGGCCAGGGACCAGCCGGCCTGGACCGCGACCGCGGCCACCGCGGCGCCCGCCCCGGCGCCGGCCCCCTTCACCCACAGTGGCGGCGAGCCTTCCAGGAACAGCGCGGACAGCGCGAGGATGCAGACGAGGCCGGGGACGATGAAGGCCAGGCCGCCGGCCAGCGCGCCCAGCCGGCCGCGCACCCGCCAGGCGCAGAAGATGGCCAGCTCGGTGGAGGCCGGACCGGGCAGCAGGTTGCAGGCGCCGATGGCGTCCTCGAATTCCTGCGCGTCCAGCCACCGCCTGCGGTCCACGCACAGCTGGCGCAGCAGCGCGATGTGCGCCGGCGGCCCGCCGAAGCCGATGCAGCCGATGCGGCCCCACTCGCGCAGCACCGTGGTCAGGCTCACCTGGTCCTGCCCTGCGCCGGACACGGCTACCCGCCGGCCCGGCCGGCGTTGTGGCCGATGAGCCCGGGCAGCGCGGCGCTGCCCGGCGCTTCGGTCACCCGCCCACAGTAGGTCAAGCCAGATCAATCGATCAATCCCGTTTGTTTGATCTGTTTCGCATCCCCGACCGGCCCTAAACCGAACGCTGCCTGCGTCCGGAGGCAATAGCACAGTAGAGGGAGCGCAGCGCGAGGGCGAGGGCAACGGGTAATGGCGGTCGAGGCGGAAACGGACGGCACGCTGATCGAGCGTTCCTGCCGCGGCCGCCCCGACTCGTTCGTCGAGGTCGTCCGGCGGCACGAGACCGCGGTGCACGGCTTCCTGGCCCGCCGGGCCGGGCCCCAGGTCGCCGCCGACCTGCTCGGCGAGGTGTGGCTCCGGGCGTTCGCCGGGCGCGGCGGCTACGACCCCGCTCACCTGGACGCCCGGCCGTGGCTCTACGGCATCGCCAGGAACGTGCTGCGGGCACACTGGCGGGCCCGCCCTGATCAGGCGGCCGCGCCGGAGACCGCCTGCGACCCGTGGGATGCGGTCGTCGACCGCCTGGACGCGGCGGCGCGGGCGGGGATGCTGGTCAGCGCGCTCCGTGCCCTGCCGTCGGCCGAACGCGAGGTGCTGCTGCTCGTGGCCTGGGAGCAGCTGACCCCGACGCAGGCCGCCGCGGTGCTCGGCGTGCCGCCGGGCACCGCCCGCAGCCGCCTGCACCGGGCCCGGACCGCGCTCCGGCTGGCCCTAGACCTGGAGGAGACATGACCCAGGACAGCCCCGAACTACCCGAGGAGCTAGGCCAGGCCCTCGGCCGCCTCGGCCGCCTCGGCCGCCTCGGCCGGGTCGCCCCGCCCGACCCCGGCGTCCTCGACGCCGCGCGCGAGGTCCTGTGGGCGGCGGTAGCCGCGGAGATGCTCCCCGACGCGGCCGCCCGAGCGGCCGGCCAGGCCAGCCAGGCGGGTCGGCCGGGACAGGCGGGTCGGCCGGGACAGGCGGGTCGGCTCCGGCCCGGGGACCCAGGCGCGTGACCGCAACCGCGGCCCGGCGGCCCGGCGGCCTGCTGCGGGGTGACCTGATGCGGCAGCGGAATTTCCGGCTGCTGTGGACCGGCGAGACGATCAGCGGGGCCGGCAACTCGATGGCGGGGATCGGGGTGCCGCTGCTCGCGGTGACCGTGCTGCACGCGAGCACCTTCGCCGCCGCGGCGCTGACCGCCGCGGCGTACCTGCCCTGGCTGGTCATCGGCCTGCCGGCCGGCGCCTGGGTGGACCGGCGGCCGCCTAGGCGGCTGATGATCGGCTGCGACGTGATCTCCGCGCTGCTGTACGCCAGCCTGCCCGCCGCCGCCTGGGCCGGGCTGCTGAGCATCGGGCAAGTGGTGGCCGTGGCCCTGCTGGCCGGGACGGTCAACGTCGTCTTCGCCACGGCCTACCAGGTTTGCCTGCCGTCCCTGGTCACCGCGGCCGAACTCGTCGAGGGCAACGCCAAGCTGCAAGGCGGCGCGTCGGTGGCCGCGATCGGCGGCCGCGCCGCGGCCGGCCTGGCGGCCCAGGCGCTCGGCGCGGCCACCGCGCTGCTGTTCAACGCGGCCAGCTTCGTGGTCTCGGCCGTCTGCCTGCTGCGCATCCGCCCGCTGGCGTCCCCTCCAGCCCGGGCCGGGCGCGCCGGGGTCTGGCCGGGCGTCACGTTCGTGGCCCGCGACCCCTACCTGCGTCCGCTCACCCTCTACGCGGCGGCAGCCAACCTCGCCTACACCGGGAACCTGGCCCTGGTCGTCGTCTTCTTGATCCGCGTCGTCGGCCTCAGCTCCGCCGCGGTAGGCCTGCTGATGGCGGCCGGCGGCGGCGGCAGCCTGCTCGGCGCCCTGCTCGCTCCCCGGCTGGCCCGGGCGTTCGGCACCGCCCGCGCGCTGGTCCTGACCACCCTGGGCTACGGGCTGGCGGGCCTGCTCATCCCGCTCACCAGCCGGGGGCCCCGGTTGGCCTGCTACCTGATCGGCTCGGTGCTGATCGCCGGCGGCCTCGTCGTCGGCAACGTCATCATCGGCAGCTTCCGGCAGCAATACTGCCCGCCGTCCCTGCTCGGCCGGGTGACCGCGAGCATGCGCTTCCTCGGCTACGGCATGGTCCCGCTCGGCGCCCTGCTGGCCGGAGCCCTCGGCACGGCCCTCGGCGTCCGGGACGCACTCTGGATCGTCCAGGTCATCTTCGCGGCCTCCGGCCTGCTCCTGCTCACCCCCCGCATCCGCGCCGCCCGGGACCTGCCCGGTTACCGCATGAGTGCCAGCAAGGCCGCCTCGTCGGCCGGGATGTCGCCGACGAACAGCGGCGGCGCCAGCGTATGAGAGTCGGCCGCGACGATCTTGACGTCGGTCAGGCCGATAGCCAGGTCCACGGGGGTGGCGGCCAGCTTGTCCCGGACCGCGGCGGTGGCCCGGGCGAGCGCGTCGGCCGGCGCGCCGGTGTGGTGGCCCACCACCAGGTGCAGGTCGTTGTCGACATCGGTAGCGCGGGCGTGGTACTTGTGCCGCACGTTGGCCGTGTTCATCTCGCGCCGCAGCTCGTCGAGCGGCATGTCGGCTCCGGCGAGCGAGGCGGCCGGCCATCCCATCAGCACGAACGCGTTGTCCTGCACGCAGAAGGTCCGTTCGGCCAAATGCTGCCCCCGGCTGGTGAAGGGGGTCTGGAGATCCGGCCGGAAGCCCCCGATGCGCACCCGCAGCGGGGTGGCCCCGACGGCCCTGGCCAGGATGTCCATCACCCGCGGCAGGTCCATTTCCCGCCGCACGCCCGTGTGCGTGAGCAGGTAGTCGTTGAGGATGGCGCCGGTCTCCGGGTCGCGCACGCCGTCGAGCGCGATCAGCGTGGCGTGCACCTGCTCGAGCGAATAGGGCCGGAAATCGCCGCCGATGTGCTCCTCGATGAGGGCCTGCACCCCGGTCAGGAGCTCGCGCAGCGGCCCGGCCTTCGGCCCGTAGAAGGCCACGGCCGAAATGAAACGGCTTCCCATGCCCGCGATGGTACGGACGATAGGTTGCGGATATGAAGTTCGGGATCGTTACAACACGGGCTACTACGGCACCGACCCGGATCAGCTGATCGCGGCCGCCCGGCACGCTCGATGTGCTGTCCAAGGGGCGGATGCGCCTGCTCACCGTGGGCGTGGGGGCACTGCTGTGGTCCGGTGACGAGAACGGCGTCAGCTTCGACGGGGAGTTCTTCTCCTTCACCCGCATGTGCAGCTTCCCCAAGCCGCTGGCCCCGCTGCCCGTCCACGTCGGCGGATCCAGCCGGGCCGCGGCCCGCCGCGCGGGCCTGCGCGGAGACGGCTACTTCCCGGGCGGCCGGCTCACCGCGCCGGAGCGAGCGAGCCAGCTCGAGGAGATGCGGGCCACCGCGCGAACCGCGGGCCGGGATCCTGGCGCGCTGGAGTACACCCGGTGGGGATCGATCGACATGACCTCCGGCGACGTGGCCGCCCACGTCGCGAACGGGACGACGCGGCTGGTCGTGCCGCCCGCCTCGACGGACGAAGCCGGCCAGCGGGAGGAGATCTCGGCGTTCGCTGACCGGCTCAGGCTTCGCTGACCGGCTCAGGCTTCGCTGACCGGCTCAGGCTTCGCGGACCCTGCCCCCACGGCCGACGGCGCCACCACGGCCGTCGCCCGCGGTGGCCCGGGCCAGCTGCCGCAGTCGGCTGAGGGGGTCGCCGGGCTGCCCGGTCAGAACGTGCAACCCGGCCGCGGACCGGGTGATTTCGTCCGCCGCCTCGCGTGCCTGCCGGGCGGATTCCGCGGTGGCGCAGGACAGCACCACCAGGCTGGCGCCGGCCAGGCGGGCCAGCCCGGTCACCTCGTTGACCGGCAGGTCGGACGCTAGGTGATGCACCAGCCAGCGGTCTTCACGCAGGCACGCCGTGGCCATCAGGGCCGGCAGCCCGTGCCGTTCCCCCGGCGGCGTGCTCACCACCGCGATGCCCCGCGGGCGGCCCTGCGGCTGGTGCGTGCGGGCCGCGATGAGCCGCTCGCAGATGGCGCTGGCCCGGTGCTCGGCCGCGATCGTCTCAGTGCCCGCGGCCCAGTCCTCGCCGATCCGGTACAGCGCGGGCGCGATGACCCGCTCGCACAGTTCGGTCAGCGGCACGCCGCGGGCGAGCCGGGCGAAGATGTGCCGCGCCAGGGTCTCGTCACCGGACATGATCGCCGCGTGCAGCCGGTCGGCCTGGGCCGACCAGTCACGCACCCGGATGTCGGGTCGCGGTGCCGTGCCCGAGGCCCGGCGCGCCGCCAGGGCACCGACGTCGGCCTCGCTGACCTCGTAGCCGCGCCCGGTCTTCCTGGCTGGGAGCACTCCCTGGCGCACCCACGCGTAAGCGGTCTGGTAGTGCACGCCGAGGACCTCGGCGGCCTCGCGTAGCTGCATTGGCGTCGTCTCCGTGCCTTCCCCCTGCTCAAGTACTCTCAATTTTAGTGTAATTTAGCATTTATTAGTTCACGGCGATGCGGTTAACGACTGAGAGGGCTGGAAACGCTCATGGGACTGACTTACTCCAGCGTGGTGGACGCGAGTCTGGACGAGGTGTTCTCCTGGCACGCCAGGCCCGGAGCGATCACCAGGCTGGCGCCGCCCTGGCAGCCACTGCGGGTGATAAGCGAGGCTGGGTCGCTCCGGGACGGCCGGGCGGTGCTCGGCCTGCCCGGCGGGCTGCGCTGGGTCGCCGCCCACCAGCCGGATGGCTATGACCCGCCGCGCGCGTTCGCCGACTCGCTGGAATCCCTCCCGCTGCCGTGGCGGCACGCCCATCAGTTCAGCCCGGCGGGCGAGCAGGCCACGCGGGTCACCGATGTGGTCGACACCCCGCTGCCCGCCCGGGCGCTCCGGTCGACGTTCGTCTACCGGCATCGGCAGCTCGCCGGCGACCTGGCCGCGCTGGCCCGCGCTCGCGCGGTCTGCCCGGACACGCTGACGATCGCGGTCACCGGCTCGGGCGGCCTGATCGGCACCGCGCTGACGGCGCTGCTGACCACCAGCGGGCACCGGGTCATCCGGCTGGTGCGCCGGCCGCCCCGCCGCGCGGGGGAGCGGTACTGGCGGCCGGAAGACCCGAGCCCGGACCTGCTGAACGGGGTCGACGCGGTGATCCACCTGGCCGGGGCCTCGATCGGCGGCCGGTTCACCCCGGAACACAAGAACGAGATCCGCGCCAGCCGGCTCCTGCCCACCCGCCACCTGGCTGCTCTAGCCGCCGCTACCGCGGCCAAGGGCGCGCCGGGCCTGCGGGCGTTCGTCACGGCGTCGGCCATCGGCATCTACGGCCCGGACCGGGGCGAGGAGATCCTGACCGAGGACAGTCCCCGCGGCGAGGGGTTCCTGGCCAACGTGGTCGCCGACTGGGAGGACGCCACTGCCCTGGCCACCGCGGCGGGTATCAGGACGGTCCGGGTCCGCACCGGCATCGTGCAGACGCCGCGCGGCGGCATGCTCCGCCTGCTCAGCCCGCTCTTCGAGGCGGGCCTCGGCGGCCGGCTCGGCAGCGGCCAGCAGTGGCTGGCCTGGATCGGCCTGGACGACCTGCTCGACGTATACCTGCGGGCCGTGCTCGATCCCGGCCTGTCCGGGCCGGTCAACGCGGTCGCCCCGGAGCCGGTGCGCAACATCGACTACACCAGGACGCTGGCCAGCGTGCTGCGCCGGCCCGCGCTGCTGCCGGTCCCCGGGTTCGGGCCCCGGCTGCTGCTCGGCGACGAGGGAGCCAGGGAAGTCGCCCAGGCCAGCCAGTACGTCCGGCCGGAGCGGCTGGCCTCGGCCGGCCACCGGTTCCGCCACCCGGACCTGGAGGGGGCGCTGCGGCACCTGCTCGGCCGCGAGGAAACGGCCCGGCCGCAATCCGGACCCCTAGTGGCCGCGAATAAGAGACCGCAAGCCTGAAAGGGAGCGGCCGGAGGCCTGGAGGGAGGGCACATGACCAGGCGCGCGGCGCCGGCCCGCGCCATCGCGCCGCTGGTGGCCAAGGGGATCGCGCTGGCCCCAGCCGCGCGGGCCGCGGCTAAGGCGGCGGCCCAGCTGAAGATCCTCGGTCCGCCGCCCGCACCTCCCGGCTGCGAGCTCCGCGTCCGCGGCCGCCTGCACAGCCGCGCCCGCGACCAGGCCGTGATCGCCGGCCACTACGACCTGACCGCCGCGTTCTACCAGCTCATCCTGGACCCCAGCATGGCCTACTCCGGCGCCTGCTGGGCCCCGGGCACCACCACCCTGGCCGACGCGCAGCGCGCCAAGCTGGAGTTGTTCTGCCGCAAGCTCGGCCTCGAGCCCGGCCAGCGGCTGCTCGACATGGGCTGCGGCTGGGGCTCGCTGACCATCCACGCGGCCCTGGCCCGAGTCCAGGTGACCGGCGTGACCCTGTCCCGCGAGCAGGGTGGCTACGTCCGGCAGCGGGCCCGCGGCCTGGGCCTGGACCGCGCCGAGGTCGGGATCCAGGACTACCGGGATCCGCTGGATGACCGCCCCACGCCCGCCGAACGAGCGGCGGTTCCGCCCTCGCGTAAGGATTCAAGCCAACGCCCCACCCGCCCCCCTCTCCCCACCCGCACCGTCCCTGGTCTCCCGCGATTCAATGAAAGTGGCGTTCTACCTCATAGATTCATTAGAACGTCACGTTCATTGATTTTTGCGCCCTCGCGCCACCCCCGCGCGGGCGCTACTGGCCCCACCAGGTGTCCGGTATGGGGGGATATGTGCGGTTGGGATCGTGCCGCCGGCCAGAGTGCCGTAGAAGCGTAGGGGGAGAAGGCACCCGCGGCATCGTGCACCGCGCTGCGGGCGCAGTGCTTATACGGCGTGCCGCAGGCGCAGGTCCGAGGGGAAGGGCCTGAGGTAGGTCTGCTCCGCCAGCCAGCCGAAATCGCCGCCGCTGGCGTAGTGGGCGAGCAGCGCGATCGGCACGCTGAGCGGCTCCTCGCCGCGCCGGTAGGCCTCGATCCGGCCCACCAGGTCGAGCCGCCGCGGCCGGTCGAGCTCACGGCCGATCCGGCTGTAGGCATGCTGCAGCGCGTTGGCGTTGCGCCCTCGGGTGGCCTGGTTCGCCATCGCGGCCGAAAACAAGTCCCGATAGGCCAGAGCAGTCTGCTCCCAGGCAGCGCCGGCCGCGGCCACCACCCGCCCCGCCGACCGGTAGCGCGCCGGGTCGTGCGCGAGCAGCTGCAGCTTGTGCCGGGCGTGGAAGGTGACCAGGTCCCCGGGCGACCACGGCCCGCCGAAAAGAGAACGCAGCCGGGCCGCCGCGAAAATGCGCTCGACAAACGCCTCTCGCAGCCCCGCGTCGTTCAGGCGGCCCTCGTCCTCGACCGCCAGCAGCGGGAACGCACTGAGCACCCGCGCCGCGTACAGGCCGCGGCCGGCATGGTCGGCGGCCTGCCCGTCGTCGCGCTGCCCGTCGTCGCGCTGCCCGTCGTCGCGGTAGCGCGGGATGGCGCGGATGCCGCAGCTCGGCGACTTGGCCTTGAACACGTAGCCGTCCAGGTCCGCGGGCAGCGGCAGGGCCGTCATGGCCGCCGTGTGGTCGGCGGTGCCGCCCCGGTTGACCAGCCGCCCGGCGGCGGTCAGCCGGATCGCCTCGCGCGGGGTGCCGAGCCCGATCTGGATCTCCGGGCAGTAGGGCACCCAGTCGACGTACCGGTCGAGTGAGTCGGTGAGGAACCGGTAGCGCTTGTGCCCCCCGTTGAACCGGACCTCCTCGCCGAGCAGGCAGCTCGAGGTGCCCACCCGAGGTCGACCCCAAAAACCCACGTCACACGCCGACCTTCTCGGGGTCGGAGCCCAGGACCAGCTGACCGTCTTCCGCGTCGTACTCGAACAGCTCACCGTAGCGCCCCCAGTCGATGGCGATGTCGAGCTGGCGGCGGGCCTCCTCGGCGGAGAAGCCGCGGCGCAGCAGGTCCAGGAAGAATCCCTCGCGCAGGGTCCCGTCCTGGGTGGCGCGCAGCGCCCGCAGGATGGCCTTGATGAGCGGGGCCCGTGCGGCGATCAGCTCGCCGAACAGCTTCTTGCTCGTGTCGATGTCGGCCCGGGCGAACTCGCGGCCGGCGTCGGTGATCTCCAGCTGCGCGTTGCGCACCCGGGCCAGGCCGAGCATGACGGCCGCGTCCACCAGCATCCCGTTCCACACCAGCGGGATCATCCCGCTGGGCACGTCCAGCCGCCAGAACCGCTCCCACTTCGTCAGCCGCATGATGCGCGCGGCCTCGTCGAGATCGCGCGGCTGCGAGATCAGCGAGTGGTAGAACGCGAAGGTCATATTCCACGCCATCGACGTGAAGATGGCGAAGATGGAGGCCCATTCCAGCCCGAGTTCGGAGCCCGGGAACAAGTTGATGAACGCGGTGACGGTTACGGCGAGGAAACCCAAGACCGGCACGGACTGCAGGATGTCCAGCACCGGGACCAGCACCTTCTCCGCGCGGCGCAGCCGGGCGGCGGCGGTGGCGTAGACGAAGGTGAACAGCACCGACAGGATCAGGGCAATGAACATGCGCAGTAGTGACCGCACCGCGTAGTACGGCAGGTTGGCCGGATCGGTGGACACGGTGCTGGGCGCGGTTTTCGGCAGGAAGGGGGCGTTCAGCGCGGGGGCGAGCCGCAGCAGCCCGAACAGCAGGGCCAGCAGCGCGGCGAACACGAGCAGGTCGACCGGGTGCAGGCCCGGACGACGCCACACTCCCCGTGACGGGAACATGCCGAACAAACGATCACCTCCCAGATCCGCTAGAAAGAGTCTCACGGTCACACTGCGCCAACCCACTACGCCGTTAACCGGAGGTAATGACCAGGTGAACACCTGGTGCCGTCCGGCCCAACCCGAGGAGACAGACGGACACCGCGATCGTCGTCTTCTTCCGTGATCTCCGGCTGCACGACAACCCCGCGCTGCACCAGGCGTGCGCCCGCGTCCGGCAGGTGGTCCCGCTGTTCGTGGCCGATCCCGACATCGCCGCGCCGCCGGGCCGGGCCGGGCCCGGATGATCACCGCCTCGTTCCGCACCCGCAACCTCGGGATCGACTGACGGCATGGATATGCGTACTTCGGCGCCCTGCTCGCGGACGGCGACGTGGCCGCCAACGCGGGCAACTGGCAGTGGGTGGCCGGGACCGGCAACAACACCCGCCCCAACCGGGTCATGAACCCGCTGCGCCAGGCTCAGCGCTTCGACCACGATGGCCAGTACGTCCGCCGCTACGTCCCCGAACTGGCCGGCCTGGACCCGGCCTGCATCCAGACGCCGTGGAAGCTGGCTCCCAGCCAGCATCCCGGCTACCCCGGCCCGATCGTGGAGCTGTCCTGACGCAAGCCGCGGCCCGTTCGGCGTAAAAATCTTGGTACCGAACGGACCGCGTTTCACGCCCCGGTTCAGCCCTGAGGCATCAGCACGGTGTCGATGATGTAGACGGTGGCGTTGGCGGTCTGGACGTTGCCGCACACCACGTGGGCGCCGTTGACGGTGTAAGTGCCGCCCATGTCAGCCGGCTTGACCGTGGCGCCCTCGAGCGTCTTGATCGGGGTTCCCGCGGCCAGCTGGGCGGACGTGTAGCGGCCGGCGGCCACGTGGTAGGTGAGGATCTTGGTCAGTTCGGCCTTGTCGGCCAGGACCTTGGCCAGAGTGGCCGGCGGGATCTTGGCGAACGCGGCGTTGTCCGGCGCGAACACGGTGATGTTCGACGCAGAGTTGAGCGTGTCCACCAGACCGGCCTTCTGCACCGCCGCGACCAGCGTGGACAGCACCGGGTTGGCCGAGGCAGCGGTGGCCACCGGGGCGGTCGCCATGCCGCTGAAGCTGCCCGCGCCGGACTTCGGCACCGACGCGCAGCCCGGGCCGAAGTCCATGGTGGCGGCGGCCCCGGACCCGGCGGCGGCCGGCGCCGAGGCCGACCCGGCCGTTGCCGACGACGCGGGGGCGGAGCCCGAGGCCGCCGTGGCCGAGGAGGATCCGCCGGCGCTGCAGGCGGCCGTGCTCAGGGCCAGGACGGCGAGACCGGATACGGCCAGCAGGCGATGCTTCATTTCTTTCTCCTTGATATGGATTCACTCGATGGGTACGGCTTGGCGCCGCCCCGCGGATGCGGCGCCGTCACGTGACGGTCACCACGACGGAGTCCCAGCCGCTGGCGCCGTTGGGAACGGGCTGGACGCGGCGCGAGGTCTGCGTTACGCCTGAGGTGTCGGTGGCCCGTACCTGCAGCTGGTGCACACCTGGGGTGGCGTCCCAGGTGTGCATCCACTGCCGCCAGGTGTCGATGCCGTCGGCGGCGGCCAGCCGGGCCGGGCGCCACGGGCCGTTGTCCGCACTGACCTCGACCGCGGCGATGCCCGTGGCCGGCGCCCAGGCGACGCCCGCCACGGTCACCTGTCCCGCCTTGACCTGCGCGAGCGGTCTGGGTACGTCGATGCGCGATTCGGTCTTGACGGGCGCCTGGGCCGCGTAGCCGCGCTGCGTCCAGTAGGCCTGCTGCCGTGCGAAGGTGGTCAGCGTCAGGCGGGTGACCCACTTGGTCGCGGACACGTAGCCGTACAGGCCGGGGACCAGCATGCGCGCGGGGAAGCCGTGCGCGACGGGCAGCGGCTGGCCGTTCATCCCGACGGCCAGCAGCGCACCCTGCCCATTCAAGGTGGGGCCGTCCATGATGGCGGCGACCGGGGTGGAGATGGTCATCCCGTCGGTGGCGGCGGACAGCACCTGGTCGGCGCCTGCCCGCACCCCGGCCCGGCGCAGCAGCCCGGCCAGCGGCACGCCGAGCCACCTGGCGTTGCCGTTGTAGGTGCCGCCGACCTCGTTCGAGACGCACACCAGCGTGATGTCGGCCTCGGTCAGCGGCATCTTCAGCAGTTCGGCGAAGGTGAGCTCGAGCTCGGTGTCGACCATGCCGTCGATCCGCAGCGTCCAGCTTTCCTGCGACACCTGCGGCAGGACCAGGTCGGTGTCGATGCGGTAGAAGCTGGCGTTGGACGTGACGAAGGGCGTCAGCCCGGGAATCCGGAAGTCCACGCCCGCCGGGACGGCCGGCGCCCGGACGGTCGCCGCGGGCAGCCGCACCTGGGCCCGGGACGAGGCGATGCTGAACCGGCCGAGCAGTGCGTTACCCAGGCCGCCGGCCGCCACGCCCAGCGCCGCCGCTCCCGCCCCCACGATCAGGAAGCGGCGGCGGCCTGTCGCCGCGCCCTCGGTGGGCGGGCCCGCGAACCCCGTCGTCTTCGCCGCTTGCCCCAGGGCCGCTTGCCCCAGGGCCGCTTGCCCCAGGGCCGCTTGCCCCAGGGCCGTCTCCCGCGACGCCATTCCCCGTATCGTGCGCACCAGCAGCACCAGCGTCACCGCCGCAACCGCCGCGCCGACCAGGGTGGGCACCACGTCGGAACCGGTCGCGGCCGGCCCGCTGACCGCGGCCGCCACGCCGACCGCGGCGAACGCCGCGAGCGCGGCCAGCCCGTAGGCCAGCCTGTGGACGGCCAGCACGCCGATCAGCGCGGCGAAGGCGGCCAGCAGCACCACGATGCCGGTGACCAGGGCCACCTTGTCGTGCGTCCCGAAATGCGCGATTGCGAACTCCTTGACCGGCACCGGGGTCAGGTTGATCGCAGTCTCGCCGACCGCGACGACCGGAGCGCCGTTCGGCCCGGTGACGGCGGCCGTGAGCTCGGCTACGCCCAGCGCCACGGCCCCCGTCAGCAGGCCGCCCAGGCCAGATGTTTTGATCACGGCGCCCATTCGGACCTGTCCCCAGACCGGATTGGCCCCTTGCGCATTTCTTACGGAGTCAGGCAGCAGCAATCCGGCGGCGTGCTGGCCTCGAATGGGGGGCATGAGCAGGCCTGATATACGACGACAGTGGCAGCCGGAACCGGTGGAGGAGCATGACCCAGACCTGGTCGCCCTGCTGGCCCGGGTGGCGCGCGGCGACCACCAGGCGTTCGAGCTGGTCTACGGCGAGCTGGCCGGGCCCGTGTACGGGGTGGTCCGGCAGGTGCTGAGAGATCCGGCCCAGTCCGAGGAAGTCGCCCAGGAGGTGCTGCTCGAGGTCTGGCGCACGGCGTCGCGGTTCGATCCGGCCCGGGGCAGCGCCGCCGCCTGGGCGCTGACCATCGCGCACCGCCGCGCGGTCGACCGGGTTCGTTCGGAGACCGCGGGCTCGCGGCGGGAGCAGCAGGCCGCGCCGGACATAGCCGCCCGCGAGGACGATGTGGCCGAGGTCGTGGCGGCCACGCTGGACCACCAGCGGGTGCGCCGCTGCATGGACGGCCTGACCGAGCTGCAGCGCGAATCGATCAGGCTCGCCTACTACGGCGGCTACACCTATCCGCAGGTCGCGCAGCTGCTCGGGGTGGCCCTCGGCACGGTGAAGACCAGGGTCAGAGATGGGTTGATCAGGATGCGTGACTGCATGGAGGTGACATGGTGAAAATCATGGCCGACGATTTGCACGTGCTCACCGGCAGCTACACCCTGGATGCCCTGCCCGATTTCGAGCGGGCGGAATTCGAACGGCACCTGCAGCACTGCCCGTCGTGCGACGCGGAGGTCCGCGGCCTGCGCGAGACCGCCGCCAGGATGGCGATGGCCCAGGCGGGCCAGCCGCCGCCGGGGATGGAACAGCGGGTGCTGGCCGCTGCCTACCGGACCAGGCAGCTCCCGCCGCTGCCGCCTGACCACCGCCACCGCCGCCGGGCCCAGCGGCTGTTCGCCGGGCGGCCGGGCCCCAGGCGCGCGGCCGCCTTCGCCGCGGCCGCCAGCGTGGCCGCGGCCCTCGCTCTCGGCATCACGCAGGTGTCCACCCAGCACCAGCTCGAGTCGACGCAGGCGAGCGACGCCGCGGTCAGCCGGGTCGTCACCGCCCCCGACGCCCGCATCGAGACGACCAGGACTTCAGCGGGCGGAAGCGTCACCGTCGTCGCCTCCGCCGCCCTGCGCGAAGCCGTGGTCAGCGCCACCGGGACCCCGCCGACCGGGCGGGTGTACCAGGTGTGGGTGATGAACGGATCGGGCGCCCGTTCGGCGGGCCTGGTGGCCGGCCGCAGCACCGTGCTGGCGTCCGCGGTGGTACCCGGGGACCGGATCGGGATAACCGTCGAGCCCGCGGGCGGGACGTCCAAGCCGACCACCACGCCCGTGGCGGTCCTGCCCGCCTAGCTCTACCCTGGCCCGGTGGATATCCCCGCCGTGGTCCGGAACAAGGCGCTGGCCGCCGCCGAGGCCGAATACGACCTGGGTGTCGTCATGCGGGAGGATCCCGTCGAACTGCGGCACGGCGACCCTCGTGAGCGGGCGCGGTGGCTGGGCCGCCGCTGCGGCCTGGATGCCACCGCCATCTGGGAGTGGGGCGTCGTCGAGCGGGTGTCGACCGGGCTGCTGTGCACCAGGATCGGGCTGCAGCCGGTCGGCCGCGAGATGCTCGCCACCGCTGATTACGTTTCGTACCTTCCGCGCTCGGCCACCGCCTTCACCTTCTCCAAGGTGGCCCGCATGCCGTCAAGGTTGGTGCGCAAGCGCGCGCGCCCGGCCACGCTCCAGTAGAGGCGGAGCGGCAGCGTGCCTGGCAGCTCGAAGGACTCGGTCACGTCGGTTCCGCCCGCGACGGGCTCGAGCTGGTACCGCCAGGCGTTGACGGTGCTGCCGCCGGGCCCGCCGACCGTGAAGGCGAACTCGCGGCCCGGCTCGCTCGCGGTCACCGTGCAGGTCGGGCGGGTACTGCATTGCCTGGCGCTATACCGAATAGCGCTATATCGGCTTGCGGTATAGCGAATGACGCTATAGAGTGAGCCAACATGATCACGCGCGGGCCCGCACCGAGGAGAGCAACGTGACAGACAGGCTGGACCGATGGGCTGATCCGCCGCTGCTGGTGCTGGCCAGCCTGGCCGCCGAGCCCAAGCACGGCTACGCCATCACCCAGGACGTGGCCGAGACCATGGGCGTGCGGCTCAGCGCGGGAACCCTCTACGCGGTGATCGCGCGACTGGAGGCCCGCGGCCTGATCGAGCCGCTCGAGTCGGAGGACCGCCGCAGGCCGTACCGCATCACGATGGCCGGCGCCAAGGCACTGGCGCAGCAGTCCGAGCGGATGAGCAAGGTCGCTTCGGTGGCCAGGGAGCGGCTGAGCACCAGTCTCGGCTGGGTCGGCGCATGAGCCCCCCGACCTCGTCCGGTGAGTCCGCACCCGGTGCGACCCCGCCTGGTGCGACCCCGCCTGGTTCGACCCCGCCCGGTGCGGCACTGCTGTCCCGGGCCGCGCTCGCGCTCTACCCGCCGTCCTGGCGGGCCCGTTACGGAGACGAGGTCCGTGTGCTCCTGGACGACTCCGGCGGCGGCCTAGCCGCCGTGGCCAGCGTCGCCTGGCGCGCGGTCCCCGCCTGGATCTGCCTGCCCAGGCACCTGCACGACCGGCCGGGCCAGATGCGGTCCAGCCTGGCCACGGCGCTCATCGCCTGGTCCATGCTGACTGGCCTCGGGCTGGTCTTCGCCCAGCTCACCCAGTTCCAGGGCTTCAACGCGCCGGGTCATCCAGAGGTCCGTTGGGCCTACGCCGTCTTCGACGTCAGCCTGGCCCTATCGGTGCTGGTCGCTGGGGTCGGCGGGCTGCCGTTGTGGCTGCTGATGCTGCGCCGGGCCCGGCGCGAACCGCGCCCGCGGGACATGGTGTACCTGCTGCTGCCAGTGATCGCGCCCGTCGCGTACCTGGCCGGCCTGATCGTGACGGTCAGGATGGTCAGCGGCGCCCAGGGGGTCAGCCCGTGGTGGTTCTTGGTCGTCACCCTGGCCGGGTTCGCAGCGGCCGCCACCGCGGCGGTCGGCCCCGGCCTGGCCTTGCGCAGGCTGCAGCCACGGGGGCCAGCCCTGCGCCTGGCCGCGGCCGCGGCCGGCGTGGCCGCCGCGGTCATGACGGTGGCGGCCGTCGCCATCGTGGTCGCCGTGATTGGCTTGTGCCTGTGGGAGCCTCACTTCACCGGCTACCACCACGGCACCGTCCCCGGTGTCTACCTGGCGCTGGTCGTCCTCGCCGCGGCCGTCACCACGGTCAGCGCGGCGCGGGGCACCCGCGCCGCGCTGGCGGAGTCATAGCCGCGACCCTGGCCTCGGCCACTGCCTTGACGGCGGCCGAAGCCGCCGTCAAGGTGGCCGCCAGCCTGGGCGTGCGCTGCTCCGACCCGGTGATCCTGGCCGATGGCGCGAACGTGATCGTGCACCTGAGCCCCGTGCCGATGGTGGCCAAGGTCGCCGCGAGCACCACCGCCGTCCGCCCCGAACCCGCGGCCTGGCTGCAGCGCGAACTCGACGTCACCGGGTTCCTGGCCCAGCGCGGCGCCCCGGTAGTGGTGCCGAGCCCGGAGGTACCCGCCACCGTGCACCACGGGGACGGCCAGGTGATGTCGTTCTGGCGGTACGTGGACTCACCCGGCGACGCGCTGCCCGGCGAGGCCACCATCGGCTCGATGCTGCGGGACCTGCACGCCGCGCTGCGGGGTTATCTGGGCCAGGCTCCGGTGCTCGCGCCGCTCGGTGACATCCCGGCGTTCCTGGCCCGGCCGCAGACCATCCTTGCGCCCGCCCAGGCCGCTGCCCTGGCGGCCGCCTACGCTCGGCTGACCGCCGAACTCGGCCCGTACCCAGCACAACCGCTGCACGGCGACGCCAGCGCCGGCAACCTGATGGCCACCGGCGCCGGATGGATCTGGCACGACTTCGAGGACACCTGTTCCGGCCCGGTGGCCTGGGACCTGGCCGCGTCGACGGCCAGCCGGCGGCTGGATGGCCGGCGCATCCTGGCCGCTTACGGGGACCCGGCCCCGGCCCAGCTCGCGGTCTGCCAGCAGCTCAGGCGGCTGAACCTGACCGTCTGGTACGCCCTGTACACCGAACGAATGCCCGAGCTGCGGTCCCGGGCCACCGAACTCCTGGCCCTGTGGCCGGTGCCCTGACCTGCTGATCCTGGTGCCCGCGGCTCACCGCCTGATGCGCTACCGGACCATGCACCACGAGCTCGTCCCCGGTGATCCCGGCCCGGAGGCCCAGCCGGGTGTCAACCCGGCCGGACCGGCGGCCCGTGGCTATGCAGGACCTTGGTCTTGTCCGGGTTCCATGCGGTGGTGGTGCCGTCTGGGTTCAGGACCAGCGTCCAGCCCCACCGATGGATTACAATCTGATGGTGGAACCAACAAAGTAGAACACAGTCTCGAACGCTGGTCTTGCCGCCGTTGGCCTTGTGCTTGACGTGGTGCACCTGGCATGCCGAGGCGGGCTGGTTGCACCGCCCAGCCCACTGACAATGGTTATCCCGCAAAATGACCGCGTTACGGATCCCGGCCGGGATGGTCTCGGAGTAGCCGATGTCCAGCGGCAGGCTGGGGCCGGCGAGCCGGGCGCCGAGCTGCCGGCGGCGCAGGAAGGACGCGAGCCCGCCGGGGCCGGACAGGAGATCCACGGCTTTGCCGATGATCGCGCGCTCGAGGGCCTCCCACGCCCGGGTGGTGTCGGGGGCGTCCTGCCCGCCGTCGCCGTCGGTACCGTCCTGGCCGGAGCGGGGGTGGTGGCCGAGCCGGTCGAGCTGGACGCAGAGCCGGACGAGATCATCCAGGGCGCCGGCGTTCACCTCGCCGGTCACGAACGGGGCCATCGCCGCATCACACGCCACGGCCTGGGCGGCGTCACCGTCCAGCCACGCGCCGCCGTCACCGCCGCCCGCCGAGGCCTGCGCCCGGTGCGCCGCCCACTGGCCGCGGACCCGGCTGGTCCACTCCTCCAGCAGCGCGGAGCTGCCGTCGAGCACCATCAGGTCCGCGAGGGATATGTGCGCCCAGACTTTGACGGGCTGCCCGGCCCGCTCGGGGAGCAGCCCGGCGGTGACCAGGCGCTGCAGCGCCTCCTGCAGGGCATCATGGCACCGCTGAGCGTGCGTTCGGGTGTCCTCCGCGCCCGCCGGGGCGGACAGCGCATCCAGCACCGTCGTCACCACCGAGGCACACTCCGGCGTCAGGTCACCATTCAGCATCCCGGCGCCGTCGAAGGTGGTCTCCAACTTGACCGAACGGTCCTCGAACTTATCGTCGGGGCTTTCCTCGGGCAGGGACCGGGCGTAGATCTCCGCAACCAGCCCGGCCAGGTCCCGCAGGCCCGCGCCGGACATCGCCGCCAGCAGCAGGATCTCATCGGCGTCCGGGCGGCACTCCTGCGGCAGCTTGCCGGTCCAGGTACAGATCGTGCGGGCGAACGACTCCGATATCTCCCCGGCGGCCAGGGCCTGCGCGATCTGGGGGTGCGCGGCGGCACGGCGGACCCACGCGGTGTAGGCGACCGCGGCGCCTTTGGTGATCTGGGTCCGGTTGATCAGCCACGCCCGCGGGCTGTAATCCGCATCCGCGGAGTATCCCTGTCCGGAGGTGAACGCGCCCAGGATCGAGGTACGCGCCGCAGTGCTCATCGAGTGGGCCTGCTCGAGGATCTGCAGGCACTGCGCCTGGGTCTCGGCGGCCATCGCCGTGGCGTCCGCGGCGGCCAGGAACCCCAGCCCGGCCCGCACGACCTCGGCCGCTTCCTTCGCACTGGCAAACGACGGCGCGGTGTTCACCTTGGCTGTCACCTCCTCCCAGCCGCTAGTGGTCCGGTAGTCAGATGTTGTTCCTGCTCCTAACTGCTCTCCATCCTCCCGATCGAGGTTAATATCCCGTTCGGAGCATTCCTAAGATTTCAGTTCGATTCTAGTCGGCACCTACGACATTTTCCGGAAAACACGCCTAGTTCGAGGCTGCCACCGGAAATAGTTAGGCCTGGTTTAGGTGTGCCCACTGGGGTCGTGTGGTGTTGGCGGGTCGGCGTAGACGGTGTTGTCCGCGGCCAGGTCGTGGCGTGCGCGGATCAGTTCCGCGACCGGCCGGGCTAGCTCCCCGGCGGGCAGATACCGGAGACGATGCCGGCCTCGGCCACGACCGGCCGGAAGGCCACGTCGGTGAATCCCGCGTCCCGCAGGGCCGCCTGCCAGAACTCCGGGGTGGCCGGGTGCTCCTGGCCGACGCCGAAGCCATAGCGAACCAGGTTCTTCGCGATCCGCCACAGGCCGCCCGGCCCCTTGGCCGCCAGGGCGATCACCTTCTGGCGCAGGATGTCACGGTCCCGCTGGCTCGCGCCGCGGCCGAACATCATGTCCCCGATGACCAGCCGGCCGCCGGGGCGCAGCCACTGCGCGGACCGGGCGACCAGCGCCCGCTTGTCGGCGTCGACCAGGTGGTGCAGCGCGTAGCTGGAGACCACGAGGTCGCAGCTGCCCGGCTGGAGCTGAAAGTCGCTCAGGTCAGCTACCTGCGTCGACACGTTGTCCAGGCCGTCCTGCGCGGCCCGTTCGGTCAGGGCCGAGGCCATCGCGCTCGAGATGTCGACCGCCAGGACCGAGGCCGTCAGCGGGGCCAGCGCCATCGTCACGAAGCCAGTGCCGGCGCCCAGGTCTACGCAGGAGTCAGCAGGTTGCGGCGCGGCGATCTCCAGCATGTCCTTGAGCAAATGCTCGAACGCCACAGCCGATGTGACATGGGAATGCCATTGCTTGACCCGCTTGTCCCACTTCCGTTCCAGTGTCAACATTTTCCCTTCGCCTCAGCCGGACTTAGCAGTTTACATTCGTCAAAGACAGTACGTTCCGCTTGTGACGGCAACATGAAGCAATTCATTTATGAAGGAAACGTGAAGCATTCTGCCTGGCAGAGGGGGGTGTTTGGGGCGTACTGGAGCTAAAATTCCGGTGTTCCGGTATCGCCGGTTTTCCTCCTCATCTGGCGTGCAGCTTGTCGATGGCCGCCTGCAGCGACTGGATGTAGGCCGCGCTGGTGTAGGTGGCACCGGAGATGGCGTCGATCTGGCCGCTCTGGGCCGACAGGGCCTCGGCCTGCAGCAGGGCGATGGCCTGCTCGCTGATCTGCTGGGAGGTCGGTTCGGCGGTCTGCAGCAGGGGAACCGAGACATCGGTGATGCGCGTCCCGCTCTGCGTGACCTTGACGTCGAGCACGCCGTAGCCGTACTGCTCCTGCGGGCCGAGAGCGCTGCGGCCGGCGCCCTGGCCCGCCGCCGGGCCGGCCGGCGTCCGGCCCGCCGCCGACGGACTGGCTGCGGACGCGCCGCTGCTGGCCCGGGGCGCCGCCGTGGTCGGCGGGGCCTGGCGGCTGTGGAAACCGAGGACGCCGATGAAGCCGGCGGCGGTCCCGGCGACGAGCAGAAGCGGAACCCGCTTCATGGCCTTACTCCTTACGCCAGGGCGAATGCCTCGTGGTGGATGGCTTCGTTGGGTAGGCCGAGCGACCGCGCTACCTCTACGATGCCGGTCACGAAGGCTTCCGGCCCGCATACGTACAGGTCGCGCTCCTGGTAATCGGGGACGGTGTGGCGCAGCGAGTACTGGTCGATGGAGGCTGTCATCCGGTTGCCTGTCAGCTCGTGCAACTGGCCGCCGCGGCGCTTGACCAGGTCCGCGATCTCCGTGCCGAGTACCAGGTCCTCGCGCTGTGTGGCCCGCAGCAGGACCACCGGCCGCGCGCTGCGCGGCAGGTCCTCGAGCAGCGCCCGGACGGCGGTCACGCCGATGCCGGCGGCGATCAGCAGGACCCGGGAGCGTTGCTGGGAATGCCGGGTGAAGATCCCGTAGGGTCCCTCGATGGCGACCCGGGTACCCGGCCGCAGCTGGGCCAGCGCGGCGGAGTGGTCGCCGACGCCCTTGACGGTCAGCCGGATGTAGGGCGGCTGCGGCAGCGCGGACAGCGAATAGGGGTGCGCCTGCCACCACATGCCCGGGGTCAGAAAGCGCCAGAAGAAGAACTGGCCGCCGGACACCGCGAGGCGATCAAGGTGCTGGCCCTGGCAGATCACCGACACCACCCCCGGCCCTTCCGACCGCACCTCGGCGACCCGCAGGCGGTACCGGAAGCTGCGGAGCACGGGCAGGCCCACCCGGTAGGCCAGCACCACCCCGGCGGTGGCCGCCCACGCTACGGACCACACGACCTGGGTGAGCGGATGACCGACGAACGACGGACCGAGCACGATGACGTGCGCGAAGGAGAGCGCCAGCGCCATGTACATGCTCAGGTGAACCGCCCACCAGACCTCCCGCCGCACCCGCCGCCTGATAGCCCGGATCGAGATCGCGCCGGCCAGGCACATCAGGCCCAGCCCGACGGTGGCGATGAGGACGTCGGGGTAGGCGAACAGCAGCGTGTTCACCTCGTGCCACGGGCCGGCCTGGGCGGCTTGCGCGTAGCCGGCGGTCAGCAGCACCGCGTGCGCGATCAGCAGGCTGATCGGCCAGGGGGCGAGCCGCCGGTGCCAGCGCAGCAGGCCATCTTGCCCGAAGACCTGCTCGACGAACGGGATGCGGCTCACCAGCAGCACCATCAGCAGGGCCAGGTAGGTCCCCACCATGCCGGTGAGGTTGCCGGCGAAGGTCGCCGGGCCGCCCGTGGCGGTCAGCTGGCCGACGCTCTCGGCCGTGATAGTCAGCGCCGTGGTCGCCCCCAGCCCGAGGCCGGCCACGACCAGGGCCGCGCCCGCCAGGGCCGGACGGGGCGCGGGGGAGCGACGGCCCGGCGGCAACCTGGCCTTCTGGCGCTTCCCCGGGCCGGCTGCGGTGGGCAACGGTTTGGCGGCCGAGGCCGCCCATGTATTCACATGACAAGAATGCGGTTCAACAGTGACAACATCATGAAGTCCTACGTCCTCCTTCCAGCTGCCCCTGCTTCCAGCCGCAGCGCGAGCCGGGGGCACAGCTGGACGGCGGCCGACGCCTCCCCGCTGAGCGCGGCCGGCACCTCGCGGCGAGAGAGCATCGGATAGCCCCAGTCATCGACGGTGATCAGCTCCGGCAGCAGTTCGGCGCACAGACCGCGTCCGTCACAGGCGATCAGGTCCACCGCCAGGCGGAGGCCACCGGTCACGCCGGCCCGCATAACTGAGCCCCGACGGGCAGAGCGGCGGTGCCCGCGGCGCTGCACCATCCGCGGGCATGCAGGTCAGCTTCGGCGCCGAAGACGCGCAGCGCGCTGGCCACCATCAGCGCCGTCCCGTCCGGATGCCGGCACGCCCCGCGGACTTGCCCTAGCCAGTGGCGCACCAGGGTCAGGTCGCAGTCGCCGCCCTCGGACAGCTGCTCGAGCTGGCCGGCGATGGCGTCCAGCCCGAAGACGCAGGGCCCGCACTGGCCGGCCGATGACCGCGCCAGGTAGCGGGTGATCCGGGCGGTTTCGGCCAGGCCGCACGCGGTCCGCGGCAGTACGGCGACCATCCCGGCCCCCGGGCTGGCGCCGACCGGGGCCAGCCCGGCCGATGAGAACGGCAACGTCAGTGCGGCGGCCGCTTCGGCCCAGGTACCGAAGTACCCGCCGATCAGCAGCGCGCCGGGCGGCTCGGTAGCTCCGCCGGCGAGCTCGACCAGCCTCTCGACCGGCGTGCCGGTCTCGATCTCGTAGACCCCGGGACGGCGCACCGCGCCGAGCATGGTGATGAGCATGGAGCCGGGTTCACTGGGCGAGCCGGCCAACCGGAACCAGGCGGCGCCGTGCCGGAGGATCAGCGCAAGGTGGGCCAGGGTCTCCACGTTCTGCACCAGGACCGGCCTGCGGCCAAGCCGCGGTGGGCGGCCGGTGGGCGCGGCCACCCCGCGCTCTACCCAGTGCACGACCGCGCTCGCCTCGCCAGCCACGAACGCGTCGGCCGCCGTCATCACCCGCACCGGGACAGGATCCCACCCGGCCCGGCGCCGCTCGGCCACCGCGTGGTCGATGATCTCCCGAACGGCGTGGTGTACCACCATCACGACCTCGCGGGCGCCGGTCAGCTCGGCCGCGCCGACCGCGCCGTCCAGCACCAGGTGCGGCGCCACCGCGAGCAGGACCTTGTCCTTGTCGCTGGCGGGCTCGCCCTCCACGCCGTTGGCGATGACCCTGGGCCCGGCTGCGGCGAGAGCGCGCAGTTTGACCGCCGTGGGGAAGCCGGCCCCGCCACGGCCGGTCAGTCCCGCGCGCTCAACCTCGTCGATGAGCTCGTCACGCCGCGTGCCTGCGCACCACGGCCGGTTCCCGTGCCGGGCCAGGTGCTCGGCCAGGGTTCGGTCGGCATAGCCGCCCGGCAGCAGGCGGCTCATCGGAGCACGGCCCGGGCTAGCACGGCCCGGACCAGCGCCCGGCGTACCTGCCGCAGGCCGCAGGCCCGGTCGCGCATCGCCTGGGGTCGTGGGGTTGCTGATCCATCTGACTGCTCCTGCCTGAACGAGGTGAGCCAGACCGGGGTCCGTCCCGGCGTGTCCAGCATGCGTCGGCGCTGGTGAGCCGTCCGTGAGAGAACCGTGTGAGACCTTCACATGCTCGTTCCAGACCAAAACCCGGTTCCAGACCAAAACCAGCAGCGGTTTTCATCAATTTCTCATCCAACGCCCATACGCTTCGCAGCATGCGGGTGCTCGTGGTGGAAGACGAGATCCGGATGGCCGTGCTGCTCAAGCGGGCGCTGGAGGAGGAAGGCCATGCGGTGGACGTGGCCGCCGACGGCCCGGAGGGACTCTGGATGGCGACCGAGAACGCCTACGGCGCGATCGTCCTCGACGTCATGCTGCCCGGCTTCGACGGGGTGCAGCTGTGCCGGCGGCTGCGGGAGGCGGGGATCTGGGTGCCGGTGCTGATGCTGACGGCCAGGGACAGCGTGGGGGACCGGGTGCGCGGGCTGGACGCCGGCGCCGACGACTACCTGGTCAAGCCGTTCAGCCTGCTCGAACTCGCGGCCCGGCTGCGGGCGCTGGCCCGCCGCGACGACCGTTCCCGGCCGGTGGTCCTGGCCGAGGGCGACCTGAAACTGGACCCGGCGGCCAAGCAGGCCTGGCGCGGCCAGACCGAACTCACGCTGTCCCCGAAGGAGTTCTCGCTGCTCGAGCTGTTCCTCCGGCATCCGGGCACCGTGCTGTCCCGCTCGCAGATTATCGACGCGGTGTGGGATTTCGCCTATGACGGCGGGTCCAACGTCGTCGACCAGTACGTCAACTACCTGCGGCGGAAGATCGACGCGCCGTTCGGGCGGCACGATCTCGAGACGGTCAGGGGCATGGGTTACCGGCTCCGGGCCGGATCCGCTGGGGCCGGATCCGCTGGGGCCGGATCCGCTGGGGCCGGATAGCGGTATGCCGATCCGGCTGCGCCTCGCGGTCGCGTTCGCGATAGCGGCCGCGGCCCTTTTCGCCCTGGGCGGCTGGCTGTTCATCAGCGGCCTTTCCTCAGCCCAGCTGGCCACGATCGATTCTCAGCTCGCCGTCCAGCTCGGCCAGGCCGGGCGGTACCTGGCCGCGGGCAGCCCGTCCGGTTCGGCGGCCCGGGCTGCGCCCGGTGAGTACCTGGTCCAGGTCATCGACGCCGCGGGCCGCGTGCGCGGCGCGAGCCAGGACACCGGGACCGTTCCGCTGCTGACCACGGCGGAGCTGGGACAGGCCCGGCACGGCCAGATCTGGCTGAGCCAGGCGGTTGACGATGAGAACACCCGGATCACGGCCGCGCCGCTGGCCGGCCGCACCGGCTGGACCGCGGTGGCCGGGGTCTCACTGGAGTCCTACGACTCAACCATGAGTCAGGCCGAACGGGAGCTCGCCGCAGCCGGGGTCATCTTCGTCGTCATCGCCTGCGCCGGCGCCTACTGGCTGGCTCGCGCGGCCCTGTCACCAGTTGAGCGGCTCAGGCGCCAGGTCGCCGCGCTGTCCGCGCGCGACGAGGAATCGGGTGTCGAAGTCCCGGCGACCAAGGACGAGATCGCCGCGCTGGCCACGACGATGAACGACCTGCTCGGCCGGCTCCGGCGGGCGCTGAGCCGGCAGCGGGCGTTCGTCGGGGACGCCAGCCACGAGCTGCGCACGCCGCTGGCGGTGCTCCGCGGCGAGCTCGAGCTCGCGGACCGGCCCGGGCGCAGCCGCGAGGAACTGGCCGCCGCGGTGCGAAGCGCGGCCACCGAAGCCGACCGGCTGGCCCGGATCACCAGCGACCTGCTGCTACTCGCCCGCAGCGACGATGACCGGCTCAGCCTCCAGCTGGAGCAGGCCGAACTGCGGCCGCTGCTGGCCCGCAGCGCCGAACTCGCCCGGCCCCGGCTGGCCGAGGCCGGCCTGACCTGCCGCGTCGATGTCCCGGCGGACCTGCGCGCCCGCATCGACCCGGACTGGATCAGCCAGGCGATAGACAACCTGCTGGGCAACGCGCTGCGTTTCGCGCCCCGCGGATCGGTCGTCGTGCTCGCGGCCCAGGCCAGCGGCGCTGATCTCGACATCGAGGTCCGCGACGACGGGCCTGGTTTCCCGGCCGAATTCCTGCCGCACGCGTTCGAGCGCTTCCGCCGGTCTGGCCGGTCCCGCGGCGACGGGGGCGCAGGCCTGGGACTCGCCATCGTCCAGGCCATCGCCGTGGCGCACGGCGGCGCGGCCGCCGCCCGCAACGAGCCGGGCGGCGGAGCCGTGGTCGGCCTCCACCTGCCGAACGCGGTCGCGGTCAGCCGGGGCTGCCGGTGACCGTGCGCTCCCGGGGTTGGCAATGGAACGTTTCCAGACCAATGTTCCATATCTTAAGGACTTTCGACCCTGCCGTATCCAGTTGCCCCGTGCCAACAGTGGAGACATGCCAGGCTTCGGGCGCGGGCAGGGATTCCGGCCGCCGGAACGCATCGCGCGCAGGGTCGCCGGCCGGTCCCCGGCGGGCCCCGCGATCCACGTGCCCATCGACACGAAGCTCCAAGGTCCTGGTTCGCGCCAGGAATGGGTGAACCGGCCGAGGCTGCTCAGGGAACTGACGGGCCCTGCTTCGGCCAAACTGGTCCTGGTCAATGCTCCCGCGGGCTTCGGCAAGACGACGCTGCTGGCGCAGTGGCGATCCGCGGCGGGGCAAGCCTGCCCGGTCGCCTGGCTGTCGCTCGACCGCGGTGACGATGCCCCCGGCAGGCTGTGGTGGCATGTCGTGTCCGCTCTCCAGCAGGCCTGCCCGGAGCTTGGCGCCGAAGATATCGTGGGCGCGCTGGCGACCCAGACCCCCGACATCCCGGGAACAGTTATCCCGATGCTGGTCAACAAGTTGATGGGGTTGCCGGTACAGATCGTCCTGATGCTTGACGACTATCACGTGATCAAGGACCGCCGCTGTCATGAGCAGGTCGCCGCGCTGCTGCGTCATCTGCCGCCCACCCTGAAGATAGTGCTGGCCACTCGGACCAGCCCGCCGTTGCCGCTGGCCCGGATGCGGGCCCGCGGCGAAATGACCGAGATCCGGACGTCGGAGCTGCGCTTCACCCGCCCGGAGGCGACCGGGTTCGTGCGTACCGTTTCCGCCGTCGATCTCACCGCCTCCGACCTGGCCGATCTGGTCAGGCGGACCGAGGGATGGCCGACGGGAGTGTATCTAGCGGCCATGGCCCTTCGCGGTCATCCCTCGCCCAGGGACTTCATCCAGCAGTTCACCGGCGAGAACCGGTTCGTCGCTGACTTCCTCGTCGAGGAAGTTCTCAGCCGGCAATCAGCCGAGATCGGGCAGTTCCTCACCCGGACCGCTATTCTCGGCCGGTTCTGCGCGCCGCTCTGCGATGCGGTGGCCGGGACAAGCAACGCGGTGGCGATCATCGATACCCTCGAGCGAGAGAACCTCTTCGTCGTATCGCTTGACGAGACTCGCCGCTGGTTCCGCTATCACAAGCTTTTCGCGCAGGTGCTCCGCAGCCGGCTGGCCAGGACCGAGCCAGACCTGGTGGTCACCCTGCACGAGCGGGCCAGTGCCTGGAATCAAGCGGAGGGGCTGGCGGGAGAAGCGATCGATCACGCCCTGGCCGCCGGTGACGTGCCACGGGCCGTCGACCTCATCGCGAACAACTGGCACGCATGCGTGAGCGCCGGAGAGGCCAGGACGGTTCTGAGGTGGATGCGCTCGCTGCCCGAAGACCAGATCGCCGCCAACCCGCTGGCCGCCCACTGCGCGGCGTGGGCCGCCGCCCACTCCGACGAGCCGGAGGCCCTGCGGCGCTGGATCCCGGCGATCGAGGCCGGGGGTCAGCAAGGGCCGTTGCCGGACGGAATGCGGTCGTTCACGTCCTCGGCCGCGCTGCTGCGCGGCGTCTACGGCTTCGATGGCCTCCGCGTGATGCGGGATTCGGCGTGCCTGGCGGTCGAGCTGGAAACAAACCCGCGGTCACCGTGGTACGGCCTGGCCAAGGCCGCGTACGGTTTCAGCCTCTACCTGCGTGGCGACCTGCGGGCGGCGCAGGAACAACTGGCGGAGGCGGTACGGAGCGAGGGCGCCACCACGCCGCTAGCCATCCTGGGGCTGTCCGCCCTCGCCCTGATCGCCGTCCGTCAAGGCGATCTGCCGCGAGCCAGGGATCTGGCCGGCGCGGCCCGCCGCCTCGCGACCCGGTGTGAGCTCGAGGACACGCCGCAGAGTTCCCTGGCTTACACGGCTACCGGCGCCGTCTATGCCGCGCAGGGACGGCACGAGGACGCTCTGAGCGAGTTCAAGCACGCTGTCCCGTCCCACGGGCGGACGCCAGGAATGAGCCCCTGGGCGGCCCTGGAAGGCATGCTCGCGCTGGCCCAGGTGCTGCTTGACCAGGGTGACAGCGCACGCGCGACGGAGATCATCGATGACGCGCAGGATGTGCTGATTTTGTACCCGGATGACGTGGATGCTCTCACCACCCGGCTGGAGCGGCTCAGGCATCATCTGGCGCGCCCGCCGCACGTAGATCTGGTGGATCCGCTCACCGATCGCGAGGTGGCCGTGCTGCGCCTGCTCCAGGGCACGCTGTCGCGGCGTGAAATCGGGGCCGAACTAGGCGTGTCACCGAACACGGTCAAGACCCAGACCCAGGCCATCTACCGCAAGCTCGACGTGACCAACCGGCACGATGCCGTCGAACGGGGTCGCGACACCGGTCTTCTGTGACGATCGTAGGTCCCGATCGTTCCCGTGATTCACCCCGGATGGGTGAGCCTCACAGCGGGCCGCCGGGGGGAACGTGAGGTTACGCAATTTATCAAGCGCTGACGGAGCGACCCGATCAAGTGGCTGCCGGTGCGCCGGAGTCGCCAGGAGGTGTCTGTATTGCCTGACACCCGCAGTGATCCAGAGCCTGCGGCCGGCGCCGAGCCCAGCCCGGAAGAGCAAGCTGAGCTGGAACGTCTCCGCGCGGAGGAAGCGGACGAGCGAGCTGAGGTGGAACGTCTCCGCGCGGAGGTAGAGGCGCTGCGCAGCCAGGAGCCTGTCAAGGCTCGCCGGCGGCACTTCAGCTGGCGAACCCCCGTTTCCATCGTGCTTATCGTTCTGGGCTGCATATTCGCTATTCCCGCAGTGCTAGGCGTCTGGGCGGCCAACGAGATTTCCGACACCGGCCGGTGGGTGGCGACCGTGGAGCCGCTGGTCCACGACCCGGCCATGCAGAACTACCTGACCGACCAGATCACGAACCAGATAACGAGCAGGATCAACATAACCGGGACCGTTAACCAGGCGGCCGCCCAGCTCAACAGCAAAGGGCTGCCCAAGATCAGCTCGCTGCTGAACCAGTTCGCCCCGCAGATCGCCAGCTCGGTAACCGGCTTCATCCACAGCACCGTGCACTCGGTTGTATCCAGCGCGGCCTTCGCCACGGCCTGGGTGCAGGTCAATACCGTGGCGCACCAGGCGCTGGTCAAGGTGCTCTCCGGGCAGGGCGGCGGTGCCATCAGCACCAGCAACGGCCAGATCGTTCTCAACCTTGGTCCGTTGATCGCCGTGGCCAAGCAGGACCTGGTGGCGAAGGGGTTCAAGCTCGCGAGCAGCATTCCGCCGGTCACCCCGACCCTGGCGCTGTTCCAGGCGAAGGACCTCGGCAAGGCTCAGGCGCTCTACCGGCTGGTCAAGGCCGGCCGGATCGTGACGCCCCTAGTGGCGCTGCTCTTTATCGCCGCCGGGGTGTACGCCGCGCGGGGCCGCCGGCGCGCCCTGGTCGGAGCCGGGCTCGGCCTGGCCGCGTCCATGCTGGTCCTCGCCATCATCTTGCTGATCGCCCGTAGTTTCTACCTCAGCAGCGTCCCCAGCAGCACGTTGCCCAGCGATGCCGCGGCCTCCGTGTTCGACGCGTTTGTTCACTTCATCAAGGTGGGGCTCCGTGTCGTGCTGGCGGTCGGGCTGGTCGTCGCCATCGGGGCGTACTTCACCGGGCCCTCTCATACGGCGGTCCAGACCCGTTCGGCGCTGGCATCGGGGGTCGACTGGATCCGGCACTTCGGCGAGCGCAGGGGAGTATCCACCGGTCCGGTCGGCGAGTGGACGTACCTGCACCGCCGGAGCCTCCGCATCGGGGCGGTGGCCCTTGTCGCCCTGATCTTCGTCTTCTGGGGTGAGCCCACTGCGGTAGTCGTCATCGTGCTCGTCATCCTCTTGCTGGTGCTCCTCGGGTTGATCGAGCTGGTCGCCAGGCCGCCCGCGCCGGCCGTGCCGGCGGGTCCGGCTGAAAGCGGCTGAGCCCGGCCGGATACGGCGCTTCGCGGACCGCAGACAGGCCTGGTCGGTGCTGGCGCAGGCGGCCGGGCTGGCGCGTCCAGCATCGCTGTCCCCAACCGCGTTGCTGATCGCCGCGATGTAGATGCTCGACCCGACATAGGAGTGGCCCAGTGCTCGCCAGCGCGTCCGCGTGCGTCTGCCTCCGAGAGGCGGGCCTGTTTGCGGTCGGATGGGAGAACTGGGCCGGGTGTCAACTGCGCGGGTCACCCCGCGCGAATGAGCCGGGACCTGTGAGCGTGCGCCATACTGAGACGTGTGGATCCAGGTGAGCGGGTGAGACGCGGGGCGAGCAGGCGGTTCGCTGAGCAAATGGAGTCGATGGCGCAGGGAGTTGCGCAGCGCGTGATCGACCTCGTCGTCGATACGCTGGATGTGAACGCGCTGATCGCCCGGATTGACCTGAACGCCGTGCTGGCGCGAGTGAACCTGAACATTCTGCTCGGCCGGGTGGACCTGAACGCCGAACTCGACCGGGTGGACCTGAACCAGGTACTCGACCGGGTGGACCTGAACCTGGTACTCGACCGGGTGGACCTGAACCTGGTACTCGACCGGGTGGATATGAATAAGCTCATGGCTCAGGTCGACATCAACGCGATCGCTGAGCGCATCGATATCGAGGCGCTGGTGAAGAACACCGATCTCGGCGCCCTCTTGGCCAGCTCCTCAAGCACAATCGTCACCGAGGCCGTCGACCTGGGACGAAGCCACGCTGTCAGCATGGACGACACCCTCGCACGCTGGGTGAGCCGGCTTCGGCGTAACCACACCGGACGAGCTGGCCCGCCCGAGTTGCTGGATGCCCAGGAGGAGCCATGACCGCGCCCGCCGACGTCGGCCTGCCGGAACCCATGCCCCGCGACGGCGGCACTCCAGCACTCCCAGCACTTGCGCCGCCCAGTGTCCCGCAACACCTGCGCGGCCACTACGCCGGGTTCGCCTCGCGTTTCATCGCGTTCGTATTCAACTGTGTCCTGAGCATCGCGGTGTTCGAGATCGTCCTCGCCGCCGCCTCGTTCGCCTCCAGCGTGCTAACCGGAACCTCCATCCACTGGAACAGGGGCAATCTGTGGGTGGTAATCGCCTTCTTCGCCTGGGAGTTCTTCTACTACGCCTACTTCTGGACGGCGAGCGGCAAAACGCCCGGTATGCAGCTGGTCGGCGTGCAGGTCGTCGGCCGGGACGGCAGCCAAGTAGGCACCCGGCGCGGGCTCGTGCGAACGCTGGCGTTTCCGCTGAGCTTCCTCCTACTGGGGCTGGGCTTCGTTGGCATCCTGCTCGGGCGTGATCGCCGTGCGCTGCACGACTCCATCGCCGACACCGCAGTTGTGTACACGTGGGACGCGCGGGCGGCGCGGCTTCGGTTCCTCGCCCGCGAGGGTAAGGGCCGGCGATCGTTAGCCGCCAGGGCACGATCCGACGGCCAGGCGGGACGGCTGGACGTTAGGTCGCGACCATCCCCGGCGGGTGACGCGGTGCCACGGCGGGAAATGCGACCGTGGCACCGAAGCGGCAAAGCCCCGGCCGGGCGCTCGCCGCAACCGAGGAGAGGAGCCAATTATGACAGTGCCTGCTAAGGCCGACATCGATAGCGCCACCCGGGACGCGCTGGCCGGCCTGGCGGTGGGCGACCTGGAAGTCTTGGAGGACCTACTGGAAATCCGGGAGGCCGAACAGCAGAAGACCGGGCTGGACGCCCGGACCTTCGCCCTGGTCAAGATCGCCGCCCTGGTCGCCCTCGACGCGCCTCCCGCCTCGTATCTGTGGCAGGTAGCCAACGCGCTGGACGCTGGGGCCACGCCCCAGGACCTTATCGGCGTGCTCCGTGCGGTCGCCCCGCAAGTGGGCGGGCCCAGGGTCGTGGCCGCCGCGCCGGAGATCATGGTGGCGCTGGGGCTGGCCCTGCCGGAAGGCCAGTAAGACCGGCACCGAGATCGTTGCCCCCAACCGCAGGCGAAGGAGCTGCCTGCGGTTGGGGGCAACGGCCGTTGATGGCCGGACTGGCTGGGTCCGGGGGTAATACGCGGTCAGGCCTCGGGATAGTACGCGCTGCGAAGGGTGCGCAGCGATGTCTCGAATGCGGCTAGCCGGCTGCGAATCATTTCCTCTCCCGGTCCGCTGACCGCCCCGCTCGTGCGCTCACTGTCCATCGCGGCGCGGGCCGCCTGCAGCGCCGCGAGCACGTCCGCCACGCGAACCCGGCTCTCCTCATCTGGAGCTTCCTCGCGCAGCGTGTACAGCGCCCGGGTGAGGTCATCCACGCGGCGCTGGATGTCATACCACTGAGCGTCGGCGGCCCCGTCGCCGGCGACCAGGCCGCGCGCGTCGGCGATCCGCATAGCGTCAAGGAGCGCCGAACCCTCCGCGTAGACGTCGATAACCTTCTTCCGCCAGCCGGCGGCGACCGCGGCGCGTCGGTGCGCCGAGCGGACGATCAAGGTGATCGCACCGATGAGGATGGCCAAGCCGATGACGATCCAGAGCCATAGCAGGCCGGAGCCGGACCCGTTCGCCGGTGCCGTCTCACTGGCACTTGGCTGCGCCACAGGTGCGGGCGCGGCCGAACTGGAGGCTGCCGATGCAGTTACTGACGGGACGGCGGGGGTTGAGCTCGTGGCCGCTGGGGGGCTCGAGGTCGGGGCCGCCGGGGGGCTCGAGCTTTGGGCGGGTGCGGAGGTGGCCGTCTGGCCAGAAGTCCGGCTGGCGATGGCGCTACTGATGCTGCTACTGATGCTGGAGCCACAGGCCGTCGCTGTGCCCGCCACGCAGAGAATCGTCGCGACCAGGAGGAGGTTTCCCGTCAGGCGCCGCATAGATGGTCCTTTCCGCGCGGGGAACGTCGGTGCTCTTGACGCCCCTGGCCGTACCGGCCAGGGGCGTCAAGCGCGGGGGCATGGCCCGTCAGGCGCTCGGTGTTTCGCTGCCGTGCAGGGCGTCCTGGAGTTCTTGTTCGCCCTCCTTGGACAGGGAGGTCTTGAGCACGGTGCCGCCGTACTTGCTCATCGCCTCGATGGCCTTGTCCGGGGTGACCTTCTCCACCATGAGGAACAGCGCGGAGGTGCCTGGCTTCAGCAGGCCGCGGACCTGGTCCTGGAACTCCTTGTCGATGCCGGTCTTGGTCACCTTGCCCATCAGCGCGCCCAGCCCGGCCCCGATGGCTATCCCGAGGACCGGGATGAAGAACAGCACGCCGAACAGCAGGCCCCACCACATGCCCCAGGTCGCCCCGCGACCGACCATGTGGTGGCGGGTGTGCACGTGGTAGTCGCCTGATGCGTCCCGCACGATCACGGCGATCGCATCGGGTTCGATGATGAGATCCTTAGCGAGCCGCCGCGCCTCGTCGGCCGCGGCCTCGGCCGTGGCCTCATCGGGATATCCGATCGCGATCAGGTCAGACATGAGCTTCTTCTCCTTCTATCGGAACCAGGCCGGGATTTCGGCCGGCCCGAAGACCAGTGGAGCAGTCCCGGTGCGGTCGCGCGCCACCCCCGGCGGGTGAACTAGGGCCCGGCAGGTGGGCCGAGAAGGAAGCGTGACCTCGGCCCTTTCCCGGCGGGGCCTTGTCAGGCTGAATGAGAAGTCAAATAATGACACGTATCACGGATGGGGAAGGAGGGGTCCGGATACTACCCGCTCCATATTCGCGTCAAGGTCCGTCCTGATGGATGCTGGCGTGCTGCTCGAGACGAAGCTTCATCCTCCCCGCGTCCGTGAAGAGTGGGTATACCGGACCGAACTCGTCCAGTACCTAGCGGCCAGCACCGCCAAACTCGTCCTGGTTGACGCTCCCGCGGGGTTTGGCAAGAGCACCCTAGCGGCTCAGTGGCGCGCCTTCCCCAGCCAGAGCAGGACATTCGCCTGGGTGTCAGTCGACGCGGGCGACAACGACGCCGTCCGGCTGTGGTGGTACATCGGGTGGGCGCTGCAGCGGGCTTGCCCGGAGCTCCACGTCGGGGACTTTCTGCGGCAACTGGGCAGGCCAGGGGCAGACCTGCGGGGATCGCTGCTGCCGACCCTGATCAACGAGCTCGCCGAGCTAGCGTCGCCGGTGGCCCTGGTGCTCGATGACTACCACATGATCAGCAATCGGGACTGCCACGACCAGCTGGAGTTCGTCCTGCTGCATCTTCCGCCGACGGTTCAGATCGTCCTCATCACCCGGGTGGATCCGCCGCTGCCGCTCGGGCGGTTGCGGGCGGTCGGCGATCTGCTCGAGATCCGGGTACCCGAGCTGCGCTTCGTGACGGCGGAGGCGGCCGCGCTCGTGCGGGCGGTCTCGGCCGTGGAGCTTGACGAAACCGATCTGGCTGACCTCGTTCAGCGGACCGAGGGGTGGCCGGCCGGGATATACCTGGCCGCGCTCTCTCTTCGCGGCCACCCCAGCCCGAGCTCCGTCATCCGGCAGTTCAGCGGTGACAACCGCTTCGTGGGTGATTTCCTGGCCCAGGAGGTGCTCAGCCGCCAGCCCAGCGAGATCCGGCATTTCCTGTCCCGGACCGCCATCCTCGACCGGTTCACGCCCTCGCTGTGCGACGCCGTGATCGGCTCAGCTAACGCGACGGAGATAATCGACATCCTCGAGCGCGAGAACCTGTTTCTCGTGGCCCTGGACGACGACCGGCAATGGTTTCGTTACCACCAGTTGTTCGGCCAGATGCTGCTGAGCCAGCTCGCGGCGACCGAGCCCGACCTCGTGCCCGTCTTGCACCGGCGTGCCAGCGAATGGCACCAGCGGTGGGGATCGGTGGAAGAGGCGATCGTCCATGCTCTGGCCGGGGGTGACATCGCCGGGGCCATCGATGTCGTCGCGCGTAACTGGCCCGGCTGCATAGACACCGGCCGGATACGCCTGCTTCGGTCCTGGCTGGACTCGATCGGTGACGACCGCATCCGCAGTAACCCCGTGGCGGCGCACTGCGCGGCCTGGTGCGCCGCGCTTTCCGGCGAGCAGGATCCCGTCCGGCGCTGGATAGCGGTCGTCGACGCGGGGGAGCCTGACGGACCGCTCCCGGACGGAATGCCGTCGCTCGGGTTCTCAGCGGCGCTGCTGCGGGGAGTCTACGGGTTCGACGGTATCCGTGCGATGCGGGAATCGGCGGCCGCGGCGGCCGAGTTGGACACCGACCCGGCGTCGCCCTGGTACGCCCTGGCCAGGACCGCGCTCGGCTCGGCCCTGTACTTGTCCGGCGAATTGGACCCGGCCTTCGCCCAGTTGAGCGATGCGCTCCAAGGTGATGCTTCGATCGCCGTGGTGCGCCTGCTGGCCTGCTCGGTCATGGCGCTGGTGGCGATCGAGCGGGGCAGGCTCGGTCAGGCGCAGGAGCTTGTGGCGGCGGCTCGCGAGATCGCAGGCAATGGCGATCTCGGTGACGGTCCGCACGGCGCCATCGCGTATACGGCCGCTGGCGCGGTCGCCGCGATGCAAGGGCATCTTAGGCAGGCGCGCGGCTATTTCGAGCGAGCCCTGCGTACTGGGCGCCGCTGTTTGGGGATCAGCCCGTGGGGTGCGCTCGACACCATGCTCAGGCTCGCGTCGGTGCTGTATGACCTGGGCGACTCGGCCGGAGCAGCCGGCCTGCTGGCCGAGGCCAGGGCGGTGCTGGCCGCGCGGCCGGACGGCGCGAAGGCTCAGCTGATCCGGGCCGAACAGCTCGCGAAGCGGTTCGCCAGCCGCCAGCGCCCGCAGCCGCTCGCGGAGCCGCTTACCGATCGCGAGGAAGAGGTGCTGCGGCTGCTGCGGGGCACGCTGTCCCTCCGCGAGATCGGGCAGGAGCTGTTCCTGTCGGCGAACACGATCAAGACCCATGCCCGCGCGATCTACCGCAAGCTCGACGCCTCCACCCGGCAGGAGGCCGTTGAGCGAGGTCACCAGATGGGCATCCTCTGACCAGGCCGCCGCGCTCAGGGCCGCCGCGCTCAGGGCCGCCGCGCTCAGGGCCGCCGCGCTCAGAGAAGCTCTAGCTGCCGGGCCCGGCGTACCGCTTCCCCTCGGTGAGTCGCCGCCAGTTTCCGGTAGATGCTCTTCAGGTGGGTCTTAACCGTGTTGACCGAAATGTACAGCTCACTAGCCACCTCGGCGGTGCTGAGCATCCCGGACAGCAGGCCGAGCACCTCGCGCTCGCGCCCGCTGAGCTGCTCGACGATCACCGGCACGACCTCCCCGGGGCCCGGTGGCCCGGCTCGGTCCGGGTCGATCAGGCCCGGCTCGATCAGGTGCCGGTGGCCGTCGGCGAGGTGCGGGTCGCTCCGTAGGGCCTGACGGATCCAGGTCGCCTGCATCGCGAACGGCAGCCGGAGCTGTTCGGATTCAGCCAGCTCCAGCGCCCGCTGCAGGGATCGCCGGACGCGTGCGGTGTCGCCGCGGCTGTAGCCGAGCCGCGCGTCGGCCAGCCAGCGATCCAGCCAACTGTGATCGGCCACCTCGCCAGCGTCGGTTGGTCCGTTCTCGAGCACCTGGCTAGCGGCCGCGGTGTCGCCGGCATCCAGCCACGCGTGGGTCAGGGCCACGGTCGCATCGAGCGAGGTGCCCTGGTTGGCCCGCACGGCTATGCCGACGGCGGACGAGATGTCACCGGCCACCGCGTGAGCCCGCGATTCGAGCAGCGTCAGCCGGTGATCGAGCCAGCTGGGCGGCGACCAGCCGTGCCGCGCGCGGGCGATCATCTCCGCTGCCGCCTTGGCGCGGCCTTCGGCCAGGCGGTAGCGCGCCACCACCAGGCAGGCCGTGGCGCCGACCAGCTTTTCCGGCCGGACTCGCAGGGCGGCGTCGGCTCGCTTCAGCCGGTCGCGCGCGTCGTGCCGCTCGTTGCGCTCCAGATGGACCAGCGCGAGCGCCACCTCGGCGGCGCCGCAAGCAGGCCCGGCCAGCCCGGTACGGTGCTCTCGCGCTAGGCCTGTGGCCTCGGCCGCTAGCTCGGCGGCGCGGCTCAGCCGTCCGCGCAGGGCCTCCAGCAGGGCCAGATATCCATGGCAGTCTATGCGTTCGGTAATGGCCCCGGACAGGGCGGCCGCGGCTGCCCCCGCCTCGAGGCTCGCGGCGGCCTCGTCGAGGTGTCCCGACCACAGGTGCACCACCCCGCGAGCGGACAGCACCGTCGCGTGGATCTCGGCGTGCCTGGCCAGGATGTCTCCGGGCAGCTTCGCGACCAGCTTCTCCACCCTGGCCACCGATGCCGCCGCCGCGCCGAGGTCCCCGGCCCGCCGGGCTACCGCCAGGCGGAGCATCGCAGCGGCCAGCCGGGACGGGGTTTCGGTGTCAGCTCCCAGCCGCTCGAGCATTCCTTCCGCAACCTCGAGTGCGGCGCAGTCGGCCACCGGGACCTCGGCCAGCGCGAGCGCGGCCGCGACGAGCACGGGCTGTGGTTCGGTCCACGTCGGGTGGTTTGGCATCTGCCGGAAGCAGTCGGCCAGGGGGTTACGGCCATGTGGCTCGATGAGCTGGCCGATCGCGAGCTCATCGAGGACCAGGTCGGCGGCGAGCAACCAGTCGCCAGCCGCCACGGCCTGCCGGACAGCGTCCAGCAGCAGCCCGTTGGCCTGGTACCAGCGCGCCGCGCGCCGGTGCAGGTCCGGCAGCTGACCCGGGCACTCGAGCCTGAGCTTCAGGCGCAGGACTTCCGCGAACAGCGAGTGGTAGCGGTACCAGCCATTGCCGAGCGGCTGGACGAAGGCGTTGGTCCGGGCTACCGCGGCGAGGGCCCCCGCGGCCTGTTCATGGCCGGTTAGCTCGCCGGCGATGCCGGAGTTGACACGTTCCAGGATGGATGTTTTCAGCAGCAGATCCCGGGTCGGGGCGGGCTGGTTGTTGAGTGCCTCCTCGACGAGGTAACCAGCGATGGCGCTGTTCTCGGCGGCGAGTTCCTTGATGAACTGCCCGGGGTCGGGATGATCGTCGAGCGAGATCGCCGCCAGCCGCAGTCCCGCGGCCCAGCCCTCGTCCAGCTTCGTGAGGAGTTCGAGCGTCCTGGGCGGCAGCGTGATGCCATGCTGTGCCATCAGCAAGCCGGCTTCGGGCACGCTGAAGGCTAGTTCGCTGGCGCGGATCTCAGTCAGTTCCCCAGCGAGCCGGTAGCGGTGCAGCGGCAGCATCGGGTCGGTCCGCGAGCAGACCACGAGCCGCAGCCCGGATTTCGCGTTCCGCAGCAGGTACTGCAAGCCGTCCATCAGCCCGGGACCCGCCAGCAGGTGAAGATCGTCGAGAACCAGTACCACCGGCGGGTCCTGCGCGGCCAGTTCCGACGCCAGCCGGAGCAGGAATACGTGATCGGCGTTGGCCGTCCGGGGCGGTGCCGCGGGTGTGCGGTTGAGGGTGACTCCGGCGTTCCGCAGCGCCTCCACCAGGGTGGACCAGAAGACCTTCGGCCTGCTGTCGTAGTGGTCGAGCGTGATCCACGCTACGGGGCCTGGCCGGGCGGCCGCCCACGACGCGACGGCCATCGTCTTGCCGGCGCCTGGCGGCCCGGTGATCACCGTGAGGGGCCCCGCTGTGCCTTCCTCGATGCGCTTGTCTAGGCGCGACCGCGGGACCATCCAGCCGGGCACGCTGGGCGCGATGATCTTCGCCTGCAGGACACGGTCGGCACCGCCCGGCGGTTGCCTGGGCCGGGGTGGCGTGGGTACCGCTGGGGTTTTCACTGACACTGCCTTCCGCCTAGCAACCCGTTGGTAGCCAGCCGCGTGAGCTGGGGGCCAAACCGTTCTCCCCTTCGGATTGGTCATACACAGTTCTTTGCCTGTTATAGGTCTCACCCGGAACAGGGTGATTTGTAATCACCCTCCCCCGCTCCTCACCCAGGTGAGAAGTCACCCCGTCCGGGTGGCGTGCCCGGACTTGAGTTGCGGCATGGTGGAACCAAGTGATTTGGCCCGTTCCGACCAGTTTGGAGGGCCAGCCGTGGCACCACCTCATTACGAGATCCGCGTTTCCGGTGTTCTTCCGCCCGAGGCGCTACTTGACTTTGAGGACCTCACGGCTTCTGTGGAGCCGGTCGAGACCGTGCTGTACGGCGAGCTTGCCGACCTTGCGGCGCTGCAAGGGCTGCTGGCCAGGCTCGAGACCTTCGGCGTGCACGTTCTCGAGGTCCGGCGCCTCAGAACAGACCGTGACCCCCGGCCCGACGGGCACGGTCCCTAGGTCAAGGGCCTTGGTTACCGTTCGCTTGACCCAGCTCACCCGGGTGAGGCCCGGTTCACGCCGATGAGGCCCGGTTCACACCGGCGAGGAAAGCACCACGACGGAGCGCGGGCAGACGGTGACGCCGTCGCCGGCGTGGCGTCCGGCTACCGCCCGGCTGGGGTCGTAACTGTCCAGCTCGACCCGCCACGCCGCCTCGGCCCTGGTCGCCGGGAGCACGAAGTCCAGCGGCTGCCACCAGGCGTTCACCAGGACGAGGAAGTCGTCATCGAGCAGGGGCGTGCCGTCCGCGGCCAGGTCCGGGTCGTCGGATCCGTCCAGGTAGAGCGCGATCGCCAGGGCGTTCGCGTCCGACCAGTCGGCCGCCGTCATCTCGGTGCCCGCGGGGGTGAACCAGCGCAGCTCGGCGGCCTGCGCCCCGGTCAGGAAGCGGCGGCGGCGGAAGACCGGGTGGGCCCGCCGGAACGCGATCAGGCGCTTGGTGAAAGCCAGCAGCCCGGTGTCGGCGCCCGGCCAGTCGAACCAGGTCAGCTCGTTGTCCTGGCAGTAGGCGTTGTTGTTGCCGTCCTGGGTCCGGCCCATCTCATCCCCGCCGAGCAGCATCGGCACTCCGAAGGACAGCATCAGGGTCGTCAGCATGGCCCGGGACTGCCGGGCGCGCAGCGTGCGGATGCCCGGGTCGGTGGTCGGGCCCTCCGCCCCGCAGTTCCAGGAATTGTTGTCGCTGGTCCCGTCGCGGTTGTTCTCGCCGTTGGCCTCGTTGTGCTTGTCGTTGTAGGAGACCAGGTCGGCCAGGGTGAAGCCATCATGGACGGTGATGAGGTTGACCGAGGCGGTGGGCCGGCGCCCGGCCGTCCCGTACAGGTCCGACGAGCCGCAGAACCGGGTGGCGAACTCGCCGAGCCCGACCGGGTGGCTGCGCCAGAAGTCGCGCATCGTGTCCCGGTACTTGCCGTTCCACTCCCGCCACAGCGGCGGGAACCGGCCCAGATCGTAGCTGTCCATCTGCCCGACGTCCCAGGGCTCGGCGATCAGCTTGGCCCGCGATACCACCGGATCCTGGGACGCCATGTCCAGGAAGGCCGACACCTTGTCGAAGCTGCCCTCCTGGCGGGCCAGCGTGGGCGCCAGGTCGAACCGGAACCCGTCGACGTGCATGTCCTGGAGCCAGTAGCGCAGCGAGTCCATCATCAGCTGGAGCGTGATCGGGTCGCCCACGTTCAGCGCGTTGCCACAGCCCGTCGTGTCGACGTAGGCGTCGGGGCAGCCGGGATCGACGCGGTAGTAGGCCGTGTTGTCGATGCCTCGGAAGCAGATCGCAGGACCGTCCGGCCCGGCTTCGGCGGTGTGGTTGAACACCACGTCGAGCACTACTTCGAGGCCGGCCCGGTGCAGCGCGTCCACCATCGTCTTGAACTCGCTGACCTGACCGCCCGGGCGGCAGGCCCGGACGGCGGCCGAATAGTTGTTATGCGGTGCGAAGAAGCCGATCGTGTTGTAGCCCCAGTAATTCGTCAGGCCCCGCTTGACCAGGAATGCCTCCGGCACGTTCTGGTGCACCGGGAGCAGTTCGACCGTGGTGACGCCCAGGTCGAGCAGGTGCTGGATCGCGGCCTCGTGGCCCAGGCCGGCGTAGGTCCCGCGCAGCGCCGGGGGAATGTCCGGATGGCGCATGGTGAAGCCCTTGACGTGGACCTCGTACACGACCGTATCCGAGTAGCGGTACCAGGGGCGCTGGTCATCGTGCCAGCCGAAATCCGGATCCACGACCAGGCTCCTGGGCACGTGCGCCGAGGAGTCCAGGCTGCTCGGCTGGTCGGGGTCGGTGAAGGACTGGCCGAGTACCTCCGGCCCGAACGAGACCGTTCCGGAGATCGCCTTCGCGTAAGGGTCGAGCAGCAGTTTGGCCGGGTTGCACCGCAGGCCCCGGGCCGGGTCCCAGGGCCCGCTGACCCGGTACCCGTAGGCCTGCCCCGGGCCGACGCCCGGCACGAACGCATGCCAGACGTCGGCGTCGTTATCCCGCAGCGGGATCTGGGTCTCCGCGTCTGCGCCGTCGAACAGGCACAAGGTGACGCCGCTGGCGACGCTGGAGGCGATCGCGAAGTTCGTGCCCGCGATGCCCAGGTACTCGCCCGGCGTGGCACCGAGCGGGAACGGCTGGCCGGGGATCGCGACGGCAGAGCGGGCATCCGGGGCGACCCGGGCGGCCGGAACCGCGCCGGCCGCGGTGCTGGTCTGGCTGGTGGTCATGGCTGTGCCTTTCCCGCTAGGTCGCGCAGGACGTCTCCGAGGGATCGGACCGCGCCGTGCCGGCGCCGGATCACGTCGGCGATCAGGCCGGTCCAGCCGGTCTGGTGGAAGGCGCCGATCGCGGCGCCGTTGTCGCCGTGGAAGTACTCGCTGAAGATCAGGTTGTCCCTCCAGGCCGGATCGGCCTGCATCTTCTCGGTCCCGCCGAAGCAGGCCCGCCGCCCCTTCTCGTCCCTGGTGAACAGCGAGATCAGCCGGTCCTGCAGGTCGGCGACGATCAGGTCCAGGGTGAGCCGCTTCCCCGAGCCGGTCGGGTACTCGATCTCGAAGTCAGCGCCGTAGAACCGGTGGTAGCGCTCCAGCGACTCGATCACCAGGTAGTTGACCGGCATCCAGATCGGGCCGCGCCAGTTGGAGTTGCCGCCGAACATCAACGTGGTCGACTCGGCCGGCTCATAGTCGATGGAGGACTGATAGCCCTCGGCGTCGAACTGGTAGGGATGATCGCGGTGGTAGGCCGACACCGCGCGCAGCCCGTGCGGGGACAAGAACTCGCTCTCGTCGAACAGCTTGGCGAACAGCCGCTCCAGCTGGGCGGGCCGGGCCACCGACAGCAGCAGCCGCTGGGCTCCCCCCTCACCGCGCAATTGCGGGGTCTCGGCCAGCTTCTGCACGTCCCCGACGCCCTCTTTGGCCAGGAAACGCGTGAACGTTTTGTTCATGGTCATCGCGCTGTTCAGCATGTTGCCGTCGATGACCCCGGCGGCCAGCGCCGGGATGATCCCGACCATGGAGTGCACCTTGACCGGGACGGTGTAGCCCGACGGGGTGACCAGCCGGTCGTAGAACAGCCCGTCGGTGTCGTCCCACAGGCCCTGCTCGTCCAGGGCGTTGCGGATGCCCGCGAAATGCTCCATGAACTTCAGCACCAGGTCCTGGGCCTGGCGCTTGCCGGACCAGTTCAGGACGGCCGCGATAACACCCAGCGACAGCGCGTAGGAGCCCATCCAGCCGGTGGCATCGGACTGCTCCAGGGTGTAGCCCTCGGGCAGGTGGGAGCGGTCGATCGGGCCGATGTTGTCCAGGCCCAGGAACCCGCCCTCGAAGACGTTGTTGCCGTTGGCGTCCTCCCGGTTGACCCACCAGGTGAAGTTGACCAGGAGCTTGTCGAAGACCCGGGACAGGAAGTCGAGGTCGCGGCCGCCGTCGATGGCGAACACCTGCAGCGCCGCCCACGCGTGCACCGGCGGGTTGACGTCGCCGAAGTCCCACTCGTAGGCCGGCAGTGCCCCCTGCGGGTGCTGGAACCATTCCCGGCAGATCATGATCAGCTGGTACTTGGCGAACGCCGGGTCCAGGTGGGCCAGGGTGACCGTGTGAAAGGCCAGGTCCCAGGCGGCGAACCAGGGATACTCCCACTTGTCCGGCATGGAGATGATGTCGAACCCGTCGAAGTTCCGCCACTTGGAGTTGCGCCCGGTCTTGCGCACCTCGGGCGGTTCGGGCTGGGTCGGGTCGCCATCCAGCCAGCGGGTGACGTCGTAGTAGAACAGCTGCTTGCTCCACAGCATGCCCGCGGACGCCTGCCGCAGCACCAGCGCCTCATCCGCGCTCGCGGTCGCTGGCGTCAGCTCGGCGTAGAACTCGTCGGCCTCGGCGCGGCGCTGCGCCATCACCTGATCGAAGTCCGTGCCGAGCGCGGTCGCCGCGCTGGCCGCGGACTTGCCCGTCCCGTTGACGAAAGGCCGGAGCCGGAGCCGGAGCTCGGCGGTCTGGCCGGCCGGGACGGTGACCTGGTACCAGAACGCGCATTTCGTCCCGGTGCCGACGGGGTTGACCGTGGCCGCACCGTGGATCACGTGGTCGTTGATCCCGTCCTTGGGATAGGGAGTAAGCGGGGTGGCGCCGTAAAGCCGGGCGTCGTTGGTCTCGTTCTCGCAGAACAGCAGCTGCGGGTCGGCGCCGCCGGGGGCGGTCGCGGCAATGAGCTCCAGGGAGCCCAGGAACGGGTGGTCGATGATGACCGAACGGTCTCCAGCAGCCCGCAGGGCTGGCCGGCTCTCCGCCTCGTCCCAGGACCAGGTGTTGCGGAACCACGCGGTTGGCAGCACGTGCAGCGTGTCCGCCTCCGGGCCGGCGTTGGTGACCTGGACGGACATCAGCAGGTCATCCGGGCCCGCCTTGGCGTAGTGCACCTCGGTGATCCAGTACCGGTCGTCGTCGAACGCGCCCGTGTCGAGCAGCTCGTACTCTGGCTCGTACCGGCTCCGGTGGGCATTGGTGTTGATCAGGTCCTGATAGGGGAACGCGCCCTGGGGATAGTGGTAGCGCCACCGGTTCCAGGCGTGGCTGGGCACGGCGTCCAGGTACCACCAGTACTCCTTGACGTCCTCGCCGTGGTTGCCCTGCGGGCCGGTCAGCCCGAACGCCCGCTCCTTCAGGATCGGATCCCGCCCGTTCCACAGCGCCAGGCTCAGGCACAGCCGCTGCTCGATATCGCAGAATCCGGCCAGGCCGTCCTCACCCCACCGGTAGGCCCGGGACCGGGCGTGATCGTGCGGCAGGTAATCCCACGCGTTGCCGTCGGCGCTGTAGTCCTCCCGGACCGTGCCCCACTGCCGTTCGCTCACGTAGGGTCCCCACCGGTACCACTCGCCGCCCTGGCGCAGCCCGTCTTCCAGCCGGCCGAACTTTGCGACCCGATCACCTTCGGCGCTCATTTCCGTCCTCCGATGCAGTGGGGGCAACCTCCGAAGTGGCTCCCTAACTGCCTTACTAACCCGCGGCCAAGGCCGGCTGGTCGCCCCTGACGGGTGATATCCGGCCTCCACCGCGGCGGGTGATGCGGTCCGCCTTCCGATATGTTCACCGTGGAGACACTCCTGGTTCATCATGGAGACACCGGACAAGGTTCCAGGGAGATTTGCGTGGCGCAGGGCCCCTAGCGTGATCGACCCGACCACGCCGGCGGAAGGCCGCCGAAGGCGGCGAACTGCCCCAGTGAACACGGGTCCGGTCTCACCCTGGCCGGGTGACGCGGGGCTGCCCTCGGAGCCTTGATGCTTGCGGGTAGACACCGGACCGGAGGAAAGAGGAGTAAACGATGGCGATTGGACCAGTGCAGCTCATTGTCCTGGGATTCAGCAATCCAGACTTCCACGGCGAGATCATCGCCGAACTCGAACGGCTCCGCGCGAGCGACACGATCCGCGTCATCGACTCGCTGGTCGTCTACAAGGACGACGAAGGGGCGCTGGAAGTGGAGCACCTCAGCAACCTCTCCACGAGCGAGGCCATCGAGCTCGGCAGCAAGATCGGCGCCCTGATCGGCCTGGGCATCGAGGGGGAAGAGGGGGCCGAGGCGGGCGCGGTCGCGGGCGCCGAGGAGGTGGCCGCCGACGGAGGCGTGCACGTGTTCACCGAGGAGGAGGGCTGGGACGTGCTCGAGGACATCCCGAACGACTCCGCGGCCGCGCTCGTCCTGATCGAACACCACTGGGCCGTCCCGCTCAGGGACGCCGTCATCCGGGCCGGCGGGTTCCGCATCAGTGACGGCTTCATCAGCCCGCTGGACCTGGTCGAGATTGGCCTGATGGCGGCCGAGGAAGCGAAGGAACTGCACGAGCTGGAAACTGCCCGCGCAGCCGGCGCCTGATGACCGTCAGCCCGCACGAATACCTGGAGGTATGAAATGTTCGGAGCCCGCAGAGTCGCCCGCCGCACGGGACGGCGCACCAGTCGGCGTGTATCCCGCCGTCGGTAACGGCGTCGGTGATGTCGACCCCGCCCGGTGAGCCCTGGGCTCACCGGGCGGGGTCATTCGCCGTGCTTCTTGACGAGCCACGCCTCGGCGTCGAGGTAGGCCTTCCTGGTTGACTCACCGACAACCGGGTCGGCCTCGAATGCGCGGACCGGCCCGCCGATGTGCCCGGTGTGGCGGAGTTGCTCCTTGACGTCCGGCTCAAGGCCGCTCAGATAGAGGCGGCCGTCAGCGGCGGCCAGGCGATCGGCGTACTCGGCCATCACCTTCGTGAAGGTCGCCCCGAGTGACGTACGCCGTCGCAGCCGCAGCACGACAACCGGAGAGCGGGCTTGACCCGGATCAGGGAGATGGGCCGCCAGCGTTCGGGAACCGGCGTAGAGCAGACTGCCGTATACGTCCAGGATCGTCACGTGATAGCTGGTCAGGGTGGGCGGGGACGGCCGTTCTTCGAACCGGCCGTCGTCGAGCGGGACGAGCTCGACCACGGTGAGGTCCATCGCTCCCTGGTTCAGCTGGAGCATGAGCGACAGGGCCACCCCGATGCCGACCGCGGCGGCGACCGGCAGGAACAACGTGGCGGCGAACGTGGTGATCACCGCGACTTGCGAGATACGCCCGGTACGCAGGATGGACGCGATCTCCCCCGGCCGCAGCGAGCCGATGGCCGCGAAGATGAGGATCGCGCCGAGCGTCGGCATCGCGATCTTCGCGACCAGCCCGGAGAAGATCGCCAGGATCACCAGCATCCACAAGCCGGAGCAGATCGCCGCCCACCGGGTCCGGGCGCCGACGCTCACGTTGAGAGCGGTCTGCCCGACCGAGCCGCCCACCGCGATGCCGCGGAAGAACCCCGAAGCCAGGTTGCCTATCCCTTGCGCGATGATGTCCTGGTTCGGGTTCGGCCGGGAACCGTCGGTGTTCGGCGCGGCCTCGGCGACCCCGGCGCCCTGGACGAGGATGATGGCTGCGATCGCGAGCGCCCCGGTGACCAGGCTGAACGACAGGAAATGGAAATTCGGCAGTCGCGGGATCGGGATCCCGCCCGGGATAGCGCCGGCGTCACCCACCCGGGCCACGCTGTCGGCGCCCGCGAGCACGACTACGACGGTGGGGATCAGCAGGGCAATCAGCGTGCTGAACACAGCCACCCGCGTCCGCGTGAGCACGACCAGGATTGCCAGCGCGGCCAGCCCGGTGAGCAGAGACGCCAGGTTGATGCTGCTCGGGTGGGTTATTATGCTGACCGCTTTGGCCAGCGGGAACGAGCCATGTGCGGGGGCGCCGGTCAGGTCCGAGATCTGACCGCACACGATGTTGACCGCGACTCCGGTCAGGAAGCCGATCATCACCGAGTACGAGACGAACCGCGTGTACCGTCCCAGGTGGGCGATGCCGGCGGCGGCCAGCGCGATGCCGACCATGATCACCAGCAGCGGGACCGCCGCAGGCCGGTTATCCGGGGCCACGCCCTGCAACGCCGAGCCGGCCGCCAGCGCGGCGGCGGACGTGGTCGTGATCACCATCAGGCGGGTATTGGAACTCAGGCCGCCGGAGATCGGTCCCGCGAAGCTCGCGTACAGGCCCTGCACCGGGTTGACGCCGGCCAGGACCGCGGCCGCCATTCCGTCGGGCACGCTGCTGATCGCGCCCGGCAGGCCGGCCACTATCTCCCCGCGCAGGTCCGATCGCTGCGGCCGGACGGCGCGTAGCCATCGGCCGACTGGTGCCAGGGCTGAGCCAATTCGGTGCGCCATTTGCCGCCCTCCGGTCGAGCCGTGCCTCAGCCGTCCAGCGGGGCGCCGTGGCAGCGTTTCCATTTGCGGCCGCCGCCGCAGGGGCAGGGTGCGTTGCGGCCGCGTCGCGCGTCTTGGGTCGCGTAGGACCGCATGAGCTCCGCGGGGGCCCGGTTCGCCCGCAAGAATCCGGCCATGGTGGCCATCGGCGCCTCGACGTGATGGAAGAACTCCTTGTAGCTCGGGCACAGGTAATGCTGACCCGGTTCGCCGTATCCAGAGACGGCGAACCGGTCCTTGGGACAGCCTCCGTTGCAGGCAAAGCGCACATCGCAGTCCAGGCAGAACCGGGTCAGCGTGTCGAACTTGTCCTGCCCGAACTTGCGCTGCTGCGGGGAGGCCACCAGCTCCAGCATGTGCCGGTCGCCGATGTTGCCGAGCAGGTAACCCGGCTCCACGTAGTGGTCGCAGGAATACAGGTCGCCGTTGTGCTCGATGGCGAGCTGTTGCCCGCACGTCTTGGCGTGCACGCACATCCCGCCGGGCTCACCGTAGAAGTTCGCCAGCGCGGTGTCGAACATCTGCACGTAGACGGTGCCGATGTCGCGGCGGACCCAATCCTCGAACACATCGATCAAGAAACGCCCATACTGCACCGGGCCGACCGAGCGATGGGTGACCAGGTTCCCCTCCTGGATGTAGAGCGGGCGGCCTTTGACCCCGCCGCCCCAGCCGGAGTCGGCGATCGGCAAACTCTGCTCGGTCGCGCGTTCGATGATGGGAATGAACTGGATGAACGTCGCGCCCAGCTCATGGCGCAAGAACGCGTACACCTGGCGGCCGTGGTCGCCGTTGACCGCGTGGACGGTGGTCAGCACGTTCCAGTCGACCTCGTGCCGCCGCAGCACATCCAGGCCCCGCATCACCCGGTCGAACGTGGGCTTGCCGCCCTTGTCCACCCGGTAGGCGTCGTGCATCTCCCGTGGCCCGTCGACCGAGATGCCGACCAGGAAGTCGTTCTCCTTCAGGAACCCGCCCCACTCGTCGTCGAGCAGGGTGCCGTTCGTCTGGATCGTGTTGAGGATCCGCTGGCCCGGCGCCGCGTACTTGCGTTCCAGCTCGATAGAGCGCCGGAAGAAGTCCAGGCCCATCAGGGTGGGCTCGCCGCCCTGCCAGGCGACCACCACCTCCGGCGCCCGCGCGTGCCCCTCGAGCAGCTGACGGATATACGTCTCCTGCAGGTCCTCGGCCATCCGGAACCGGCTGCCCGGGTACAGCATCTCCTTGGACAAGAAGAAGCAGTACTCGCAGTCCAGGTTGCAGACCGCGCCCGTGGGCTTGGCCATCACGTGGAAGGCCAGCGGAGCCCCCGGCACGGTCAGGACCGGGCCGGGGGGCTGCGTTTGATCGCTCATCGGCGCCGCGCGCCTATTCGCGGGCCAGCATGGCCTGGGCCTCGCGTTCTAGATCGACGTAGGGGTCGCCGCTGACGTCGACGGCGACCCGCTTGATCGTGCCGCCGGTGAAACGGTGCGGCGATTCGCCGGGGTAGTCGCTGGTGACGGCCTCGCCGCTGTCACGGCCCACGCACAGGCCCTCGCCCGCGAGGGAGAACAGCCCGGGCTGGGTCCTGATCCGGCCCTCGCCGACCTTCTTGTCCCCGTGGTACAGGGACAAGATTCCGGTCGACACGTGGGGCGGGTCCTCGCCGTCCTTGTCGAACGAGGCGGACAGGATCAGGTTCTGCCCGGTGGGCACGTCCTGGGTGCTGTCGATCTTCTGCTCCGCCATGCCGACGAAGTTGTTGACGTAGTGCAGGCGGTTGTCCTTCACGTACAGGGCATGCCCGCCGAACCGCGACCCGTGGGCGAACAGCACGCCTTGCGCTCCCGGACCAGGGATGTCCACCAGCGCCCCGATCGAGAAGGACCGGTTACGGACGTTCACCGCCTGCGCCTCCGGTACCTCCGCGGTGTCGGGGAAGTAGGTATACCGTTCACGCGACGAGGCCAGCTGCGGCCGCGGCGTGATGATGATCTCCAGCGCGGATCGGTCGTCGAGCGGGAAGGCGTCATTCTCGCCGGCCTGAGCGAACCACAGGTTGACCAGCTCCCGCACCTTCTCCGGGTGCTCGGCGGCCAGGTCGTGCAGTTCGGCGCGGTCGGTGTCGGTGTGGTACAGCTCCCAGGTGTCGTCGTTGAAATGGCTCCAGCCGCTGAGCGTCGGGTGGGTGGTGACGGCCTTCCAGCCGTCATGCCAGATCCCGCGCGAGCCGAGCATCGAGTAGAACTGCGTCCTGCGGGCCGACGGCGCGGACGGGTCGTCGAAGCTGTAGCGCATGCTCACGCCGTCGAACCGGCTCTGCACGTGCCCCTTGATCGTGGCCGGGGCCTCGACGCCGAGAACGTCGAGGATGGTCGGCACGATGTCGATCGCGTGGTGATACTGGTGCCGCAGCTCACCCCAGCCCGCCGTGGCCCCGTCCTTGGCCGAGGGCCAGGAGATGAGGCACGGGTCGGCGGTGCCGCCGTTGAACTCGTACCGCTTCCACATCTTGAACGGCGTGTTGAACGCCATCGCCCAGCCGTTCGGGTAGTGGTTGTAGGTCTTCGTCCCGCCGAGCTCGTCGATCATCGCCAGGTTCGCCTGGATGTTGTCGGGGATGCCGTTGGCGAACAGCATCTCGTTGACCGACCCGTCGGGGCCGCCCTCGCCGCTGGCCCCGTTGTCCGACACCACGACGACCAGCGTGTTCTCCCGCTGCCCGGACTCCTCCAGGTAGTCGAGCAGCCGGCCGATGTGATGGTCGGCGTGGGCCAGGAACCCCGCGTAGACCTCGGCCATGCGCGCGAAGAGCCGCTTCTCCTCGGCCGACAGCGAATCCCACGGCCGGGTGACGTCCAACGGCGGGAAGGGCTGGCCGTCAGGCCCCTGGCGGGTCTCGGGCGTGCCGATCGGATTGATCGGGGGCAGCTCGGTGCCGGCCGGGACGATCCCCAGCTCCTTCTGCCGGGCCAGCGTCTGCTCCCGCATCGCCTCATAGCCCATGTCGAAGCGGCCCTTGAACTTATCGGCCCATTCCTTGGAGACGTGGTGCGGCGCGTGCGCGGCCCCGGGCGCGTAGTACAGGAAGAACGGCTTGTCCGGCGCGATCACCTTCGCGTCGGTGATGAACTCGATCGCCTTGTCGGTGATGTCGTCGGTCAGGTGGTAACCCTCCTCCGGAGACTTCGGCTGGTCCACCGGGTGGTTGTCGTAGACCAGGTCCGGGTACCACTGGTTGGTCTCGGCGCCCAGGAACCCGTACCAGCGCTCGAACCCGCGCCCGGACGGCCAGTTCCGCCGGGTCGAGGCGACGTTCATCTCCACGGTCGGGCACAGATGCCACTTGCCCACCATGTAAGTGTTCCAGCCCCGCTCGCCCAGGATCTCGGGCAGCATGCCGTTCTCCGGCGGGATCGTCCCGCTCGCGTTCGGGAACCCGATCGCGGCCTCGGTGATGCAGGCCATCGAGTTGCGGGTGTGGTTGCGGCCGGTCAGCAGGCACGACCGGGTCGGCGAGCACAGCGCGGTGGTATGCCACTGCGTGTAGCGCACGCCCTCGGCCGCGATCCGGTCGATGTTCGGCGTCTCGATCGGCCCCCCGTAGCACGACATCGCCGAGAACCCGACGTCATCCAGCACGATGTAGACCACGTTCGGCGCCCCGTCCGGCGCCTTCGGCGGCTCGAACGGCTCCCAGTCGGGGGTCGAATCCCGGATATCAGTGCTGATCGTTCCCTTGAACGGCTTGCTCACCCTGCGCTCCTTCAATCGACCTTGATACCCGGACCCGCGTTCGCCGGCCGTCGGCGGCTAACTGCCGAGCAGCTTGGCCTTGGCGGCGGCGAACTCGTCGTCGGTCAGCACGCCCTGGGCGTGCAGGGCTCCGAGCTGGCTCAGCTGATCGGTCATCGACGGCGTCGCCCCGGCGGACGCCGCCGGGGCCGGGGCGGCCGGCGCCTGCTGCTGCTCCAGGTCGTCGATGCGCTGGTTCTGCTCGTCATCCTGCTGGTCCTGCCCCGCGCGCCGCCGCGCCACGCTCTTGCCCGCGACGTATGCGGTCCCTCCCACCGCGGCTGCGCGCAGCAGCGGACGCCTTCGCCTGAACATGACAGCCTCCTGTAGTCGCGGGGGCCGGCGGACTGTTCCGCCTGAGCCCCCACTCTCAGGGTCGCACGTCGGCGGGACCGGGGGCTTCACCCCTCACGGGTGGTGCCGCTCAGGTCCACATCGCCGCGTGGCGCACCTCGCCGATGAGGCATCTCTCGCGCCCGGACCAGGCTAGATCCGCCGCACCGACGGTCGCGAGTTCGCCCGCGGCTTGTAGCCGCTCCAGCGTTATCCCTGGTGCGTGCCGCCCGGAAAAAAGCAGGCGCAGCGCGGGCGGAGCGTGGCGGATCAGCACGTCAAGGCCTGCCACCACGGACCGGTCATCGAGGGTGTGCGCGTTGTCGAGAACGAGAACCACCGGAGCCACCAGTTGCCGCGCCATCTCGACCAGGCGGAACGGGAAGCCGTCGGCGGAGGCTCCGGCCAGGTAGGCCGCGGCTTCTCGCGGCATCAGGCGCGCCCGCCTCAGCCGCTCGGCCAGGTCGGCCCAGAACCAGGACGGGTCGTCATCCGCGCTCAACGTGAGCCAGACCACCTGCCTGTCCCCGGAGGGCGCGGCGGCCCATTGCGCACAGGCGACCGTCTTGCCCGCGCCGGCTGGCCCGCACACCAGGGCGACCTTACGCCGGGTCGCCCGGTCGATGAGTTCGGTCAGTCGTGGCCGGGGCAAGAGCGGGCAGTCGAACAACGGAACCTCCCGTTGTTCTCCCGGAAGACGCTCACTCACGCCGTCGATAGGGATTTCACTGCTCCTATAAGTAGCCAGGGCGGATACTGGCCATGCTGATTACGGGCAGGAACTTACGGGCCGGAACCAGTTCATCAGGCCAGGTCCGGCCGGTGTCTCACCCGCTATGGGTGACCTGACACCACCATGCTGGAGCGGCCTTATTCTCAAAATGTAAGATTGGTGTAATGTATTGGTTAGCTCATATGAGCAGCCTCGGTACGAGCCGCGGCTCGGTTGCCGTTACGGAGGCAGCTAACTGTTGGTATCGCTGCTCCGGACCCCGGTAGCATGACGACTGGCCCTTGGGAGCTAGCTGCGATGTGGCCGATGCTGATCGCGACGAAAGTGCGTCCGCCGGCGATACGCGATCCGGTCGTTCCGCGTGAGCGCCTGCTAGAGCGGCTTCGAGCTGGATCGGACCTGGCCCTCACCCTGGTCATCTGTCCGGCGGGCTTCGGGAAGACCACGCTGCTGGCCGGGTGGCACCGGGCCGAGACGGCGCGCAAGCCGGTCGCGTGGCTGACCCTCGACGAGGGCGACAACGACCCGGTGGTGCTCTGGTCGTACGTGATCGAAGCGCTCCGCCAGGTCTGCCCCGCCGTCAGCCTGCCCCCAGCCCCGCCGGGCCGGGCCGAAGCGGCCGCCGTCACCGACGTGGTGCTGCCGCGGCTGGTGAACGAGCTCCACGATCAGGGCGACGTCGTGCTGATCCTGGACGACTTCCACCGGCTCTCCGGGGCGGCCCTGGACAGCATGGCCTGGTTCATCGAGCACGCGCCGTCCAGCCTCCAGCTCGTGCTTTCGACCAGGGCCGAGCCGGTCCTTCCGCTGGCGTCGCTACGCGCTCACGGTGAGCTGATCGAGCTCCGGGTCGGCGATCTGCGGTTCACGCCCGGGGAAACGGATGAGTTCCTGAACGGGTGCCTCGGCCTCGGGCTCGGGCGCCAGGACGTCGAGGCTCTCCTGCACCGGACCGAGGGTTGGCCGGCCGGGCTGTATCTGGCGGCACTAGCGCTGCGCCGTGAGCCTGCGGACCGCCATGACTTCGTGACCAGGTTCGGTGCCTCCCTGAGCCGCCACGTGAGCGATTTCCTCGAGGCGGAGGTGCTCGAGGCTTCCGGCCCGCCGATGCAGGCGCTGATGCTGCGCTCGTCCATCCTCGGCCGGCTGTCCGGCCCGTTGTGCGATGCGGTGCTGGAGCAGCAGCACTCGGCCTGCATGCTCGACGAGCTTTCGCGCACCAACCTCTTCCTGGTCCCGCTCGGCGGCCAGGGCGGCTGGTACCGCTTTCACCCGCTGTTCGCCCAGCTGCTGCGGACCGAGCTCGGACGGCGTGAGCCCGGCCTCGTCCCGGCCCTGCACCGTCGCGCGTACCTCTGGCATCGCGATCACGGCACCACCGAAGAGGCGATCCATCACGCCATCGAAGCCGGCGAGTACCCCGCGGCCGCCGGGCTGATCGCAGCCACCTGGTTCAAGTACCCGTGCCGCACCGTCCTGGCCTGGCTCGGGCGATTCCCTGGCGAAATCCTCGGCGGTGACATCCGGCTGCTAGTGGTGCGGGCGTGGGCCCTGTCCCGGGCCGCCAGGCGCGAGGAAGCGGCGCGGGCCATCGCGGCGGCTGAACGACTGGGCGAGCGCGGCACGGGCCCGCTGCCTGATGGTTTCAGCTCGGTCGAGGCGAGCCTGAGCACGCTGCGGGCGGCCTTCCCGTGGGGAGACGTCGGCGCCCAGCTGGAGTACGGCGGCCGCGCGGCTAAGCTCGAGGGGCCAGGATCGCCCTGGCGGCCGCTGGCCTGCTGGGCGGTCGGCATGGGTCTGTACCTGAGCGGCGAGTTCGGTGCGGCCGACCGGTGGTTCACCGAATCGCAGATGCTGGCTCCCGCGAGTGAGCGCTGGCTGGCGGCCGGGTCGTCCCTGGCGTGCCGCTCGCTCATCGCGGGCGAGCAAGGACGTTCGGACTACCAAAGGCTGCTAGCGGAAACGGCCGTTGCACTCATCTCTGAGCACGGCGTCGAAGAAACGTGCGGCCAGGAGTGGCTGGCCCTCGGGGCGTCACTGGCCGCCCGCGGCCGGGCCGCCGACGCGCTGTCGGCTATCGAGCGGGCCACCGCGGTCATGCGGTCCGCGGGCCAGCCGACCGGGCTGGCGATGGCGCTGCTGCGGCAGGTGCCGGTGCTTCGGGCCCTCGGCGAGCGGGAGCGTGCGGAGGCCGTGATCGCCGAAACGAGTTCCGTCATCGCATCCTGTCCGGATCCGGGGATCCTGGGCGGCCAGCTGACCGCGGCCAGGCGGAGCCCGCGGCCAGGCGTCCGCCCCGGGCAGGAGCTCACCGCGCGGGAGCGCAAGGTGCTCAGGCTGCTGAAAAGCGGTCTCAACGAGCGCGAGATCGGCCTCGAGCTGTACGTGTCGCGCAACACCGTGCACACCCACATCCAGGCGATCTACCGCAAGCTCGCGGTATCCACGCGGGCTGACGCGCTGGAACGGACCCGCGAACTCGGCCTTCTCGACCGAGTCGCCGGAGGTTGACCTACCGCGGACCCGCGGGATCCGGCCGGCCGCCATTACGATGGAGGCGCGGTCCGGGATCGCGCGGTCCGGGATCCGGATCCGGCACCAGGCAGGTGCCCGGGAGGTGACCTGAGATGGCCCGAGAAGCTGACGTGGCGCGGTCGCTGGTGGAGATGGCCAACACCCTGGTCGATGACTTCGACGTGGTCGACTTGCTGACCGGGCTGGCCGACCGGTGCGTCAGCCTGCTCGGCGTCTCCGCCGCCGGGGTCATGCTGGCCTCGCCGGCGGGCAGGCTGGGGCTGGTGGCCTCCTCCAGCGAGGCGATGCGCCTGCTTGAGCTGTTCGAGCTGCAAGCCCAGGAAGGCCCGTGCCTGGACGCCTTCCGGACCGGTGAGCGGGTCGGGCCCGAGAACCTGGAGGCCGACTCGGGCCGCTGGCCGTCGTTCTCCGCCGCCGCCCTCCAGGCCGGGTTCGCCTCGGCGTCCGCGCTGCCGCTGCGGTTGCGCGATGCCACCCTGGGGGCCCTGAACCTGCTCAGCGTCGCGGTGACCCCGCTGGACGAGGCGGATCTCATCGTCGCCCGCGCGTTCGCTGATCTGGCCGCCCTCAGCATCGTGCAGCATCGTGCCAGCACGCAGGCCCAGCGCCTGAACGAGCAGCTCGCCGATGCCCTGACCAGCCGGATAGTGATCGAACAGGCCAAAGGCGTAATTGCCGAACGCGCCGGCACCAGCCTCGCCGACGCCTTCTCCCGGTTGCGGGCCTACGCCCGCCACCACAACCTTCGCCTCACCGAGGTGGCCCGGGCCGCCGTCGAAGGCACCCTCGACCCGCGGGCCTGGGCCCCGCCCCAGCTGTCCTCGCGCCAGCCGGGGACGCCCCGGCGCTAGTTCCTGGGGGATAATCCTGCGGGTGGGCGAGGAGATGCATGAGTACAGGCATGCGGTCCGCCAGGCGGCGCTCGCGGCCGGGTGGTCGCACCGGCATCGCGACGTATCCGGCGGCTGGCTGCGGCCGACGGTGTTCGGCGCCGTGGACGGGCTGGTGACCAACGCCTCGCTGATCGCCGGGCTGGGCGGCGGCGGGGTGCCGGCCCGCACCGTGGTCCTGACCGGCGTGGCCGCGCTGGTGGCCGGGGCGTTCTCGATGGGCACCGGAGAGTACGTGTCGGTGACGAATCAGAACGAACTGGTGCACGCCGAGGTCGCCACCGAACGCACGATGCACGCCCGGTTCCCGGCCGCCGAGCAGGCCGAGCTGGCGGACACGTTCGCCGGATACGGCGCCGACCCGGAAACCGCGGCCAGGATGGCCGAAGCGGTCTCGCGGGACCCCGATACGGCGCTGCGCGTGCATACCCGCGAGGAACTCGGCGTCGACCCGTTCGAGCTGCCCTCGGCCCTGTTCGCCGGGGTGTCGTCGCTGGTCGCGTTCTCCGCCGGGGCGCTCATCCCGCTGCTGCCGTACCTGGCGGGCCTGACCGTCCTGGCCGCCGCCCTGGGCATCGCCGCCGTGGCGCTGCTGACCGGCGGCATGGTCGTGGGCCGGATTACCGGCCGCCCGATGCTGCGCTCGGGCCTGCGTCAGCTCGCCCTGGGCGGGTTCGCCGTCGCGGTGACGTTCGCCGTGGGCAGCCTCATCGGCGGTGGCCACGTGGCCTGAGTGAACTGAACCATCTCCTGATCCCGGACGCGGCCAACGAGCCGGTCGAAGAGGCCGTCCGGGTCATCCGCAGCCAGCTCGGGCTGCCGCCGCCCGATACCAGCTGAACCGTAGGTGAACTGGAGGGCCCTTTCGCACGTGATCTTATCGGGAGATCATTTTGCACTGCGAAGGGGAAATCCGAAATGCGAAAGATATGGGGTGCCGCCGTACTGGCCGCCCTCGCACTGACCGTGTCCGCGTGCGCCAGCTCAAGCAGCAGTTCGACCACCCCGGCCGCGGCCGGCAGCACCCCGGCCTCGTCGGCTCCAGCCGCGGCTGGCAGCGGCACCGCCCTGATCGTGAGGACCATCGGCAGCCAGCAGGTGGTGACCGATTCGGCCGGCCGCACGCTGTACTGGTTCGCCCTGGACACCTCAACCGCGTCGAAGTGCACCGGATCCTGCGCGACCTACTGGCCGCCGGTCAAGGGCCCGGTCACCGCCGGGTCCGGCGTGACCGGCACGGTGGGCACCATCACCAGGTCAGACGGCACGACGCAGGCGACCTACGACGGGCATCCGCTCTACACCTACGTCGCGGACACCGCCCCCGGTCAGGCCAAGGGCAACGGGCTCAACCTCTCGGGCGGGCTGTGGTACGAGATGACGGTCTCGGGCGCCACCCCCGGCGCGGGCGCCTCTCCCTCGGCCAGCAAGACCGGCGGCGGTTACGGCTACTGAGCTACGGGACGAGATCGAGCTGGGCCCGGGCGAGCTGACGGCGCGAGGTGACGCCGAGCTTCCGGAATACCTTCCGCAGGTGGTAGTCGACGGTGTTGCGGCTGATGTAGAGCTGGGCGGCGATCTCCGCGTTCGTCGCGCCTCCGGCCGCTAGCCGGGTCACTTGTGCTTCCTGTGGTGTGAGGTCATGACTGTGCCCAGCGGAGGCCGCAGGGAGGACTGTTTCCCCGGCGGCCGCCAGCTCCAGTCGCGCCCGGCCTGCGAAGCCTTGCGCGCCGAGGTCGTCGAAGAGCCGTTGCGCCGTGCGCAGGCTGCTTCGCGCATCCCGCGGGCGCTTGACCCGTCGCAGCCACTCGCCGTAGACAAGGTGGCTGCGGGCCAGGTGGGCTTGGGCGCGGCCGTGCTGGTTGATCGCTTCCCGGTAATGGTCTTCGGCGTCGGCGCTGTCACCTGCGACGAGAGCCTGGGCCCGGGCGAGGAAACCGAGGGTCACCGGACCGGGCTGGCCGGCGGCCAGCTTGGCCAGCAGGCGGACCAGACCAGCGGCGGCGTCGGGGTGGCCGGAGCGCTGGGCCGCCTCGACGAGATCGGGCAGGACGAACTTGATCTGCGAGGTGTCGTCGACGCCGGACCCGAAGCTGGCGTAGGCGGCGTCATAACGGCCACCCCCGAGCTCGAGGATGCAGCGCGCGTAGTCGGCGAAGACGAGCTGGTATCCCTGGCCTTGCCGGTCGGCCTCGTCGGCCACCGCGTCCAGCAGGGCATAGGCGCGGTCGGACTGTCCGCGCCACGCCGACAGGATCAGCGACCCGACCCCCCAGGGCTGCCCCCTGGCTTCTGCTATGGCGGTTATCTCGCTGAAGCACCGTTCGGCTTCCGGCAAGTCTCCGGCGAGCAGGCCGCGGGCTCCGGCGTAGCTGAGCGCCAGCGACAGGGGAACCATCGCGCCCTGCTCTCGGGCGGCGGCTTCCATCCGCCGGGTCAGCTCGTGCAGCCGCGGTTCGTCAGCCAGGATGGTGGCATCCGCGCAGGCCGCGGCGAGCCACTGGAACATCTCGGGGGGATCTCCGGCTTCGTGCCGCACGGCGTCGATCGCCCGGCGGAGCAGCGGCGCGGCCGCGTCCAGGCCATGAAGCTGGAGGGTGGTATCGGCGTCGATCAGCAGATCGCCGACCGTGGCGGCCGTACCTGGCGGCAGCGGCAGCGCCTGGGCCACCTGGGCTACGTCGGTCCGGGTCGCCCCCTGCGGCGCGAGCGGGCCGTTGATCTGCGCTTCCACGATGGCTTCGACGAGAATGTCGCGGGCCAGCCGGATGTCGACCGGGCCCAGACTCCTGGCCGCGGCCAGCAGGGCGGAGGTCGCTTTGGCCGGCTGGCGGAGCGCATGGTAGATGCGGCTCTGTACCCGCTCGGCGAGGCCGAGGTGACGCTGATCGTCGCGGTAGGCGGCCGCCTCGTCGACCTCGGCCTGCGCCCGGCCCAGCGCCCCGGCGCTGCAGCTCGCCTCCGCCGCGCTGAGCATCCGGCGCGCTCGTGCGGCCTGGCTGGGGCTGAGCGTGGCCGCGCGATGGAAGAAGGCGGCCGCCATCGTCCAGCCGCCACGACGGCGCGCTCGTTCCCCGGCGCGCTCAAGGTCGTCGGCCGTGGCCTCGTCCGGGCCGGTGGCCGCCTGGGCCTGGTGCCAGGCTCGCTGATCGGGCTCGGCCGGGCTGGTGGCTTCGGCCAGGCGGGCGTGCACGCGCTGCCGCTGCGCGAACGAAGCCCCGTAGTAGACGGCGGAACGGATCAGCGGATGACGGAAGCGGACGGTGTCGCGGATCGTGATCAGCTGCCGCGCCTCGGCGGCGGCGGCCGCTTCGATCGTGAAGCCAAGGCCTTCGCCCACCTGCCCCAGCAGGCGGGGATCACCGGTCGGGTCGGCGGCCGCGGCCAGCAGCAGGGACTGGGTGTCGGCCGGCAGCCCCTGGACCTCCCGGAGGTAACGCTGCTCGAGCTGGCGGCCCAGCGGCACCGGCTCGGGCAGGTCGCTGACGACCTGTCCGGCGGCGAGTTCCTGGCCGATCTCGATGAGGGCCAGCGGGTTGCCGCCCGTCTCGCCGACGATCCGTCCGGCCACCAGCTGGTCCAGCCGGGGCCCGGCGGCGGAGGCGAGCAGGTCATAGGCGTCCGCGTCGGCCAGCCCGGCGATACGCAGTTCAGGGAGTCCGTCCAGCACGCCGGGATACGATGCGGGCTCGCGGGCGGCGAAGATGATCGCGATGGAGTCCGCGTACACGCGCCGCGCCGCGAACGCGAGGGCGTCGGCGGATTCACGGTCCAGGCAGTGCGCGTCGTCGACCAGGCACAGCAGGGGCTGGCTGGCGGCCTGCGCGGCCAGCAGGCCCAGCGCGGCCAGGCTGACGAGAAAGCGGTCCGGCGTCCTGCCCTCAGCCATCCCGAAGGCCAGCCGGAGCGCGGTGCGCTGGGGCGCGGGGAGCACGTCCAGGTGACCCAGGCAGGGCCGGAGGAACTGGTGCAGGGCCGCGAAGCTGAGCTCCATCTCGGTCTCGACGCCGTCGATCCGGATGACGCTCAGGTCCGCCGCGGCCGCCTGGGCGTAATCCAGCAGTGCCGTCTTGCCCACGCCAGGCTCGCCCCGGAGCACGAGAACGCCGCTCAGCCCGCGGCGGGCGTCGTCCAGGATCGCCTCGAGACGGTCGAGTTCCCGGCCGCGTCCGAGCAGTCCCTGCACGAGGCAAATCTACTGCTACGGGGCACGCGCTAGCTCGTTCGGCCTCGTGCCTTACGTGGTCGCGGGCGCGGGCGGACTACGCACGACTCGTGATGCCCGCGCGGGCGGCCGGCGGTCACGATGGGAAGCCACGGAGCATGCCGGACCAGCACGGGAGATCGCAATGCCGATGATCGACGTCTATGCCGCGACCGGAACATTCAGCAACAAGCACGATCTGGCTCAGCAGCTGGCCGCGGCGGTCATGCGCTGGGAGCAGGTGCCGCCCATCGCGCTGTTCAAGAACAATACGGCCGCCTTCATCCATGACCTGGCCCCCGATTCACTGTCCAATGTCGCCGGCGACAGCAACTACGTCCGGGTGCAGGTGCTCACGCCCGCGGGCGTGCTCGACCGCGACAAGCAACTGGGCGTCGTCAGGGAACTCACCGATATCATTGCCGCCCAGGCGCGTGACGCGACGCTCCCCGAGCGTACCTGGGTCCTGCTCACCGAGTCCCCCGAGGGCGGGTGGGGGATAAACGGCCACGCCAGCACCGGCGCCGACATCGCCGACGCGGCCCGGCGCGAGCTGGCCGGAAACTAATCCAGGAGGGGACCCCTGAAAGGAACGGAAGTCCTTACTGGGCTATTACCTGGGCTACGTCGCCGGGCGGAATCCGGAAGTATGCGTTCAGATAAAAGCAGCATCCGGTTCATGCGACCTGGCCAAGGGAGAACCTTGATGCGTAACTCAGGATGGGCGGCAGCCGCGCTGATCGCCACGGCCCTGGCGGTCACCGCCTGCGGGCCTAGCTCCTACTCTTCAGGCTCGTCCGGGGCGGGCGGCGCCTATGGCACCCCGACCGGGAGCAGCGGCGCCTATGGCCCCCCGACCGGGAACAGCAGTGCCAGGCCGGCCTCCACGGCAGCCCTGAAGGTGGCCCGCACCAGCGCCGGAGCCGTGCTGGCCAGCGGCCGCGGCCTGACCCTGTACTACTACGCCGCGGACAAGCCGGGCAGCGGCAAGTCGGCCTGTACCGGCAGTTGCGCGACCGCCTGGCCGCCGCTGGCCGCACCGGTCCGGGCCCCGGCGGGCGTGCGCCTGCCCGGGCCGCTCGGGATGATCACCCGGCCCGGCGGCAGCGCGCAGGTCACCATCAACGGCTACCCCATTTACCTCTACTCCGGGGACACCGCCCCGGGGCAGACCGTCGGCAACGGCATCGAAGGCGCCTGGCACGTCATCAAGATCCGCGGCACCGCAGCCTCGCAGACATTGGCGCTGAAGGTCATCCGCACCAGCGCCGCCGGGACCGTGCTGGCCAGCAAGCGCGGCCTGACCCTGTATTACTACAGCGAGGACAAGCCGGGCAGCGGCCGGTCAGCCTGCACCGGCAGTTGCGCGAAGGCCTGGCCGCCGCTGGCCGCGCCGGTTCAAGCCCCGGCGGGTGTGCGTCTGCCCGGCCCGCTCGGGGTGATCACCCGGCCGGGCGGCCTCAGGCAGGTCACCATCGACGGCTACCCCATCTATCTCTACGCCGGGGACAAAGCCCCGGGGCAGGCCGCCGGCAACGGCATCGCCAACGCCTGGCACGTCATCAAGATCGCCTGACCGCTTAACCCGGGGTGTCCTGGGCGCGCAGTTCGGTTTCGAGCAGGTCCATGGCCTTGAGGAAGGCGGCCTGCTCGCTGGGGGCGAGCTTGTCGAGCACCCGGGCCAGCGGGTCGGCCGCGCCGTCCAGCCACTGTCCGACCAGGTCGCTCTGAGCCGGGATGATGCCGGCGATCGTCCGCCGGCGGTCTGCGGGGTCGGCGTGCCGGTCCACCAGCCCGGCCCGGTCCAGGTCGGCGAGGACGCCGCTGACGGTGGGCAGCGTCAGGCCCAGCCGGGAGGCAAGTTCGCTGACGGTGATCGGGCCGCCGCGCAACTGCTCCAGCGCGGCCACGTGCCGTGGTCCCAGCGGCGCGGGCGTCGCCGGGGCCGAACGGTCCTGCCAGCGCCGCATCCCACGGGACACGCGCGGGAACAGCTGCATCAGCCGCAAGCACAGGGCGGAGTGCGCCGAACCACCCGCTTCCTCAGTCACGGCCCCTCCCTCACCACACCTTTCGCCAGTATATATTGTTCCACAATCAAAACTATTTGACCAGCAAAACTAATGTCCTGAACCGCGGTACGAACCCCGTCAGTGCGCGGACAGGAACCGGCCCAGGCCCTTCCTGGTGGCCAGGACGATCATCCGGTCGCCGGACGCGAGCAGGTAGCCGCGGCGCGGGGACCAGTCGAGCGCGGCGGCTCCGCCGGCCTGCAGCGCGAGCACCCGGGCCTGCCCGTCCTCCTCGGTGTCGGCGATGAAGCTCCCGGCCAGCCCGGGCCCGGCCCGGACGTCGGCGATCAGCAGAACGTGGCGGCCCACGGCGATGGTCCGCAGCACCTGGTGTTCGAGCATGGCGGCGGCGAAGGCCGGGGCGGCCAGGTAGGGAACGCTCCGGGAGGTGATGTTGCCGGTGGTTTTCTGCAGCCGTTCGGCCAAATCGTCGTCGGTGAGCCGAAGTACGATCCGCAGGTCGTCGCGGAGCGCTCGCGCGGTCAGCGCGGTTTCCAGGTTCACGATGTCGGAGCTGGTCACCAGCACCAGCGCCAGGCAGGTCTCCACGCTGGCGGCGCGCAGCGTCTCCTCGCGGACCGCGTCGCCGACCACCACGGGCAGGCCGAGCTGGCGCGCCATCGGGATCCCCGGTGCGCCCGGGTTGTGGTCCACGCACACCACGTCGAACCCCAGGTCGTGCAGCTGACCGGTCACGCTGGTGCCGACGTTGCCGAGCCCGACCACGATGACGTGACCGCCCGGGGGCCGCGGCGCCCGGCGCACCGAGCCGGTCAGCCGCGCACCGACCACGATGGCGGTGATCACCGGGATGAAGGCCATGCCGTCCAGGGTCAGCACGACCTGCGCGGCCTTCTCCGCCCCGCTGTCGGCCGGGCTGGTGAGCGCGGATCCGGTCAGGTCCATGAGCCCGAGGTACATCGCGTCGCTGAGCGAGTAACGCGTGGCCAGCAGCCCGAAGCCGACGACTATCACCGCGAGCAGCGCCGTAAAGACCAGCCCGAACTTGTGCCACACCAGCCGGCGGAGCAGCCCGGCGGCGGCCCCGGCTGGGTTACGGCGGCGGGTCAGCGGGTTGCGCGGGGTCCCGTCGGCGACGGCGAGCACCAGGTCAGCGGGCCCGTCGGCGGCACTGTCGCCGGGCGGCAGGAGCCGCGGGGCGGCCTGGTCGTCGGCCGCCGTGGCCAGGCCGCAGATCACCGCGCTAGGCGCCACGTCCGCGGGCCTGGCCACGAACAGGGTGCGCCGCTGCACGCGGACATGGCTGGCCGCCGGCTCGCCCAGCGCGGCGGCGACGAACGACGGCGCGGACATCGCCGTACCGGACAAGACCGCGCAATCTCCGAAGAACGTCCGGATGTGCTCGCCGAGGCGCCGGTTGAAGATGGCGAGGACCAGGCGGAGCCCGGGGTTGAGTTCGGTGGCCCGCAGCCCGGCGTGCAGGTTGCCGACGTCGTCCTGCCAGACGACGGCCAGCGCCCGGGCCGACTGGACGTCGGCGTCGGTGAACGCCTGGCTGGACAGTTCGGGATGCTCGAGCACGCGGACGCCCGCCAGCGCGCTGATCTGGGGCCCGTAGTTCCGCCGCCGGGACGGCAAGATCACCGTCACCCGCTCGCCGTACCGGGACGTCAGTTCCTCCGTGACGCGGTACGACAAAGGCCCGTCACCGCAGACGATGAGGTGGTCACCACGACGATCCGCACGCCGGGGGAGCGCAGGCATGCGGCGATCATAGTGGCCGGGCCACCCCCTGCCGTGGACATAGGCCGTTGACACCAGCAAGAGGCCCTGAGACACTCCCGCCGGACAGCGTTGTCGGAAAGGGGATCACATGGCCGTCGTCGAGACCGTACGAGGCCCGGTCGAACTGGACCGCCTGGGCCAGACCCTCATGCACGAGCACGTCTTCGTGCTCTCCACCGAGCACGTGCAGAACTATGGCAGCGACTGGTGGGATGAGGAGGCGCGGGTCGCCGACGCCATCGCCAAGCTGAACGCCCTGTACGCCAAGGGGATCCACACCATCGTCGACCCCACGGTCTGGGGCCTGGGCCGCTACATCCCGCGGATCCAGCGGATCGCGGCGGCCACGCCGGTCAACATCATCGTCGCCACCGGCCTGTACGTCTACGAGGAGCTGCCCCAGCAGTACGCGTACCGCGGACCCGGCTTGCTGATCGATATCCCCGACCCGATGGTCACCGACTTCGCCCGCGACATCACCGAGGGCATCGCCGACACCGGCGTCAGGGCGGCCTTCCTCAAGTGCTGCATGGAGACGGCCGAACCGACCCCCGGCGTCGAGCGGATCGCCCGCGCCATCGCCCGCGCGCACCTCGAGACCGGCGCGCCCATCACGGTGCACACCTCGGGCCCGCACCAGGGCGGGCGGACCGCGGTGCGGATCTTCACCGAAGAGGGCGTCGACCTGAGCAAGGTCGTTATCGGGCACGCTGGCGACAGCAACGACCTCGGCTACCTCACCGAGCTCGCCGATTCCGGGGCCCTGCTCGGGATGGACCGTTTCGGACTGGATCTGTTCAATCCAGGGACCGAACGGGTCAAGACCATCGCCGCCCTGGCCGCGCGCGGCTACGCCGCGAACATGGTCCTGGCCCACGACGCCAACTGCTTCATCGACTGGTTCGGCGGGATGCACGACGAGCTGCGCCCTGTTGCCGCGCCGAACTGGCACTACGAGCACATCAGCGACGACGTGCTGCCGGCCCTGCTCGCCGCCGGGGTCACCCAGGCGCAGATCGACACGATGCTGATCGAGAACCCGGTGCGCTACTTCACGCCCGCGAAGGGCGGTGCGGCGTGAGCACCCCGGCCAGCGCCGTGGACCGCAGCCACCTCGGCGGCATCTTCGACATGACCGGCGTCACCCGCGGGGAGGACGGCATCAAACGCTATGACGGGCTGCCCCGCAACCTGGTGCACATGCTGCGCGCGTCCGTCGACACCCACGGCGCCGCGGAGGCCGTCGCCGAGACCGGCAGCGGCCCCCGGTTGAGCTACGCCTCGCTGTGGGATCGCGCCGCGGGGGTGGCCGGTGGCCTGCGCGCCCTCGGCGTCCAGCGCGGCGACCGGGTGGCGATCAGGCTGGGTAATGGTGTCGACTGGGTGCTGGCCTTCTTCGGCGCGGTCCTGGCCGATGCCATCGTGGTGCCGGTCAACACCCGGTTCACCGAGTCCGAAGCCGACTACGTCATCACCGATTCGGGTGCTCGGTACGTCTTCACGCCGGGCGCCGCGCTGCCGGACGGCGATCCGCTCGCCGTCGAGGACGCCGGCCCGGCCGACCCGGCCGCGATCTTCTACACCAGCGGCACTACGGGTTTCCCCAAGGGCGCCGTGACCAGCCACGAGAACTTCCTGTCCAACGCCGAGACCTGCCGCCGCGCGCTTTCCGGAGCGCTGGACAGCGAGAGCCTGCGCACGCTGATCTCGGTGCCGCTGTTCCACGTGACCGGCTGCAATAGCCAGCTCCTGCTGGCCATGTACACCGGCGGCACCGCGGCGGTCATGCCGTCCTTCGAGATCGGCGCGTTCCTGCGCGCTATCTCCGAAGAGCGGATCGACGTCATGATCACGGTGCCGGCCATCTACTGGCTGGCGATCAGCCAGCCGGCCTTCGCTGCCGTGGACGTCTCCGGCGTGCGCTCGGTCGCCTACGGCGGGGCGCCGATCGCGCCGGACCTGGTCGCGCGGCTAGCGAAGGCCTTCCCGCAGGCGCGGCTGGGCAACGGGTTCGGCCTGACCGAGACCTCGAGCGTGTCCACCTTCCTGCCGCACGAGTTCGTGGCCCGCGCCGACTCGGTGGGCTTCCCGGCCCCGGTGTGTGACGTCCGCCTCGACGCCGTGGGCCCGGACGGCACCGGCGAACTGCTGATCCGCGGGGCGAACGTGGTCTCGGGCTACTGGAACAAGCCCGAGGCGACCGCCCAGGCGTTCGTCGACGGCTGGCTGCACAGCGGCGACCTGGCCCGGATCGACGACGAGGGCCTGGTCTACCTGGTAGACCGGGTCAAGGACATGATCAACCGCGGCGGCGAGAACGTGTACTGCGTCGAGGTCGAGAACGCCCTGGCCGGCGCGCCGGGCGTCTACGAGGCGGCGGTCCTCGGCGTCCCGGACGAGATGATGGGGGAGAAGGTGGGCGCGGTGATCGTCCCGCTGCCGGGCGTCTCGCTGGATGTCCCGGCGGTGCTCGGCTACCTCGGCGATCACATCGCCGACTTCAAGATCCCGCAGTACGTCGCGGTCAGCGCGACGCCGCTGCCGCGCAATCCGGGCGGCAAGCTGCTCAAGCGCCGGCTGCGGGAAGAGGTCGACTGGGCCAGCGCGGTGCGGCCCTGAGTAGCCGGCGAACCAGGTAGGCCCTCGTCAAGGGCCTACCTGCCGTAACTCCTCAGACCGGGGCGTTCAGCTTGGCCAGTTCCTCCTGCACCTTGGCCTCGTGCTCGAGCTCGTCCCGCTTGGCGTCGCGCGTCCGCCACCGGCCGCGCAGCAGCGGGATGCTGAGCAGGAAGAAGATGATGCCGCCGAAGCAGATCCAGTACCACGTCTTCCACTGGCTAGCGGTCTGGGCGGCAGCCTTGGTCACCGCCGCGCCGTGCGCCTGCAGGTAGGCGAAGACGCCCGGCGGGACCTTGGACAGCGCCGTCAGCTGGGCCCCGTAGGGAGCCATGGTCGTCAGCTCCGTCGAGTACGGAGCGATGGTCGTCAGCTGCGTCGAGTACGGTGCGATGGTCTTCAGGTCCGCCGCGTACGGGGCGACGGTCTGCAGCGCTGGCGCGGCCGCGATCACACCGGCGATGGCCGCCTGGTTGGCCGAGATCGTCGCCAGGACCCCGAGGCCCTTGGCGCCGCCCCCGGCGGCCTTGACCGCCTGGGCCACGAGCGCGGGCGGGATCGTGGCCGGGTTCTTGTAGGTGGCCAGCCTGGCGAACAGCGCCGGGTTGGCCTGGATCACCGCGAGTTCGGGCGCGAACTTCTGCGCGTTCGCGAGCTGCGTGGCGTCCGTCTTCACGGTGGCCAGGACTGACGGGGGGATCTTCTGCGCGGTGGCCAGGACCGTCGGCGGGATCGACTGCGCGGTGGCTACGACCGACGCGGGGACCTTCTGGGCGGCCGCCACGACGTTCGGGTGCGCGGTGGCGAACGCGAGCTCGGGGGCGTACGTGGTCGCGTAGGCCGACACGGTAGCGCCGTAGTTCACCAGCGGGGTGACCGAGTTGATCACGAGCGGGATGATCAGGTACGAGACGAACACCACGATCCGGATGATCCAGCCCCAGATGGCCAGGCCGGTCGCGGTCAGCGCCGGGTTGCGGGCCTCCACGGTCTCGGTGTAGCTGGCCATCCACGGGGTGTAGGCGATGCCGAGGCCGAGCGACAGCAACGCCAGCATGATCGCGAGGGTGTAGTAGCCGGGATGGTGGCCGGCCTGCTCCAGGTAGATCACCGTCATCACCGCGGCCAGCACGCCGCCGATCACCATGAACGGCTTGCGGACCCGGAACCGGTCGGAGACGAACCCGATCCCGATCACCGCGATGACGTTGAACCCCCAGTTCCAGTTGCCCAGCCCGTTGGCGTCCTTGACCGAGAACCCGAACACGGTGGTCAGGTAGATCACGCTGAACGCGACGGCCGTGTAGTAGATCAGCAGCATGACCGACACGGCGATGGCGGAGACGATGATGTCGAGCTTGAGCAGCTGCCGGAACGGATGACGCAGCGCCGCCTCGATGTCCGCGTCGCTCATGCCCTTCGCCCGGGCCTCGACGAGCGCGCGGTCGCGCATGGTCACCATCAGCTGGTCGCGTAGCCGCGGGGACAGCTCACGCAGCCAGATGAACGCGATCACGAACACGACAAGACCGGCGATGCCGCAGATGCGGTACTCGTGGGTCCAGAAACGCTCGTCGGTCACGACGGCGGGAATGGTGGCGCTGCCGACCACCGCGACGATCAGGCTGCCAAGCACCGGGCCGCTGGTCCAGAACCCCATGGCCGTCGCCCGGCCCACCTGCGGGGAGAAGTCCCTGATCAGCGCCGGGGTGGCCACCAGGCAGACACCCTCGACGAACCCGACCACGAAGCTCTCGATGGTGAACGACCACTTGTTGGTGGCGGCCGGCAAGATGAACGCCACGAATATCCCGGTGAAGAACAGCCCGAACACCACCAGGTTGGCCCGGCCGAACCGGTCGGTGAGCCCGGCGAACAGCGAGCCGAACGCCCCGATCAGGGCGCCGAACGCCAGAGTTATCACGTAGAACGTGAAGCTCATGTGCAGGTTGGTCAGCAGCAGCGTGGCCACCGAGCCGCCGACGTACAGCTCGTAGTACAGCGTGATCGTGGCCAGCACCGTGATGGCCAGGTAAAACACCCTGGCCCCGGTTTCGGGATAGGAGTCAAGCTGCCGATTAATGAGCGACCCGGGCCATCCCGGCCGACGGGACACGGGCTGAGTGGCGGTTCCGGACATTCGGTCACCTCTTACCGTGGAAACGGTTAGGCCATGCTGGTGGTGAAGATGCCGACTCGACGGTAACTCGCCAGTAGGTAACAGATCAACAATTTGTTTCAGCTACGAGTCGGCATAGTAAACCGGCACCGTATACCGGCCTCGCCCCGGTCTGCCCCACCCACGGCAAATGCATACCCAGATACATAATTCAGGCGATGAGGCCCGTGGTGGCGGTGCGTACCGTGAAAGCTAGCGAGGTATGGGCTTCTACCAGGGCACCGGCGCAAAGCTGGCGGCGTCCCTGGGGGGTGGGAGGGACCATGACCGATGGCCGTTCAAGGCTGCGTGTGGTGCGGCCCGAGACGCTGTGTCAGATCCCGGTGGCCAGCGAGGCGCCGGGATCGATCCCGGATGATGCGCTGACCATCCGCGTCCGGCACCAACCAAAGTACGTGCTGGTCACGATCGCGGGGGAGATTGATATCGGCACCGTGGCCCGGCTGCGCGAGCGCCTCTGGGCGCTGGCCGCCAGCGGCCGCCCGCTGGTGGCCGACCTTGAGCAGGTCAGCTTCATCGACGCGTCCGGGCTCGGGGCGCTGGCCGGCGCGGCCAGGCTCGCCGCCGAGCACGGCGTCAGCCTGCACGTGATCTGCGCCCGGCCGCACATCCAGCGGCTGTTCCAGCTCACCGGGCTGGACGGCCCGATACAGCTGGCCCGCACCCTGGCCGAGGCGCTCCAGATCCTGGCGGCCAGCCCGCAGTGGTCGCCGCCCGATCCCGACCTGCTGCGCGATGCCCTGGCGGCGCTCAGGGCGCTGGCCTGATCCAGCGGGGTGCCCCAACGCCGTCGGCGTCCTGGCCCTAAGCTCGTGACCGAGCGGGAGGTGCTGCGCCGATGGGGGCCTTCGGGTGAGCGGGCTGATCCGGACGGCGGTCCGGGTGGAGGGGATCGTCCAGGGTGTCGGCTTCCGCCCGTTCGTGTACACCCTGGCGACCGGGCTGGGCCTGGCCGGCCTCGTCGGCAACGACCTCGACGGGGTGTTCGTCGAGGTCGAAGGGCCAGTAGCGGCGGTCAGCGAATTCCTCCTCCGGCTGGAACGGGACGCGCCCCCGCTGGCCAGGATCGAGCGGGTCAGCACGCGGGCCATCACCCCGAAGCGGTCGGCGTCCTTCGCCATCGCCGCCAGCGAGCCTGCCGGGAATACGAGTCCGGGCTGGTCCGCCAGGTGGCGCCGGACCCTGGTATCGGCGGACACCGCGACCTGCGCGGACTGCCTGCGCGAGCTCACCGATCCGGCCGACCGGCGGTTCGGGTACCCGTTCATCAACTGCACCAACTGCGGGCCCAGGTTCACCATCATCCGGGACGTGCCCTACGACCGGCCGATGACGACCATGGCGGCGTTCGCGATGTGCGAGCCGTGCGCCGCCGAATACCACGACCCCGCCGACCGCCGCTTCCACGCCCAGCCGACCTGCTGCCCGGCCTGCGGGCCCCGGCTGGCGCTGCAGGACCCGGCCGGAAACGTCCTGGCGGGCGAGCCGCTGGCGGCAGCCGCCGAACTGCTCGCCCACGGCCAGATCCTGGCCGTGAAGGGGCTGGGCGGCTATCATCTGGCCGCCGACGCCAGCTGCGAGGAGGCCGTCGCGCTGCTGCGGGCCCGCAAGCACCGCGAGGACAAGCCGTTCGCGGTCATGGCCGCGGACCTGGCCGCGGCGCGGCGCCTGGCCGAGGTCGACTCCGCGGCCGCCGCCCTGCTGACCAGCCCGGCCCGGCCGATCGTGCTGCTACCCCGCCGCCCGGAGGCGGAGCCGGGAGCGGCCGTCGCCGCGGCGACGGCGCCGGGGAACCGCCAGCTCGGGATCATGCTGCCCTACACCCCGCTGCATCACCTGCTGCTCGCCGCCCTGGCTGAGGCCGGGCCGGCCAGGTATCCTGGGTCCCGGCCGATGGTGCTGACCAGCGGAAACGTTTCCGACGAGCCGATCGTCTACCGCGACGAGGAGGCCCTGGTCAGGCTGGGCGGGATCGCCGACGCGTTCGTCGTCCACGACCGGGCCATCCACATCAGGACCGACGACTCGGTGGCCCGCACCTTCCGCGGACGGCCGATGCTCCTGCGGCGCTCCCGCGGTTACGTCCCGGAACCCGTCGCGGTGCCGAGCGGTTTCCCGCGTCCCGTGCTGGCTTGCGGCGCCGAGCTGAAGAACACGTTCGGCCTGGCCCGGGGCCGCCACGTCTTCGTCTCCCATCACATCGGTGACCTGGAGAACGCCGAGACCCTGCGCTCCTTCACCGAGGGCATCGAGCATTTCCGCCGCCTGTTCGACGTCGACCCGCAGGTCGTGGCGCACGACCTGCACCCGGAGTACCTGTCCACCAAGTACGCGGTCGAGCTGGCCGAGACCAGCCCGGTGCACCTGCAACCGGTGCAGCACCACCACGCGCACATCGCCTCCTGCCTGGCCGACAACGGCGCGGACGGCCCGGTGATCGGGGTGGCCTTCGACGGGACCGGCTACGGCACCGACGGCACGATCTGGGGCGGTGAGTTCCTGGTCGCCGATCTGGCCACCTTCGAGCGCGGCGGTCATCTCGCCCCGGTGCCCATGCCGGGTGGTGCGGCCGCGATCAGGCAGCCGTGGCGGATGGCAGCGGCCCACCTGGCCGAGGAGCCGCAGCGCCTGGAGAACCTCGACGTCGTGCGGCGCAACCAGGCCAGCTGGCCGGCCATCTTGTCCATGGCCCGGCGCGGCGTCAACTCCCCGCCGACTTCGAGTGCGGGGCGGCTGTTCGACGCCGCGGCGGCGATCCTGGGCGTGCGGGACGCGATCAACTACGAGGGCCAGGCGGCGGTGGAGCTCGAGCAGCTGGCCGATCCGGGCGAGACCGGCGCCTACCCAGCCGCCGTCGAGGCGGGCCATCCGTTCCAGGTCCGGGGCACCGATCTCCTGCACGGGGTCATTGAGGACCTAACGTCCAGGGTTCCCGCCCCGGTCATCGCGGCTCGTTTCCACCACGGGGTCGCCGCGCTGATCGAAGCGGGCTGCCTGGCCATGCGGGACCGGCACGGGCTGGGCACGGTGGCGTTGTCCGGCGGGGTTTTCCAGAACACGCTCCTGCTCCGCGGAGCGGTCAGCCGACTCGAGGCACGCGGATTCGGTGTTCTGCTGCATTCGCGCGTGCCCTGCAACGACGGCGGGATCAGCCTCGGCCAGGCCGTGGTGGCCGCCGCCCGGGACCGAGGCTGCCCCTAGCAAATTCTCGGCAGGGGGTCGCCGACCAGGAGGTCGACGATCCGGGTGCCGCCGAACGAGGTCTTGAGCTGGACGATCCCCGGCTGCTCGGCCCGCACGTGGCCGATGACCGCCGCCTGCCCGCCGAGCGGATGCGCGCGCAGCGCGGCGACCGCGCGATCGGCCTCGCCGGCAGGCACCACCGCCACCAGGCGGCCCTCGCAGGCGACGTACATGGGGTCGATGCCGAGCAGTTCGGAGGCGCCGCGGACCTCCGCGCGGACCGGGATCTCGTCCTCGCTCACCAGCACGCCGACGTTGGCCGCCTTGGCGATCTCGTTGAGGATCGTCGCCACCCCGCCCCGGGTCGCGTCGCGCATGGCCCGGACGCCGGGCACCGCGTCCAGCAGGCCCGCCACCAGCCCGTTCAGCGGGGCCGTGTCGGAGCAGATGTCCGCCTCGATGTCCAGCTCGCCGCGGGCCAGCATGATGGTGATGCCGTGATCGCCGATCGGGCCGGACACGATGATGGCGTCGCCCGGCTGCGCCCGCGCCACGCCCAGGTGCACGTCCCGCCCGATGAGGCCGACGCCCGCGGTGTTGATGTAGCAGCCGTCGGCCTTGCCCTTCTCGACCACCTTGGTGTCGCCGGTGACGATGTGCACCCCGGCCGCGGCGGCCGCGTCCCGCATGGACTCGGCCACCCGGTTCAGGTCGGCGACAGGAAAGCCTTCCTCCAGGATGAACCCAGCCGACAGGTAGAGCGGCGTGGCCCCGGAGACCGACAAGTCGTTGACGGTGCCGTTGACGGCCAGGTCGCCGATGTCGCCGCCCGGGAAGAACAGCGGCTTGACCACGTAGGAGTCCGTGGTGAGCGCCACCCGGGACCCGTTGATCGTCAGCTCGGCCGCGTCCTCGAGCGGCTCGAGGAGCGGGTTGCGGAAGGTCTCGAGGAAGATCGCCTCGATCAGGGTCTGGGTCGCCTTGCCGCCCGCCCCGTGCGACATCGTGATGCGTTCTTCCCTGACCCGCGGGCGGCGCCGCCGGGCGCGGTCGATGCGGTCCAGGACCTGCTGCTCCCGGTCTACGGGTTCGGCCAGCGGCAACTGGCGCCGGTTCCCGGGTCCGGCCGCCTCCGGGGCCGCGTCAAGCTCCTGGTGCTCGGCGAGGGCCTCGTCGATCCAGCTATGGCTCATGACCGAGTCACCTCGGCCACCCGGGTGCGGTTCATCCGGCCGAAGTTGTAGTAGGCCGCGCAGGCGCCCTCCGGCGACACCATGCAGGTCCCGATCGGGGTCTCCGGGGTGCACGCGGTGCCGAACACCTTGCACTCCCACGGCTTCAGCACGCCCTTGAGCACCTCGCCGCACTGGCAGGCCTTCGGGTCGGCCACCCGCACCCCGGGCACCTGGAACAGCAGCTCCGCGTCCATGGCCGCGTACTCCTGGCGGACCTTGAGCGCCGAGTGCGAGATGAAGCCGAGGCCGCGCCACTCGAAGTAGGGCCGCAGCTCCATCGTCTCGCCGATGGCCTTCAGCGCCGCGGTGTTGCCGTCCCACGGCACCACGCGCGAGTACTGGTTCTCCACCTCGGACCGGCCCTGCGACAGCTGCACCATGAGCATGTAGATGGACTGCAGGATGTCCAGCGGCTCGAACCCGGCCACCACCACGGGCTTGCCGTATTCGGCGGCGATGAACTCATACGGCCGGCAGCCGATCACCGTGGACACGTGCCCCGGGCCGATGAAGCCGTCGAGCCGCAGGTCCGGCGAGTCCAGGATGGCCTTGATGGCCGGGATGATCGTCACGTGGTTGCAGAACACCGAGAAGTTCTTCAGCCCCTCGCGCGCGGCGCGCAACATGGTCATCGCGGTGGACGGCGCGGTCGTCTCGAACCCGATCGCCATGAACACGACCTGCTTGTCCGGGTTCTGCCGGGCGATCTTCAGCGAGTCCAGCGGCGAGTACACCATGCGGATGTTGGTGCCCTCGGCGTTGGCGTCGAAGAACGATCCCCCGCTGCCCGGCACCCGCATCATGTCGCCGAACGAGGTCATGATCACGTCCGGCTGTGAGGCCAGATGTATTGCGTCGTCCACCCGCCCCATCGGGATCACGCAGACCGGGCACCCGGGGCCGTGCACCAGGGTGACCGACTCGGGCAGGTAGTCCTCGAGACCGTGCTTGTAGATCGTGTGGGTGTGCCCGCCGCACACCTCCATCAGCTTGTACTGACGGCCGGGCTCGCAGAGCGCCGCGATCTTCGCGGCCAGCGCGTGGGCCTTGTCGGCATCCCGGAATTCATCGACGAACCGCATCGTCCGCACTCCTCGCCTTTTCCGGCCTATTCGACCATGGATTCCCGCAGCGCGGCGATCTCGTCCTCGTAGGCCTGCCCGATGCCCTCGAGGAACTCCATGGCCGCGGCGGCCTCGCGTTCGTCGATCTTCGACAAGGCGAAGCCGACGTGGATCAGCACCCATTCGCCGGGCACGGGCGGATCGTCGACGAGCAGGCCGATGTTGATCATCCGCCGTACCCCGCTCACGTCCACCTTGGCCAGATCGGGTTGCTCCGGGTGAAGCTCGATGACCTCACCGGGTATGCCGAGGCACATCTGACACCCCTTCTTTCTGGTTATCTGACGGGCTTAACCAGCGTCCGTCGAGGTTTTACGGGTCCAGGGCCTCGACGGTCAGCTCCCACAGCACCTGGTAGATCGTGGTCTGCGCCTCCTGGATCCGGTGCACGGACGACGACGGCACCACGAACAGGTAGTCGATGCTGTCCAGCTCGGCCATCTTCCCGCCGTCGTAGCCGGCCAGGCCGATGGTGAGCATGCCCCGCCGGCTGGCCTCGTCGAAGGCCCGCAGCAGGTTGCCGGAGTTGCCGCTGGTCGACAGTCCGACCGCGATGTCGTCCCGGCCGCCGAAGGCGGCGAGCTGCCGGGCGAACACCACGTCCACGCCGACGTCGTTGCCCAGCGCGGTGATCACGGAGGTGTCGTTGGCCAGCCCGAACGCGGGCAGCGGGCGCGCGCCCCCGCCGGGGTTCAGGAACAAGGTGGCGAGCTGGGCGGCGTCGGTGGCGCTGCCGCCGTTGCCGAAGGCGAACAGCCGCCCGCCCGCGCCGAACCTGGCCGCGGCCGCCCGCGCGGCCGCCGCGATCCGGGCCCCGTCGCGCGCGGCGACGGTGCGGCGCAGCTCGATGATCTCCTGGGCCTTGGCGACGGTCGAGGCGCGGACCTGCGCCAGCACGGCGGGCAGATCCGTGCGGCCGGAGTACAGGAACGGGTAGAGCGATTCCATCGCTCCCGCGTTTTCCTGCGCCATGCTCCGGGTCAGCCCCCTATCACGCCGATGGCCTCGCTGGCGTGGACCAGGATGGTGTCGCCGACGCCCGCGGTCACCAGCGCGACACTCACGGTCTCCTCACCCGCGCCGGTGTCGACCACGGCCATCTCGTCGGCCAGCAGCCGCAGCACCGTGACCTGCACGGCGGTATCCGAACAGGTGATGCAGGTATCGCCGCTGCAGTATTCCTCGCCCATCATGCGATCACCCCCGGAGCGAGCACTCCTGGCTGTTCGAAAAACACGTGCACCAGCTCCCACAGTACGTGGTAGGCGGTCACGTGCAGCTCCTTGACCACCCGCGGATCGGCGGAGGCCGCGACCAGGAGGTGATCGACGGCCTTGCTGGCCGCGATCTGGCCGCCGTCCCCGCCCGCCAGGGCGATCGTCAGCAGGCCCAGTTCCCTGGCCGCCTCGAGCCCGCCCAGCACGCTGGCGCAGTTGCCGTCGGCGGAGATGCCGAGGGCGATATCGGCGGGATCGGCGAGGAACCGGATCTGATGGGCGAAGATCGCGGCGACGCCGTCCCGTTCGGCTATCCCGGTGACGGTGGCCACGTCGGAAGTGAGCGAGATGGCCGGCAGCGCGCGCTTGCCGACGATGACCGGGTGGACGAACTCGACCGCGACATGCTGTGCGTCGGTGCTGGCTCCGCCGGTGCCGAACACCACGAGCCGGCCGCCCCGGTGAAACTGCACGGCCATCGCGTGACAGGCCGCGGCCACCGCGTCCGCCTGCCCGGCCAGGTCCTGCGTGGGCCCGTTCCGCAGCTCGAACAGGCGGCGGGTCTGTTCGCCGTCGCTCTGCTGGCCGGCGCTGGCAGGCCGCTCGGGCCCGCTCACCAATCGCGGCCCGGCCGGGCCGCTCGCCCCCCTCGAGCTGTCATGAAAGCCACCGTAGGACACTTGTGTATGGGCGTCTAGTAGCCACCACGACACTTCTGGTCAGGATTCCGAACGGACTGCCGCCCGCCCTGGCCAGGCCCTCCTACTCAGGCCCCTGTTACCCGGGCCAGGTGAGCGCTGACCATGGCGCCGGGCCGGGCCGGCCAGCGAAGTGCTGGCCGGCCCCGCCCCCGCTACCGGCTGGACCGGGGCAATGGGACCAGGCAGCTCGGCGGCTGATGGCGTGTCCCGCGCTGGGCCCCGCGCCGGTAACGCAGCGGCGCGGCGAGCGCGCGCCCCAGCCGGGTCAGTGACGCGGCCAGCTCGGCGTGGGTGGCGTCGACCTCGCGCTGCTCGGCGGCGGTCCTGGTGCGCTCGGCCTGGTAGATCAGGTATCCGGTGTTCATCTGGTGAGCCCCCTTGCTCTCGTTGGATGCAAAGCTAGGAAGCCGCTGTTCCCGCGGTGTTCCCGCCCGTTACCGCGGTGCGGGACAATGGGGACGTGTCCGCGCCAAGGGCGAAGGGGCCGCCTGGGGGGCAGACCGTACAGGTCAGGCTGCTCGGCCCGTTCTCCGTCTTCTCTGGGGGCCGCGTCGCCGGCCCGTGGCCGCGGCCGAGCGCCCGCCGGCTCTGCCAGCTCGTCCTGGTCAGCCCCGGCCGCCGGGTGAGCCGGGATCTCGTCTGCGAGGAACTGTTTCCCGGCCTGGATCCCCGCGCCGCCGCCAGGTCGGTCTCCAGGGCACTGTCGATGGCCCGGAGCACGCTCGCCGAACTGGGCCTGCCGGCGGCTTCCCTGCTCGCGGCCGACCTGAGCCACATCTGGGCCGCGCCGGCGGCCGAGGTCGACGCCGAGGAGCACGAACAGGCGCTCCGCGCCGCGCTGGCGATGGAACCTGGCCACGAGCGCGACGGCCGCCTCGCCGCCGCCCTCGCCGAAGAGGGCGAACTGCTCGCCGACGAGCCGTACGCCGACTGGGCCCTGCGCCCCAGGGAACGGCTGGCGACCCTGCGCCAGGAGGCGCGGCTGGCCTTGGCCAGGGACCGGGCGAAGGGAGCAGGCGATTCCCGGCCGGAGGCGGTGCTGGCCGCCTTCCAGGCTTGCTTCGAGCACGATCCCGCATCTGAGGAGGCGGCCGGAGCCCTGGTCGTGGCCTACCTCGCGCACGGGCACCGGGATCTCGCCGTGCGTGCCTACGAGCGCTGCCGTGCCGCTGTCGGGGAGCTCGGGCTGGGCATATCCCCGTGGCTTGAGGAGGTTTACGCCACGGCGGCCGTCCAGGCCGTGCCGTCCCGGTCGGCTCCGGCGCCGCTGCCGCCGGCCTCCGCGCGGGAGGAACTTCGGACCGTTAGCGTGCTGGCCGCCGAGGTGGCCGCGGCCGCCGGTCTAGCCAGCGAGCCGGATCCGGAGAGCCTGCGCGATGTGATAGGCCGCTGCCTGGCCGCGGTGATCACAGAGGTGGAGGCGCTCGGCGGGACGGTGACGTCGGTGTCCGGCCAAGGGCTCCAGGCCATGTTCGGGGCGCCTGAGGCGCACGAGGATGACCCTGAGCGGGCGGCCAGGGCGGCCTTCCGCGCCCTCTCGGCGGTAACAGCCATCGACGGCGGGAGGCCGGCGCTGCGGATTGGGGTGGAGACCGGCCCGGCGGTGCTTGGTCCCATCGGCGGTGGCTCCCGGGTCGAGTACGGAGCCGTGGGCGAGGTCGTGGGCCAGGCCGCCGCGCTGCAGTCGCTGGCCAGGCCAGGTTCGGCCCTGGTAGGTCCGGTGACCCGGGCCGCCATCGACCACCTGTTCACCTGGGGGGCCAGCCAGCAAGTGGCGGCCGGCCCGGCCCCGCTGGCCGCAACCTACCTGGGGAAACCCAGGCCCCGCGCAGCGGGTCGCCGGCTCGGGCCTGGCGGGCGCGGCCCGCTCGTGGGGCGACAGGCCGAGTTGGCGGCGCTCGGCGCCGCCCTACGCGAGGCGGTACGTGGTCATGGCTCGGTCGTGCTCGTGACCGGCGAGCCCGGGCTCGGCAAGACCCGCCTGGTGCAGGAGTGCCGCGGGCGCGCGGCTAGCGGGACCTTCTGGCTGGAGGGGCGCTGCGCCTCCTACGCCTCATCCACGCCCTACGGGCTCTACCAGCAGCTGCTGGCCAACTGGGCGGGAGTGACGCCTGACCAGCCTGCGGCCGTGGTCGGGCCGGCCCTGGAGCGCGCGCTGGCCGCGGTCCGGGGTGACGACCTGTTTCCGCTGCTGGCTCGCATGATGGGCCTGCCGCTGGGAGCGGCGCTGGGACGGATGAGCCCGGGGGAACTCCAGCGGGAGACGTTCACCGCCTGGCGTTCGCTGGTGTCGCGTCTGGTGGCGACGGCTCCGGCGGTTCTCGTCCTGGAGGACCTGCACTGGGCCGACCCGACCTCGCTTCGCCTCACCCTCGACCTGGCCCGGCTGGCTCCGGGCCGCCGCCTGCTCGTGCTCGCGACCAGCCGTCCCGACGCCGACCCGGAGTCCCCCGAGGTAGCCAGCCTGGAACGCTCCGGGCCGCCCGTCCACCCGATCTCCCTCGGACCGCTGCCCGGGGCGGCCGAAGAGGAGCTGGCCAGGTCCCTGATGGGCGACGCGGCCAGCCGGGAGGTCCTGGACGCCGTGCTCGCCAGCGTCGAAGGCAATCCGCTGTTCCTGGAGGAGAGGCTGACCTCGCTGCTTGAAACGAGGGCCCTGGTGCGTGAGCAGGGTGTCTGGCGGATTAGCGCGACCGCGGGCCAGCAGGTGCCGCAGGTGCTGGAGCGTCTCGTCCGTTCCCGGGTGGACCGGCTCAGCCCGGCGGCGCGCAACGCCGTCCGGCCCGCGTCCGTGCTCGGGACCGAGTTCGGATTCTCGCTGCTGACCGCGGTGTGTGCCCCGGACGAGCCGCTGGGACCCGCCTTGGCAGAGCTATGCGCCAAGGACCTCTTGCAGGAGGTGGCCCAGCACCCTGAGCCCGTCTACCGTTTCCGCCACGCCCTCATCCAGGAGGCGACCTACAACGGGCTGCTGCGCGCCGAGCGCCGCCTGCTGCATGGCCGGGCCGCCTGGGCGCTGGAGGCCGCGTCGCAGGGCCGGGAGGCAGAGGTCGCCGCCGTGCTCGGCCGGCACTTCGACGCGGCCGGAGAGACGGCGCGCGCCCTGCGGTACTTCGAGCTAGCGGGCGACCACGCCACGGCGGCTTTCGCCAACGACGAAGCCGTCTCCTCGTACCGCTCCGCCCTGGCGATCGCGGGCGAGCAGCGCCCGGCGGCCGAGGCGATGACCGATGTCGCGGTGGACTTGCAGGCCAAGCTGGCCAACGTGCTGTGGCGCACGGGGCGACGCGGGCAGGCCCGGGAGGCGTTTGCGTCCGCGCTGCGCCTAGCCGGCAGCGGGGACACGCTCCGCCGAGCGCACCTGCAGACCCGCCTGGGCCGCCTGGAGGCGGCCGACCTTCACTACGAGGCGGCCGTGGAGGCCTTCGACGCCGCCGAAGCGCTGCTCGGTCAGGACGCGGGGGAGAAGGACGCGGCCACCGCCGAGGAATGGCTGGAGATGATGGTGGACGGCCGGGCCGCCCTGTACGCCATGCGCAGTGAGCCGGAGCTTGCCCTGGCGACCCTGGACGCGGTCCGGCCGGTGCTCGAGGCCAGGGGATCCCCGGCCAGGAAGTACGGCTTTTACGTGCACCTCGCCATGGCCCGGGTCATGCGGAACCGCTACCGCGTCGACGAGGCCGACATCGCCATCATGCGTAAGAGCCTGACCGCGGCGGCTCAGGGGGACGAGGAGAAAGACGTCGGCTACGCCACGTTCTTCCTCGGCCGGATCTTGTGGCTGCATGGGGACCTAGCCGCGGCCCAGGAGCAGATGGAGCGGGCCCTGACCATGGCCGAGCGCATCGGGGAGAGCCTTCTGCTCGGGCATAGCCTGCTGGGGCTTGCCCTCACCGCGCTGCGGCGGCACGACACCGAAGCGGTCCGCGCCCTGGCCCCCCGGGTCATGGCGGCGGCCGGGGACATGGCCAGCGCCGAATACCTGGCTGGGGCGAAGGCGTGCCTGGTCTGGCTGGCCTGGCAGGACCGGCGCCCGCACGACGTGATCACGCTGTCGGGCGAGATCACGGAGCTGATGGCGGACTCCACCCGCCTGGGCCTCTACCACGGGCTGGTCCACCTGTGGCCGCTGATCGCCGTGCACCTAGAAGCCGGCCACGTGGCCGGCGCGGTCGCGGTGAGCCGTCAGCTACTGCGGTACGCGCAGTACGCGCAGTGGCTCCCCAGCGACCTCGAGTTGACCCTTGAGGAAGCGGGCCAGGCCTGGGACCAGGGCCAGCCCGGGCTGGCCGGGGAGAGGCTGGCTGCCGCCGTGGCGCTGGCCCGCGACCTGAACTGCTTCTGACCGAGCAGGCTCGCCGCGATGGCGGCGGCGTGCCGGGCCGGGCTGCCGAACAGGTGCCGGACGGCACGTGCGCGGCCAGCCAGTCCCGTACCTCGGCCCGGAAGACGGTCACCCGGCGGCCTTCTTCATGCCGCGCCCGTCGAGCCCGGCCAGCGAGTCGCCCGACACCTCGGCGTTGTGCGCGTGCGCGGCGTGGTGCAGGCCGAACACCGAATCCATCCCCGACCGCATCCCCATCAGGTCCTCACACTGGTTGACCGCCCGTTTGGCCAGGGCGAGGCCGAACGGCGGCATCTCGGCGACCTGCTCGGCGAGCGCGAACGTCGCCGCTTCCAGTTCATCGCGCGGCACCACCCGGTTCACCATGCCGAGCTGGTAGGCGCGCTCGGCGGTGAACCGGCCGCCGGTGAACAGGGCCTCCTTGGCGAAGCGCGGCCCGAGCACCCACGGGTGCGCGAAGTACTCCACTCCGGGTATCCCCATCCGCACCACCGGGTCGGCGAAGAACGCGTCCTCGCTCGCCACGATCAGGTCGCAGACCCAGGCGAGCATCAGGCCGCCGGCGATGCACGCGCCGTGCACCATCGCGATGGCGGGCTTGGGGATCTCCCGCCAGCGTCGGCACATGCCGAGGTAGACCTCCATCTCACGGGCGTACCTGGCGTCGGCGCCGGCCTTGCCAACGTGGTCCCACCACAACACCGCCTGGCGGTCGAAGGACTTGTCCGCGTCGCGTTCGGGGGTGCCGATGTCGTGGCCGGCGCAGAAGTGATCGCCGGCGCCGGCCAGCACGAGCACCGCGACCTGGTCGTCGTTCACCGCGCGGGTGAAGGCCGCGTCCAGCGCGTAGGTCATCGCGGAGTTCTGGGCGTTGGCGTACCTCGGCCGGTTCAGCGTGATCAGGGCGATGCGGCCGCGCTGGTCGTAACGCACCTCGTCCGCCATCACGTTTCCTCTCTCAACAGGCGTTTCAAGACCTTGCCCGACGGGTTGCGGGGCAGGGCGTCGCGGAACTCCACCCACCGGGGCACCTTGTAGTTGGCCAGCCGCTCCCGGCAGAACGCCAGCACCTCCGCCGCGTCCAGGACATGACCGGGGCGGCGGACGACAAACGCCTGGCCCACCTCGCCGAGCCGCGGGTCGGGCACGCCGACGACGGCCGACTCCGCCACCCCGTCGAGCCGGGCCAGCACCTGCTCGACCTCGGCCGGGTACACGTTGAAGCCGCCGCAGATGTACATGTCCTTGAGCCGGCCGGTAATGGTCAGGTAGCCGGCGGCGTCCAGGCGGCCGGCGTCGCCGGTGTGCAGCCAGCCATCCGCGTCAACGGCGGCCTTGGTGGCCTCGGGGTCGTCCAGGTAGCCGAGCATCAGGTTCGGCCCGCGGAGCAGGATCTCGCCGTCCTCGGCGATCCGCACCTCGAAACCAGCCGCCGAACGGCCCGAGGTGCGAGCCACGGTCTCCGCGGCGTCCCCGGGCCGGCACATCGTCGCCACCACGGCCTCGGTCAGCCCGTAGGCGGTGAGCACGACCTCGAAGCTCAGCTCGGACCGCATCCGCTCGACCAGCGCGACCGGCACGTCGGCCGCGCCGGTGACGGCGAGGCGCAGGCTGGACAGGTCGCGGGCGCCGCGCTCGGGGTGGTCCAGGATCATCTGGTAGATCGTCGGCGCTCCAGGCAACACGGTGATCCGTTCGGCCTCCACCAGTCGCATCGCCTCGCCCGCGTCGAAGACCGCCTGCGGCACCAGCGCCGCCCCGCTGACCAGGCAGGCCAGCAGCCCCGCCTTGAAGCCGAACGTATGGAAGAACGGGTTCACCACCAGGTACCGGTCGCGGACCGTCAAAGATGCGCACTCGGCCCAGGCCCGGGCCACGCCCAGGGACCGCTCGTGCGAGGTCATCGCGCCCTTGCTCCGCCCGGTCGTCCCCGAGGTGAACATGATGTCGCTGACGTCGGTCGGCCGTACGGCCGCGGCCCGCCGCCGCGCCTCCGCCAGCGACCCCCCCTGCAGGAACGTGTCCCACTCCTCTGGCACCCGCACGACCAGCCCGAGCCGGTCTAGCGTGTCATCCCCGGAAGCCCCGGAAGCCGCAGAAGCCGCAGAAGCCGCAGAAGCCGTGGCCAGGAGGGTGCCGAGCCGGTCTACGCCGAGGAAGTCGCCGGCCACGAACAGCGCCCGCGCCCCGCTGCGGGCGATCATGTCGAGCGCCTCTGACCCGGTAAACCGCGTGCTCACCGGAACCAGCGCCGCGCCCGCGCCGAGTGCGCCCAGCGCGATCAGCACCCACTCGCACCCGTTCGGCGCCCACAGCGCCACCCGGTCGCCGGGCTCGACGCCCGCCTCGATCAGCGCGGCGGCGACCGCGGTGACCCGCTCGCCCAGCTCGCGGTAGCTGAGCCGGAGGCCGTCCGGCCCAGGGTCGGCCAGTGCCGTCGCGTCGCCGAACTCCCGAGCGGCGCTCGCCACGGCACCCGGGATCGTCAGCGCCACGGACCCTCCTAGCAAGCAAGTGCTTGGTAGGTTTAGCCTACGCACCAGGGGCCGTCGCGGGCCAGACCCGCGGCGCCGGCCCAGGCCCGCAGATCCTAAGTGGAGGCCAGGTGCGGTTCACGCCGCAGGACGAGGAGTTCCGCGCCGACGTGCGTGAGTGGCTAGAAGCCAACCTGGCCGGCCCGTTCGCCGGGCTGCGCGGCGCGGGCGGTCCGGGCCGCGAGCACGAGCGGTACGCCGAACGGCTCGCCTGGCACCGGCACATGGCCGACGCGGGCTGGACCTGCCTGGGCTGGCCCGCCGAACACGGCGGCCGCGGCGCCACCCTCGCCCAGCAGGTCATCTTCCACGAAGAGTACGCCCGCGCCGCCGCGCCCGCCCGGGTCTCGATCGTGGGCGAGGAACTGCTCGGGCCCACCTTGATCGCCTTCGGCACGCCGGAGCAGAAAAAGCGTTTCCTCCCGCCGATCAAGGCCGTCACAGAACTCTGGTGCCAGGGCTACTCCGAACCAGGCGCCGGCTCCGACCTGGCCGCGGTGGCCACCCGGGCCGAGCTAGTGAAGGGGGATGGGGAGGCGGGCGGGCAATGGGTGATCACCGGCCAGAAGGTGTGGACGTCCCTGGCCCACCTGGCCGACTGGTGCTTCGTGCTGGCCCGGACCGAACCCGGCTCGCACCGAAGCCACGGCCTGTCCTACCTGCTGGTGCCGATGCGCCAGCCGGGGGTCACGGTCCGCCCGATCAGGCAGCTGACCGGCACCTCGGAGTTCAACGAGGTCTTCTTCGACGGCGCGCGCACCGACGCCGCCCACGTGGTCGGCGAGCCGGGCGACGGCTGGCGGATCGCCAAGGCCACGCTGGCCATCGAGCGTGGCGCGGCCATGCTCGGCCAGCAGGTCGGATTCCGGCGCGAGCTCGAGAACCTGCTGCAAATCGCCCGGCGCACCGAAGCGGGCGCAGACCCGCTGCTGCGCGACCAGCTCGCCCGGGCCTGGATCGGCCTGGAGGTTATCCGCGCGTACGCACTCGATACCTTGGACGAAACCAACGACACCGAGGCGTCCGTGCTCAAGATTCTGTGGTCCCGCTGGCACCAGGCGCTCGGCGAGCTGGCTATGGAGGTACGAGGCGCCGAATCGCTGGTAGCCTCTGCTGGCCCGGGGGGACACTCTGCCCCCTGGGGACACCCCAGACCCCAGGGGCCCCAGACCCCCCCGATAGGGCACGAGCCGTATGACCTCGACGAATGGCAGCGGCTCTTCCTGTTCAGCCGGGCCGACACGATCTACGGCGGGTCCGACGAGATCCAGCGGAACATCATCGCCAGCCGCGCCCTCGGCCTGCCCCGATCCGAGAAGTCATGAAGGGCCGCAATCTGCTCAAGGGCAAGGTGGTCGTCATCACCGCGGCGGCCGGCACCGGCATCGGCCGTGCCGCCGCCCGGCGCTGCCTGGAAGAAGGGGCCAGCGTGGCGATCAGCGATCAGCACGCCAGGCGGCTGGCCGCGACGCACGAGGAGCTCGCCGGGGCTCACGCCGGATCCGTTTGGTCCCAATCTTGTGATGTCACCGACGAGGCGCAGGTCGCCGCGCTGATCGAGGGCGCGGCCGGGCACTTCGGCCGCGTCGACGTGCTGATCAACAACGCCGGGCTCGGCGGCACCACTTCGGTGCTCGACATGACCGACGAGCAGTGGCAGCGGGTGCTCGACGTCACGCTCAACGGGACCTTTCGCTGCACCCGGGCGGCGCTGCGCCAGATGGTGGCCCAGGGGCACGGGGGAGCGGTGGTCAACAACGCCTCGGTGCTCGGCTGGCGCGCCCAGCCGGGCCAGGCGCACTACGCGGCGGCCAAGGCGGGCGTGATGGCGTTCACCCGCTGCGCCGCGCTGGACGTGGCCGGGCACGGTATCCGGGTCAACGCGGTGGCGCCGAGCCTGGCCATCCACCCGTTCCTGGCCAAGGTGACCAGCGAGGAGCTGCTGACCGAACTAGCCGGCCGCGAGGCATTCGGCCGCGCGGCGGAGCCCTGGGAGGTGGCCAACGTCATGGTCTTCCTGGCCAGCGACTACGCCTCCTACCTCACCGGCGAGGTCATCGCGGTGAGCAGCCAGCACCCCTGAGCCGCCCCGACATCCCGAAGGCGTCACAGGCGCTCGATGATCGTGGCGGTGGCCATCGCGCCGCCGGCGCACATGGTGATCAGTGCCGTGCCCGCGCCGCGCCGCTCGAGTTCGTGCAGCGCGGTGGTGAGCAGCCGGGCGCCGGTGCTGCCCACCGGGTGGCCCAGGGCGATCGCGCCGCCGCTGACGTTGACCCGGTCCTCCTCGGGCTCGTGCGCGGCCATCCAGGACAGCACCACCGACGCGAACGCCTCGTTGACCTCGAACAGGTCGATGTCGCCGATCGTCATGCCGGCCGAGGTCAGTACTCGTTCCGTCGCGGCGACGGGGCCGTCCAGATGGTAGTACGGTTCGGCGCCGACCAGGCACTGCGCGAGGATCCGGGCCCGGGGCCGCAGCCCAAGCGCCCGGGCCCGGTCCGCCGAGGCCAGCAGCACGGCGGCCGCACCGTCAGAGATCTGCGACGACGTGCCGGCCGTGTGCAGGCCGCCCTCGACCACGGGCCTGAGCCGGGCCAGCGCCGCCATGGAAGTCTCCCGCAGTCCCTCGTCCCGGTCGACTACCCGGGTCCCAGCCTCGTCAGGGGCTTTGACCGGCACCACCTCCCGGTCGAACCGGCCCTGCGCCCAGGCGGCCTGGGCCAGCGTCTGGGACCGCAACCCGAAGGCGTCGACGTCCTCGCGCGACAGCCCGCGCCGCTGCGCGATGCGCTCGGCGGCGACATACTGGTTCGGCATGTCGATGTCCCACGAGGCAGGCCGGGGCGAGCCGGCGTCCGCCCGGGCGGCGGTCCCCAGCGGCACCCGGCTCATCGCCTCCACCCCGCACGCGATCCCGACCCCGATCGCGTCGGCCGCGATGAGCCCGGCCACCAGGTGCGCGGCCTGCTGCGCCGAACCGCACTGGGCGTCGAGCGTCAGGCACCCGGCCGCATACGGCAGTCCGGCGTGCAGCCAGGCGGTCCTGGTGACGTTGTTGGACTGCTCGCCCGCCTGCGTCACGCAGCCGCCCGCCACCTGCTCGACGGCGGCTGGCGCGAGGCCCGCGCGGTCGAGCAGGGCCACCTGGATGCCGCCCAGGAGTACGGCGGCGTGCAGGCCCGCCAGGCCCCCGCCGCGCTTGCCGATCGGGGTCCGTGCCGCCTCGACGATCACCGCAGTGCCCATGGCTCGCCTCCAGAATCCGTGGTGTAATCAAAACTAGAACACGTTCCACTAATGGCCAAGGAAGACTATGGCCAAGGGAGGCAGCCGTGGCCGTGCCGGACATCCCGCCTGGCTTTGACTTCACCGACCCCGAGATCTACACGACCGGGGTGCCGGCCCGGGAGCTGGCCGAGCTGCGCCGCGCGGCCCCCGTCTGGTGGGTCGCGCAGCGCCGGGGATCGGCCGGCTTCGATGACGAGGGGTACTGGGCGGTCACCCGGCACGCTGACATCTTGAAGGTCTCCAAGACGCCGGACGTCTACTCGTCCTGGGAGAACACCGCGCTGATCCGGTTCGCCGAGGGGATGCCCCGCGAGTCGATCGAGATGCAGCGGTTCATCCTGCTCAACATCGACCCGCCCGAGCACACCCAGCTGCGCGGCATCGTCTCCCGCGGCTTCACCCCCCGGGCCATCGGCAACCTGCGCCAGGCCCTGACCGAACGCGCCCAGCGCATCGTGGCGACGGCGCTCGAATCCGGCACCGGCGAGTTCGTCGCGGACGTCGCGTCCGAGTTGCCGCTGCAGGCGATCAGCGAACTGCTCGGCGTCCCGCAGGAGGACCGGGGCAAGATCTTCTCCTGGTCCAACCGGATGATCGGCTACGACGATCGGGGCCCGGGGGAGGAGGAAGACGGCATGATCGCCGCCACCGAGATCCTCGGCTACAGCCTGGCCATGGCCGAGGAGCGGCGCGGGTGCCCCCGGGACAACATCGTCACCAAGCTGATCAGCGCCGAGATCGGCGGCAGCCACTTGTCCGATGACGAGTTCGGCTTCTTCGTGCTGATGCTGGCGGTGGCCGGCAACGAGACCACCAGAAACGCCATCGCGCACGGGATGCTCGCCCTCCTGGATCACCCGGACCAGTGGGAGCTGTTCAAGGCTTCCCGTCCCGATACGGCGGCGGACGAGATCGTCCGCTGGGCCACCCCGATCACGGTGTTCCAGCGCACCACGACCCAGGACACCGTCCTGGGCGGCCAGGAGATCAAGGCGGGCCAGCGCGTCGGTCTTTTCTACCGTTCGGCCAACTTCGACGAGGAGGTCTTCGAGGCTCCCGAGCGGTTCGACGTCCGTCGCAGCCCGAACCCGCACCTCGGCTACGGCGGCCTCGGCACGCACTACTGCCTGGGCGCCAGCCTGGCCAAGCTGGAGATCGAGCTGATCTTCAACGCGATCGCCGACGCCATGCCGGACATCCGCAAAGCCGGCGATCCGGTGCGCCTGCGCTCCGGCTGGATCAACGGCATCAAGCGCCTCCCGGTCACCTACCGCCCCTAACCCCGCCCCGCGGGGCGCGGCCCGAAGGGCATGGATGCGGCAGCGTACCCTCTCTTTGGCGCAGCATGCTGCATCCATGTCCATGAGCCGGGCACGGGTCCGGGTAGTTGGCTTCGCGGTGCTGTTGTGGCCGGTAGAGCGCGGCTCCGCCACTTGGAACACTACCGTATCTCTGTTCAAAAATCGCATATATCCTTGCGATCGAGGCCTTAATTCGCTATTATGTTCTAGTATAGGCAAGGTCAAGATCATTCATCCGAACGGTGGTGGCGCGTGCCCTCAGCCCCCGCTTCCCCTGGCCCCGGGCCGGACGAGGACCCCGGCCTGGGCTCCGGCGTCCCTGGGCCGGGTGATGAGGCGGCGTGGCGTCCCGTCGAGTCGATCCGCGATCCGCGGGACGTGCAAGCGTGGCTGGACTCCGGGCTCGATGAGGACGAGCCGCCCGGTCCGGACGAGGAGTATGACGACCCCGGGCACCCGGCCATGCCCTGGGACCTGGACGTGGCCGCGATCTGGGCCGAGACCGGCGAGCTGGCCGCGGCGGACGCCGCCGACGCCGGGAACCTCGCCCAACGGGGTCTGCTGGCCGAACTGGCCGCCGTCGATGCCGGGACCCGGGGGCGCCGCGGCCCCGGCCAGCCCGGGTCCGCGCGCCGGGTCCCCGGCTGGTCCGGCAGCCCGGCGGGCGGGTTCGGCGCCGGGCAGCCGCTGGATGTCGCGCCGGGCGGGGCGGCGCTGCTGGGGTTCGCCGAGCGGGCCGCCGGCGACCAGGAGCGGCTCGGCGGCGCCGCCGATGATGAGATCATCGGGCTGATCTGCGCCCTGGACCGGGCCGAGGCGTCCGCGTGTTCTCTCAAGCATGCCGCGGTCGCGGAGCTGATCCGCCGCCGACCGGCGCCGGGCTGCCCGCTGGAGGGCCAGGCGCGGATGCCGGAAGGCTGGGAAGAGTTCGCCGGGGACGAGATCCGCTGGGCGCTGGCCGGGACCCGCTATGAGGCGGACGCGATGCTGGACCTGGCCCGCGCCCTGGAAGTGAAGCTGCCCGGTACCAAGGCAGCGTTCCGGACCGGGGTGCTGCGGCGGTCCAAGGCCGAGATCATCGCCCGGGCCACCGCCGTGCTGGACCCGGACGAGGCGCAGGCGGCCGAGGCAATGGTCCTGGGCCGGGCGGGGCGGCTGAGCCCGGGCGGGCTGCGCGCCGCGATCGCCCGGGCGGTGATGGAGGTCGCGCCGGGCAAGGCCCGCAAGCGGCGGGAGGCGGCGGCCCGGGACGCCCGGGTGGAGCGCTGGCCCGAGGACAGCGGCAACGCCGCCCTGGCCGGCCGCGAGCTCCCGCCCGCCGAGGTCCTGGCCGCGGATCAGCGGATCACCTGGTGGGCTCTTCAGCTCAAGGAAGCCGGGCTCGAGGGCAGCATGGACGAGCTTCGCGCCCGCGCTTACCTCGATCTGCTCCTGGACACCGATTCGCGTCCCACGGCCCCCGCCGCAGAAGCAGGAGTCAGCCCTGCCTCACCTAACCCGCCCAGTCCGCCCAGTCCGGCCAGCCCGGCCAGCCCGGCCAGCCCGCCCAGCCCGGCCGGATCCTGGACACCACCCGGGTCCGGGGTGATCCCCGCCGGGTTCACCGGCCGCAACCACCTGACCGTCCCGCTGGCCACCCTGATCGAGCTGGCCGACCGGCCCGGCGAGATCCCCGGCCTCGGCCCCGTCGACCCATGGCTCGCCCGGGATCTGGCCCGCGCCTCGGCCGCCAGCCCCAAGACCACCTGGTGCTTCACTGTCACCGACAACCAAGGCCATGCCATAGGTCACGGATGCGCCAGACCCGAGCCCAGGTGCCAGGCCGATCAGCGTAAAACCGGGCCGCCCGGCGGCCACGATCCACCGGGGCCCGGATTCACCTTCACCCCCGCCGATGTGGACGGGCCGCCCGGTGGATACGGAAGCTGGCGGTTCACCACCGGCATCCGCGGCCAGCCCGCCCTGCTGGTCGTGATCGACCCGATCGCGATTGACGAGTGTGATCACCGCTTCCAGGCCAAGGGTCACGACCCGGGGGTCAAGCTCCGGCACCTCTCGCAGATCCGGCACGCCATGTGCACCGGACCCATGTGCCGGCGTCCCTCGGTCCGGGCGGATTTCGAGCACAACACCCCGTACGACCAGGGCGGCAGGAGCTGCCTGTGCAACGGCGGGCCTAAGTGCAGGCACGAGCACCGGCTCAAGCAAGACCCCCGCTGGACAGTCGAACAGCCCACCCCCGGTACGTTCCGGTGGACGACCCCCTCCGGCAGGCAGTACACCACCGAACCAACCCGCTACCCCATATGACCAAGCCCCTAGCGCGGTTGACGCGCCATCCATCGCTTCCGGCATGATCGCCGCGGGTCGGCCGGGCGTGGGGGCGCGCTCCTGGCGGGAGGGTTAAGGGCGCCGGAACAGCAGCCGTGCGACCTCCCGGAACGGCACGATCAGGTACACCGCGAGACCGAAATAAAGCGCCACCGCCGCTCCCGGCGCGGCGAGCCCGATGAGGATCGCGATCACGTACCCGATGACGACGGGCAGAAGTTTCTTTGGCGGGGTGTCCTGCGGTTCCTCGCCGTCTTCGCGCGGGGAGTAGAGGTGCTCGTGCCGCGCGTACGCGTCCAGGGCGGCCCCCAGGAGGCGGATGGCCAGGAGCGTGAGCCCGTACATGGTGACGTACACCCGTTCGCCGCTGGTGTTATGCAGGGCGTCTGCGAGGAGCCGGGTCGGGAACGGCAGGAAGACCACCGCGAGCAGGAGGAGCAAGTTGAGTCGCAGGAGGAGCGGATCGGCCTGCGTGAGCCGGTCGGTCAAGGCGGTGTGGGCGAGCCATGCGGCGCCGATGGTCAGGAAGCTGACGACGTAGGCCAGGTAGAAGGGCCAGGCGTGCAGCACTTTCTGCAGTGCCGTGCTCCCCGGACCAAGCGCGAGGTCGACTACCAGCAGCGTCGCGGCGAATGCGAACACGCCGTCGCTGAATGCTTCCATCCGGCCCTTGTCCAGCGATCGGCGTCCGCGCGGCGTGTCGTCGTCAGCAGGCACAGCACTGTCTCCTTCGGTGTCGGCCGGCGGTGGCAGCCCCTGCGCAGGCAGGTGCTCCAGTTCGGCACCCGGGTAGCACGGGTCCAGCTTGCCCGATCAGGAGCGGTTATAGCGCGGGCAGATGAGAGCGACCGGATGTTCGCCGCGATCCAGGCCCAGGCGGGCGGGGTGAACCAGTGGTATCACTACCGGACGCCTACGCCGCTGGATCAGCAGACCGTCATCCGGCAGCCCGGACGGGGGTGTCAATTGTGGAGTAAACCGGTGAACCAGAGAGCCCGTCGGACTGGGAAAGCCCAGCGCGGGCCCGGCGCAGTGATGGAATACATTCCATCACTGCTCACCGGGCCGGTACCAGCTTCCCGCCTCCTCCCTCAGGGCAGAGCCTGTCCCCGGTCAAGACCGGTCCGTGCACTGCGGTGCTAGACGGCTTCGAGGTTCTCGCGGCTGCCGTAAGCGCACAGCCCCCACAGCGCCACCACGTCCGCGGCGATGATGACCAGCGCCCAGAATGGGTACGCTGGAAGGAAGAACATCATCTCGATGGCGTTCAGGCCGACCACGGCCACCGCGAACCAGCGCGCCAGCTGGTTACCCATCAGGACGCCGCCTGCCGCGACCAGCTGCGCGGCCGCGATGATGAGCGTGACCCACCCCCAGGCGCGCAGGTCGCCGATCACGTAGTGCGCGTTGGCGACGAACACGTGCGAGTTGGCGATCGCGGCGATGCCGTACAGCATGTTGAAGAAGCTGATGACGAGCAGCAGGACCGACGCAAACAGGACCATCCCGTAGCCGCGCCCTTCCGCGCGGCGCCTGCCCGCGCTGCTGTCCCGCCTCATTGTTGCCGAAGTCATGGTGACCTCCTATGCCAGAATCGCCGGGCCCCTGTCGCCTGTGCTCAACCTCTCTCCGCGCCGTCCAGGCGAGCGGAGGAGGCCAAACACCGAACGTGGGCCCATGGCCTCACCTTCACCGTCACCCCGCGTGAGGTGCGCATTTAGGGCCAGAGGTCCCGACATTCGGGGCCGACCGGCAGGGTGCCAGCCGGCCGGCACGCGCGGATCACCCCGGCCAACCTGCCACGGCCCTGGCAGGCCGTCCCACAGGCGGCACATCCCCGCAAGCCTCAGCGAAGCCGTGGCACAAAGGGGCAGGAATGAACACCAGCGATAAGCCCGGGCAGGACTGGACGGTGGTCCTGCGGCGCCGGTCGGTCTGCATCGTGGACGGGCAACCGGAAGGCGGCTACACCAGCGTGTACGAGATCATCTGCTGCCACTGCGGTGACCATCCCCGGTCTGGACTACCGCGAGGTCCCGTTAGTGGCCCCGGGCGCAGCTCCAGGACTTCACCCGGCCCTGGGTGATCTCAGGGCCGGACGTCTTCGGTCAAGGTCAGGTGGGAGGACGGCCGTGGTTCTTGATCTTCTGTTGATTGGCCTGGCGATCGCGCTCGATCCGCTGCCGCTGACGTCATTCGTCGTCGTGCTCCCCTCAAAGCGCGGCGTGCGAAAGGGTGCGGCCTACCTGTTCGGCTGGCTCGTTTCCCTAGCCGTCGTGGTCACGGTCACGGTGCTCGCCACCGGCAATAACCCGCCCAAGCCGAACACGGTCCCGTCACTGGCGTCGCTGGCGGTGAAGATCGCCATCGGAACCTTCCTGGTCGGGCTCGCGATCCGGCAGCGCCGGAGGATGCGGGGACCGAAGAAACCGAAGAAGCCGCCGAAGTGGCAGGAGCACGTGGACAACATGTCGCCGTGGTTCGCCCTGGGCCTGGCCCCTGCGCTTCAGCCCTGGACCCTGATCGCAGCGGGGGCGGCCAGTGTGGTGGAGGCCAAGCTGTCCAGCCGGGAGAGCCTTCTCGCACTGTTCGGGTTCTGTGTCCTGGGCTCGGCGTCTTACATCGCCTTGGAGATCTATGCCGCTTTCAGACCCGACCAGAGCCAGGTATTCCTGACCAGGTTCAGGACCTGGATGGAGGCCCACACCGACCGGGCGATCATCATCGGATGCCTGCTCCTCGGCTTCTGGCTCATCGCAAGCGGCATCTACTACGTGATAGAGGGCTAAGCGGAGAACGAGGCCAGCAAGCCTGCTGTTCCTTGGAGGCGCTCGGGCACCGGCGGGTGCCCAGGCCGGAATCGCCTGGCTGTCCAGCAGGAAGTACTCCCGGTTAGGTGGCCACTGGCTCACTTGACCCGGACGCACAGCTATCCGGGCCATGCCAGGTCACACGCGACCGCGCCGAGAGGGCGCCGCCTAAGACCGGGGCTGCTCGTCGCCCGGGGTCAAGGGTGTGCGTCCGGCTGGCTGGTTCTTGCCGTCCCCTGGGTTTCCGGCCTGGGCTGAGTCTGCGTTCTCGATCGGTACTCGGATGCCTTCCGGGTTTCCCTCACGCGCCGGAACACTGACCTCGAGGACGCCCTTCTCGTAGCGGGCGGTGACGTCGTTGGCGTCCACTCTGGCGGGCAGCCTGAATAGCCGGGTGAGCGAGCCGTAACGGAACTCTGAGCGATAGGGCCCGTTGTCCTCCTGGCGGCGCTCCGCGTGGATGGTCAGGGTCCTGCCTTCGACAGTAACCTCGATGTCCCTGTTCGGGTCCAGGCCGGGAAGCTCGGCTCGGATCATGTAGCGGTTGTCCCGGGCCATTTCCTCGACCCGGAAACTATGGGCCGCCGCGAACTGCGGCGGACCGGCCCATGGCGACTCCAGCCAGTCGACCAGGCCCGGGTACAGAGCGCGGACGATCGCGGGCGCCTGGGGGCGCGGCAGCTTAGCCATGATGTCCTCCCATTTCGCATGGTGCCACCGCCCGGGTGCCGGTCCTTCACCCGCCCAGGGTGGTGCTGGCCGACCCGCGTCTCTCGCGCATCCGCCATGTCTCACCTCCAGCCGAAGGTGATGCGTGACCGCCTAGACGGCCAGGTTTTCGCGGCTTCCGTAAGCGCACAGTCCCCATAGGGCCACCACGTCCACAGCGATGATCGTCAGGGACCAGAACGGGTAAGCCGGGATGACGAACATCTGGGCAATGGCGTTGAGAGCGATCATGGCCACTGCGAACCAGCGGGCCACCTGGTTGCCGGCCATTACCCCGACCGCAGCGAGGACCAGCACGGCACCGAAGATGAGGGTGACCCAGCCCCAGGCGCGCAGGTCGCCGATCACGTAGTGCGCGTTAGCGATGAAGATGTGCGAGTTGGCGATCGCGGCGATGCCGTCGATCAGGTTGAAGAAGCCGACCATCGCCAGCAGGACTGCTCCGAAGATGATCATCCATTGGCCTTCACCCTGGCGCCCGCCCGCGCTCCTGGCTGGCTTTATTGTTGCCGATATCATTACGGCCTCCCAGGTCAGAATGGTCAAAACCTCGACTCCAGCCTGTTGGGCCGTCCTGGGATGTCGTCACCCATGCGAGGGTGATCCCGCCAGCGTCGGGCCGCGGGCTGCACATGGTCATGCTCCGCTGACCGGTCTAAGGCACCTGCTGGTCATCCTTAGCTGGGGTGAAAACCCGGCCTAGCATCTCGAAGCTTGCCGGCCGCCGGGCCCGGAGGACGGCAGCGGCGACGACCCCAAGGCCGAGCCAGCCGAGAGCTGCGAAGGGCAGCAGGTCCATGAGCGCCCGGCCGCGCGGGTGAAGGATCCCCCAGAGCGGAAACAGGAAAAACACAGTGGCCGTCGCAGGTACGAGCAGATGACGCCAGAGCCCGAACTCGTCGCGGAACTTGGTGCGGAACGCGCGGATGCTCGAGATATTCACGGCGAGGTAGATGAGCACCACCGAGAGCCCGGCGGCTCCGGCGAGATACCCGAAGGTGCGCACACCGCCATAGGTGTACGTCAATGGCAGCCCGAGTGCCAGCGTAAGCACGGCGACGCAGCCGATGGCGACGACCGGGGTGCGGCGGCTGGACAGCCGGGCAAGTGACGGCGGAAGAACCCGTTCGCGTCCCATGGCGAACAGGACCCGGATGAGCGCGTTGACCGCGGCGGTGACGAAGCCCAGGCCGGTGAGCACGACGACTAGGTCGATAGCCCACAGCACTGATGGCGACCAGTACCGGCTGGTGAGATAGCCCAGCGGGCTAAGCTGCCGGGTGAGGCTGGAAATATTGTGCCGGCCCAGGCCGAACGCCTCCGCGCACACGACAAGCAGGTAGAACAAGCCCGTCACGATGACGATGCCGATCGTGCTTGCGGGGATGGAGCGGCGTGCGTGCCTGGCCTCCTCGCCGAGCGCGGCGGCGGCCTCGAAGCCGGCGAAGGCGGTGATGCCGTAGATCATCGCATTGGTGACGTCGGTGAGCTGGCCGGTCGGCGACGATGCGGGCAAGAGAACGGCAGCTGAGTAATGTGCTGGCCCGATCTTGACCAGGATGGTGATAGCCAGGGCCGCGATCACGGCCACTTCCCCGGCAGCAAGGACCAGATCGACCCAGGAGGAGGTCCTGATGCCCAGGTAGGCGACCAGGACCGCGGCCGCCAGGATGACCAGGAACAGGGCCCAGCCGCCGACGGTCACATGCAGCGTGTCGGTCAGTAGCTGCGACGCGTATGCGCTGGTGAGCGCGGTACCGGCGGGTACGTACAACGCGTACGCGAAGACCAGCATCCAGCCGGTCAGGAACCCTCCCGTCCGGCCCAGCCCGCAGCTGTTGTAGGTGTAGAGCGAGCCAGCAGAGGGCAGCCTGCGGGCGAACTCGGCGATGCTGATGGCGCAGCACAAGGACGCGACGAGAGCAATGAGTACGACCAGCGGAGCGGCGAACCCGGCGTACGCCACGACGATGACCAGCCCGCCCACTACCGCACCGGCGGGGGCAACGTTACTCACGCCGAACGCGGTCACTCGCGCGGACCCGATGACCCCGTGGGCGAGTTCGCGGGCCTCATGCCTGCCACCGCGGCAGGGCTCCCCTCTGCTACGGCCCCGACCGATCACAAGTCTTACCCTGCCTCAGTCTTTAGGGGGCCGCCGACGGAAAGGTTGAAATACTTTCCCTGCCTTTGGCCCTCATCGGCGCTAATGATGAGGGCTGTCGCGCGGTGGGCCAGTTCCGGCGGCTGCCTGGCCCGGCGCTGTCGTGTCGCCAGCGGCCTCGTCGGCGGCGACCCAGTCAGCGCCGGTCTTCTCCCGGAAGGCGGCCACGGCGGATTCGATGGTCGGGAAGAAGTGGCGGGGGTCGATGGTGCGGGTGAGCCCGTAGCGTTCGATCTTTCGCCGTACCGGGTCCTTGAGCTCCGCGAACACTAGGCTGATGCCCTGGGCGTTCAGAGTTTCGTCGAGTTCTTCGAGCACATCGGATGCAGTGGTGTCCACGTCGGTGACCGGCTCCGCCGCGATCAGGATCCACCTGGGCGGCGGGTCGGCCCGGGCCAGCCGCCGGACCTCGTCGCGGAACGTGGTGGCGTTGGCGAAGAACAGCGGGCCATCGAACCGGTAGATCGCCAGACCGGGCAGGTGCTGGGCCTCCGGATAGGTGTGCACGTCGTGGTAGCCCTCCAGGCCCTCCACCCGCCCGAGTTCGGTGTCGTAGGGCCACCAGGCCCGCCGGAAGATGTTGAGGATCGACAGTGCCACGGCGACCGCGATCCCGGGGAGCACGCCAAGCAGGGCGACACCGAGGAACGCGGTGATCGAAAGGCTGAACTCCACCTTGCGCTGCCGCCACAGCCGCACCGTGCCCGGGATGTCGGCCAGCGACAGCGATGCGGTGATCACCACCGCGGCCAGCGCGGGCTGAGGCAGGTTCCGGAACAAGCCCGGGACCAGCACGATCATAAGAATGATCACGGCCGCCCCGGTGACCCCGGTGAGCTGGGTTTTCGCCCCGGCTCGTTCGGCCACCGCCGTCCGTGACCCGCTGGTGCTGACCGGGAACCCCTGGAACAGGCCGGCGGCCAGGTTCGCCACGCCGATCCCGGTCATCTCGCCGTTGCCGTGGACCTCCTGCCCGGTGCGGGCGGCGAACGCCGACGCGGTGGAGATCGTGTCGGTGAGGGACACCAAGGCGATCCCCAGGGCTCCGGCGAACAGGGGCCCCAGGTCGGCTAGGCGGATATCGGGGATGGTGAGCGGCGGGAACCCCTTGGGCAGCACTCCCACTAGGCTGACGCCATGATCGGCCAGGCTGAAGACCGACGTCGCCGCGATCGCCAGTACGACCATGATGAGCACGGCCGGGATCTTCGGCAGCCAGCGCTGCAGCACCAGGATCAGCGCGATCCCGGTGATCCCCACCGCGGCCGCGGCGGCGACCGCCTCACCGTTGGCCACTCCCTTGACGAAGCCGGTGAGCTCACTAAGGAAGCCGTTCGCCTCGACCTTGAACCCGAACAGCTTGGGCAGCTGCCCGACCAGGATGGTCAGCGCCAGGCCGTTCATGTAGCCGATCATCGTCGGCTTGGAGATCAGTGCGGCGATGAACCCGAGCTTCGCCACCGCACTCACGACCATGATCGCCCCGACCATGAGCGCCAGCATCGAGGCCAGCGCGACGGCCCGCTTGGCGTCGCCGTTGGCGGCGATCAGCGGCAGGATCGTCGCGGCGATCATGGGTCCGAGCGAGGAATCCGGGCCCAGCACCAGGATCCGCGACGGGCCGCACACCGCATAACCGAGCAGGCACAAGATGGACGTGTACAGTCCGGTGATCGGCGGCAGGCCTGCCAGTTCGGCATACGCCATGCCCTGCGGGACCAGCAGCGTGCTGAGCACTATCCCGGCGATGACGTCCCTGGCCAGCCACTCCCGCTGGTAGGACCTGACCGTCTGCAGGCCAGGCAACCATTTGCGCACTTACACCACACCCCGGCCATCGTCGGACGCCACCACAGCCTCCTCTTCCGGGCAAGCCGGCGCTTCACCCGGGTGGGGTGAAAGCAGCCGGATGCCGGAGCGGACGCGTCGGCTCAACACAAGGCGAGCGGGCCGAAGTTCCACAATCCGGCACGGCCCGCGTGTCCCGGACATGGTTCCGCGGCGGGGTTCATTGCTCCGGTAGCGGCGCCACGAGGTGCATGTCTACCACTTCAAGCCCGAGCCCGGTGATCCGCTGCACGAGTCCCAAGAGGGCCCCTTGATCTGGTAGCTCGGCGCGCACGGTGGTTGTGCCCCGGCCCACTGTAACCTCGCAGTCCTCAAGTTCCGCGCGGACCACAGAACCGGCTTGACCTGCGAAAGTAATTTCATACGTTTGGGGTCGCACTAGAATCAGGCCTCGAGATCTTGTCGCTCACTTGCCATCTGTGCTGTCAGCATGCCCGGCCCGCGGGTCCGCATCATCACCTCTTCGAGGGTGACCCAGGACGATCTGCCTCGTCGGCGGAGCTTCGTTCCTTCCCAGGAGACGCCATGCGGCGTTTACTTATCGTATTGCCTTCATCGATCAGCAGGAATAATTGTGATGGGACGAGTGGTGGTAGAGAGCGCAGCCGTCGAGCACGGCGCCTCTCGAGACCCGCAGTTCGCGCTGACGAAGTTCAGGCCGCCGACGTTGCCCGCCACGCTGGTCATAAGGTCCGAGCTGCATGACCGGCTGACCGCAGGGGCGGGCCGGCGGCTGACAGTTGTCGTGGGGTCGGCCGGGGCGGGCAAGAGCGTGCTGCTGGCGGACTGGGCGGCGGCACGACCACCTGGGGTTACGTCCTGGCTGTCCTGCCATGGCGCCGACATCAACGCGGTCCGGTTCTGGGCCGGGTTCATCGACGCCCCTCGTGTCGTTGACCCGGAGTTCGGCGCCGATGCCGCCGACCTGCTGGCGATGGACGGGCAGATCTCAGCTGATGTCATCGCGTCGATCGCCAACGATGCCGCCAGGCTGCCCGCAGGGTCGGCGATCATCGTGGACGACTTCCATATCGCGGCGTCAGCGGTATCAAGGACCATGACCGAACTGGTCGAGTGCTGGCCGGCGAAGAGCGCCCAGCTGGTGCTGGCCAGCCGTTATGACCCTCCGCTGCGGCTGCACCGGATGCGGATGTCCGGTGAGCTGTGCGAAGTCCGCGATCGTGACCTGTACTTCTCCCTGGCTGACAGCCGCGACCTGCTGGCGAACTTCGGCGTCCAGCTCTCCGATGCTGACCTGGCGATGCTTCATCAGCGAAGCGAGGGGTGGCCGGCCGCCTTGCAGATGGCAGCGCTGTCGCTGCGCGGTACCACGGACCCGGCGCGGGTGGCGCATGCGCTGGAGGTCCGCAGCCATACGATCGCCGAGTACTTCATCGCTGAGGTCCTCGACCAGCAGCCGCCGGAGGTGGCGCGGTTCATGCTCGACGCGTCCATATTGAGCGTGCTGACCGAAGGCGCGTGCACGGCGATCACCGGCAGGCAGGACGCGGCGGCGCTCCTGCACGGCATTGACACCGCCCACCTGTTCCTGGTGGCACTTGACGAGGAGCAGACCAGTTTCCGGTACCACCCTCTGGTGCGCCAGATACTGCACGCGGAGCTGCGCGCCAGAGACCAGGGCCGAGAGCACATGCTGCAGCTACGGGCGGCCGAATGGTACGAGTCAGCGGGTGACACCAGGCGCGCCGCCCGCCACTTCCTGGCGGCGCGGCAGGCCTACCGGGCCCTGGCTCTCCTACGGGACCGGGTCGTGGCCGACTTCCTGCAAGACCCCGGGCTACCTCCACCGCCGGACCTCAGCACGGTCGATCCCACGCTGCTCGTGGATGTCCCCGACGAGCTGCTGGGGCTGGCCGCCGACCTGCTGCTGTCGGGTGAGACGACCGGCGGTAGCCAGTACCTCGACCTGCTCGAGCGGGCCCGGCCGTCGATCCCGCCTGACTCGAGGCTGGCGGCCCGGTACGCGGCGATACAGTCATTCCGCTACGCCGTGATCGGCCAGCTGGACAAGGCCGTCGACGCAGCCATGAGAGCTCGGGGCATCCAGGAGCAGACGCAGCTCACCGACGAGTGGAACGCCGCCGTCCCGTTGATCCTCCTGCGCGTCTATCCATGCCTGGATGACCTCGGCGCAGTTGAGCGCGAGGCAGCCGCAGCCCTGGCGATACCTGCACTCCCCGAACCGGCCAAGCTGGTGCTGGTGCCCGGCGCCCTGGCGCTAGCACGGCTCGAGTCCGGTCACCTGGACGAGGCCGCTGATGCCGCCAAGGCCGCCGAAGCCGACGCGCGGCGGCTGGGATTCGAGCGGCATTTCTTCGCCGTAGATCACCTGCGCGCGCTGGCCGGCCTCGCAATCGAGCGGCGCGACCTCGACGCCGCCGAGCACCTCGCCGAGCAGACACTATTGATATCGGAGCGGCGCCGGCCCCTCTTCGAGTTCCTGGCGCTGCTGGACCGGGCCCGGATCTGGGCCGCCCGCGGGAAGCCCCGCGAGGCGCTGGCCACGATCGAGTCGGCGCGGCTAGTCCTACCCGGGGCAAGCTCGGCGCTGCTGACCCGAGCCGATGAGCAGGAGGCGCTGCTGCGCCTGTCACTCGGCGACCTGCGCTCCCCGTCCAAGCTGGCCAGCCGGCTGCCCGCCACCCGCCGCGACTTGCTCCGGGCCAGGATCGCACTGGCCGCCGGTGATCACCGCACCGCACAGGAACACCTGCAGGCGGCGGCCCTTGGCGACCTGACGCCACGCGCCGCGCTGGTAGTCCAGATACTGCTGGCGGCCGCCGCTATCGAGCGAGACGACCCCTTGGCCGCGAGCATCCTGGGAGGCGCCCTCCACAGCGCCCGGGACCAGGGCTTCCTCAACACCGTCATCACCACCGCACCACAGGTGACTAGCTACCTGGTCGAGCATGCGGCCCAGCTGCTGCCTGACCAGTTCGTCGAACAGCTGATCGCCGCGGCTCTCGAGGTGCGCGCCACCGAGGCCGGCGCCTGCCGGCCCGGCCATTTGCTGGCCGAGCCCCTGACCGCTGCCGAGCAGCGCATCCTCATGCTCCTGCCGACCAGCACCTACGTGCAGATCGCCGACATCCTCTACATTTCACGCAATACGGTAAAAACCCATCTCCGGTCGATCTACCGCAAACTCGGGGCAACCTCACGCTCAGAGGCCCTTCAACGGGCAGTTGACCTGCGCCTCCTCTGAGCCTCTGCCCGGTCCTTCCGGGGAGAGGCGTCGCTGCGGAATCACCCTCGGATGGTGACAACTGCACCGGACCGCTCGAACAGTAGATTCCCGGCACCGGAACGGCGTACTGACACGACGTGGCGGCAGTTCCTCCGCGCCCCGAGCCTCATCAACGAGTACGAGCGGGCCGCATAGAATCCCAGGTCAGCATCAGTGACCGAGTTCTGGACCGGTGTGCGCGGTTAATCCGGGCGCGGCCGAGGTGGGCTGCAGCGGTGCCGTTCTTGGTGAAACACCTAGGGTCAGATCCGGCAGTGCACGCCGCCTTAGCCGCTGACGGTGCCGTAAACCCCGTCCGGGTGCCGAAGCCCATCGCCGATATCGATCGCAATCGGCGACCCTTCGACTTGCCTGGCCATTAGCCCGCTTGGCCAGACTTCGCGTCGGCTTCGATGGCGGCGGTGTCGGCCTTCAACGGCCGGGCTTCTACCTTCCTGGCCTTCGTCATCGCCCGCTCGACCTTCGCGCCCATGTCGGACACCGCGACCACCACCAGGCCGGCCTGCCCGGCGTCCAGGTGCTCGCCGAGTTCCTTGAGGTCCCGGCGGCTCATGCCGGCTGCGGCGTGACCGGCAACCGCGCCGAGGACCGCGCCGCCGCCGGTGGCAACGGCAAGCAGGCCACCGCCGATCGCGGCGAACGGGAATAGCGCCACGACCAGGCCGGTGGCCAGGCCCACTCCTCCGCCGAGCACACCGCCGACCCGGGTCGGCGTCTCGTGCTTCTTGGTGATCTTGACCTTCCCGTCGGCCCGCCGTTCGACCACCGCAGCGTCATAGGCGTCGATCAGGCCCTCTTTGGTGTGCAAATCCTTAACCAGGTCGTAGTCGGCGTCAGCATCGCTGACGGAGTTATATACCCCGACATAGGCCATGAACGTGTCGATTGCCATCGTGGTACCTCCCGTAGCGGAGCCTGCAGGCGAGGCGAAGCTTGACGCGCCGCCCCGGCCACACAATGCTAGCCATCTTCGCCTACCACCGGCGGACTATGCCGCCCGGGTGAGGGGACGGCGGGAGCCGGTCTCGGCGTCCACGCTCCCGGCCGGCGGGCCTATGATCGTCAGTCCTGGGGACCTGCCCCGGCCAGGCCTCTCGGCGGCCCCGAACGCGCCATCCGCGCGGAGCCCTTAACCGCGCGGCCCTGGCGCTGAGCCTTGCGCTCCAGGCGCTGAATCTGCCGCTTATCCCAGGCCTGCAGGCGCGCCGTGGTGCTGGCCCGGTTGTCCTGGCCGATCCCTCTCAGCGCCCCCAGCACGATCGCGGCCACGGCCACCTTCTCATAGAAGCGGCGGCTTCGGAGCACATGACCCACCACGGCCAGCACGACCAGCCCCAGCGCCGCCTGACCGTCAAAGCCCGAGTCCCCCGGCTGCGCCGCGGACCTGCTGCTGTCCGCCGCGATGGCCAGCGCCGGTCTCCCGGCACCCTGCCCTGATCTTGACATGTCGCCTCCCTGCCCTGATCTTGACATGTCGCCTCCCTGCCCTGAAGCGCCCGCGCACACCGCCAACGTGCCGCGCGATGAGGCTTCCCTGCATCACCCCCGAGGGGGTGACCTTTCCTGGGCGGACGAGGTTCACTCCTCGCCGACGTCGAGGCCCTGATCCGGGTCGGCACCCATCTGCCCGGCGGCATCCCGGACGCGCCGGTTCGCCGCTTCAGCGGGTTGAAGGCGAAGAATGTCATGATCGACTTGTCCCAGGTCAGCCCAGCTTCACCGCCGTCCCGGAGGCGCTCACCATCAGCATGTTGCTCCCCACGGACTCGTAGTCGACATCAACCCCGACCACCGCGTCGGCGCCCAGCTGGGCCGCCTGCTTCTCCAGCTCGGCCAGCGCATCGCTGACCCCGGAAGCGAGTTCGTTTTCGTAGGACTTGGCCCGGCCGCCGAAGATATTGCGCACGCCGGCGCTCACGTCCTTGAATGCGTTCACGCCGAGCACGCCCTGGGCGGTGACGATGCCAAGGTATTCGGTCACGGGGCGGCCCTCGATCCCGGGGGTGGTCGTGATGAGCATGTCCGTTCCTCCTTACTCTCACCTGCGAGCGTGCGGTTCCCATTTGCTGCCCACAAGGGCCTGGATGCCGCCGGCGCAGATCACCCAGTTCGTTCTCGGCGCAAATAGCCAGGCGGCGACCAGCTCCTCGCGAGATCGGCGGCTAGGGGTCGTCAACCGGCAGAGCAAGCCAACCACACAGCGTGACGTCACCGGAAGGCTTCCGACGGGTTGCAGCGCCGGACGTTCGCCGATTGGGCCCGCGGCCAGTTGCGTGTCGTCAACGCGGGCTGAATGCGGTCATCCGGCTCTGCGCGCGCTGCCGCTGGCCTTCCCCATCACCCAGCGTGATGTTGTAACGGCCCGGGCGGCCGCCGCCCATACCGGGGATGGTGACGTGCCAGGGCGGCGCGGGGCAGGCTGGGCTCATGAACGTGGGAGGCTTGAGCGGCCTGGTGAACCGGATCATCGCCTGGGCGGACCGCCTGCAGCGCAAGCAAGGCGTGCTGGGGTTCCCCTACGCGGTGGTGAAGAAGTACAGCGACGATGAGGGCGGGGCGGCAGGCGGCGCTCATCACCTACTACGGATTCCTGAGCATCTTCCCGCTGCTGCTGCTCGGGGTGGCGGTCCTGTCGCGGGTGCTGGCCGCTCACCCGGACTTGCGTCGGCGGCTGATCGCGGCGATCGTGCCGCAGGCGCTGCGGCCCACGATCGAGCACTCGCCGGCCACTTTGCCGACGTCGACCATTCCGTTCGTTGCCGGACTGATCGCTTTGCTGTTCTCCGGGACCGGTGTCGTGTTCTCCGCCTACCAGACGCTGAACCATGTGGCAGCGGTCCGGCACCGCTTCCGGGCCGGTTTCGTCCCACGGTACGTCCGGGTGTTCGCGATGCTGGCGACGCTGATGGCCGGGGCGCTGGCCACCGGTGCGCTCACGGTGGTGGCCACCGCGCTGCCCGGCCAGCCCGCGGTGCAACGCGCGGCCGCGGTGCTCGGGTCGGCCCTGGTCGTCTTCGCGGTGCTACTGCTCGGCGCCAAGGTGCTGCTGGCCCGGCCCGCGCCGGTCCGGGCCCTGTGGCCGGGCGCCATCGTGGGCGCGGCGGCGGTGACGCTGGTGCTCAACGCCGGGGCGCCGCTGCTGGCCAGGCTGGTAGCCAAGGCCGGGCCCGTCTACGGCAGCTTCGCCACCGTGGCAGGAATGTTCGCCCTGCTCTACCTGGTCGGCCGGGCGCTGGTGTATGCCGCCGAAGTCGCCGCCGTCCGCTATGCCCGGCTGTGGCCGCGCGCCCTGGACCTGAACCGGCCCACCGAAGCCGATGCCCGCGCGCTGACCCTGCTGGCCCGCGAGCAGGAACGCATCCCCGCCGCCCGCATTCAGTTCCGCCTCGCCGCGCGAGGCTCCGCGCCCGTACCAGGTGGTTCCCCGCCAGCCAGTGATGGCCCAGGCTAACGCGGCCACCCCAGCCGCGAGCCGGCGCCGGCGGTATGGCCGGATCCTCCTAGCCGTCGCCGGCTTGGTGACGGCGCAACCGCGTCACGAGGTGGTCCGCTGCTTCGTCAAGGGCGCCCCTGACCAGCTGCTTGCCCGCGCCGCGACGGTCTTCGATCGCCCGCGAGCTGGGTATCGAAGCCGCGCCGCCCGACGAGCCCATCCTGAACCGGGGGCGGTTCGTCTGGCTCGTTTCCGCCGGGCTGGTGATGGGGGCAGGCGCCGTCGGCGTGCCCTGCTGGGCCGAACGGGCGCACCCGCAAGAGATCGCGCACACCATGGCCGTGGTCACGTTCTCGCTGTATGCCTTGTTCTTCTCGATCGCCACCAGGGACGAGCGCCAGACGGTATTCAGCCTCGACACGTTCTCCGACGCCAAGTTCGTCATCGCCACCGGCATGTCTATGATGACCCTCCTCCTGACCACCGTCTTCGGACCGCTCGAAGCCTTCCTCAAGACCACGCCCCTCGACGTCCGTCAGTGGCTGATCTGCCTGGCCGTGTCCTTGTCCATCATCGTAGTCACCCGAGATCCGCAAGGCGGGTGCGGCGCAGCAGCGCGGCAAATACCCCGAATCACCCTGGGAAGGGTGACGATACACCGGAACCGCTCGCCCAGGATCTGGGCACCGGCTCGATGCGGGCCGGACCAGACGGCGGTCACGCGTCACTGCCGGCCGCCTAGGACCGAGCGATGACGGAGAAGGTCTGAGATGCGGATCGTGATCGCGCTGGGCGGCAATGCGCTGCTGCGCCGGGGCGACCCCATGACCACCGAGGTCCAGCGCAGGAACATCAGGACCGCGGCCGAGGCGATCGCGCCGCTGGCCGGCGTTCATCGGCGTCGGGGCGATGGTGGGCGCGGGGATCTTCGCGCTGCTGGGCGCGGCCAGCGAGGTGGCCGGGGCGGCGGTGTGGCTGTCGTTCCTGATCGCCGGGGTCGTCGCGGGACTGCAGGGGTACTCGTTCGCGAAGCTGGGCGCCCGGTACCCGCAGGCCCGGGACATCATCTCCAGCGTGGCGCTGACCTTCTTCGCCTTCCTGGGATTCGGCATCATCACCTTCACCGCCAAGGACCTCGCCAAGCCGTCCCGCCAGCTGCCCAAGGCGATGTTCCTGGCACTGGGCATCGCCACGGTCATCTACGTGGCCATCGCGCTGGGCGTGTTCGGCACGCTGACGGTGGCCCTGGTGATGTTCACTACGATCACCGCGGTGCACCTGCGGATCCGCGCCGAGACCGGCGCGAACCTCCTGATGCTGATCCCGGCGATCGTGGCGGCCGGCGCGGTCTTCGTGACCTTCGTGTTCACCACTTTGATCCACGAGCCCGCCTCGATCGCCACGCTGGCGGGCATCTTGGTACTGAGCGTGGCCCTGGACTACGGATGGAAACACTTCCGCGACACCAGGACGAAAAATGTCCAGCTCGCGCACTAGGCCAGCCGCGGCGGCGCGGGTGAGCCGCAACCGTCCCGAGGAGCTCCAGATGACCACCGTGCAGCAACCCGCCGAGAACCTGGCCTGGTACGCCCTGTCGGCCGAAGACGCGGCCGGGCAGATGGGTGTCGACCCGGATGACGGGCTGGACGCCGGGGAGGCGGAGCGGCGGCTGGCCCAGTACGGGCCGAACGAGGTGTCGGCCGAGCCGCCGCCGAGCATGTGGGTGGTGGCCCGGGCCCAGCTGGTCAACCCGATGAACATCATGCTGCTGATCGTGGTCGCGGCCAGCTTCGCGATCGTCCAGATCGCGACGGCCGTGGTGGTGCTGGGGCTGGTGACGTTCAACGTGGTGATGGGCACGGCCCAGGAGCTGAAGGCCCGGGCCAGCGTGGAGGCGCTGGCCAAGCTGCAGGTGCCTCAGGCCCGGGTGCGGCGCTCCAGGCAGGTCGAGCAGATCGAATCCACCACGCTGGTGCCGGGTGACATCGTGCTGCTGGAGGCCGGGGACGTGGTCCCGGCGGACGGACGGATCGAGTCCTCGGCCACGCTGGAGCTGCAGGAGGCCGCGCTCACCGGGGAGAGCGCGCCGATCGCCAAGGACGCGGGCACGTTGCCCGAGGGCGAGGTGGCCCTCGGCGACCGGACCAACCTGGTGTTCCAGAATACCCAGGTCACCCGGGGCACCGCGACGATCGTGGTGACCGCCACCGGCAGCGCGACCGAGATGGGCAAGATCGCCGGGATGGTCACCGCCACCAAGCGGACCCGGTCCCCGCTGCAGCGCGAGCTGGATGGCATGACCAAGGTGTTCGGCACGATCGCGTTTGCGGCCGTGGCGATCATCGCCATCTTCGGTATCGTGCGGGGCCAGGACACCACCACCCTGGTGCTGCTGTGCATCTCGACCGCGATCGCGGCGATCCCGACCGGCCTGCCCACGTTCGTGCAGGCCATGCTGTCCTCGGGGGCGCGGCGGCTGGCCGAGCACAAGGCGGTGGTCAAGTCGCTGTCGGACGTGGAGACCCTGGGCGGGACGACCGTCATCAACAGCGACAAGACCGGCACCCTGACGATGAACGCGATGACCGCCACCACCATGCTGGGCGGCGGCGACTGGTTCAAGATCGAAGGCCCCGGCTACGTCAAGACCGGCGCGATCCTGGGCGTGGCCGGGGCGGAGCCGCCCGACTTCCGCAACCTGGCCCTGGGCCTGGCGCTGTGTACCGATGCCACCGTGGGCGACGACGGCTCGGTCATCGGCGACCCGACGGAGGCGGCGTTCGTGGTGCTGGCCGCGAAGATGGGCGTGGACGCCGAGCAGACCCGGCAAACGCTGCCTCGCCGGGCCGAGGTGCCGTTCGACTCGGAGTACAAGTTCATGGCCACCTTCCACGACCGCCCGGACTGGCTGGCCGGCCCGATCATCCAGCAACGGCATCTGGTCACCGTCAAGGGCGCGCCGGACGTGGTCCTGGACCGCTGCGACCGGGCCCTGTGGCACGGCCAGCAGGTGCCGATCGGCACCGTCCGGGACGACCTCCTGGCCGCCAACCGCAAGCTGTCCGAGCGCGGGCTGCGGGTGCTCGCGTTCGCCGCCAAGGACATGGACGACGCAGAGATGTCGGCGGCGGTGGCCGACCCGATGGCCGCCGTCACCGGCCTGGTCTTCGTCGCGCTGGTGGGGATCGTGGACCCGCTGCGCGCCGAGGCCAGGGACGCGGTCCATACCGCGCTGGCCGCCGGGGTCGACGTGCGGATGATCACCGGCGACCACACCATCACCGCCCGCGCCATCGCCGACGAGCTCGGCCTGGGGCCCGGCGTGATCACCGGCACCGAGCTGCAGCACCTGACCGATGACCAGGTGATCGAGCAGCTCCCCCGGCTGCACGTGTTCGGCCGGGTGGCACCGGAGGACAAGCTGCGGCTGGCCAGGCTCATGCAGCAATCCGGCAACGTGGTCGCGATGACCGGCGACGCGGTCAACGACGCCGCCGCGCTCAAGCAGGCCGACGTCGGCGTGGCCATGGGCAGCGGCTCGGAGGTCTCCAAGCAGGCCGCCAAGATGGTGCTGACCGACGACAACTTTGCCACTCTGGTCCGGGCCGTGGACCTAGGCCGCGACATCTACCGGCGGATCTCCACCTACATCAGGATGCAGCTGACGATCTTGTCCTCGGTGCTGCAGCTGATGGTCTACGCCACCATCCTGAACATCAACGGCGGCGTCGCGCTGTTCCCGCTCCAGCTGCTGTTCTGCAAGTTCTTCGTGGTCATCACCGTGGTGATCGGGTTCATCGTCGACGTCCCCGATCCCGGGGTCATGCAGCGGCCGCCGCGCAAGCCCGGCACCAAGATCGTCACCCGCCCTTGGATCATCCGCTGGTTCATCTTCGGGTTCGTGGTCGCGGCCACCGCCCTGTCCGTGCTCGAGTGGGGCCCGGGCAAGCCCAGCACCACGGCCGCGTCGGTCAACATGACCATGGCCTTCGCCATCGTCTCGTTCAGCGCGGTCAACATCGGCCTGGTCATGCGCCGCGAACGCCAGGCGCCGTGGTCCTCCCCGGTGTTCCCCTACCTGGGCTGGATCATCCTGGGCTGGATCCTCACCTGGGCCGCCGTCGAACTCGGCATGCTCCAGCGCCTGCTCGACACCACCTCGCTCAGCGGCCGGCAGTGGGTGGTCGTGCTCGCCCTGTCGCTCATCGCGCCCGCGGTCGTCGCCGTGGACAAGTTCATCCAGCTGCGACGCCAGAGCAAGACCCTCGCCCCGGAAGGCGGCTGACCGGCGATGACCGATACCAGAACCATCAGCACGGACTGCCCTCCCCGGGTTTCAGCGAGATATCGGCATGGGGGAGCGGACCACGCCGCAGGCGGTGCTGTGGATCGCGCGGTCGCTGTTCCGGGCGGGTTCGGCCACGCTGGTGCTCGCCGTGCACCTGCCGAAGTCGCGCAGCTACATGCACCTGGACACGGTCATCACCATGTGCGACCGGGACCTGGTCGCCCTGTTCCCCCACGTCCGAACACGACGCTAAGCCGCGAGATCATGGAGCATACCAGTATGACCACCTGCCTCGAAGTCACCGGCGAGGTCTTCGGATCAGGGGCCAGCATCGTCTTCGACCAAGCTGAAAACCGGCTGCACACCATCAAGGCTGTACTCGTCGCCACCCTCGGGTAACAGCACTTGCGGTGCCCCTCACAGGGCGGGTGACACTTTGAGCGTTTCCGACCTGGCCATTGTGGCCGCGCTGGTGTTTGGCTGGGGCGCGCTGTCGGCCAGGTTGGAACGGTTCGACGTCACCGCGCCGATCACCTTCGTGCTGGGCGGGCTGCTGCTCACCCACCGACCGCTGGCAGTGCTGGGCGTCGCGCCCAGTAGAGAGGTGATCAAGGAACTGGCGGAGTTCACCCTCGCCCTGGTTCTCTTCTCGGACGCGTCGCGGGTCGGGCTGCATGAGTTGCGGGTGGATGCGGGCCTGTACCTGCGGCTGCTCGGGGCAGCGCTTCCGCTGACGATAGGCCTGGGCACGCTGCTAGCATTCGCCCTGGACAGCAGCGCCGGTATCTGGCTGGCGCTGCTGGTGGGGGCGGCGCTGGCGCCAACCGACGCCGCACTTGGCGCGGGCATGATATCCAACCCGGCGATACCGGCCAGGATCCGCCGGCTGGTCAATGTCGAAAGCGGCCTGAACGACGGGATCGCCACGCCCTTTGTGTCCGTTGCCATAGCAGGGGCGGCCACGGGAGGCGAGGTCGCCGGCCACGGTCCAGCCGCCGCCGCCGCTGAGCTGGCGGTGGGCCTTCTCGTCGGCGTGGCCGCCGGCGGTGCCGGTGGCCTGCTGGTGAACATGGCGCGCCGGCGCGGCTGGGTCGCTGAAGGCTTTGCCGGCCCAGCGGTGCTGGGCCTGGCGGTGTGCGCCTACGCATCCGCGGTGGCGCTGCACGGCAACGGGTTCATCGCCGCATTTGTCGGCGGGCTAGCGTTCGGCACGGCAGGTGGCCCGCGCGGCGAGCCGTTGGTGCCGTTCGTCGAGGAAACCGGCGCCCTGGTGTCCTTGTTGGTCTGGCTGGCGTTCGGCGCCGTCGCAGTGGCACCGGCGGTGGAGGGCCTGACCTGGCAGATCGTGCTGTATGCGGTCCTCAGCCTCACGGTGATCCGGATGGCGCCGGTGGCGATGGCACTGGCCGGCGCACGGCTCGACCGGGCCACGATCGCCCTGGTGGGCTGGTTCGGTCCCCGTGGCCTGGCGTCGGTGGTGTTCGCCCTGCTCGCGCTGGAGGAACTGGGCAGCCCCGCTGCCGATCACGCCGTCGACGTCATCACGATCACCGTGTTGCTCAGCGTCGTCGCCCACGGTGCCACGGCCGATCCGCTGGCCACCCGGTACGCACAACACCTCGCCGGTCAGGCAGGCCAGCCTGACGGTGCCGAAATGCCCGGCATACGGGAGCGCAGGCTCATCCGCCGGACCGCCAACCGTGGGTAAACCCGGCCAATTCACCCCCAGGAGGGTGAGGAATCCCTGCTGCGCCGCAGGCAGGATCAGATCCTGCCACACGATTAACGGCAGCAGGACCAGAGCCGGGAAAGCTCTCTCTGCGCGTGGATCACAGAGGCATCAGGCTTTCGTCGCCATCCCGGCTAGCGATGCTCCCTAATGCCGCCTCAGTGGCGGGCGCAGGGACACCCTACGAGGAAGGGAAATGCCATGGCTGACCTGGTTGCGATCGGGTACCCGGACGAGGCGACCGCCGAGGCGGCCGCCGATGAGGCGCGTCGGCTGGCCAGGGATCTGATTATCCAGCCGGACGCGATCGCGGTGATCGTGCGGGACAAGGACGGCAGCTACCACGTCCACACCCACCATCACGCGGTCGGCGCGGGGGCGACGTGGGGCATGTTCTGGGGGATGCTGTTCGGGCTGCTGTTCTTCATCCCGGTCTTCGGCATGGCCGTGGGAGCCGGGCTGGGTGCCCTGATGGGCAAGCTGAGCAAGACCAGCATCGACAAGGCGTTCCAGGATCAAGTCCGCGGCATGCTCCAGCCGGGCACCTCAGCACTGTTCCTGATGCTGGAAAAGGTCACCCCCGACAAGGCTATCGAGGCGATGAGCCAGTACGGCGGCACGGTCTTGAAGACCTCCCTGTCCAAAGACGACGAAAAAGAACTCCAGGACGCCCTGCACGGAAGCGAGGCGACCGCCCCGTAGCCGGCATCATCACACATCGCAGCTGACCCGCAGCCGGAGGCGCATCCAACAGGAACCCGGCCAGCGATCTGCGTCTCGGCTACCCCACACCCGTCCGGTTCGCGAGGTGCCGGAACATGGATAACCAGGTACGAGTCTCCCCATCAGGTGGACCGGTGAGGGGCGCCGGGTCGGCTCCGGCGCGGGATCGGTGGCGCTTTGTCCCCATGGTCGGGTGGATCCGCTCTTACCAGCGCCGCTGGCTCAAAGACGATCTCATCGCCGGGTTCGCTGTCGCTGCCCTGATCGTGCCGAAGAACCTCGGCTACGCCGGGATCGCGGGGATCCCGCTGCAGAACGGCCTGTACGCGGCAGCGGCCGGCGCGATCCTTTATGCGGTCTTCGGCACGAGCCGGCAGATCTCGACCGGGCCGAGCTCGGGACTGGCGGCCGTGGCCGCGAGCGCGGTCGCCGTGGCCGGGATCACCGGAGTCCAGAATGTGGCGTCTTTCGTGGCGATGATCACCCTGGTTTCCGGTCTGCTGTTCCTCCTCCTGGCGGTGCTCAAGATGGGGTGGATCGCGCAGTTCCTGTCCCGGGCCGTAGTCACCGGCTTCCTGTTCGGCGCGGCGATCGACGTGGTGATCGGCGAGCTTCCCAAGCTCACCGGGACCAAGGCGACCGGATCCAACCCGCTCCAGGAGCTGTGGTCCTGGCTCGGGACGCTCGGCGACGTTCAAGGGCTGACCGTGGTCGTCGGCCTGGTCGCGCTGGCGGTGGTCTTCGGGTTGCGGATGATCGCGCCGCGCGTCCCCGGGGCACTCGTCCTGGTGGTTGGCGGTCTGCTGGCGTCCTGGCTGTTTGACCTGGGCGCTCATGGGGTGGCCCTGGTCGGTGAGGTGCCGCGAGGGCTGCCGGCCCCCCAGGTCCCCGGCCTTCATCTGCTGGGGGATCACGCCAGCACGATTGCAGTCGCAGCGGTGGCCCTGGTCCTCATCGGGTTCTCCCAGACCGCTGGTGACGCCCGGACGTTCGCGGCCAGGCACCACTACCGCATCGATATCAACCAGGAATCGGCCGCCCAGGGCATGGCGAACGCCAGCGCCGGCCTGTTCCAGGGAATGCCCGTCTCGACGAGTCTGTCCGCGAGCTCACTGAACGACCACACCGGCGCGCGCACCGGCCTGGCGTCGCTCACCTCCGGCGTGACCGTCCTGCTCACGCTGGTGGTGCTAGCGCCGGTCTTCTCCAAGCTGCCCAAGCCCGTGCTGGCCGCCCTGATCATCGAGGCCGTGGTCATGGGGATGATGGACGTGCCCGAGATGCGCCGTCTGGCCAGGGTACAGCGGTTCGACTTCTGGATCGCGATCGCGGCGATCATCGCGACGCTCCTGGTCGGCGTGCTCGCCGGAGTGATGATCGGGATCGGGCTGTCGCTGATCTGGCTCATCTCGGTGGCCACCCGCCCCCCAATGCCCCTTCTGGGACGGGAGCCAGGCACGCAGGCTTTCCGGGAGCTGGACGAGCATCCCGGCGACGAGCAGTTCCCCGGGATCGTCGTCCTGCGGCTGGACGGCGGCCTGTTCTTCGCCACCTCCGACGCCCTGGAGGACCGGATCCGGGAGGTCGCCTTGTCCACGTCCGGCATCACCGGGATCGTGCTTGATTGCGAGGGAATCGATTTCATCGACTCCCAAGGGTCCGCGAAGATGCGCGAGATCCTCGAGCTCACCGGGCAAGCCGGCATAACCTTGCGGCTCGCCCGGGTAAAACCAGCCGTCCGGGAGGTGCTCAAACGCAACGGCGTCCTGGACCGCATCGGCGCAGACCATGTTCACGGGAACATCGATCAGGCCGTGGCGGCCCAGGTTCCCGCAGAAGGAGGCACCCATGCGGGCGCCTAATCAGCCCGCGCTCGGGTGGACGGTCGTCCTGCGACGCCAGCCCGTCCACATCGTGGAAGGTCAGCCCGAAGGCGGATACACCGACGCATATGAGCTCATCTGTTGCGAGTGCGGCGACCATCCCGACCTGGATTACCGCGACATCTCGCCTGAACTTCAGCGAATCCGCGGGCCGTACACGTTCGCGGACGGCATCGCGGCATACGGGGAGCACATCAGGCTTCAGCACAGGCAGCAGCCGGTTCCCGAGGCAGCCCAGACACGCCGACGACACCAATCCACACACGCTCCGGCAAATCTGCCAGGACACACCCCGGCTCGCCGTAAGTTGTGAAGGCCGGTCGCTGGTTCCTGCAGACCGTGGGGGCTCTGGTTCTGTTCACGGTCGCGCGGGCGCGACACGTGCTGATCTCGGGCTTGGCCGGACGGATGTGCGGGCGGGCTTGGGTTACGGAACCCGGTGCCTTCGGGATCGTCTTGCTGGTCCTGGGGGTGGTGGCCGTGATCCCTGCCAGATCAGGCCCCCCCTTGGGGGATCGTCCAGCGGATGATGGGATCCCATGCCCACCCACCCGAAGACCACGTGCTGCCCCTTTCTTCGGCGCTATCAACGGCTTTCCGTTTTACCTGGCCGGCTAGGGCGGAGCCAGCGCACGACGCCGGCGAAGTCCGCTAGTCATGAGATGCATAGGCGCTGAGTTCGGCGCGGAGTCTGCACCGGGCCCGGTGCAAGCATGACTTCACGCTGCCGAGCGGGATGCCGATAAGGGCGCAGCACATCTTCGGCCCATGCCCCGTCCGCGGTCACGGCCATCCCCGGCTCTTCTAGAAGGGTGTCGGGATGTGCCGCAACGGCAGCTCCGGCGGTACGTAGCCACCGGGCTGCTGCCGTTTGGGCAACTTGACGTCCTGGTGGGCCAGCGGCTTGTAGGGGACCTGGCTGAGCAGGTGGCTGATGATGTTGAGCCGGGCGCGCTTTTTGTCATCGGCGTCCGCGACGTACCAGGGCGCCCACGCGGTGTCGGTAGCGGCGAACATCGCGTCTCTGGCCCTGGAGTAGTCGTACCAGCGGCTGTAGGACTTCAAGTCCATAGGCGACAGCTTCCAGACCTTCCGCGGGTCGTTGATCCGGCTTTCCAGCCGCCGGGTCTGCTCGTCGGGACTGACCTCCAGCCAGTACTTCAGCAGCAGGATCCTGGAATCGGCCATGGCTTTCTCCCAGCTCGGCACCAGTTCCAGGAACCGCTCGGTCTCCTCCGGCTGGCAGAACCCCATCACCCGCTCGACGCCCGCCCGGTTGTACCAGCTGCGATCGAAGATCACCACCTCGCCGGCCGCCGGGAAGTGCTGGACGTACCGCTGGACGTACATCTGCGTCTTTTCCCGCTCGGTCGGGGTCGGCAGGGCCACGACCCTGAATACCCGCGGGCTGACCCGTTCGGTGATCCGCTTGATCGTGCCTCCCTTCCCGGCCGTGTCGCGGCCCTCGAACACCACGCAGATCTTGGCGCCCGAATCCTTCAGCCACTCCTGCATGGCGACCAGCTCACCGTGCAGGATCCTCATCTGGCGTTCGTATTCCTTGCGCTTCATCTTCGGGGGCGGCCCGGCTCCGGCCTCCTCCCCGGCGACAGACGATGACGCCCGGGTCTCCGCGTCGTCCCGGTCACGCTCGTCATCCTTCTTCTTCTTGGCCATATCGCTACCTCCGATCAATGCGGTGACCTGGGCGCAGTTTTCGAAATGCCCGCGAGGTACCGCAGCCTGGCCCAGTCCTTCGGCGGCTTCGGCGCGGGGACGCCAGGGCGGTCGCGAGGCACCCAGACGCGGAGCGCGCGGGGGGAGACTGTGCAGGTAACCGGCGTCGACATCAGTATCGACTCGCCGTCGACGCCGACCGGGATCTGCGGCGCATCGGCGCTGATCTCGATCTGCTTCGCGGTCAGCACGCTCAGCCCGGTGGCATGCCTGCCGCGGAGCAGGCCGGCGGCCTGGCGGGCGCTCGCCACCGTGACGCCGACGACGCCGAGGACGCTGCGGTCCAGCCGCGCGCGCCGGCCCAGCCCGACGATATCGCCGGTTCCGTATGGATTGTTGGACACCAGCAGCGCCTGTGGTGCCTCGATTTCCGTGCCGTCCGCCTGCGCGCGCAGCCGTGCTCCGCGGTGGCCTTGCAGCAGGTCAGGAAGCGTATTCAGGGTCGTATTCAGCTTGTCGTTGCGGTAGGCCGGGGTTTCGACGACCTCCGCGTACGCGCCGAAGGACGCGTTGTTGACGAACGTCTGGCCGTTGATCATCCCGAGGTCGACCCGCAGCTCAACGCCGTCGGACAGAGCGCTCAGGCAAGCGGACGGGTCCTCGCGGTCCAGGCCCAGGTCGAGAGCGAAATGATTGCGCGTGCCGGCGCTGATCACCAGGAACGGGATGCCGTGCTCGGCGGCGATCCCGGCCACCAGGGCCTGCGTTCCGTCGCCTCCGGCGACCCCGAGCAGATCGGCGCCGTTGTCAACGGCCTCGCGGGCCACCTCGGCGACGTCGACGGGCTCGGAGCCGCCGATGAGGAACACCTCGGCGCCGAGGTCTTCGGCCTTGCGCTTCAGGTCGAACTTCTCGACCTTCCCGCCGCCGGACTTCGGGTTCATGATCAGGTACGGGTGCCGGGCAGGCGGCTGGGCCGGGTGCTCGGGCGTGCGCCAGTCCGGCTGGCTCCCGGCCAGCGCCAGCCGCGCGGTCATGCTCGCGAGCAGCCAGATCGCAGCCGACAGCACCGCGACCCACAGCAGGTGCCTGAACGCGTAGACGACGATCACCGCGATCGGCGCCAGGACGAAGACCGCGAGTGACAGCCAGCGCCAGAGGCCCCGCCGGGATAGGAAGAAGTATGCGGCGGCCAGACCCACGACCGCGGCGGCCAGGCCCACGGCCACCATAGCCAGGCTCTTCAGCCCGGCAAAGACCAGCAGGACCACGATCGCCAGGCCCGCGAGCACCAAGCTGAGACGCGCCAGCCAGCGCTGTGAGCGCGTGCCGTAGGAAACCAGCTCCATACCGGCATCGTGGCAAGCCGCTAGCTCTGGCACATCACCCCAGTCAGGGTGACTGCGCGACCAGCGGCATGAGCTGCCCGATGCCGCCGATGCGGAAGATGCACAGGGCTGACCCGGCGCTGGCCACGCGCATGCCAGGGGCCGGCGGGCTGGCAGACGCTGCGGCTGGCCCGCGGGATCACCAGCTGTTCGGCGAGGCCAACGCCTCGAGCTGAATCATGCCGAGGACAGCGCGGCTGCCGTCCGGCACCCGCCTCTAGCGCGGCGTGTCGGCCACCACCCACATGGAGAAGAACTGCGAGCCGCCGCCGTAGGCGTGGCCGAGCGCGGTGCGCGCCCCGGGTACCTGGTGCGCGCCTGCCTTGCCCATGACCTGCAGCGCCGCCTCGGCGAACCGGAGCAGGCCGGAGGCGCCGATCGGGTTGGAGCTGAGCACGCCGCCGGACGGGTTGACCGGCAGCCGGCCCCCGATAGCGGTCTCGCCCGCCTCGGTCATCCGCCAGCCCTCGCCGCGCGCGGCGAAGCCGAGGTTCTCCAGCCACATGGGCTCGTACCAGGAGAACGGGACGTAGATCTCGGCCACGTCGATCTCATCCAGCGGCTTGCTGATGCCGGCCTGCCGCCACAGCGCCGCGACGCACTCCCGGCCCGCAGCCGGGTCCACGTGGTCCTTGCCCGCGAACATGGTCGGCTCGCTGCGCATCGCGGTGGCGCGGATCCAGGCCACCGCCGCCTGGCTCGCCTCGGCCGCCTGCTCGTCGCCGATGACGACCGCGCACGCCCCGTCGGATGAGGGGCACGTCTCGTCGTACCGGACCGGGTCCCACAGCATGGGGGAGGCCTGCACCGATTCCAGCGTGATGCCGGCCTGCTGCAGGTGGGCGTACGGGTTGAGGGCGCCGTTGCGCCGGTCCTTGACCGCGACCATCGCGCCGATGTGCGGCGGCGCGCCGCTGCGCCGGATGTAGGCGCGGATGTGCGGCGCGAAGTACCCGCCGGCCCCGGCCACCACCGGCAGGCTGAACGGCGGCGCGATCGACAGCGCCCACATGGCGTTGGACTCCGACTGCTTCTCGAACGCCACCGCCAGCACCCTGCGGTGCAGGCCCGCCTGCACCAGGCTGGTCGCGACGATGCCGGTCGCGCCGCCCACCGAACCCGCCGTGTGCACCCGCAGCAGCGGCTTGCCGACCGCGCCGAGCGCGTCCGCCAGGTACAGCTCGGGCATCATCACGCCCTCGAACAGGTCAGGCGCCTTCCCGGCCACGACCGCGTCGATGTCCGCGAGCACCAAGCCCGCGTCCTGCAGCGCGCGGTCCGCCGCCTCCCGGCACAACCCGGCGATCGACACGTCGGTGCGCCTGGACCGGTGCCGCGTCTGCCCGACCCCCAAGACGGCCGCCAGCTGCTTCACTGTGTCTCCCCGTCCATGACACAGACCAGGTTCTGCTGCAGCGCGGGACCGCTGGTCGCGTGCCCGAGCGCGCGTCCGGCCTGGCCGGACATGACCGCCTGCGCCGCCATCCCGATCCGCGCCAGCCCGGCGGCGAACATCGGGTTGCCGCACAGCGCGCCGCCCGAAGGGTTGATGGCCACGGCGTCGCCGAGCCCGAGCGCCTCGCGCAGCAGGATCTCCTGATGGGTGAACGGCGCGTGCAACTCGGCCACTTCGACCGGAGCCACGTGGACCGGGGCTACCGCGACCGGGGCCACCGCGACCGGGGCCACCGCGACCGGGGCCACCTCGACCGGGGCGACCCCGGCCGATATGCCCGCCGCCCGGGCCGCGGCCGCCGCCGACGGTACCGCCAGCAGGTCCCGCGCGCCCAGCGATCCCGAGTCGATCCGGTGCGCGAACCCGGTGATCCAGGCCGGCCGCGCGCACAGATCCCGGGCCCGCTCGGCGGACGCGATGATCACCACCGCGGCCCCGTCGCCGACCGGGGCGCAGTCGTGCGCCCGCAGCGGTTCGGCCACAAAGGGGCGTCCCAGCAGCTCGTCGGCCGCGACCTGCCCGGACACCTGGGCCCGCGGGTTGCCGGCCGCCGCCGCCCGGCTGCGCGCGGCCACCTCCGCCATGTCCTTTTCTGTCCACCGCCCGGCCTCCAGGCCCAGCCGCGCCTGCAGGGCCGCGACCGACACCGAGTCCGGCCACAGCGGGGCGGCCAGGTACGGGTCGAGCTGCAGCGCCAGCACCCGCCGCAGTTCCGCGCCCGACGACTTGCCGAACCCGTAGGCCAGCGCGATCTCCGCCTCGCCGGTGAGGATCTTCACCCAGGCCTCGTACAGCGCCCAGGCGCCGTCCATCTCCACGTGCGACTCCATGGCCGGCGGGACCGCCCCGATCGCGTCGACCGCCGACACGAAGGAGAATGCCCGCCCGGCCAGGTAGTCGCAGGACCCCGAGCACCAGAACCCGATGTCGGCCTTGGTCAGCCCGGTGGCGCCGAACACCTCGGCGAAGATCGGCACCAGCATCTCCACCCCGCTGGTGGTGGCGTCCTCGCGGACCCCGCACGGCGACTGCGCGAAACCGACCACCGCCACCTCGGTCACAGGTGCCTCGCATACGTCTCGTACGCCGCGTCCGGCTCCCCGGTCGGCGCGAAGTGGCTGATGCTCGTCGATTCGCTCCACACGGCCCTGACCCGCATGCCCATCCGCACGTCGCTGGGGTCGCAGCCCAGGATGAGGTGCTGGAAGGCGATGTCCGCCCCGTCCAGGAGCACGGCCGCCGCCACGTAGGGGGGAGTGAACCCGAGAGCCCGCTGTCCCGGGTACCCGACATTCACGATGCAGAACGAGGTGACGGTCCCGCTATCCGGCAGTTCCACCTCATCGTGGGTGGGCACCCCGTCGGCCGGGCACGTTCCCCTCGGCGGCACGTACACCTGGCCGCACACGCCGCATCTGTGTCCGAGCAGCCGTCCCTCGGCCAGCCCGCGCAGGTAGGCGCTCTCCCCGGGCGAGGCGGTGTGCATGTAGTGCAGCCGCACCGGCGTGATGATCATCGCGGTCGGATCCTGGCTGGCCTGTTCCTGCGTATCCTGCCTAGCCGGGCCATCGGCGGGTTCGAAGCAGGCGATGTCGCGGATGCTGCCGACCCGCCTCGCGGCCCACCGGGGCCGGACCCGCAGGCCCGTCCGCATGGCCGCGGCCGACCCCGCGTCCACCGCGTGCAGCATCGCGGTGTCCGCGCCGTCCAGCCGGATCAGCGCCCAGGCGAACGGCTCGGTCAGCGGCTGGCCTTCCAGCGGATCCGGCATCCAGGACCAGCTGATGACGGTGCCCTCCGGCCCGACCTCGGTCAGTTTCCCTGGCGGATCGGAGCTCACCGGGTCGTACTCGAACGGCGGCGCGTGCACCCGGCCGTCGGCGCCCCGGGCGCCGAGGATGCGCCGGCCCGCCAGGGCGGTCATGAACTGGCTCAGCACCGGCCCGAGCGACCGCGTGTAGTCGAACTCGATCTCCAGCGGCGCCCGCAGCGGCGCGGGCCCAGGAAGGCTAACCGGGTGGCTCACGTGCCAACTATAGAACGTGTTCTAGTTAACGGACAGCGGTCACAGCAGTCCTCCTACCCTGACGGCGCCTTGTCCTGTCCTAGAACGTGTTCTAGATTAGGCGCGTGACTGACATCGGCTTGTGGGCCATCGCCGAGGCCACCCCCGACCGGACCGCGGTGATCGAGCCGAACGGTCAGGCCGTCAGCTACGCGGAGCTGGCCGCGCTGGCCGACCGGTACGGCCGGGGCCTGCAGGCGCTCGGGCTCCGGCCGGGCGCCACGGTGGCCGGGATGCTGCCCAACAGCACCGAAGCGCTCGCGCTCTTCTTCGCGGCGATACAGACCGGGCTGTACGTCGTGCCGGTGAACTGGCACTTGACCGCCCCCGAGGTGGCCTACATCCTGACCGACAGCGGCGCCGCGGCGTTCGTGGCCCACGAGCGGTTCGCCGACGTCGCGGTGGAGGCGGCGCAGGCCGCCGGGATCGATCCCGGCGCCCGGTTCGCCGTGGGCGCGGTGCCGGGGTTCGCGCCGCTGACCGCGCTCGGCGCGGACGGCCCTGGCGGGCGCCCCGACCCTCGGACGGCGGGCGCCCCGATGATGTACACCTCGGGCACGTCGGGCCGTCCCAAGGGCGTGCGCCGCCCGCTGACCGGCGAGGACCCCGGCCAGGCGCTGTGGACCGCCACCTGGTTCTTCGGGATTTTCTCGCTCGCGCCCTTTGACGACCACGTGCACCTGTGCTGCTCGCCGCTCTATCACACGGCGGTGCTGAACTTCGCGACGATCTCGATCCAGCTCGGCCACCCGGTCGTGCTGATGGACCGCTTCGAGCCGGAGGAGATGCTCGCCCTGATCGAGCGGCACCGGGTGACCCACACGCACATGGTGCCCACGCAGTTCCGCCGGCTGCTCGCGCAGCCGGAGCCTACCCGCGGCCGCTACGACGTGTCGTCGATGCGGGCCGCGATCCACAGCGCCGCGCCCTGCCCGCAGGACATCAAGCGCCGGATGCTGGACTGGTGGGGCCCGGTGGTGGTCGAGTACTACGCGGCCAGCGAGGGCGGCGGGACTGGCATTACCGCGCAGGAGTGGCTGGCCCGGCCCGGATCCGTCGGCCGGCCGTGGCCAGGCTCCGAGGTGCGGGTGCTGGACGCGGCGGGCAACGACGTGCCGCCCGGCGAGCCCGGGCTGGTGTACCTGCGGATGGGCACCTCGACCTTCGACTACCACCAGGACGAGGAGAAGACGCGCGCCTCACGGGCCCGCGGCATGTTCACCGTCGGGGACATCGGCTACCTCGACGCGGACGGCTACCTCTACCTCTGCGACCGCAAGAGCGACATGATCATCTCGGGCGGGGTCAACATCTACCCAGCCGAGATCGAGGCCGAACTGTCCGGCCATCCCGCGGTCGATGACGTCGCCGTGTTCGGGATCCCGCACGAGGACTGGGGCGAGGAGATCAAGGCGGTGGTCCAGCCGGCCCCCGGGGCCGAGCCAGGCCCGGCGCTGACCGCCGACCTGCTGGCCTTCCTCGGCGAGCGGGTGGCCAAGTTCAAGCTGCCCAAGACCATCGACTACGTCACGGAACTGCCGCGCGACCCCAACGGCAAGCTCTACAAGCGCCGCCTCCGCGACCCCTACTGGGCCGGCCGCGACCGCGCCATCTGACCGGACGCTTGACCAACCGGAGGGTCCGCCGGTCCACCCGGCGTTTCTCAGGCAGCCCCGTGAGCATTGAAGGTGCACCAGTTGACGTAACTGCGGGGATGGTCGGTGTCCTGTGACTTCCGAGCCTCGTGCAGCGCGCGGGCCAGCGTGGCGCCCCGCGCCAGCGCCAGGTGCACAGCGGTCATCAGGTCGACCGCCTCGACATCGGGGACCACGGCGGTGCTAGCCAGGATGCCGGCCGTGCCGCGGGCCAGCAGCGCGCTGACGAATCCGAGGACCTCGTCGCCCGCGTAGCTGACCTGGGTGCCTGATTCGCAAGACGCCAGGACCAGCCGGTGTGGCGCAACGCCCCGCGCGTAGAGTTCCTGAACCGTGAGCGGACCGTCGCTGAGCAACAGCGAGGAAAACATGGGGTTATCCGCGCGGAGCCTGCCGTGGCACGCGAGATGGACCAGATGTGCGTCGGCCAGGGCGGCGGCGACCGTATCGGCGGTGCTGGCGGGCGGCGTGATGCGGATCGCGGACGGGTGAATGTCCGCCACCGCCTGGACCTCGGCGGCCGCGCCCGGGAGATCGGGCCCCGCCACCACGACCACGCCGCCATCCGTTCCGCCGTGCGGCCGGGCCTGAGCCGCTTGCGCCGACCTGGCCCAGAAGGTGGCCGACGGGGCCAGGCACACTGGCCCGCCGTGCAGCGCCGCCCACGGGACGCCCTGCAGCCCCGCCAGGGGCACGATCACGAGCTCGGCGTCGGAGCCCACCCGCAGGGGCTGCAGGAGGAGCCCGCTGAGCCTGCGGATTCGCTCGTCCGCGCTCAGCCGCGCGGCAGCTAGCTGGGCCGGCGGACGAGAGTAGGCCAGGCGGCGCAACGCGAACTGGAACGCGCGCACGTGCTCGCGCACCTCCCCCAGCGGCCCCAGGGCGGTGATCCGGCTGCGCCGCGGCTCGATCACCACGGCGAGCAGGTCCTTGCCGAGCAGCCCGTAGGCGATGAGCACCCGCCCGTCCAGCCGATCCCGCAGGGCACCTGCGGTAATCGGGGCGCCGGATATCGCGGCGATGGATCCTGCCCGCCAGGTGGCCCGCCGGATCCGGCTCTCGATGACCGCCTGCTCCGCCTCTCCGTCGACCAGGACCCCCGGGCGCGCACCGTGGGTGCTTTCCTCCCTCGGCTCGGCCTGCACCGCGCGCAGGGCCGCCAGGTCGTCGCGAATATGGTCGAACGCCGGCGGCTCGACAGCGAGCAGGGCGGCCGCGCGGCTGCGCTCCATCCAGTTCAGCACCCGGGCTGGCGACCCGTCTTTGATCACGATATCCAGGCCGATGAGACCCAGCTCGGCGCCGTGGCCCGAGGCGAGGGCCCGAAGCTCCACCGATGGCAGAGCGCCGCGATGGCGGGCAAGATCGGCCAGGCCGCGGCGGCAGTGCGCCATCGCCTCGCGGTCCCGGTGACGCAGCCGGGCCGCCAGGGCGGAGGCGAGCCGGCCCCGGAGCCTGAGCAGGACGGGGGCCCCTCGGGCCAGCGAGCCCGCGCGAGTCAGCGCGGCGATGGCCTGGCGGCGCTGGCCGAGTGCGGCGGCCAGCTGGCCCGCCACGAGGAAACCCTGAACCGCCGCCGAGGTGGTGCCCTGGGCATCGATACGTGTGGCCGCGGCGCGGACCTCGGCCAGGTCGGCCAGGGTGGCGGTGCCGGATCTCAGGTGCGCCTCCGCGAGCACGACGATGGCGCGGGCGCGCCACGCCGCCCGGGCCTGCCTGCGGAACGCGGCCGCGGCCGCCGTCGCCGCCGCGGCCGCCGCGTCGGTGTCACCGGCCAGCAAGGCGAGCCGGGCGACGCGCAGCTGGGCCTCGGCCGCCATCAGCGGGACCCCGGCGACCGAGAATTCCTCCGCGGCCCGGCGGCTTGCGTCGGCCGCCTCGGGTATCAGCCGCAGTTCGGTCAGGGCGTCGGCGTACTCGATGTAGTGCTCACCGAGTGGCAGGGCGGCGGCCTGATACACCTGCGCGGCCTCCTCGAACATGCGCAGTCCCTCGGCGAACCGGCCGGACTGCACGGTTACCCACGCTCGGCTCTGGGTGATGAGGGTGGTCACGCCCGGCCCGATGGCCACGGCGGCCGGCAGCGCCTCGTTCAGCCGGCGCAGGGCCTGGCGGTACCGGCCCTGCTCGGACTCGATCAGGGCCAGGTTGTTCGCCGACTGCGCCTTGCGCCGTGCGGTGGCGGCCGGCCCGGTCAGCAGCCCGTGATAGATGGCCGCGGCCTCGTCAAGACGGCCGATGTTCTGCAGCAGGACAGCCTGGTGGAAATCGAGTTCGGCCAGGCCCGGGCCGGCGACAAGCGCGGCGGCGGCACGGAGATCGCGCTGCGCCGCCGTGATCCGCCCGAGCTCCAGGCTGACCGAGGCGCGGCTCATCAGCAGCTCCGCCAGCGTCCCGTGGAAATGATGCCGGCGTGCGATCCGGCAGGCTTCGTCGAGCAGCCGGATAGCCGACCGGTGGTCCAGCCGGAATCGTTCGGCCCAGGCCATCGCCCTCAGCGCCAGGGCCAGCGCCTCGGGACGGCGCGCCCGCCTGACCTCTGCGACCAGCGCCTCAGCCGCGGGCCGGAACCGCTCCGGGTCGGCGGCGACGTCGTCGAACGCCCGCCGCGCACGTATCAGCAGGTCGTCTGGCGACTCTGTAATAGTCAAGACGCAGTCCGGCGCTGCTGGCCAGGCAGCCGGGATTGTAGTAGCAAGGTCTTCTCGCTATGTAGAAGGGCCGGTGAGCTCGATGCCATTCGACGAAACCAATATCGGTGATCCATTCTACGGTGATTTCCCCGACCTGCCCGCTGAAGGACGGTGGGCCGATCTCGCCGCCACGGTCCAGCGCCAGGTCCGTGAACTGCAACAACTCCGCTTCGAGCCGGACGTCCGGCACGCCTTCCTCGAGCTGCTGATGCAGCGGCGGGAGTCGGCCGGCCGCGTGCGGGACCCCGTCGTCACCGCGTTCGACTTCCTGCCCGTCGATGTGGGCTTCGACCTGCTCCTCGTTCCCGGTGAGCTCCTGCTGGCCAGGCCGGCCCCCGGCTGGGTCCCGGATCGAGACACCAGGGGTCTCCTCGACGACCTCGGCCTGGATATCAGCGAAGTGGACTGCGACGAGCTACGCAGCCGGGTGCTGCGGCTGATCCCCACCGGGCCGATGAGCCCGCAGCAACTCGCGGACGCGGCCGCGGTCCTCCGGAGCAATGGGCTCGACGCATCGGTGTCCACCATCACGGCGACCGGGCCGATAGCCAAGCCGCCTCCCTCGGGACCCCCGGGAGGCCCGGGTCCCCTGGCTGCCGCGTTCGGCGGGGCAGCCGCGGTCGAGTCCCGGGTGGAGTCTCTGCGCCGGGCTGGCGGCACTGGCGGCCCGGGAGAGCCTGCCGTGGTGATCGCCATCGACACCGGCCGCACCGGGGATCTCCGTGCGGACGGGTGGCTCAACAACGTGCCGCGGGACAGGCACAACATCGACCGGCTCGACGAGTTCCCCCTCCCGAACGGGGACGGCTTCCTGGACAGCGCGGCCGGCCATGGCACGTTCGTCCTCGGGTGCATCCGGCAGGTCGCGCCGGACGCGGACCTCAGGGTCTACCGGGCGGTGGACAGTGACGGCATCGCCAGCGAGGTGCGGGTGGCCTGCGAGCTGATCCGGGCCGTCAAACAGGGCGGTGCCCAGATCGTCAACCTGTCCGTCGGCTGCCAGACGCCGGACAACGTGCCGCCCGTCGCGCTCAGGGCGGCGCTGGAGATCGTCCGCGAATGGGAGCGCGAGACCGGCCGCGAGGTGCTCATCGTCGCGGCGGCCGGGAACTTCGGCGACACTCTTCCCTGCTGGCCTGCCGCGTTCCCCGGGGTGGTATCGGTGGCTGCCCTGACGCCCGGCCTGGCGGGGGCCCCGTGGTCCTCGAGCGGCCCCTGGGTCACGTGTTCCACGGTCGGCCAGGGGATCTATTCGACATTCGTGCCGGGTAGGGAGGATCCCCAGCTGGATCCGGCCGCCACGGTTTTCGGTCCCGATCCGTTTGCGGTGTGGAGTGGCACGTCGTTCGCGGCGCCGCAGATCGCGGGCGCCCTGGCCCGGCTGTACGAGGACGGGTACCCGCTTCGCAAGGCGCTGCAAACGCTCCTGGCCGCGGGCCTGCCGGTGCCGGGGTATGGCCAGGCGCTGAAGATACTCCCGGGCATCTGACCGTGCCGAATTGCCTGGCGATGTATCATCGCCGCTCAGCCGTCCTCTGCATAAACAGACGGTGGAGCCGCCATCTCCTCCACCTGCCGGGTCTGCCGTCGGCGGGGAGGATCGTGCCCATGGCGGACGCATCGGAAGTCGGTCGGCTGGTCCGGGCGAGCGCGGGCGGTAGCGAGGCAGCGTGGAGTGAGCTGGTGCGCCGGTACTCGCCTCTCGTGATGGCCGTGACCCGCAGCTACCAGCTCACCACCGAGGACGCCCGGGACGTCAGCCAGACCGTCTGGCTGCGGCTCGTCGAGAACCTGGCGAACCTGCGCGAGCCGGAGGCGTTGCCGGGCTGGCTGGCCACGACCACCCACCGCGAATGCCAGCGGCGAGTGCGCCGGGAACGGCTGGTGCTGCCCGTGGATCCACAGGCTGACGGAGCTATGCAGCAAAGCATCGCCGTGGACCACGACGCCGACATCCTCCGGGCCGAGCTCCGCCAGGCGCTGCGCGACGGGCTCGCTGAGCTGCCCGAGCGGGATCAGTTGCTGCTGCGATGGCGCGCTGCCGACCCCCCGAAGTCTTACCGCGAGATCAGCCAGCTCCTGGGCATGCGGGTCGGGAGCATCGGCCCCACCCTCCGCCGGAGCCTGGACAAGCTGCGGGAGACTAGAGCCGTGCGAGCCTATCTGGCCACGCTGGCCACGCCTAACGGCGAAGGGAAAGGTGGTGACCAGCGTGAGCTCGCCGAGGTGGACTGACGACGAACTGCTCGGGGAGCTGCGCGCCGCGTTGCAGGAAGAACGGGTGGATGAGAGCCTCATCCGCGCGGCCGAGGCCGCGTTTACCTGGCGGGTCATAGACGCCGAGCTTGAGCTTCTGTACCTCGATGCCGGTTCCGGGCTGACCGCGGGCGCGCTGGTGCGCGACAGCGGATCGCAGGCGCCGCGCACTCTGGTGTTCCACGGCGAGCGGCTGAGCGTGGAGATCGAAATCGACCGGGCCGGGATCATTGGCCAGCTGATCCCTCCGCAGCCCGGCCAGGTCACCTTGCTGACCCCAGGCGGCCCGCAAGCGACGACGCAGACCGACGAGCTCGGCTGCTTCGCGTTTCCGGACCCTCCGTCAGGCCCGCTGCGACTGGAGTGCAGGCTTGGCGCCGACCACTTCGTCACCGAATGGGTAACCGGGTAGCCCAGGTAACCGGGTAGCTAGCGGTCGCCGAACTGCGGGCGCCGCTTCTCGGCGAAGGCGCGCGGCCCCTCCTTGGCGTCCTCACTGGCGAATACGGCCATGCCCGCCTTGGCTTCAACGACGAACGCCTCGTGCTCGGCCATGCCCTCGGTCTCGCGGATGACCCGCAGGATCGCGCGCACCGCGACCGGCCCGTTGGCCGCGATCATGTCCGCGATCTCCAGCGCCTTGGCCAGCGCCTGGCCGTCCGGCACGACGTGCCCGATGAGCCCGATCGAGGCGGCCTCGGTGGCGGTGATGTGCCGCCCGGTGAGCAGCAGGTCGGCGGCGACCGTGTACGGGATCTGCCGGGGCAGCCGGACCGCGGACCCGCCCAGCGGGAACAGCCCCCAGCGCGCCTCGGAGATCCCGAACCTCGCGCTCTCCCCGGCCACCCTGATGTCGCACGCCTGCAGGATCTCGGTGCCGCCCGCGATGGCCGGGCCCTCCACGGCGGCGATCAGCGGCTTGGTCAGCCGGCGCCCCTTGAGCAGCGGCTCGATCACGGAAAGATCCATGTCCCCGGCCCGGAACGCCTCTCCGGGGTGCGCGCTGGTCATCGCCTTCAGGTCCGCGCCGGCGCAGAACGCGCCGCCCGCCCCGGTCAGCACGCAGACCCGGACGCCGGGATCGCTGTCCGTCATGTCCCAGGCCTCGCGCATCAGGGCCATCATCGGCGCGGTCAGCGCGTTGCGCGCGGCCGGACGGTTCATCGTGACGATCAGTACGGGCCCGCGGCGCTCGATGAGCGCGTGCGGCGGCTCCTGGTTGGGCAGGTCACCGGTGTCACGCACGCTGGTCGCGGTCATGGACGGCAATTCCTCCTGACACGAGCGCGCCGAAAGGCTTGCCCAGAACAGTAACACGTTCTACTTTCGTTCCCATGGCCTTGAACTTCGCCGACCTCTTCGAGCATGCGGTGGATGCCTTCGGCGACCGTACCGCGGTGGCCTGCGGCGATCGGCAGGTCACGTACCGCGAGCTCGAGGAGCGGACCAACCGGCTGGCTCACCACCTGGCCGGAATAGGAGTCGGGCCCGGTGATCACGTCGGACTCTACGCCCGCAACTCCGTCGAGGCGATCGAGACGCTGATCGCCTCGTGCAAGCTCCGCGCCGCCGCCGTCAACATCAACTACCGGTACGTCGAGAACGAGCTGCGGTACATGTTCGCCGATTCGGACCTGACCGCGCTGGTGTACGACCGCAGGCTCGCGCCGGTCGTCGCCGCCGCGGCCCCGGCCGCACCCGGACTGCGCGGCCTGGTCGAGATCGACGACGGCAGCCCTCCGGACACGGCGAAAACGGCCATGTCAACCACGGGGTACGACGAAGCCGCGGCGGCCGCCCCGCCGGAGCGCGACTTCCCGGCGCGCAGCGGCAACGACGTGTACATCATCTACACCGGCGGGACGACGGGCTACCCGAAGGGCGTGCTGTGGCGGCACGAGGACATCTGGCGCACGCTGGCCGGCGGCATCAACTTCGTCACCGGCGAACCGCTGCCCGACGAGTGGGCGCAGTCCCGCAAGGGCCTCGAGGGCGGCGAGTTCGTCAAGCTCTGCGCGGCGCCGCTCATCCACGGCAACGCGCAGGTGGCCGCGCTGGCGGGCCTGTTCGCCGGGGAGACCGTCGTGCTGCTGCCCGCCTTCGACGCCCGCGAGATCTGGCGCGCGGTCGAGCGGCACCAGGTCAACGTGCTGGTCATCATCGGCGACGCGATGGCCAGGCCGCTGGTCGAGGCCTACCTGGCCGGGGACTACGACGCCTCCTCGCTGGTCGCCGTCTCCTCCAGCGCGGCGCTTTTCTCCCCGGCGGTCAAGGACGCCTGCGCCAAGGCCCTGCCCGATACGGTGATCACCGAGGCGATCGGCTCCACCGAGACCGGCTTCGCCGGGATCAGCTTCGTGAGCGCCGGCGACCCGCACCGCGGCGGGCCGACCGTGATGGCCGGCCCGGACGTCGTCGTCCTCGACGACGACAACCAGCCGGCGGCTCCCGGCCAGGTGGGCCGGCTGGCCCGGGGCGGGCACGTGCCGCTCGGCTACTACAAGGACCCCGAACGGACCGCGGCGATGTTCGCCGAGGTGAACGGGAAGCGCTACGCGGTGCCCGGGGACATGGCCCGGGTCGAGGACGACGGGACCGTGACGCTGCTCGGCCGCGGCAACACGTGCGTGAACACCGGCGGCGAGAAGGTCTTCCCCGAGGAAGTGGAGGGGGCGCTGAAGTCCCACCCGGACGTGTTCGACGCGCTGGTCATCGGCGTGCCGGACGAACGGCTCGGCCAGCGGGTGGCGGCGCTGGTGCAGCCCCGGCCGGGCGCGGCGCCCGACCCGGCGGCGCTCGCCGAGCACGTCCGCGGCCAGATCGCCGGGTACAAGGTGCCGCGCAGCGTCTGGCTGACCGAGGCCATCAGGCGCACGGTGTCCGGCAAGGCCGACTACGGATGGGCGCGCGAGTACGCCGCCGACCACCCGCCGGGCCTGGACCTCCCGGTCGGCCACCCCACGAGCGCGACCCCGTGAGCGCGACCCGACCCCTGCGCACGGCCCTGTGCGACCGGCTGGGCATCGAGCATCCCATCGTCGGCTTCACCCCGTCCGAGCACGTCGCGGCGGCGGTCAGCCGGGCCGGCGGCCTGGGGGTGCTCGGCTGCGTCCGGTTCAACGACCCGGCCGAGCTGGACCGCGCCCTGGACTGGATGGATAAGAACACCGACGGCCGGCCGTACGGCATCGACGTCGTCATGCCCGCCCGGGTACCCACCGAGGGCGCCGCCCGGGACCTGGCGCAGTTCATTCCCGAAGCGCACAAGGATTTCGTCGCGCAGACGCTGCTCAAGCTCGGGGTGCCGCCGTTGCCCGACGACGCGCAGGCCGCCGACGGCGTGCTCGGCTGGCTGCACTCGATCGCGCGCCAGCACGTCGAGGTGGCGCTGGGCCATCCCGCCCGGCTGATCGCCAACGCGCTCGGCCCGCCGCCGCCCGACGTCATCGCCAGCGCGCACGAGCGCGGCATGCTCGTCGCGGCGCTGGCCGGGAAGGCGGAGCACGCGCTCAAGCAGCTCGCGAGCGGCGTGGACATCGTGGTCGCCCAGGGCTACGAGGCCGGCGGGCACACCGGCGAGATCGGCAGCATGGTGCTCATCCCGGAGATCGTCGACGCGGTCGACGGACGGGCGCCGGTGCTGGCCGCGGGCGGGATCGGCTGCGGCCGGCAGATCGCGGCCGCGCTCGCGCTGGGCGCCGCCGGGGTCTGGATGGGCTCGGCCTGGCTGCTCACCCAGGAGTACGCGCAGCTGACCGGGGCGCCGGCCCTCACCGAGGCGCTGCTCGCGGCCACGTCGTCGGACACCGTCCGGTCCAGGATCTACAGCGGCAAACCCGCCCGCCTCCTCAAGAACCGCTGGACAAACGCCTGGGAAGAGCCGGGCGCGCCCGAGCCGCTCCCGATGCCGCTGCAGAACCTGCTCGTCAGCGAGGCGCACCAGCGCCTCATGCGCTCCGGGCAGCCGGACGTGGTGCCGATGCCGGCCGGGCAGATCGTCGGCCGGATCACCGAGGTCCGGCCGGTCGCCGAGGTGATGGCCGCGCTCGTCCAGGAGGCGCACGAGACCCTCGACCGCCTGCGATGATGATGCTGCGATGATGCGATGAAGATCGCCGTCTCGGCCGGCTACTGGAGCGCCGGCCCGCCGCCCGGCGCCGCGGACCTATTCCAAGCCGCCGAACGTCTCGGGCTCGACCAGGTCTGGACGGCGGAAGCCTACGGCAGCGACGCCTGGACCCCGCTGGCCTGGTGGGGCTCGCGCACCTCACGAGTCCACCTCGGCACGGCCGTCTCCCAGCTGTCAGCCCGGCCGCCGGTCACCCTGGCGATGACCGCGATGACCATGGATCATCTCACCCAGGGGCGGGTCCTGCTCGGCATCGGCACCAGCAACCCGCAGGTGGTCGAGGGCTGGTACGGCCAGCCGTATCCCCGCCCGCTGGAGCGCACCAGGGAGTACATCGATATCGTCCGCCAGGTCATCGCGCGCCAGGAGCCGGTCGGCTACGACGGCCAGCACTACCAGTTGCCGCTGTCCGCAGCAAGGGGAGGCACCGGCCTGGGCAAGCCGCTGCGCTCCATCCTGCATCCGTACCGGACCGAGATTCCCATCTACCTCGGCGCGGAGGGACCGCGGAACGTAGCGCTCGCGGCCGAAATCGCCGACGGCTGGAACACGATCTTCTTCTCGCCCGCGATGGACGACTTCTACGCCACCGCCCTGGCCGAGGGTTTTGCCCGGCCCGGCGCACGGCATTCCCGCGACACCTTTGACGTGGTGGGCGGCCCGCTGGCCATCATCGTAGATGATGATGCCGAACGAGCAGCCGATCTCGTTCGGCCGACTCTTGCTCTTTATATCGGCGGGATGGGCGCGCGCGGCCTCAACTTTCACTACGAGGTCTTCGCCCGGATGGGTTACGAGGCGCAGGCCCGGGTGATCCAGGACTTCTACCTGGCCGGCGACAAGAAGAGCGCCATCGCGGCCGTCCCCACCAAGCTGGTGGAAGACGTGGCCCTGATCGGCCCCTGGGCCAAGATCACCGACGAGATCCAGCGCTGGAAGCAGACCGTCCTGACCACCTTCTCCGTCAACTGCGACCCCCGCCACCTGGGAAAGGTCGCCGACCTGGTCCGCTGAGACCGCCGCGGCCTCAGCCGTCAGCCGCGGGGACGAGTTCGGCTACGTCCTGGTGGAGCTTGGCCATCGCTTGGTCGAACGTGGCGAGCCGGGATCGGCGGGCGCGCGCGAGCTGGGCCAGGTAAGCGTCGGTGACCTGGCGATGGCCGACGATGCCCTGAGTGGGGACATCGGTGTACCGGACATCGTCGGGCCAGAATTCGTGTCGCGGATCAGCAGTAGTCCCGGCCAGGACCGCTCGCGCCGTGACGGTCGGCTGGCCTTCGCGGATGAGCAGGCGCAACAGACTGCCCTGGGTGACTGGGCAGGTCGCGAAGTTCCCGGTCAGGGCGGCGAACCAGTTCTCGGTGGCCACGTGGTGAACGTGATCGTCGACGAGCAGGGCGATGAGCACGTTCGCGTCCAGGAGAACGGTCACCGATCGTCATCCTCCAGCCGCCGGACATCCTCGCTGGTGATGATCCTGCCGAGGTGGGCGACCGGGAGGCCGGTGCGTGCGCTCGTCTCTATCTCGCCTGGGCTGCCTGAGCTGAGTCCCCGGCGGATAAGCCCGGCGACGGTCTGGCTCAGCGACTGATGGGTGTCCCTAGCGATCGCGACCGCCTGAGCATGAAGATCATCCGGGATGTCGACCGTGGTGCGCATATCAGCATAATAACTTCACATCATCATGATGCAAAGATGCAGGAAAGGCGAGAGCTAGTTCTGCGCCGATGCGACGGAGCTGGGCGGTGGCGCCGCCGAGGGCGAACTCGTGGTGCTTGGCCGCGACGAAGTAGCGGTGCACCGGGTAGGACATGTCGATGCCCAGCCCGCCGTGCACGTGGACCGCGGTGTGCGCCACCCGGTGGCCCGCGTCGGCGGCCCAGAACTTGGCCGTGGCCACCGCGGTCCCGACCCCAAGAGCCTCGGCCTCGCCCTCGCCCCCGGAAGCCAGCAGCCAGGCGGCCTGCCACATGGTGAGCCGGACTGCTTCGGCGTCGATGTAGGCGTCGGCCAGCCGCTGCGTCACCGCCTGGAACGAGCCGATCGGACGGCCGAACTGCACCCGGTTCCGCGCGTACTCCGCGGTCAGTTCCAGCGCCCGCTCGATGACGCCGGCCTGCGTCGCGCACAGCCCCACCGTGGCCCGTGACACCAGCCAGTCGGCGATCTGGCCGCCCTGCCCTGGCGCGCCGAGCACCCGGTCGTCGTCCAGCGCGACGCTGTCGAGCACGACCCGGCCGGCCTCGGCGAAATCCGTCAGTTGCTGCGGCTCAACGGTGACCCTGGCGTCGGACGGCTCGACCAGGAAAACCAGCACCCCGTCCGAAGTCGCGGTGGGGACCAGGAACAAGTCCGCCTGCGGCGCGGCGGGTACCGCGGTCTTCACTCCGGACAGCACCCAGCCGCCGGCCGTCCGGACCGCGGTGGCGGATGGGGCCCGCGGGTCGTCGCCGTCCTCCTCCGCCAGCGCGGCGGTGAGCACGACCGAGCCCTGGCCGGCCGGCCCAACCCACCGGCGCCGCTGCTCCGGCGAGCCGAACTCGGCGATCGCCCCGGCCCCGAGCACGATCGAGGCCAGGTAGGGCACATCGGAGACGGCCCGGCCGATCTCGGCCAGGACCGAACAGTGCTCGAGCAGGCCGAGTCCCGCCCCGCCGAGCGAGGTGGGCAGCCCGGCCGCGAGCACGCCGGCCGCGGCCAGGTCGGCCCAGGGCGTGTCCCGTTCGGCCAGGATCTTCCTGGCCAGTCCGGCCAGCTCGTCCTGCGCTTCGCTGAGCGTGAAGTCCATCAGGTCCTCCGATAAGCGGGCAGCCCGAGCCCGGCGGCCGCGATGATGTCGCGCTGGACCTCGTTCGTGCCGCCGCCGAAGGTCAGGATGAGCGCGGAGCGGTGCATCCGCTCGATCCGGCCGGCCAGCACCTCGCCGGCCGACCCGGAACGCACCTGCGCGTTCGCCCCGAGCACCTCCATCAGCAGCCGGTACGCCTCGACGGCGAACTCGGTGCCGAACACCTTGGTGGCCGAGGCCGCCGCCGGGCCGAGCGCCGCGCCGGAAGATGCGATCTTCCAGTTGACCAGCTTGAGGAACTCGGCCTTGGCGTGCACCCGGGCCAGGTTCAGCTGCACCCATTCGGCGTCGATCACCCGCTGCCCTGGTTTGCCGACACTGGCCAGCTTGGCCGATGCCGCCCAGTCCCGCACCTCGGCCAGCGCCGACATCACCGGCGCCGCCGAGGTCAGCGCCACCCGCTCGTGGTTGAGCTGGTTGGTGATCAGTGGCCAGCCCCGGTTCTCCTCACCCACCAGTTCGGTGGCGGGGACGCGCACCGAGGAGTAGTACGTGGCGCTGGTCGTCACGCCCGCGACCGTGCGCACCGGCGTCCAGGAGAAGCCCTCGGCCGAGGTCGGCACGATGATGATGGACAGGCCCTTGTGCCGGTCCGCGTGCGGATCGGTCCGGCAGGCCAGCCAGACATAGTCGGCGTAGGAGATCAGGCTGGTCCACATCTTCTGCCCGTCGATCACGTACTCCCCGCCGTCCCGGGTAGCCGTGGTGCGCAGCGACGCCAGGTCGGTGCCGGCCTCCGGTTCGGAGTACCCGATCGAGAAGTGGATCTCGCCCGCGGCGATCTGCGGCAGGTAGAACGACTTCTGCCGCGGCGTGCCGAACCGCATGATCGTCGGCCCCACCGTGTTGATGGTCAGGAACGGCACCGGCACCCGCGCGATCGCCGCCTCGTCGGTGAAGATGAGCTGGTCCAGCATGGTCCCGCCGCGCCCGCCGTGCTCTTGCGGCCAGCCGAGCGCCAGCCAGCCGTCACTTCCGAGTTGCCGGACGACGGTGCGGTAGGCCTCCCCGTCCCCGTAGTCCCCATCGCTGTCGGCCCGGTCGCCCCCCGCCAGCGCCGCGCGGACCTCCGGCGTCATCAGGGCCCCGAAGTACGCGCGCAGCTCGCGGCGGAGCCGTTCCTGCTCGGGGGTGTAGGCGATGCGCATGCGCTCCCCTAAAGTAGAACGTGTTCTAGCAGTCTACAACGGGGAGGCGCGGATGCCCGAGGCGTTCATCGTCGGCGCCGTGCGCACTCCGGTCGGCCGCCGCGGCGGCGGGCTGGCCGCCGCGCACCCGGCCGATCTCGGCGCGCACGTCATCACCGCCCTGCTGGCCCGCACCCAGGCCGATCCGCTGGCCGTGGACGACGTGGTGTTCGGCTGCGTGGACACGGTCGGCCCGCAGGCGGGCGACATCGCCCGCACGGCCTGGCTCGCGGCGGGCCTGCCCGAAGCGGTGCCCGGCGTCACCGTGGACCGGCAGTGCGGCTCGTCGCAGCAGGCGGTGCACTTCGCCGCCCAGGCGGTGCTCAGCGGGACCGCCGATCTGGTGGTCGCGGGCGGCGTGCAGAACATGAGCATGGTCCCGATCGCCGCGGCGATGAGCCCTCCGTACCCGGACCCGTTCAGCGGATCGGCCGGCTGGCGCGCCCGGTACGGGGCCGAGGAGATCTCCCAGTTCCGGGCGGCGGACCTGATCGCGGGCAAGTGGGGGATCGGCCGGCCGGAAATGGAAAGCCTTGCGCTGGCCAGCCACCAGCGAGCGGTGCGCGCGATCGACGAGGGCGCGTTCGACGCCGAGATCGTGCCGTACGGCGACATCACGGCCGACGAGTGCCCGCGCCGCGACACCACCGTGGAGAAAATGGCCGCGCTCGCGCCGTTGCGCCCGGGCGGCCTGATCACCGCCGCGCTGTCCAGCCAGATCGGGGACGGCGCGGCGGCGCTGCTGATCGCGTCGGACCGCGCGGTGCGCACCCACCGGCTGCGCCCGCGGGCCCGGATCGCCCACCTGTCCGCCCGCGGTGACGACCCGGTGCTGATGCTGACCGCACCGATCACGGCGACCGGGCACGCGCTGCGCCGGGCCGGGATGTCCCTGGACGAGATCGACCTGGTCGAGATCAACGAGGCGTTCGCCCCGGTCGTGCTGGCCTGGCAGCGCGAGACCGGCGCGGACCTGGCCCGGGTGAACGCCTGCGGCGGGGCGATCGCGCTCGGCCACCCGCTCGGCGCCACCGGCGCCCGGCTGCTGACCACCCTGGTCCACGCCCTGGAGCGCACCGGCGGCCGCTACGGCCTGGTGACGATGTGCGAAGGCGGCGGCCAGGCCAACGTGACGATCATCGAACGGGCTGAACGGATGTGACCGAACGGTCTGGGTTCACGCCGTCCGGACCGCGGCGAGCTGGTCCAGGCAGCGCTGGGCTTCGGTCATGATCGCCTCGATCAGCTCCGCGCACGACGGCAGGTCGTCGATCAGGCCGGTCACCTGGCCGGATGACATCAGGCCCAAATCGGGACGGCCGTCCACCATGGCCGCGCGCAGCAGGACCGGGGTGTTCGCGGCCATGAGTACCTGAGCCCAGGTCAGTTCGGTGTCCCGGCGCATGGCCCGGCCCTGGCGGAGCATCTCCCGCCAGCTCAGCCCGCTCACGCCGCGGAACGCGGCGGCGTTACCCGCGGCCCGCACCAGCCCGGTGAGCTTGCCCGCCCGCTCGAGATGGTCGACCATCGCCGTTCGCAGCACTCGGTGCGGTACGCCGTCGACTCGCGTGGTGACCACCGTGCCGGTCAGCCCGGCCGCCAGGTAGACCTGCTTGACCGCGTCGGCCACCGGGCTGTCGCTGGTGAGCAGGAACCGGGTGCCCATCGCGATGCCGGCCGCACCGTAGGCCAGCGCCGCGACCAGGCCGCGGCCGTCGAAGAACCCGCCGGCCGCAATGACCGGGATGTCCACCGCGGCCGCGACCTGGGGGATCAGCAGGCTGGCCGGCACCGCGCCGATGTGCCCGCCGCCCTCGCCGCCGGTCGCGATCACCGCGTCGATGCCCCACGCGGCGACCTTCTGCGCGTGCCTGCGCGCGCCCACCGAGGCGATGGTGATCACCCCGGCGTCCTTCAGTGCCGTGATGAGCTCCGGCTTGGGGGCCTGGGCGAACGAGGCGACCGGGACACGCCCGGCGATGATGAGGCCGATGCGCTCGGCGGCGTCGGGCGCGTCGGCGCGCAGGTTCACGCCGAAGGGCGCGTCGGTCCGGCCGGCGGTCTCGGAGATAGCGTCCCGCAGTTCGTCCAGGCTCATCGTCGCGGACGCGATGAGGCCGAGGCCGCCGGCGTTCGACGTCGCCGCGGCCAGCCGCGGCCCGGACACGTAGCCCATCGCGGCCTGCACGATGGGGTGGCGGATGCGCAGGAGTTCGGTCAGCGGCGTGCGTATCGCGGTGTTTTCCGCTCGCTCGCTCACGGTGCTTCTCCGCTCGCTCACCGCAGCTCCTGCTCCCGGGTCGCGCCGGGATCGAGCCGGGTGCGGATCAGGTCGAGCTCGGCGGCCGTCGGCGGCCTTGTCGCTGGCACCTCATCGGGAATGACCAGCGGGAAGCCGGTGGCGGCCACTACGTCGCTGACCTCGACCCCCGGATGGACCGAACGCAGCCGCATCGTGTGCCCCTGGCCGGCGAAGTCCAGCACCGCCAGGTTGGTCACCACGACCCGCAGCTCGCAGGGTCCTGGGCCGCCGCGGTCGTAGCCGACACCGCAGACCATGTCCACACCGCTGGTAAAGACGCGCGGCGAGTGCCGGGGGATCCAGTAGCTGACCGGGTGGTTCACGGTGTTGCCTGGCGCGCCGCGCACGCCCAGCAGCTGGGCCTTCGGGCGTTTCCAGTCGCCGATGCAGGAGATGTTCTGGTTCCCGTACCGGTCGATCTGGGCCGCGCCCATCATCACGTGCCTGCGGCCCGCCGCGAGCATCGTGAAGACCTTGGCGTAGGGCAGCCAGCCCTCCACCTGGCCGTCGGCGTCGAGCAGGTACGCCTCGCCGTCGGTCAGCAGCAGCTCGGGCGCGAACGTGAGCCGGGCCAGCCGGGCGCCCAGGGTCGGGATCACCCCCATCGGGCTGGCCAGGATCGCCCCGTCGCCGCGCCACGCCTCGGCGCAGGCCACCACGCATACCTCCGCCCGGGTTGACTCGTCGGTCACCGCCGGACGGCTTCCTGATAGCTGGCTTCGTCGAGGTCCAGGTACTCGGCGCGGAACCTCTTCCATTCCTCCGGGTCGGCGGCGGCCCGGGCGTAGTGCGCCTGGAACGCCTCGTCGCGGGCGTAGTCGGGGACGCAGCTGGTGAAGTGCGCGCCGTTCGGCGTTTCCGCGACGGCGTGCACCATGGCCCGGTTGAGCAGCAGGGTCTGCGGCGGCCCGGACAGGGACGGCACGATCTGCTCGCAGGACACGTAGGCGCGCTCGGCCGCCAGGCAGAACAGGTCGTCGAAGTACGGGTCGGGGCCGAGGTACTGGCCGTTGCCCGCGGCGTCGGCCCGGTTCATGTGGACCAGCGCGGCGTCCAGCCGCAGGGCCGGCATGGCCACGAGTTCCTCCCCGATGCCGAACGGGTCGGCGTACGGCGAGCGGACCGTGCGCAGCTCCGGGTTGACCTCGAGCACGCCGGAGCCAAGGCCCGCCCGGATGGGCAGGAACGGCAGCCGGTGCGCCGCCGCGAGTAGGCCCCAGTGCAGCATGCCCTCGTCCAGCTCGGTCAGCTCCACCGTCCCGGCCTGCCTGGCCCGCCTGAAGTGCGGCTCGAGCGGGATCGAGTCCAGCGAGGCGAAGCCGGTGACGATCCGCTTGGCCTGCCCGGACGCGACCAGCAGCCCGGCGTCGGGACCCGCGTAGCACACGATGGTGAGGTTCTTCAGCGGTGACCGGCCGATGGCGCGCACCAGGGCCATCGGCTTGCGCCGTGATCCCCAGCCGCCGATCCCGATCGTCATGCCGTCCCGCAGCTCCGCGACGATCTCCTCCGGGGTCATCAACCGCACGGCCCGTCCACGAACGCCTGCCGCGCCTTGTCTCCGGCGCCGGCCAGGTTCAGCTCGAAGGTGAACCCCTGCTCGTACCGGTAGGAGCGCTTGACGTCGACCGGGTCGATGCCGTTCAGCGACTGCTTCGCCAGCCGGATGACGGTCGGGTCCTTGGCCGCGATCTGGGCGGCCACGGCTCGTGCGGCGGCTCGCAGCTCGTCCGGCGGCACCACCTCGAGCACGGTGCCGAAGGCGAGCAGTTGCTGCGCGGTGACGGTCCGGCACGTGTAGACCATGGCCCGCATCAGCGGCTGCGGCACCAGCCGGGCCAGGTGCGTGGCCGCGCCCAGCGCGCCGCGGTCGACTTCGGGCAGCCCGAACGTCGCGTCGTCGGCCGCGATCACGATGTCCGCGTTGCCGGCCAGGCCGACGCCGCCGCCGAGGCAGAAGCCCTGCACCGCGGCGATCACCGGCACCGGGCAGTCGTAGACCGCGGCGAACGCGGCGAAGCAGCCCTGGTTGGCGCCGATCAGCGCCTCGTGCCCCCCATGCTGGTCCTGGGGCCGCTGCATCTCCTTGATGTCCACGCCGGCGCAGAAGCCGCGGCCCTCCGCGGCGAGGATCACGGCCCTGGTCGCGGGTTCGGCCCCGGCCGCGGCGATCGCGGCCGCGATATCCCGCCAGCCCTGCACCGGCAGCGCGTTGACCGGCGGGAAGTCGATGATCACCTCGGCGATCCCGTCAGCGGTGCGTACCCCGGCGCTCACCGGTTGCCCGCCCGCGCCGTCCGCTTGCCCACCCGCACCGCCCTCCGCTCTGCCTCACCCCGCACCGCCGCGTCGGACCCCGATTTGTCTGCAGTTTCGGGCGTTATAGCCCCCAGAACTGCAGACAAAGCAGCTCTATCTGCCGGTACCACGTTGACCTAGCGTTTGCTTGGTCGGGAGCTTAACATGACGCCATGCAGCCGGTCGACCAACCAACTCCCGGCTTTTCCGGCGGCCGGGTGATCGTGACCGGCGGCACGAGGGGCATCGGGGCGGGCATCGCGCGAGGGTTCCTGCGGGCCGGCGCCCGGGTGCTGGTCTGTGGCCGGAACGAGCCTGCGGACGGCGCCTGCGGGCCGACCGCCGACGGCCGGACGGCCGCGTTCACCCGCGCGGACGTCAGGGACCCGGAACAGGTTCGGCAGCTGATCGCGGCCGGGATGGACCTGTTCGGCGGCGTGGACGTGGTGATCAGCAACGCGGGCGGCTCCCCGCCGGCCGCGGCCGCCACCGCGTCGCCGCGGTTCCACGCCCGGGTCATCGAACTGAACCTGATCGCGCCGCTGCACGTCGCGCAGGGCGCCAACGAGGTCATGCAGGACCAGCCGGAGGGCGGGTCGATCATCATGATCGGCAGCGTGAGCGGCACCCGTCCGTCACCCGGCACCGCGGCCTACGGGGCGGCCAAGGCCGGCCTGCATCACCTGGTCACCAGCCTCGCCATCGAATGGGGTCCCCGGGTCCGGGTGAACACCGTGGTGCCCGGCTTCGTGGCGACGGAATCCTCCGCCGACCACTACGGCGACGCGGACCGCGTGGCGGCCGTCGCCGCCACCGTGCCGCTCCGCCGGATGGCGACCCCGGACGACGTGGCGGACGCGTGCCTGTTCCTGGCCTCGGCCCGGGCGGCCTACATCAGCGGCGCGTGCCTGACCCTGCACGGCGGCGGCGAAGCCCCGGCCTTCCTGACGGTGGGTCGCGGGTTAGGAGCCGGCGTCCCGGAGCGCCCAGGCGGCGAGCTCGGTCCGATTGGTAAGCTGCAGCTTGGCCAGGGTGCTTCGCACGTGCCCCTCGATGGTCCGCTCGGAAAGGACCAGCCGGTCGGCGATCGCCCGGTTGGTCAGGCCGTCGGAAATGAGTCCCGCTATCTCCCGTTCCCTCCGGGTCAGCGGGTTGGCGGCCCCGATGGCCTGCTCGAGCTCGCGGGCCAGGCGCTCGGCGCGTTCGGCCGGGCCGGGCATGTCCAGACGGCGCGCCTCGGCGGCGGCCTGCCGGGCGAGTTCCCGGGCCGGCGCGAGGTCATCGTCGGCCGCACGGCCGGCCAGCGTCGTGGCCCAGTCCAGCCTGGTCACGACCACAAATGGCCGGGCGCCGAGCCGGGTGTTCACCGCCAGGGCGGAGGCGAAGTGGTCCAGCGCCTGCTCGGTGCGGCCGAGCAGCGCCGCCAGCCGGCCGAGCGGCCAGTGCACCGAGCCGTGCAGGCTCACCAGCCCTGAGCCGAAGGTTCCGCCGTAGGTGAGGAGCGGGTGGAACAGGTCGTAGGTGGCCTGCGCTGTATCCGTGTCCCGGTAGGTGATCATCAGCTCGATCAGCTGGATGAGCGAGCCGAGCGTGCGGACATCCCTGTCTCCGTCGGCAGGCAGCTGGCGGAGGGTCTCGTAGACGGCCCGCGCCTCGTCGGTCCGGCCAGTCGCGAAAAACGCCACGGCTTGCGAGGCCCGGATGATCGGGATCGGCGGGGCGTCCGCCAGGACATCGAAGAAATCCGGCTGGAGTTCTGTGGCGTCGCCGCGGATGCTCGCCATCGAGAGGGCGAACGCATAGGACATGCCCGCGCCGGAGAGGTCCTGGATCCGGACCGCGAGCTGGCGGGCCTCCTCCGACCGGTCTCGCGCGGTGGCGAACTGGCCGGCTAGCGCCGCGCGCGAGGCTTGCTGGCGCAGCAGGTGCCAGCGGGCCAGCGGCAGCCGGGTCGATTCGGCCAGCTGCGCGATCAGGGCGATCTCCGTATCGACCGCCTCGAGGTTCATTAGCTGGTAGGCAGCGTCGATCCGCCACACCCGGCCGAGTACGGCGGCGATCGGCTGCCCGGTGGCGGCGGCCAGCTCGACGGTCCGGGCGCCCAGCCGCAGCCACTCCGTGCGGTGCTGCGGCGCCGACAGCGCGGCGACCCGGGCGCGGATGGCGTCGAGTTCCGCGGCCGGGTCACCGCTGGCTCTGGCCATGGTCATGGCGGCGGCCGAGTCGGCGTCGGCGGCTTCCATGTCGCCGACTTCCGCCAGTGCCGAGGCCCGCTGGGCGAGCAGCCGCGCCCGCCGCGCGGCGGGGCAGTCCGGATCGGCCAGCGCCCGGTCGCACAGCCCGAGCAGCGTCACCGCGACCTGGTGGTGCCCGATGCCGCGCACCACCAGCGCCGCATCGGCGAGGAGGTCAGGCCGCCGGCCGGGTTCGGCGGCGTCCGCGGCGGCGACCGCGTGCTGCAGGCTCGCGGCGAGCTGGCCGGCCCGGTATTCCGCCGTCGCCAGTTCGATGAGCAGCGTCGCGCGGCCGGCATCGCCGGCCCCGGCGGCTTCGGCGGCGGCCAGCGCGGTGGCCAGGTAGCTGGCCGCGTCCTCGAAGGCCAGCGCGCCCGTCGCCGCCGTCGCCGCGGCCGCGGCCCAGTCGGCGGCCCGGCCCAGCGCGGTCCGGTCCGGAGCCGCCCGGAGCAGGTGCGCGGCGACCTCACCGCCTCGTTCGGGAGCTTCGCGGGCCAGCGGCTCGAGCGCCGCGGCGGCGCGGCCGTGCAGCGTGACGCGCTGGGCCTCGCCGAGGCTGGCGTAGATGCCGTCGCGGATCAGGGCATGGCTGAACCGCCAGGCGCCCGGGCGGTTCAGCCGCCGGGTGACCAGCCCGGCGACCTCGGCTGCCGCCAGTGCCGCGAGCGCATCCTCACCCGCCCCGCAGACCGAGGCGGCCAGCTCGGAGCCGAACTCCGTGCCCAGCACGCTCGCCGCGGCCAGCAAGCCGCGAGCGCCGTCATCCAGGCTGCCCGACAGCGACGAGACCAGATGGCTGATCTCGGCGCTGCCGCCCGCGATGCGCGCCACCGTATCGGTGTCGGCTGCGGTGCCCGGCTGTGCGGCCAGGACCCGGGCCAGCGTGGCCACGTACAGCGGGTTGCCTTCCGAGCGGGCGTGCACGAACCGTGCCACGTCCGGATCCGCGGCCACGCCGGCTGTCTGCAGGATCTCGTCCACGGCGGCCTCGCCGAGCGGGGCGAGCCGCATCACCTGCAGGCCAGGTAGCCGGGCCAGGTCTCCCAGCGCGGCCCGCCAGGGATCAGCGGCGGTGTCCCGGCAGGTGGCCAGCACGAGCAGGCGCGAGGCGGGCAGTTCGGCCGCGAGTTCACGCAGCAGGAACAGCGAGGCATGGTCCGCCCAGTGCAGATCCTCCAGCACGATGAGCAGATCGGCCGCACGCGCCGCGGCGGTAAGAGCATCGGCTGCGGCTGCCGCGGCACGGAACCTGACCGCAGTCAGGTCATCGGCCCGAGCGCGGCCCGGATCGGTGGCCAGCCTGTCTCGTTCGCTGGCGCCGCCGGCGGCGTCCAGTACCCGCCGCCACGGCCACAACGGCGGCGCACCCCGCTCTTCGACGGCCCGGCCCCACAGCACCCGCTGCCCGGCTTGCCGCGCACCGTCGGCCAGCTCCTCGGCCAGCCGCGTCTTGCCGATCCCCGGCGGCCCGGTCAGCACGACGAGTCGGCCGTGGCCGGCCAGCGCCTCGGCCAGCCACCGCCGCAGCATGGCCAGCTCCCGGTCACGCCCAGCGAGGATGCCCAGGCCGGGCGCCGCATCAGCCATGCGGCCATGTTCCCGCGCCGGGCGCCCGCCGTCCACGAGTTAAGTCAGGTGGCGATCCCAGTACTAGCACGCATGTGCCCGGTCAGGTCCCAGCCCGACAGTGGTGAGGTCCGACTCCGCTGAAAGGAACGTGAAATGTACGCGCATCTAGAAAAGGCGAGCGGCCGCCGCGGCCACTCGCAGGACGGCCCGGACCCCCGGATGGCCGGTCAGCCTGGCCTGCTCGGCTCCGTCACTTTCCGGCAGCTGGCCGGCTCCGCCGGGGTGTGCCTCACCCTCTGGGAGACCGAGGCCAGCGCCACCGCCTATCTCGGCCAGCGTGCCGGGCTGGCCGCGCTGCCCGGGGAGGTCTACGAGGTCACGGCGGCCGAGGACGGGCCGGCGTCGGCGCAGGCACCGGCCTGGGCCCGGTTGATGTACTTCGACGGCCCGCGCGCACCGGAACAGGCAGCCGCCGCGGACCGGGCCGGCCGGCAGCGGATCTGGCCGGCCATCAGCGGTCTCAGCGGGCTGGTCGGCGCCTACGTGCTCCACGGCCGCGACCTCGGAGCCGTGATCATCACCCTCACGTCATCGGTAGAGACCCTGGACGCCGCCGAGCGCGCCGCGATGAGCACCGAACTGATGCCGGGAGAAGATCCCGCGCTGCTGCCCGGCCCTGACCGCATCGAGATCCACCACGTCACTGGCTATCACCTGGCCACCCGCCACGGCGGCCAGCATGAAGGGGCGCTGACATGACCCACCCGACCATGACCGGAGGAGTGGCCAGTCCGGTGCTGCCAGGGGACTGGGTCGCCGACCCGGCCGCCTGCACGCTCGCCTTCGCGGTGCGGAACTTCGGACTGCGCACCGTCACCGGGCAGATTCCCCTCACCAGCGCGGTCGTCCATGTCGGCCCGGGCGGCGAGCCGGTCAGCATCCGCGCCGGGCTCGACGCCCGCGGCATCCGCACCGGCAACCCGCGCCGGGACAACGACCTGCGCGGCCGGCGGTTCCTCGCGACCGACCGGTGGCCGGCCATCACGTTCGAGGCTGGCTACATCAAGCCGGCCCAAAGCGCCTGGACGGTAAGCGGAACCCTCACCGTCAGGGACAACGACTGCCCGGTGCGCCTCGACGTCGCCAGCTTCACCATCCCGGCAGATGGCCAGGCGGCTCAGGTCGACCTGCGCGCCACCGGCCGCCTGGACCGCCGCTCAGCCGGCGTGACCGCCGGGCCGGCCTTCCTCATCGGTCACCGGATCTCGCTCTCGCTGGCGGTGCGGCTCCGGCGGCAGGCCGGACCTCCGCAGCGCTGACGTTCTCGACCCCAAGGAGCTTCATATGTTCACGCATCTAGACCGCCGGCCTGGCCGGCCCGATCATCGGGGACCGGACACCGGCCAGACCGGCCTTCCCGGCCGCCGCTCAACTGGCCTGGTCGCCCGGTTCGGTGCACGGCCCTTCCGGCAGCTGGCCGGGCCGGCGGGCGTGTTCTTCCTATGGCCACCGAAGTCCCGGGCCCGCACCAGCACGTCACCTGGGGAGCAGCCATGACCACCGCGATCTCGGGCGAGCGGGGCCGGCTGACGGCGCTGCGCGGCGCCTGGCTGTTCGACGGCACCGGCCCTGCCCTGATCCCCGATCCGGTCGTGGTGATCGAGGGCAGCGTTATCCGCGACGTCTGCTCGGGCGGCCGGGTCCCGGAAACCCCGGACGGCGGTACCGTGATCGACCTGCCCGGCACGACCTTTCTGCCGGGCCTGGTCGACACCCACGTCCACCTGGCCTTCGACGCGAGCGCCAACCCGGTCGCCAACCTGGCCCGCCGCCGGGACGACGAGATCGTGGCGGCGATGGCGGACGCCGGCCGGGCCGCGTTGCGCGGTGGCGTCACCACCATCCGTGACCTCGGCGACCACTGCTATCTGTCTCTCGGGCTGCGCGGCCGGGCGGACCTGCCGACTGTGGTCGCGGCCGGACCGCCGATCACCACCCCCGGCGGGCACTGCCACTACCTCGGCGGCGCCGTGGCACCTACCTGCGAGGGCGTCCGGGCGGCGGTGCGCGAGCACGCCTCCCGGGGCGTGGATGTCGTCAAGATCATGGCCAGTGGCGGGAACCTCACGCCTGGCTCCCGCCAGGACCTGGCCCAGTTCCCGCCCGAGGTGCTGCGCGCGGCCGTCGACGAAGCCCACCGGCTCGGGCTGCCGGTGACCGCGCACGCCCACGCCGTCGCCGCGATCGCCAACGCGGTCGCGGTCGGCGTGGACGGACTGGAACACGTGTCGTTCTGGACCGAAGATGGGGTGGACGCGCCCGCCGACCTGATCCGGCTGATCGCCGCCCGGCAGATCGCCGTCGGGGCCACCCTGGGCATGGTGCCGGTGCCCGGCATGGCGCCGCCTCCCGCGGTGGCCATGCGCATGCCCGCCATGATCGCCAACATGCGGCGGCTGTATGAGTCGGGGGCAGTGATGGTCGCAGGCACCGATGCCGGCATCGCCCCGGTGAAGCCGCACGACGTGGTCCGGCACGCCCCGCCCATGCTCCGCCAGCTGGGATTCAGCCCGGCCGAAGCGCTGCGCGCTATCACTTCAGTCGCGGCGGGTGTGTGCGGACTTGGGCACCGTAAGGGCCGCATCGCGCCCGGCTTCGACGCCGACATCCTCGCCGTCGACGGCAACCCGGTCGCCGATCCGGAGGCGCTGCATCGCATCCGGGCCGTCTACGCTCGCGGCACCGCCGTAACCCTGCCGGGCGGCTAGGACGGTGGCGATGCCAGCTCGGCGCAGTCGCCTTGCCCCGGCGCGGCGTCACACCAGCCGCGCGGCCGCGCTGCTGGAGCGCCAAGGGGCGGCTTTGCCTTGCTGGCGGGTTCGCCAGGCCCGGTGTACGCTCCGAATAACTAGAACGTGTTCTACTCGAGGGCAGGCTAAGGGCAGGGCAAGGGAGCGGGGCATGGTCGCATCCATCAAGCCGCATCGCGACGAGCTCGGTCTCGGCGACGGCCTCATGCTGATCGACGGGCGCTGGGCCGCGGCCGCGGACGGAAACAGCTGGAGCCACACCCATCCCGCGACAGGAGAGCAGGTCGCCTCGTTCCCCGTCGCCGGGCCCGCCGACGTGGACCTGGCCGTGCGCGCGGCGCGCCGGGCGTTCGACGAGGGCCCGTGGCCACGGGCTCGCGCGAACGAGCGGGTCCGGGTACTGCGCAAGATCGCGGACCTGGTCCGCGAGCACGCCGATGAGCTGCTGAAGCTGCAGGCCCTGGACAACAGCGTCCCGCTGAGCTTCGGCGAGATCTACGTCATGTCGGCGGACTTCGTGGCCGACGTGTTCGACCACCACGCCGGCTGGGTCGACAAGCTGGCCGGGGAGACGCTGCCCCCGTACCAGGGCGGCGATCACATGGTCCTCACGCTGCGCGAGCCGGTCGGCGTGGTGGGCGCGGTGATCCCGTGGAACGCGCCGCTGGCGCTGTTCGCCCAGAAGGTGGCGCCGGCCCTGGCGGCCGGCTGCACCATCGTGCTCAAGCCCTCGGAGTACGCCACGTTCGCGGTGCTGCGGCTGGCCCGGCTGATCGCCGAGGAGTCCGGCCTGCCGCCCGGCGTGCTCAACGTGATCACCGGCCCGGGTGATCCGGCCGGGCAGGAGCTGATCAGCCACCCGATGGTCGACAAGCTGTCGTTCACCGGCAGCCGCCTGGTCGGGCAGAAGGTCATGATGGCCGCGGCCGCCGGGTGCCAGCGGGTCAGCCTCGAACTCGGCGGCAAGAGCCCGTCGGTCGTGTTCGCGGACGCGGATGTCGGCACCGCCGCCGCGGTGACGATGGGCACGGTCACCCTCGGCCTGTCCGGGCAGGTGTGCGCGGCGCAGACCAGGGCGCTGGTGCACACCGACGCGCTCGAAGAGTTCCTCGCCACGGCCGAGATGATCGGCACGATGGTCAGCTACGGAAACCCGTTCGATCCGGAGGTCACGTCGGCGCCGCTCATCAACACCCGCCAGCTGGACCGGGTCCTCGGCCTGATCGCCCGCGGCCAGGAAGAGGGTGCTCGCCTGGTGTGCGGCGGCAGCCGCGCCGACGGCGACCTGGCCGAGGGCAACTTCGTCGCGCCGACGCTGTTCGCCGACGTGTCCAACGACATGAGCATCGCCAGGGAGGAGATCTTCGGGCCGGTGCTTTCGGTGATCCCGTTCGATGACGAGGCCGAGGCCATCAAGCTCGCCAACGACACCGAGTACGGCCTGGCCGCGACCGTGTGGACGTCGGACGTGCGGCGCGCGATGCGGGTGACCAAAGCCATCAGGGCCGGCACGGTCGGGATCAACGGCTACCAGCTGGAGCCGAACTCCCCGTTCGGCGGGTACCGGCAGTCCGGGATCGGCCGTGAAGGCGGCCGCGCCGCCGTCGAGTCCTACACCGAGCTCAAGACCGTCCTGCTCCCGTTCACCGACGAGATGATGTGATCGCCGAGGCCGCCCAGGCAGGCGCGCCGGCCCGGGCCGCCCCTAGCTGAGCCGCAACGCCTTGGCCGGGACCAGCTGCGCGGCGCGCAGCGCGGGGTAAAGACCCGCGGCCGCCCCCACCAGCAGGGCGACCGCCACGGCCGCGAGCAAGACCGGCACCGGCACGACGGCATCCCAGTGCCGTGCGGCCGCGTAGACGGTCGTGCTGAAACCGCCGAGGACCGCGCCGGCCACGCCCCCGCAGCCGGCCAGCAGGGTCGCCTCGGCGGAGAACTGGACCGCGATATGGAGTCGGCGGGCGCCGAGCGCGCGCCGCAGCCCGATCTCGCTGCGCCGCTCGAGCACCGCGATGACCATGACGTTGGCGATGCCGATGCCGCCGACCAGTAGCGCGACAGCGCCGAGGGCGAGGAACAGCTCACCGAACGTGGCCGAGGCGTCGGCCCGGGCGGTGAGCGCGGCGACCGGATCGCTCACCGAGACGTCCTGCGGGGCCGCCGGGTCAGCGGTAGCCGGCAGTACCGCCGCCACCGCCGCGACGCTCGCCGGGTTGGCGCGCACGTAGATCTGCACCGGGGCCGCGGTAGCGTGCAGCACTCGCTCCGCGACCGGATAGCCGATCAGCGCCGTGCGGTCGAGCTCGGGCGCCAGCGGCAGCGGCCGCATGATCCCGATGACGCTGAACCAGCGGTTGCCGAGCCACACCTGGACTGTGCCGTCCGCGCGGTCGATGCCGAGCGCCGTCGCCGCGTCCGGGCCGAGGACCACCGCCGGGTACCTGGCCGTGGCGGCGTCGAGCCACGTGCCCCGGGCCAGTTGCCCCTGCAGGGTGGGCAGCAGGCTGATCTCGGCCGAGTAGACGGTGATCGCGTTGGTGTTAGCCGGGGAGATGCGGTTGTTGCGGTACACCTGGGCGTTCACGTCGCCGATGGCGGACGCGCCGATGACCGGCCCGATGCGGGCCACCATGGCGGGCGCGGCCTGGGGCAGCGTGACGGTCTGCCCGTCGAAGGACTGGCCCGGAGCCACCGTGAGCAGGTTAGTCCCAAGCGCGTCGATCTGGGCTACCAGCTGGGCCCGGCTGGAGCTGGAGATGCCGAGCACAGCCACCATCGTGGCGATGCCCAGCGCCACCCCCAGCGCGGACAGCGTGGCCCGGGCGGGCCGGCTGGCCAGGCCGAGGACCGCGAGCGGCCAGGTGTCGGCCGCGCGCAGCCGGCTCACCGGCCGCGCCGCCCCATCAGGTCGCGGGGACCCAGGGCCGCCGAGCCGTGAGCGAATCTTCATGCCGCCTCGCTGTCGTGCTCGATCCGCCCGTCGCGCAGCCGGATGACCCGGCCCGCGGCCGCGGCGATTTCCCGATTGTGGGTGACCACGAGGATGGTCGCGCCCCGCTGGTTGAGCTCGGCGAGCAGGGAGAGGATGCCCGCTCCGGCCGCCGAATCCAGGCTGCCGGTCGGTTCGTCGGCCAGGATGATGGCGGGCCGCCCGACCAGGGCCCGGGCGATGGCGACGCGCTGGCATTCGCCGCCGGACAGCTCGCCGGGACGGTGCCGGGCCCGGTCCGACAGGCCGACTTCGGCGAGCGCGTCCGCCGCGGCCAGGCGGCGCTGCGCGGTCGGCACACCGCGGTACAGCAGTCCCGTGGCCACGTTGTCCAGCGCGGTCAGGCTGGGCATGAGGAAGAACTGCTGGAACACGAAGCCGATCCGGCCCGCCCGGATTCCGGACAGGGCCTGGTCGGGCAGGCCGTCCACGGCGAGCCCGGCCACCCGGACGCTGCCTGCGGTCGGGCGTTCCAGCGTGCCGGCGATCGCCAGCATGGTCGACTTGCCCGACCCCGACGGGCCGACGATCGCGGTGAACTCACCGGACCTGATCGTTACTGTCACCGACCGCAGCGCGGCGACCGGCGGCGACCCGGGGTGCTCCTTTCTCACCCCGATGAGCTCGAGCGCACTCATGCCGCCGCTCACTGCGCCACCACCACCCGCGTCCCGGCCGTAATGCCCGGCCCGCTGACCTGGACCTGCCCGGAGGCGAACAGCCCGGTCGTCACGCCCACGAGATGGTGCGTCCCGGACGGCGTGACCACCTCCAGGCCGTAGCCGCCGCCGGCCAGCGCGAGCAGCGCCGCGACCGGCACGGCCAGCACATCGCGGGCCGACTCGACCGCCAGGGACACCTGGACACCGACGTTGATCCCGGTGCCGGTGGCCTGCGGCTGCTCCGGCGTGACCACCAGCTGGCCCGAGGTCGCCGACACAACACCGACGGCGGTGACCTTTCCTGGGGTGCTGGCCTGGGACGGCAGGATGATCGAGACGATCTCGCCGACGCTGGCCGGGGGAAGGTTCGGGTTCAGCGGCACGGTCACGGTCCGCTGGCCCGTCGTCACCTGGTAGGGCTGCTGACCGCCCGAGGCGCCTTCGCCCACTGCGGTGTTCAGCCCGCCCACCAGGACCGCGGCGGGCAGGAAGACCACCTGGCCCAGCGGGATCCACCCGGTCACGGTTAGGCCGCGGGCCAGCTGCCAGCGTTGCACGGCATAATCCGTCAGCAGGTCATAGTGGCCGGTCGGCACGGTGAGCAGGCCGTCGGCGAAGTGCCAGGCGATCAGGTTGGCCTGCAGCTGCCGGACATCCGGGCCGTCCGTCATGCCCAGCACGAACGGCCGCCACGCGGGCGTGCCGCCGGCCATCAGCGTGACCGGCGTGTTGTCCACCCGGTACAGCACGCCGCCGGGCCTGATCGTGACGCCCGGCCCCGGCAGCCAGGTGTAGATCCCAGCGACCAGGTTGACCACCGGGCGGGTCGCCGCGTAGCCGAGCGTGCCGCCGGTCAGCGTGGTGGTCACCAGGTCCGTCCGCGTCACGGCGGCCGTGGTCAGCGGCGGCGGTGCCACCGCGGCCGGGGCGGCCTGGCCGCCCCGGATGGCCACCGCGGCGACCGCGCCAGCCAGGGCCGCCGCGGCCAGCGAGGCCGACAGCGCAGCCCTCCGCGCCGGCCGCCTCACGGGCCGGTCCCGTCGTCCCGGATGCCGGCGGGCAGGAAGTGACGGCAGGCCGTATCGGCGGCCCGGAACTGCGGCGAGTACCGGCCGAAGTCACCCGGACCCATGTTCACCTCGCCCTCCGGCGTCGGATCCAGCATGTTGATGCCGTGGCCGCGCATGCATTGCGCGTACCTGGTCAGCGCCGCGAGGTGGGGTGCGGCCTGGGAGGCCGCCCCGGCCATCTTGATGTCGATGATGGCCTGGATGAAGTGCGTGCAGGCGGCGTAGGCCGCGCTGGTCGCCGAGTCCCGCGTCGGCAGGTCGATGCTGAGACCGGCGTGCCCGGGCCGGTGGACCGGATCGGACATCTGCACCCCGTGGCTGCGCATGCACCGGGCGAAGCTGATCATGTCCTGGTCGCTTTGCTGCTGGGTAAGCGGCTGGCCCGACGAGCCTGCAGCCGCCGCGGCGTGGCCGGACAGGCTGGCCACGGGCGTAACCGGGCTGGCCGCCGACGAGCACCCGCCGGCCAGGACCGCCACCACGACCAGCAGCCGATAACGATGACGCATGATGACCTCCAAAGCTGCCGGCACCGGCCGGTCACCAGCAGTGGTACACGCAAGGCCGTCACACCCCGGTCACAGCGAAAGGCGCCCTGCGGCCAGTGCGCCGCAAAAAAAGCGAGACCACCGCAGGTCGCCGTCCAGACGCTCAAGCCGTCCCGGGAACGGCTTGTGATACCGGTGTGATCCGGCCTGGGGCACGATGGCTACATGCGGGTGCTTGTCGTGGAGGATCAGGCCGAACTAGCCGACGACATCGCCGACGGCCTGCGCGACCAGGGCATCGCCGCCGACGTGGCTTACGATGGCTCGGCCGGGATCGAGAAGGCGCTGCTGAACTCCTACGACGTCGTGGTCTTGGACCGGGACCTGCCCCGCATCCACGGCAACGCGGTCTGCGCCACGCTGGTCGGATCGCCGTCGCAGGCGCGCATCCTCATGCTGACCGCGGCGGGCACCGTGGGGGACCGGGTGGACGGTCTCAACCTCGGCGCCGATGATTACCTGACCAAGCCGTTCGCCTTCGCCGAACTCGTCGCGCGGGTCCGCTCGCTGGCCCGGCGCAGCCCGGCCGCCCCGCCGGTACTCAGCCGCGGCGACCTCGTGCTCGACCGCGCCAGGCGCCGGGTCAGCCGGGCCGGGCGGCCGGTGCCGCTCAACCGCAAGGAGCTGGGGATCCTGGAGGAACTGCTAGTCGCCGACGGGGGCGTGCTCAGCGCCGAGGACCTGTTCGAGCGGGTCTGGGACGAGAACACCGACCTGTTCTCGCGGACCGTGACGGTCACCATCGGCCGGCTCCGGCGTAAGCTCGGCGAGCCCGACCCGATCGAGACCGTGATCGGCATCGGGTACCGCCTGCCATGAGCCCTGTGATGAACACTGCCATGAGCCGGATCCCGCCCAAGCGCTGGCCGCTGTGGCCGCGGAAGGTCAGGACCAGGCTCGCGCTGCTGTACGCCGGGCTGTTCCTGATATCGGGTTCGGCGCTGCTCGGGCTCACCTACGGGCTGGTCGCGGCCAGCCTGCCCGCGCAGTCATCCTCGTCCGCGTCCGGCGCCGGCCTGTCCAGCCAGCAGCTGGCCAAGCTGGCCATCACCTGCAAGCAACCCCATCCTGACGTCGGCACGGTCGTGCAGTGCAAGCAGGCCTTCTCCGCCGGAGCCAAGGCCGCCACCGCCAGCGTGCGCCAGCGCGCCCTGAGCAGCCTGCTGCTTTTCTCCCTGCTCGGCCTCGGCGCGATGACCGTCGCCTCCGGCGGCCTGGGCTGGTTCGTCTCCGGCCGGGTGCTGCGGCCGGTGCGGGCGATCACCGAGACCGCCCGCCGGGCTTCGGAGGCGCACCTGGGGGAGCGGCTGGCCCTGACCGGCGCGAGCGACGAGCTCAAGGAACTGGCCGATACCTTCGACGACATGCTGGAACGGCTGGACCTCGCGTTCGCCGCCCAGCGCCGGTTCGTCGCGAACGCCTCGCACGAACTCCGCACGCCGCTCACCGTCATGCGCACCGCCATCGACGTCGCCCTGGCCAAGCCGTCCCGGACGACGCAGCAGCTGGAGGACATGGTGACGCGGGTCCGCCGGCACATCGACCGGGCCGAGCACATGATCGAGGCACTGCTGGTCCTGGCCATCAGCGATCAGGGCGTAGCCAGCCGCGAGCTGCTCGACCTGTCGGCGGTGGCCGAGGACGCCCTCGAGCTGGCCGCGCCCGGCATCACCCGGCTCGGGCTCCAGGTAGAGACGCAGCTCTCGCCCGCCGAAACCACCGGGGACCAGCAGCTCATCGAGCGGATGGTCTGGAACCTGGTGGACAACGCGGTCCGGCACAACGAGCCAGGCGGCTGGATCCGGGTGATCACCGGTCCGTGCGCGCGGGGCGTCGTCCTGACCATCGCCAACAGCGGAGCCCAGGTACCCGCGGACGCCGTGCCCACGCTGACCGAGCCGTTCCGGCGGATCGGGAGCAACGGCGTCGGCGTCGGCCTCGGCCTGTCCATCGCCCAGTCGGTGAGCACCGCGCACGGGGCGGAACTGGACGTCCGGAGCCAGCCCGAGGGAGGCCTGCGCATCAGCGTCGTCCTAGTCCGCTTATCCCTTCCGGGGGAATCCGATGGTCTCGGTGGCCAGCTCGAGCGTGTCCTCGCACAGGAAACCCACCGAGGGCGCTGCGTCATTGAACGCCGGGCCCAGCGCCGCGTGCACCGACTCCAGCGTCCACATGCCATCGGGCGTATCAGCGTGGAACGCCGCCCGGATGGTGGGCGGATCCATCACCGCGGCGACGCCGCCGTGCACCACGAACACCTCACCGTTGATCGTCTCGGCCGCCGGGCTGGCCAGGTACACCACGAGCGGCGCGACGTGCTCGGGCGCGAGCGGATCCACGGTTCCGTCCGGCGGGGGGCCCATCAGGTCGGCCGTCATGGCGGTGCGGGCGCGGGGGCAGATGGCGTTGGCGCGGACGCCGTAGCGTGCGCAGCTGCGCGCGGTCGTGACGGTGAGGGCGGCGATGCCGGCCTTGGCCGCGGCGTAGTTGGGCTGGCCGATGGAGCCGAGCAGGAACGCCTCCGACGAGGTGTTCACGATCCTGGCGTAGACCTGGTGGCCGGCCTGCTTGCGCTGGTCCCGCCAGTAAGCGGTGGCGAACCGCGTGGTCACGAAGTGCCCGCGCAGGTGGACCCGCATGACCAGGTCCCATTCCTGCTCTGACATCGAGAAGATCATCCGGTCGCGCAGCACCCCGGCGTTGTTGACCAGGATGTCCAGCCGCCCGTACTGCTCGAGCGCCGTCGCCATCAGGTTCTCGCCGGTCGCCCAGTCCGCGACATCCCCCGCGGCCACCACGGCCTGGCCGCCGGCCGCGGCGATCTGGTCCGCCACCGCCTGCACCGCGTCCCCCGGCAGGTCGTTGAGCACCAGCCGCGCCCCGGCCTGGGCCAGCGCCAGCGACTCGGCCCGGCCGAGCCCGTGGCCCGCCCCGGTCACGATGGCCACCCGGCCGGCTAGCGTCAGCGCGTCATCCATTCCGCCCGAACCTCCGCAAGATCTTTATGCCGAACGATCCCGGTTCCTGCCCCATCTCCGGTGTCCGTGGCCCCTGGGTCAGCAGGCCGAACGATCCCGGTTCCTGTCCCATCTGCGGTGTCCGTGGCCCCTGGGTCAGTAGCCCGGGCCGGCCAGGATGCCGCCGTCGGCGATGAACTCGCTGCCAGTGGAGTAGGACGACTCATCCGAGGCCAGGTACGCCACCAGCCGCGATATCTCGACCGGCTCGGCGAACCGGGCCAGCGGCATGGCCTTGATGAAGGCCTCGGCCTCGCCGTCCTCGCGGGCGCCAGCGGAGTCGATGACCATCCGGGTGAGCACCCCGCCGGGATGGACCGAGTTGACCCGGATGCCGAACTGGCCCAGCTCACGCGCGGCTACCTTGGTCATGCCGCGGACGGCGAACTTGCTCGCGCTGTAGGCGGACAGCCCGGCCGCGCCGGTGAACCCCTCGATCGAGGAGATGTTGACGATCGATCCGCCGCCCGCCGCCTTCAACGGGCCGGTCACCGCCTTCATGCCGAGCCAGCAGCCCACCGCGTTCACCTCGAGCACGCGCCGGAAATCGGCCAGCGGCATGTCCGCGATGCTGGCGAAGGTGAGGATGCCGGCGTTGTTCACCAGCACGTCGAGCCGGCCGAAGACCTCCACCGCCAGGGCGACCGCGGCGGCCCAGTCGTCTTCGCTGGTGACGTCGTGGTGGGTGTACCGGCAGGACTGCTCGCCGAGCTTGGCCGCCACCGCCGTGCCCTGCTCGTCCCGTACGTCGCCGAACACCACCCGGGCGCCCTCGGCCACGAAGTGCCGCACGTGGGACTTGCCCATGCCCCGGGCGCCGCCCGTGATCAGCGCGACCTTGCCGTCCAGCCGGCCCATGGCCCTCCCCGCACCCGAAAGTTCCCGGCACCAAACGCTTGCTTGGGCCGAGCCTAGCACCCTCACAGCTTAACTAGAACGTGTTCTTGTTTTGCCGCCGCCCTACGCGTAGAGTCCGAGCACGGGCGGGTACGCCGCCTCGTTCGGCCCAAAAAAACCAGACCTGGCAGGACCGGATGGAACAGAGCGCTGATTACATCGTGGCCGGCGCAGGCAGCGCGGGCTGCGTGCTGGCCCGACGTCTCGCCCAGTCGGGCGCGACCGTGATCCTGCTGGAGGCCGGCGGCCCGGACCGGACGCGGCTGGTGCGCAAGCCCGGGATGATCGCCATCTTCCACAACGTGCCCGCGCTCAAGAAGCGCCTGGACTGGGGGTACTACACCGCCCCGCAGGCCAGCGCGCTCGGCCGCCGGATCCCGCAGCCCCGGGGCCGGGTGCTCGGCGGCTCCGGCTCGATCAACGGCATGCTGTTCGTCCGCGGGAACCGCAAGAACTACGACGACTGGGCCGTCCCCGGCTGGTCTTACGAAAACGTACTATCCAGTTTCAGACGAATGGAGGACTGGGAGGACGGCGCCACCGCGCTGCGCGGTGCGGGCGGCCCGGTGAAGGTGAGGCGGCAGAAGGACCTGACGCCCGCCTCGCACGCCTTCATGGAGGCCCTCGCCGCGACCGCGGGCGTGAAGATGATCGACGACTACAACGGCGAGTCCCAGGAGGGCGTTTCGGTCTTCCAGCAGAACGCCAGCGGCGGGCTCCGCTACAGCTCGTCGGTCGGGTACCTGGACCATCACGGCCTGCCGAACCTCACGGTCACTACCCGGGCCCTCATCACCCGGGTGGTGATCGACCAAGGCCGGGCCACCGGGGTCGAGGTCGTCACCGCCGACGGGCCCCGCACCATCACGGCCAGCCGCGAGGTAATCCTGTGCGCCGGGGTGTACGGGTCGGCGCAGCTCCTGATGCTGTCCGGCGTGGGCCCCGCGGCGCACCTGCGCCAGCACGGCATCGCCGTGGCCGCCGACCTGCCGGTCGGCGACAACCTGCACGACCACATGTTCGTGCCGATGACCTACTGCATGACCTCGGCCCGCAACCGGGGCACCACGCCGTACTTCGTCGGCGGCGTCGTGGCGGAGGCGATCCGCGGCGACACCTGGATGGGCCGCACCGTCTTCGAGGCCGTCGGCTTCGTCCGCAGCCCGCAGGCCCGGGAGATCCCGGACATCCAGGTGCACGCGCTGCCGTGGTCCTATCCGTTCCCCAACCAGGACTCGCCGGCCCGCCAGAAGGTCGACAAGCGCCCCGCGCTGACGATCATGCCCACGCTGATCTACCCGAAGAGCCGGGGTACCCTGCGGCTCGCCTCGGCCGACCCGTCCGCCGCTCCGGTCATCGACCCCGGCTACCTGACCGAGCCCGACGACAGCCGGCTGCTGCTCGACGGGATCGAGCTCATCCGCGAGGTCATGGCCAGCAAGGTCATCGCCGAGCAGGTCAGCCTGGAGCTGAACCCCGGGCCGGACTACCCGGACCGGGCCACGCTGGCCCGCGAACTGCCGAACCGCGCGACCTCGGTGTACCACGCGGTCGGCACCTGCCGGATGGGCACGGACGAGCGGTGCGTGGTGGACCCGGCGCTGCGGGTCCGGGGCATCGACGGGCTCCGGGTCGCGGACGCCTCGATCATGCCCAGCATCACCGGCGGGAACACGAACGCCCCGGCGATGATGATCGGCGAGCACTGTGCGGCGCTGATGAAGGCTACGCCGTGATGCCGTCGAAGAGCAGCTGAAGGAGCCCCTCGGCCACCTGCTCGGTGCTGTAGCCGCCGGCGACGCGCCACTGCGACGGGATCCACAGCACGTCACGCAGCAGCCGGTAGGTGAGCCTGGCGTCCAGGTCGGCGCGGAAGGCGCTCTCCTGCTGGCCGCGCTCGAGCTGCGTGACCCAGGTCCGCTCGATCTCGGCCAGGGCCGGGCGCAGGTACCCGAACCGGGGCTGGGTGCTGAAGTAGTGCCAGTCGTTCTGCAGCATGGCCAGGGCGGCCCGGTGCCGTTCCAGGGTCCGGCTGGTCGACCGCACGATCTGCTCGAGCACGTCGCGCGGGGACCCGCCGGAGGACACCGCGGCCCGGTAGTCGGCCAGCACGTCGTTGATGAAGCCCGACAGGATCTCGTCGCCGATCGACTCCTTGGAGTCGAAGTGGTGGTACAGGCTGCCGGACAAGATACCCGCGGCGTCCGCGATCTCGCGCACGGTCGTGGCGCGGTAGCCCTTCTGCGCGAACAGTTCGCCCGCGAGCTGCACCACATCGGCACGCCGCCCCGATCGCGCCGGGCCACCCTGCTGTGTCGAGCTCACCGGTTGATTATCGCAGCTCCGCGGCCCGGTAACCGAGGGCGCCGAAGCGCGTGCCGACGTCCGCCGCCCTCAGGCCGAAGTCGGCGAGCGCATATCGGTGCGCTGACCTGGACCTACCGTGGGTCAGGTAAGCCCGCATGGCCGCCGCGGCGGCGGCGCTGAACGGCAGGCCGAAGTACGCGTAGGCCGCCTCCGCCGTGCCCACCGGATCGGCGGCCAGGTCGTCGTAGGAAACGTCGAAGAACTGGGCCGGGTCATGCCGGGCCCGCATCGCCGTGAACCGCTCGAGCCCGGACGCCCACAGCTCGAGCTGGTCCCGGCCGATGACCGCGCCGGTGAACGTGGTGGACCAGCCGGCCGACGCTTGGGCGGCCAGGCTGCAGACCGACGCGATCGCCGTGCCGGGGTCGCGGTGCGTCTGGATGACCAGCGCGTCCGGGTAGACCCGGAGCAGCGCGTCGAGCGCGAACAGGTGGCTGGGGTTCTTCAGCACCCAGCGGCGCCCGGCCTCCGGCAGGCCGATCAGCTGCAGGTTGCGCCGGTGCCGCCGGTACGCGTCCGTCCAGTCCTGCGTCGCCAGCCAGGCCGAGTAGCCCGGCAGGTGCGCCAGGCACTCCCAGGAGATCGACCGCATCGACTGCCGCAGCAGCTGCCAGCACTCCTCCACCTGGTCGGCCGCCACGTAGTGCACGGCCATGAACTCGGGGTGTTCGGCGTGGTGCCGCTCGCAGGCGGCCTGAATGTAGCCGAAGGTCGGGTTGGCCGCCCAGGTCTCCCGCGGCGGCCGGGGCTGCGGCACTTCGGCCAGCCACATGGCCAGACCCTGATGCGCCGGGTCGGCCGCCAGCAGCCGGTGCAGCGCCGTGGTGCCGGTCCTGGGCAGTCCGGTGACGAAGATCGGCCGGTCGATCCGGACCTGCGCGTAGGCCGGATGGGCCTGCCAGGCTGCCTCGCTGAGCAACCGGGCCGTCAGCGCGCCGCGCAGCATGGCCCGCATCGCCTTGGCGCCCCGCGGGGTCAGGCCCGCGTCGCGGGCGCACGACTCAAGCAGCACGGTCAGCCCGTCGGTGTAGTCATCGGGCCCGAAATCGGTCAGCCCGGCGACCTTAGACGCCGAGGCGTGCAGGTCATCGATGGTGCCGAGAGGATCTTCGGGTTTCAATGGTGGTACTCGCCGCAGTTGACGTCCAGGCACTGGCCGGTGATCGCCCGGGCCAGCGGCGAGGCCAGGAAGACCACCGCGTCCGCGATCTCGTCGGGCTCGGGCAGCCGGCGCAGGTCGATCCCGGCCGCGGTCTCGTCGTAGATCTGCTGGGCCTGCACCCCGCGCTTGTGTGCCTGGTAGCTGAAGTACCACTTCAGCGAGTCGCCCCAGATGTGCCCGGGCGCCACCGAGTTGACCCGGATCCCGCGCGGGCCCAGCTCGGTGGCCAGGCTCTGCGCCATCGCCAGCAGGGCGGCCTTGGTGAGCTTGTACGGCCCCATGGTGAGCTGCGAGAAGCGCACCACCATGGAGTTGATCATCACTATCGACCCTGCGGCTTCCGCCAGCGCCGGAGTGAACAGCCTGGTCAGCCGCAGGGCGGCGATGACGTTGGCGTCGAAGCTGGCGCCCAGGGCTTCCAGGCTCACCTCGCCGAGGGCCTTGATGGGCGGCATGGCCAGCGCGTTGTACACCAGCGCGTCGACCCGGCCGAACCCCTCCAGCGCCGCCTGCGCCAGGTGGTCCGCCGCCTCGGCGTCGGTCAGGTCGGTGGGCACGGCCAGCCCGCGCCGGCCCAGCCCGGTGATCTCCTTGGCCACGTCGTCCAGCCGCGCCGCGGTGCGCGCGGCCAGCACCACGTCCGCCCCTTCCCTGGCGCTGGCCAGCGCGATGGAGCGCCCCAGCCCGGAGCCCACGCCGGCCACCACGACGACCTTGTCCTGCAGCATCATCAGCCCCATCCATCCTCCTCGTCAGCCGAGCATCCTGTCCGCGACGGCGGCCTGGCGCGCGCCGATCCGGGCCCGCCATTGCGGCGGTGACACCCGCGCTTGCTCGTAATAGGGCAGCTCGGCGGCGATTTCGGCGAACGGGATCACCGTCACCCGCGGACCGTCCTCCGGCGTGAGGTCCCGGGTCAGCCGCTGCCAGCGGATCTGCACGTATCCGCGCCGGCGCCCGGTGAGCTCCAGCCAGTTGGCCACGCCCGGGTCGCGCTCGCTGATCACGAACCGCAGCTGGCCGTCCGGGTCGATGCGGGCCTGATCGGCGGTGAGGCTGGTCTGGTGGTTGATGTAATCCAGCGAGACGTACCACATGCTGCCGAGCTGGATGCCCTGGTAGGGCGCGGTCGCCGGGCCGGCTGCGGGCACGGTCACGATCATCGCCTGGTCCTCGGCCAGGTCGAAGTGGCCGGCCGAGGAGAACTGGGTGGCCAGGCCGCCCGGCGTGGACCGGGGCGGGGTCATCGTGTTGACCGGTTCGGTCAGGTAGAACCACTCGGGGAAGGCGAGGAACGTGCGCAGCCGGGACAGCAGGATCTTGCCGGCCACCGTGTAGCGCTTGGCCAGCGCCGTGGTGTCCGCCGTCGGCGGCGCCCAGCCGGATCTGGGGTCCCGGTCCTGTCGCCGGATGCGGATCGTGCCCCGGCGTTCGGTGCTCCAGTCGCTGTACACCTCGCGGACCAGCAGCATCGAAGACCCGGGGCCGAGGGTGAAGGAGCCGGGCGCAGCCCCCGTGGGCCGGCCCTTTTGGTCCGGGCCGAAGCGCAACTCGAACGAGCCGTCGGCGGCGATGTCGAGCGCCCGGTCGTCGAACGCGCTCAGGCTGTCCGGCACCTCGACGGGGGAGTAGTCCCCCTTCAGCACCTGGAAGCTCAGGTCGGCGGTGGTGCCGCGGCGGCCGGTGACCACGTACTCGGCGTCATCGGCGATGTACGCGTGAAAATAAAGAGTGTCCGGGTTGTCCAGGCCCATCTTGGTGTACGGGCCGGTCGACTGCACGAAGTACGGGAAGTCCCGCTGGTAGGCCCAGGCCAGCCGCAGCGACGCCTGGATGCTGCCCGCCAGGTAGTCATATCCTTCGGCGAGGTCCTGCTCGCAGGCGATGTGCGGGGCGCCCGCGATGATCTTCTCGGCCTCGGCCAGCGCTTCAGCGAACGGCTGCGTCAGCATCAGTTAGCACCTCGTCAGCATCGAGCTTTGCGATCATCTTGAGGCTGGGCAGGTCGTCAAGGGACATCATCGTCTCGTAAGTACGCACGTACCCGGTGTGCGCGATCCGCCAGCGGCCATCCCCGCCGCGCTCGTACCGGTCGTGATAGAACGCCGCGCCCGCGATCACGACGCGGAACTCGGTCGCGATCACCGTGTCCTGGAACGACCAGATGCCGGTGGCGGTATCGCCGTCCACGGTGATCTCCGGCTGCCCGGCCGCGTGGGCGGTGAGAATTCCCGGCCCCAGCTGGGTGCGGAAGAACGCGACGATCTCGTCCCGGCCGCTCATCTTCAGCGGCTTGCCGTAGGCCTTCGTGCCATAGTCGACGGTGGCGTCTTCGGTGAACGTGTCGCCGATCTCGTCCCACAGCTTGGTGTCCACGCAGCGCAGGTAGCGGTACTTCACCTGCCGGATGTCTTCGATGGTCCGGAGTTCTTCGACTGGGTCCATGGAAACCAGCTTGCTGCATCTGGTTCACTGAAACAAGAACCTGTTCTAGTTTCAGGCCGGGGAGGCGCCGTGCGATTCAGCTACGCCGAGTCGATGACCGAACCCTCCTTCTACGCCCCCCTGGCCCGCGCCGCCGAGGAGGCCGGCTACGACTCGATGGTCGTGCCGGACAGCATCTGCTACCCGCGGCACGCCGTCAGCCAGTACCCGTTCAGCCCCGACGGCACCCGCGAGTTTCTCGAGGACAAGCCCTTCCTCGAGCCCTTCTCGCTGATCCCGGCGCTCGGCGCGGTCACCAGCCGCCTGCGGTTCGTCACGTTCGTCCTCAAGCTGCCGGTCCGCGACCCGGTGCTGGTCGCCAAGCAGGCCACGTCGACCGCGGTGCTGACCGGCGGCCGGCTCGTCCTCGGCACCGGCGTCAGCCCGTGGCGGGAGGACTACGAGGTGCTCGGCGTGGACTGGGCCAGCCGGGGGCGGCGGATGGACGAGTCGATCGCCATCCTCCGCGGCCTGGCGGCCGGCGGCTACTTCGAGTTCCACGGGAAGGTCTTCGACCTGCCGCCGGTCAAGATCGCCCCGGTGCCGCCCGACCCGATTCCCGTTCTCATCGGCGGTCATTCCGACGCCGCGCTCCGCCGCGCCGCCCGGCTGGGGGACGGCTGGCTGCACGGCGGGGGAGACCCGGCCGACCTGCCCGGCCTGCTCGCCCGGCTCGCCCGGTTCCGCCATCAGGAAGGCACGGGCGACCGTCCGTTCGAGGTGCACGTGATCTCGGCCGAGGCCTACACCGTCGACGGCGTCCGCCGGCTGGCGGAGGCGGGCGTGACCGACCTCATCGTCGGCTTCCGCTGGCCCTACGTGACCGGTCCCGACACCGAGCCGCTTGAGCCCAAGCTCGCTAGCCTGCGCCGCTTCGCCGACGACGTCATCGGGAAACTCCGACGATGACCTTCGGCCCCTTGACCGGCGCTGTGAATTGGGGTCGACTTAGGTAAAATTAGACCTTTTCATTCATTAACTCGTACCTGGGGGGGTGTGGGGAATTGGATGAGCTCGTATCTGGGGACCCGCGGCGGATAGGGCCATACCAGCTCGAAGCGCGGCTGGGCTCCGGCGGCATGGGCCGTGTCTACCTGGGCCGGTCCCCCGGCGGTCGGCACGTCGCCATCAAGGTCATCCGGCCGGAACTGGCTGAAGACGCCGATTTCCGCGCCCGGTTCGCCCAGGAAGTGGCCGCGGCGCGGAAGGTCAGCGGCATCTACACGGCCTCCGTCGTGGATGCTGATCTGGATGGACCGGTGCCCTGGCTGGCGACGTCGTATGTCTCCGGGCCGTCCCTCGCCGTCCTGGTGGCCTATCGCGGGCCGCTGCCGACCGCCTCCGTGCTGGCGCTGGCCGCGGGGCTCGCTGAAGGCCTGGCCGCCATCCACGCCGCGGGCGTCGTGCACCGTGACCTGAAGCCGGCGAATGTGCTCCTGGCGGAAGACGGGCCACGGCTGATTGATTTCGGGATTTCCCGGTCCCTGGAGGCGGTCTCGCTCACCCGTACCGGCATTGTGGTCGGCTCGCCCGGATTCATGTCCCCGGAGCAGGCCGACAGCCGTGAGGTCGGGCCACCCAGCGATATCTTCAGCCTGGGCGCTGTCCTCACCTTCGCCGCTACCGGCATCGGACCGTTCGGCGACGGGACCACTCCGGCGCTGCTGTACCGGGTGGTCTGCACCCAGCCGAATACCAGCGGGCTACCTGGCGAGATCCGGCCCGCGATCGAGCGCTGCCTGGCCAAGGATCCACGCAGCCGGCCGACAGCGGCTCAGCTGCTGGCCAAGCTGAGTACCGACCTGCCGTTCACTCTCCCCCGGCCTGAACCGGGACAGGGAGGGTTTCCCGGGCTCGGCCCCCCAGCCCCGGTCCCGTATCGAGCCGACAACGTCCCGGTCCTGCCGACGCACCTGGCCACGGAGCGCGCAGCGGCCTACCCCGACGACGCACCAGCCTGGGGACCGACGGCCTCCGCGCTGCATCCGCCCCTTGTCGGCGGCCCGACGTTGCCCCCTGTCAGCGGGCCGGCGCTGCCCCGTGTGACCTCGTCGCCGCTGCCCCCTGATGCCGTGCCGCCGCTGCCCGTGGTCTATGACCCGCGGGTGGTACCGCCGCAGCGTCGCCGGCCGTTCCGCCCGGCCTACCTGATAGCCGTCGTGGCGGCGGCCGTTTTGGCCGCGGTCGCAGGGGCCTTCGTGGCCACCAAGGCCGGGCACGTGAACAATGCCCGGCCCGCCTCGGCTAGCTCCGCTGCGGTGATCCCGACCCCGCCGGTCACTTCGGCCACAACTGGTTCCTCCCCGGTGGCCCAGTCGCCTGGTGCCGCTACCATGGCGGCCATCGGCTCTGACCTAGCGCGAAGCGCGTCCGTGCGGCCCACCGTCCAACCCGCGATCGACGGCGTGCAGAGCTGCTCGGTGAGCCCGCAAAGCGGAGAATCAACACTCCAGCAGGCGATCAGCACCCGCCAGGACATCCTGACCAGCCTCCAGACGCTTTCGCCGTCCGGGGTGCCCAACGGTGCGCAGCTGATCAGCTCGCTCGAAACCGCGATGCAGGACTCGATCAGCGCCGATGAGGGTTACCAGTCCTGGATGGTGGACTTCGCGAACGCGGGAAACCCGTGTGGATCGAACCCTGGCCAGGACTCGAACTACGCGGCCGGCCAGGACGCCTCCAACGCGGCGACGATCGCCAAGAACGACTTCCTCGCCAGCTGGAACCCGATAGCACCCCAATACGGGCAGCAGACCTATTCGGTCACCGGCTTCTGATGCGGCGGGTCTCGTGGATCCTGCTGGCCGTGGCGATGCTGGTCAGCGCCTGTAGTACCGCGCCGCCGACGGCGCAGGCCCCAGCCCCGCCGGCGGCTTCCACCTCAGCATCCGGCCACAGCGCGCCGGCGGCTTCCCGGGCCGCCGCGACGGCCTCCCCGGTATCGTCGGCCAGCCGCCCGCCGCAGGCCGCGCCCCCCAGTTATCCGGCTTCACCACCGGTCCTGCCGATGGCCGCCGGCGGCGGCCCAGCCCGCTATCCCCCCACCGCCACCGGAATCCTCGACGGTAAGGTCGTCGTCATAGACCCAGGCCACAACGGCGGAAACGCCGCGGCCCCGTCGGTCATCAACAGGCTTATCTGGAACGGCCGGGAAACCGAAACATGCGACACGACCGGCACGCAGACCGATAGCGGCTACACCGAGGCCGAGTTCAACTGGAACGTCGCCCGGTACCTCACCGCCGACTTGCGCGCCGAAGGAGCCACGGTCGTGCTCACCCGTACCAGCAATACCGGGGTGGGACCATGCGTCACCGAGCGAGCGGCCATTGGCAATGAGGTCCGCGGCAACGCGGCGGTCTCCGTCCACGCCGACGGCGGGCCACCTGACGGGCGGGGATTCGCCATCCTGGAACCGGTCGCCGACGGGATCAACGACGCGATCATAGGTCCGTCCGCCATCCTCGGCTCCGACCTCCGGACTGCGTTCGAAGCCGGGACGGGGGAGTCCGTCAGCTCCTACGACGGAATCGACGGAATCCAGCCCCGCAACGACCTGGCCGGGACCAATCTTTCCACCATCCCCAAGGTGTTCATCGAATGCGCCAACATGCGCAACGCCGCCGACGCCATCCTGGTGACCTCCCCCCACTGGCAGGCAACGGCCGCCCGCGCGATCGCGGCAGGCCTGACCACCTTCCTGCGCGCGGGCCGATAACCCGTCGGCGTCGCCCACCCCCAGCCCGGCCCTGACGGGCCGGCTGGAGCCGGCTCCGGGCGCTGCGCCTGGAGATGATGGCCCTGTTCGCCGACATCGGCATCGCCTGCGCACAAGAGCCCGAGCCGGACATGCCGCGGCGCGCCCGGCAAGCCGCCCAGGACATGGACGGGCCCAACGTGAGCTGGATGCTGGGCGCAGACACCGATATGTCGGCGCTGCGGGGCCTTCTGGGGACCGGACGATTATCGTGTTGTCATGATGCCTTCGCCCTCCGCCTCCGATGGCGAGCAGACCGTCTCAGCGTCTACCCCCCGCGAGATACGCGCCGCGCTGACCGGCGAGGAGACCGCCCATTTCGATCGTGAGTACCGGCGGGCAATGGCCGATGCTGCCGAGTCTCTCGATCTTTCCTGCGTGATATCGATGTTGACGCGCTGGCAACGAGTCGCCTGGTCTACCCAGGACGACCCGGAGGCGCACCGGCACATGCTGACCTGCGCGGACGAACTCAACGCTGGCGGCGATGTCGCTACCGAGTCCTGGCGGGTGACGAAGGCCAGGCTGGGTCTGTAAGTGTATTCGGTCGAATCGGAGCAACACGCTCTCGAGCAGGTCGCGGCGCTGCCTGCGGAGGCCCTTCCCCGTTACGCCGAACTCATGACCGTCCTCGAAACTGCGCCCTGGGGCGGTGAGGCTTACGATCGCCAGCGGCCCGACGGGAACATGCGCACGTACCTTTTTCGGACAGCACGACCAGGGAATGGCGATCTACCTCATCCTTGACGACCAGCGACGGGTCGTCGTCCTGCGCGTCTTGTGGGCCGGATAAGGCCGCAGGCGCCGCCTGAGTCGAGCAGCGGCTACTACGAGAGGCCCGCGCCGGGAACAGCTGCAGATCGCTCGTCAGTTCTGGCCGCTATATAGCACCCGAAACTGCAGACAAAGCCTCTGCTGACCGCGAAACTGAAGGCTGCCGGCGGTACTCCGCTCGTACGCTGAGGTATGGCCGAGCGCGCGCGTGTCTATCCGCTCCGGCGGGAACCCCAGCCGGCACCGCCTGCCCAGGAACCCCCTGCCCAGGAACCCCCTCCCCAGGAACCCCCTCCCCAGGAACCGCTGTGGCGGGAGGTGCTCGGTCAGCGGCTCCGGGCCCTCCGCCAGGAACAGCAGGAGACGCTCGCCGAGACGGCGAGCCGGGCCGGGATATCACCGCAGTACCTCTCCGAGATCGAGCGCGGCCGCAAGGAACCGTCGAGCGAGATGATCGCGGCCCTGGCCGGAGCGCTGGGGACCACGCTCATCCGGCTGACCGAGCAGGTGGCCGGCGATCTCCGCCGCCAGCAGGCCGTGGCCTCCTCCCGGTCGTCTGGCCCGGTCATGCTCTCCCTCGCGGCGTAAGTTCAGGCGGCCGGAGACCCGATAGCCGGAGACCCGATAGCCGGGGACCCCGTGGCTGAAGACCCCGTGGCTGGAGACACGGCGGCTGGGGACACAGCATCGTCCAGCCGTCGCTGTCCGAGCACTTGGTCGACGATCCCGTACTCCAGCGCCGCCCGCGCCGTCAGCACCCGGTCGCGGTCGGTGTCGGCACGCAGGGTCTGCACGGACTGGCCCGTGTGCGTGGACAAGATCGCCTCGATGTCGGCGCGCATCCGCACCAGTTCGTCCGCCTGCAGGATCAGGTCGGGGATCGGCCCCTGACCGCGGGCGGCCGGCTGATGAAGCACCACCCGCGCGTGCGGCAGCAGGGCACGCCGGCCGGGTGTGCCCGCCGCGAGCAGCACGGCGCCGACGCCGATCGCCTGGCCCACGCAGGTGGTCACGACCGGCGCCTGGATGTACTGCATGGTGTCGTAGATGGCGAGCATGGACGGCAGGTCGCCGCCCTCGCAGTTGACGTACAGGTTGATCTCCTGCTCGGCGCTGTCCGCCTCGAGGTGCAGCAACTGGGCGATGAGCGTGTTGGCGACGCCGGGATCGATCCCGGTGCCGAGGTAGACGATGCGCTCGGTCAGCAGGTGCGAGTACACGTCCATGATCCGCTCGCCGCGCGGATGCTGGGCGATGACGTTCGGGATGGTGTACGAACTCATGACGCGTCCTTTAGGCCGATCCGGTGCTTTCTCGTGGGCATGACCTGGCCGAACGAGGCGACGATTCCGTCGATGAAGCCGAAATCCCGGGCCTGTTCGGCCGTGTACCAGTGGTCGTGCAGGGAGTCGTCGAAGATGCGCTCGACCGGCTGGCCGGTGTCCTCGGCGATGAGGCCGAGCACGGTGTCTACCGTGTGCCGCAGGTCGTCGGCCTGGACTTCGATGTCGACCGCGCTGCCGCCGATGCCGGCCGAGCCCCGGTGCATCAGGATCCGGGCGTGCGGCAGTGCGAACCGCTTGCCCTTGGCGCCGGCCGAGAGCAGGAACTGCCCGGCGCTGCAGGCCAGCCCGAGCGCCAGGGTCGAGACGTCACACGGCACGAGCCGCATGACGTCGCGGATGGCGAGCATGGACGGCACCGACCCGCCGGGTGAGTTGATCCACAGCGCGACGTCGGCGGCGGGATCCTCGGCGGCCAGGGTGAGCAGCTGCGTCGCCAGCAGCGTGCCGTTGTCGTCGTCGAGCACCCCGTCGAGCACGAGGATCCGCCGGAGCAGCAGCTGCTCCCGGACGCGCTCGCTGAACAGAGGGTTCTTGTCTTCGTGAGCCATACCTCCAGCCTGCGGCACGGTCGCCCAGGAAGTCCCCGCACGCTGCTGTGGGCAGATCTGCCCACAGCAGCGCGGCCCGGGAAGGCGCATACTGGGACGTGTCGCCTTCGGCCGCCGGGCTGTCCGCGCCAGGGAAAGCGTTCAAGGACGCGGAGGCGAGCATGACTGACTTTTACGGAATCAAGCCCGGGATGATCCCCGGCTTTGCCGAGGCCGGTGCCGGGACATTCATGAGCGTGGAGGGACTGCCGGAGCGCACGATACGGCACATGGTCATGTACATGGACAAGCTGCGCCGGATGCACCAGGACGATCCTCTCGCGTTCGAGGTGTGCGTGCGGCACGTCGCTTCCGTCATCGAGGACCTGCGCCGGGGAGAGGGGAAAACCGACCCGCGGGAGGATCCCGCTCCGTAACAGGTTCGGGCGGTGAGGCGCATGGAAGCGTCAGAGGTATGGGTAGCCAGGGGCGACGGCAGCGATATCGTCCGGGCGACGGCGATCGTCGGTGTCGGCATTCGACTACGGTCCAGCTCGCCACCCTGGCTAATTACCGGATTCCGGAAATATCTTGCTAGTTTCTCGCTGCGGGTATATCGTCGAACTAGGCGTCGGATGTCAGCCGCCTACAGCGGCCCGCTTCCCGGGGCTACCGGAGGAGCTTCTGTGCACCTGTACGGTCACCGCGATCGTTGGTGCCCATGACGCTCATGATGCCGCGTCTCGGCTGACGACGCCGAAGCCTGATGGAAGTGTCTGGGAGGCCGGCGCGCGGTCGGCCTCCTGTTGGGCGCCGCCTGGCGCGCCCGTCCATCCTCCGTCGCGGCGTTCCAGCCGGCTGCTAAAAGCGGCCACCGAGGACGCTGCGGCGGACCATTCTCCACGCCGCCCATCCCCCGTCCATCCTGCGTCCCGGCCAGTGCGGCCAGCGCTGCGGCGTACTCGGTGACGAAATCGTGCGCGGCGGCGGCGTCGAGCAGCGCGTTCCGGTACCGGAAGCACAGTTGTAGCTGTCCGTCGACGGTGATCGCGCCCACCGAGAGGCCGCGCGGCATGTGCGCCGAGGTGGAGAACCACATCCGCGCCGGGGAAAGCACCCCGAACCGGGGCGCATCGGTGACGTTGCCGAGGTTCGAGAGCAGGGACGTGTCACACTCCAGCCGGCCCAGGCAGCGCACGGCCAGCCGCACAATGCGCCGTTTGACCGAGGTCGGCAACGGCGCCTTGGCCACCGCGGCCTGGGCCGGACTGACTGGCGGGCCGGGCTGGTGCTTGGCCTGCCTAGTCTGGCTGGCCACGACCGTGGTCAGGGCGGCCGCGCTGAGCGGGTCCGCGGTCACCGAGCACAGCCGGGACAGGTTACCGAGCTCGTCGTCGCGGCCGGGCGGCCGGGCGTCCACCGGCATGCTGATCCGGACGCGGCCCGGCCGCCGGTGCGCCGACGCGTTCCACTGCATGATGGCCCGGATCAGCGCCGCGATGAGCAAGTCGTTGACGGTGATGCGAGGTTCGTTCTCTGGTTGCGGTGCGGCCGGTACGCCTGGCCATCCGAGCAGGGCGAAGCCGTAGCCTGGTGCGCGGCGCGGCCGGCGGCCACTCGCATGCCGCGACGCAATCCGCGCGGCGCGCCGCACCGGCGGCCGGAACCGCCGCGCCTGTGGCCGGAACCTCCGCACCGGCGCGTGGTTACCTGGAGGCTGGTCAATTGGCGGCCGCGTTCCGGAGGACTGCTGGCCCGGCGGCTGGGGGCGGGCAGGGGGCCCGGCCAGCGCGCGGAACGCATCCGTGCGATCCGGCCCGGCCGGCCGCCCGATGCCGTACCGATCCGCGGTCAGGCGCAGCAGTCGCAGGCACGATCGCCCGTCGAACGCCGCGTGGTGGGCGTTGAGGATCAGGCTGTCCCGCCCGGGGCCGCGGGCTAGCAGCAGCCGGAAAGGCGGCGAGCGGTCCAGTGGGGGAGCGGTCGCCAGGAAGTGCGCCCGGGCCACGTCCAGGTCCGCCTCGGTCCGCCAGCACGCGGTCGATACCGGGTCGACGTCGGCTTGCGGCGGGACCTCCCAGGCGTAGCCGCGGCGCCACCAGCTGCGGTGGGCGCGGCGGGCCCCGGCTCGCGGCTGGTCGGCCAGCATGGCCGTGACCGCGTCGCGCAGCCGGTCCGGGTCGAGTTGGCCGGGCAGCCAGATCTCCACATGAACGTTGTTGGGTTCGTCTGGGGAGTCGAAGTAGCAGTTCAGCTCGTCCATGATGCTGAACGTGCGGTAGCCGGCTGGCGGCGGGGCGTGGCAGACATCCGTCCGGGTGCCGGCCCGCGTCGTCATCTGACAGCCTTAGGGGTGTCTGTGTACCAGGGGTGCCTGTGTACCGCATGCTACTGCCGAGTAGCAGTACGGCATGTTATTGCGCGGGAGCCGAGCTTGGCAATGGCCGGCCCGCGCCCCAGCGGAATGGTCGGCCCGCGGCCCCAGCGGCGCGCCGTGTCAGCGGACGGCCGCATAGCCGCCATCAGGTCCGCTCCCGGCCTCGCCGGTGCGGTACGCTTGCGTGGTTTCCTGCCGGAGCAAGGCAAATAGGCTGTGATGAACGCGACGGCGCCGAGCTTGAGCGATACGCAGCCGGCCTTGGGATCCCCGGGGCGGGGCGCGAACTGGTGGCCTGGCGGGCAGCGAGTCGCGGGCAGGTTCGGCTGGCTGGCATGCTGCCTGTTGCTGGCCGCGATCCCGTTCGCGACCGCGCCTGGCCACATCATCGCGGACACCAAGTTCGAGCTTGTGGTCAACCCGTCCGGCTTTCTGTCCGGTGCGCTTACTTTGTGGGATCCGCAGCAGTTCGGCGGGTTGCTGAACCAGGCGGTCGGCTACCTGTTCCCGATGGGGCCGTTCTTCGAGCTGCTCAAGCTGCTTCGCGTCGAGGGGTGGATCGTGCAGCGGCTGTGGATCGCCGTGCTGCTCATCGTCGCCTTCGCTGGCACCGTGCGACTGGCCGGGCGGATGGGCATCGGCACGCCAGGGACGCGGACCGCCGCCGGCCTGGCGTACGCGATGTCGCCCATCGCGCTCAGCATCGTCGGCGAGATGTCCGGTGAGTTCCTGCCGGTAGCGATGCTGCCCTGGATCCTGGTCCCGCTCACCGACATGCGCCCGTGGCTCGACGACACCGCCGACGGGGGGCGCCCAGGCCCCGCCACCCGGGCGCGTGCGGTGGCCCGGTCGGCCGCCGCGGTCGCGCTGTGCAGCGGCATGAACGCGGCGTCGGCCATCGCCGTCCTGGTCCCCGTGCTCATCTACATCCTGACCAGGCGCGGCGCCTGGCCGAGAATCCGCATGCTGGCCTGGTGGGTCCCCGCCGTGGTGCTGGTCACCTGCTCGTGGTCCGTCCCGCTCGTGCTGCTGTCGCGGTACGGCGTCTCCGTCGTGCCGTACACCGAAAGCGCGCAGGTGACCTCGTCGGCGACCAGCCTGCTCAACATCTTCCGCGGAACGCAGGCCTGGGTCAGCTACCTGGTCGTGAACGGGCTGACCTGGTGGCCGCTGGGGTTCCAACTCGCCACGGAGGTAGTGCCGATCCTGCTCACCGGACTGCTCGCCGCCCTGGGGCTGGCCGGGCTGGTCCACCGCAAGATCCCGGAACGCCGGTTCCTGCTGTGGTCCGTGCTGGCCGGCGTGGTCATCATCTCGGCCGGCTATGTGAGCAGCCTGGGCAACCCGCTGGAAGGCCCGCTCGTCAGCCTGATCAACGGTCCGGCGTCCGCGTTCCGCAATCTATGGAAGTTCGACCCGATGATCCGCCTGCCGCTGGCGCTCGGGCTCGCGCACCTGCTGGCCGTGGCGCGGCCGTCCCGGCAGCAGTCCGCACTGGCCGTGGCGACCGCGGCGGCCTTCGCCGGCCTCGCGGTGCCCGCCTTCGCGACCGGGCTGGGCAGCGCCGGTTCGTTCAGCCAGGTCCCGTCCTACTGGGTGTCCGCGGCCGACTGGCTGACCGCGCATGCCGGGCACCAGGCCGTCCTGGTCGAGCCGGGCGCGCCCTTCGGCCAGTACGTCTGGGGCAGCCCGATGGACGACGTGCTGCAGGCGCTCACCAACGTGGACTACGCGGAACGGAACCTGTCCGTCATCGGATCCGCGGGAAACGAGCGGCTGCTGACCACCATCGATCAGCGACTCGCCGCGGGCGACGGATCGGCCGGCCTGACCGGGGTGCTCGCGCGGATGGGCGTGAAGTACGTGGTCGTCAGGAACGACCTGACCGGAACGGGCCAGAACGGAACGTGGCCGGCCAGGGTTAATCAGGCGCTCGCCACCTCGCCGGGAATGACCAAGGTGGCTCAGTTCGGTCAGTTCGTGGGCAACTTCACGCCCGATGACGCCGTGACCAACTTCTCCGCGCCGTACCCCCCGGTGGAGATATTCAAGGTGGCCGGGGCGCTACCGGAGGCGACCGTCACACCGGCCGCCGGTGCCTTGCGGGTCTACGGCGGGCCCGAGTCCCTCCTGACGCTCGCCGACGAGGGCTTGCTCGGGCCGCGGCCCGTGCTCCTCAATGGCGACGGCGCGGGCCAGCCGGTCGCCGGGTCGGTGGTGACGGACTCGCTCCGCCGCCGGGTCAGGAACTTCGGCGAAGTCGACTCGTCTTATTCACCGACGCTGACCGGTACCCAGCCCGCGGTCACCTTCGACGCGACCGATGACTACACCGAGCCCGGCTGGGACAAGTACCAGGCCGTTGCGGAGTACACCGGTATCAAGAACGTGACCGCGTCCTCGTCCGCCGCTGACATCCAGGCCATCCCCAGCCAGTGGGCGAGCGGCTTGCTGCCCTTCGCCGCCGTCGACGGGGACATGCGGACCAGGTGGGAATCGGGCAGCTGGACCGGGCCGGTGGGCCAGTGGATCCAGGTAGATTTCAATTCCCCGGTCGATCCAGGCACGATCTTCGTGGCCTTCGACGACAGTTCCTCGCTCGGCCCGTCGGTCGCGCAAGTCCGGGTGTCGACCGCCACCGGTCAGGTCGACGACCCGGTCGCCGCTACCGGCGCCGCGCAGCCGCTCCGGGTCCCGGACGGGGCGTCTGGCTGGCTGCGGATCACGGTCACCGGCCTCAGCTCGCAGCCCCGCCCCGCTATTGGCACCCAGGTGAGCATGTACGACATCTCGGTACCGGGTGTCCGGGCCGGCCGGACGATAGCCGCCCCTTCGGTTCCTGGTGGTGACCCTTCGGCGGTAGTGCTGGCTAAGGATGAGCCACAGCCATCCGGCTGCATGCTCACCTCGATGCGCTGGGTCTGCTCGCCTGACCTGACCGCGCCGACAGAAGAGCAGTTCGGTTTCGACCACTCATTCACCGAACCTGCCCCCGAACAGGCCACGCTCCGCGGCTCCGCCATCCTGGAGGACCCGGCGCTGGCCGACAGGTTCGTGCGGCTCAGCCCGGCTCAGGCGCGGGTAACGGCGTCCTCCACGTACACCGGCGATCCGCAGGACCAGGCCTTGTCGGCCTTCGACGGCAACCCCGCGACGGCATGGGTCGCCGGCGCCACCGACGCGCATCCCACGCTGTCGATCCAGTGGGGCTACCGGCGGACCATCAGCAAGCTGACGATTGCGCGACCACCGGGTGCGTCGGGCCTGCTCCAGGTGCTGATCACCGGGTCAGACGGCCAGGTGCGCGGCGCCCTGCTAGATGCCAGCGGAGTGGTGAGGTTCGCGCCGATGCGGACGACCGGGCTGAAATTCAACTTCTCCCAGGTCCAGGTGCCGCTGCAGATCAGCGACGTGACCATCCCCGGAGTGCCGTTCGTCGGTCCGCCGTCGGGGACATTCCGGCTGCAGTGCGGTCTCGGGCCGTTGATCGAGCTGAACGGCCAGGTGGTGCGGACGCGTGTGTCCGGCACTTTCGCCAGCCTGCTCACCGGCCGGCCCGTGCGGTTCACCGCATGCTCCTCGGTCACGCTCGCCGGGGGCGGCAACCGCGTGGTCGAGCCCGCGACCGACGCCTTCTCGGTGCAGAATCTGGTGGTTGACGGGGGACTGCCCGCCGTCACCGCTGCGTCCGCACCGCAGGCCGCTGGCGTCGTGTCGTGGACATCGACGTCCCGGGTGCTGCGGGTCAGCGCCGCGACGGCCTCCTACTTGGTCGTAAACGAGAACTTCAACGCGGGGTGGCGAGCGGTCATCGACCGCAGGCAGCTGCAGGCGGTCCGGCTCGACGGGTGGAAGCAGGGGTGGCTGCTTCCGGCTGGTACCAGCGGCCTCGTGCACCTGACGTACCAGCCTGGCCAGTGGTACCGCACCGCCGTCGTGGCCGGACTGGCGGCCATTGTCCTGATCCTGCTCGTCGCCGTGTGGCCCTGGCCCGTTCCGCTGCCCCGGCGCAGTCGGCCCGCGCGCCCGTCGCGGAGCGTGCGGGCCCCGCGCGTGCGGCGATTCGCCCGGATGGCCTCGCCGGCCTTGGTGCTGACCGGACTGGTGGTCACCGGCCTGTGGCTGGGCGGATATCCCGGTGCGGTCATCGTGCCCGCGGCCACGTGCTTGTTCCTCGTTTCGAACGCCGACTTCCTGATCTTGGCTGATGGCCGCTCCGCCCTGGGCCGGCTCTGGCGGCCACGGGTGCTGGCTAGCCTGCTGCTCGCCGCGTCGATCTGCGGCGCTGCGGGCGAGCACGCATCGCAGGCCGGTAACTCAGGCTTGGTCGTCGCCGCGCTGCTGACCGGGGTTCCCCAGATCATCGGCCTGATCGTCGTCGGGCGCCTGGCGGCCGCCCTCATCCTTTCGTTACCTGGGCCGCGTGACACCGGCAGCCGCACCCACGGCCGACCCCTAGCCCTTGCGACAGGAACTTGTTACAGTTCTCACCATGTTACTGAGCGGTTACTATAATTCAGCTACTCTCCAGGACAGCACGCCCCCGAAGAGCAGGCCCTCGAAGGAGGAGCGCAATGATGCGTTTGATCATCGCAGTCGTCGTGGGCGTCGTGATCGCCGTCGGGGCGGTCGCGGTCGTGGGGAGCGTGCTGTCCCACGCGGCTAACGGCACACCAAGCAACGCCTCGCTCTATCAGTACGGCACCCGCTGACGGCGACGCCGCGCAGTGGCGACCACGCGGCCGGTCACCGGGCCAACCACCGGGCCGGCATCATTCGAGATCGTCGTGCCGGCCCGCAACGAGGCGGACCGCCTCCCCGAGGGGCTGGCGGCGCTGTGCCGCAAGGCCGCGACGCTTCCGTTGCGCACCGCCATTCTCGTCGTGGACAGCGCGAGTACCGACGAGACCGGCCACATCGTCCGTAACTGGTCCGCGGGCCCGGTGCCGGTGCGGCTGCTGCGCTGTCGGCAACCGGGCAAGGGGATCGCGGTCCGGGCCGGGCTGCTGGCCACCAGGGCGCCCTTCGTGGGATATTGCGACGCCGATATGGCCACCGACTTGGGCGCCATGGACACCGTGCTGCGGCTGCTCGTGGCCGGATATGGCGCGGTCATCGGGTCGCGTGCGCACCAGGCCTCGGTGGTCGAGGACCGGCGCAGCCCGGCGCGCAAGGTGGGCGCCACGGTGTTCCGCACGCTGGCCCGCGGGATCGTCCCCGGCGTCACCGACACCCAGTGCGGGTTCAAGTTCTTCTCCGGGCCGCTGGCCAGGACCGCCGCCCTGCAGCTGCGCACGGCCGGCTTCGCCTTCGACATCGAGCTGATAGCGAACTGCCTGCGGCTGGGCGCGACGTTGACCGAGATCCCGGTCCGCTGGCGGGACGTGCCGGGCTCCACGTTCTCGGTACGGCGGCATTCCGCGTCCGCGTTCCGCGACATGGCCTCGATCTGGCTGCGGTCGAGGATCCCGGGCGGCGGACAACTGCCAGCCGGCGGACAACTGCCAGCCGGCCGAGATCTGCCGCTCACCCGCCACGAACCGCCGTCGGCCGACCTGGGGCGACTCGCGGCCGGAGCCACCACGACGTGATCGCGCCTAGCCGCCTGAAGTAGAACTTGTTACAGTTACGTGTCTAGACCCGCAGGTCGTTTGGTGGGAGGGTGGCGGAAGCTACTCAGAGGTAACTTGCCGTTTCCAGGAGGAACGATGCGTCGTGTCATCGGACTCATACTGACCGGAGCGGGCACGTTTCTCATCGTGTGCGCGGTGCTCTTGCCCACCTGGGTCAGCAGCCAGGTCATCAAGTTCCCGCTGAATGAGTTCGAGACCGCCACGCTGGCCGCCAGCAACGCCTCGTACTTCAGCCCGAGCGCGCTGACCGAGAAGACCGGCGTCAGCCTGCAGGCCACCTACACGATCAAGGGCGACGGGGCCGCGGGCAACTCCTCGACCGCCGTATGGGACGAGTACAGCTACGCCTACGACCTCACCAACCGGCAGCCGGTCCAGCAGATGACGCGCAGGTTCGCGTTCGACCGGCGTACCGCCCTGCTCGTCATGTGCTGCGGCGCGAACGTCAACGGCGACTCGTCGATCGACCAGCGGGGTTACCTCGGGTACGTGTTCCCGATCGGCACCCAGAAGCAGACCTACGACGTCTTCGACACCACGCTGAACAAGCCGGAGCCGTTCGTGTACTCGGGGACGACGGACGTGCATGGCATCGGTGCCTACGAGTTCGTGGAGAACGTCGCTCCGGTGCAGGTCGGCACCCAGACGCTACCCGGCTCGCTCGTCGGGCTGAGCGCGGCCTCGGTCACGCTGCCCGAGTACTACCAGATACACCTGATCTACTACGTGGACCCGGCCACCGGGGCGCTGATCGACGTCAACGAGCACCAGACCACGTCCCTGCGCAACCCCGCCACCGGCGCCCAGGCCCTGCTGCTCTTCGACGCCGACCTGATCGCGACGCCGGCCAGCGTCACCAGTATCGTGGCGCTCGACACCAGCGGGCGGAACAAGCTCAACCTGATCGAGACCATCCTGCCCCTGGTGTTCGGGATCGTCGGCGCCGTGGCGCTTGTCGCCGGGATCCTGCTCGCCCGTAAGCCGCGCGAGGACATCGCGGCCGAACCCGCCGGCACGTCACCCGCGTCCGCCGCCGACGCCGCGCCAGCAACCGAGCACGCCGAGGCGCCAACCGAGGCGTCGGCCGGCGTCCCCGCCAACGCCTCGGCCGAGGCGCCGGCCGAGCGTTCCATAGTGCCCGGCCTGGACGGCGAGTCGCCGGCCAGGTAAGGACCGGCCGAGCGAGCTTCAGCGCAGCAGCAGGCGGGCGGCGAGCTCGAGGTGACTGCTCACGTCATCCGCCGACGCCCGCCTGGTCACCCAGGCGACCAGGTTCGACAGCCACACGTCGCCGATCACGCGCGCGATGGCGATGTCGTCGGCGGAGGGCTCGCCCTCGTGCATGGCCCGGGTGAACATGCGCTCCATCTGCCGGGCGACCGTGTTCACCTCGGCCGCCGCGCTCGGGTCGGCGAACATGAACGCCCGGGTCATCGCCTCGGTGAGCATCGGCTCGCGCTGCATGTTCTGGGTGACCCGGGACAGCACATACAGGATGCGATCGTAGGGTGTCTCGCCGGGGAAGGGCCGGCGGTCGAGCTTGTCCTGCGTCCGCTCGAGCTCCAGGGTCAGCGCGGACACCAGCAGGTGGATCTTGGACGGGAAGTACCGGTACAGCGTCCCGAGCGCCACGTCGGCGCGTTCGGCCACGGTCCGCATCTGCACCGCGTCGTAGCCGCCCTTGGACGCCAGCATCAGCGTGGCGTCCAGGATCCGCTTGCGCCGCTCGCGCTGAGCCGCCGAACCGAACTCGGCGTCGCCGGCCACGCTCAGCGTGTCGGTAGTACGTGTTCTCGTGGGTGGCATATGGGTCCCTCACCGTGTCCGTCCGCATCAAGCCTACCAAGCGCACCGCCGGTGATTACTCACGCAGCCTGGCCGCCCACAGGTGGAACGTGTTCTAATTCTGACTATACGAACGAGAGGAAAATCGTGCCGATCGCGATGACGCGGGAGCAGCAGGCCCTGCAGGCGTCCCTCCGCGACTGGGCCAAGCGCACCAACCCCATCGCCCTCGCCCGCCAGGGGGCCAGCACCGCGCTGCCCGCCGATCTGGCCGACCTCGGTGTCTTCGCCATCCCCATGGACGGCGGCACGGTGACCGACCTGGCCGCCGCGCTCGAGCAGCTGGCCGGCGCCCTGGCCCCCGGCCCGGTGCTCCCCACCGCGCTGGCCAGCCTCCTGCTCGCCGGTTCCGGCCAGGACAAACTCCTCCCGGCGCTCGCGCAGGCCCAGGCCACCGCGTGCGTCGCGATCGCCCCCGGCACGCTGACCGGGACCCGCCAGGCGGACGGCGCGCTGCGGGTCATCGGCGAGACCGGCCCCGTGCTGTGGGCCGCCGGCCACCTGCTCGCCCCCGCCGACGATGGCGCCGGCGGCGACGTGTGGTTCCTGCTCGAGGCGGGCCAGCCCGGTGTCACCGTCGAAAACCTCGCTCCGCTCGACTTCTCCCGCGAGCTGGCCACCGTCCGGCTCGGCCACGTGGTCATCCCGCCGGAGAACCTCCTGCCGGGCCTGCGCACCGAAAGCGTCCGCGACCTGGCGGCCACCCTGTACGCAGCCGAAGCCGCCGGGGTGGCCGCCTGGTGCAGCGGCACGGCCGCCGACTACGCGAAGACCCGCCACCAGTTCGGCCGCCCGATCGGTGAGTTCCAGGCGGTCAAGCACCTGTGCGCCACCATGGCCTGCCGGGCCGAACGCGCCGCCGCCCTGGCCTGGGACGCCGCCCGCGCCGCCGACGAGTCGCCGGCCGATCATCCGCTGGCGGCCGCGGCCGCCGCCGCGCTGGCGCTGGACGACGCGGTGGACAACGCGAAGGACTGCATCCAGGTGCTGGGCGGCATCGGCTTCACCTGGGAGCACGACGCCCACCTGTACCTGCGCCGGGCGCTCGCGCTGCGCCAGCTGCTAGGCGGCAGCCCCGGCTGGCGCACCCGCGCCGCGCAGCTCGCCACCGCCGCGCCCCGAAGCGTCCCGACCGCCCAGCCCGGGCTAACAACAACAGCCATCGGCGCCTGGGCCGGCCCGGCGATCGCCCGATACGGCACCGAGGCGCAACGGGAACGCTTCGGTGGCCCGACGCAGCGCGGCGAGATCATCTGGTGCCAGCTGTTCAGCGAGCCCGAGGCCGGCTCGGACCTGGCCTCGCTGCGGACCAGGGCGGAGCGCGCCGACGGGGGCTGGCGCCTGACCGGCCAGAAGGTGTGGACGTCCCTGGCTCGCGAGGCGGACTGGGCGATCGGCCTGGCCCGCACCGACCCGGACGTGCCCAAACACCAGGGCATCACGTTCTTCCTGGTGAACATGCACGCTCCCGGCATCGACATCCGCCCGCTGCGCGAGATCACCGGCCGCGCGGTGTTCAACGAGGTCTTCCTCGACGACGTGTTCGTGCCGGACGACTGCGTGCTGGGGGCCCCCGGCGACGGCTGGCGGGTCGCGATGTCCACGCTGGCCACCGAGCGGGTGGCCATGGGCTCCGGACCGGACGAGGCGGTGCGCAAGCTGCTGGCCGCGGGCGCCGCGGTCAACCCGGATTATGCCGAACGGACCGGCGTGCACGTGGCGACCGGCCAGGCCGTCGCCCTGCTCGAACGGCGCGGCGCGCACCCGGCGATCCGCAAGCTGATCGGCACCGCGCATCGCCAGGCGGTCGCCGAGTCCACCCTGGAGCTGCTTGGCCCGGCCGGCGCCGCCGAAGGTGAGGCCAGCTACGAGTTCCTGCTCACCCGGTGCCTGTCCATCGCCGGCGGCACCACGCAGATCCTGCTGAACCAGGTCGCCGAGCGCGTCCTCGGCCTGCCCCGCTGATGGACTTCACCCTGGCGGAAAGTCAGCAGGCGGTCGCCGACCTGGCCGCCCAGGTGCTGGCCGGGGCGGATCCCTGGAAGGAGCTCGCCCGGGCCGGCCTGCTCGAACTCGGCGTGCCCGAGACCACGGTGCTCCTGACCGAGATGGGCAGGCACGCCTCGCCGGATTCGGTTAAGGCCCTGGCCACGCTCATGACCGGCGCGCTGCCCGTGGCCCGCTGGGGCGACGCTTCCCTGCAGCAAGAGCTATTGCCGGCCATCGCGTCTGGTGAGCTAATACTCACCGCAGCCCTCCGCGAGCCCTCCGACCCAGCCCCAGCCATCCCTGCCACCACAATCACGAACAGAAAAATCACCGGCACCAAGGTAGCCGTCCCCCACGCCGACCAGTCCCACCTCCTCCTCGTCCCCTCTTCCATGATCGTGAGCAGTTCGGGACAAATAGTGGCCCGAACTGCTCACGATCATGGTGTCGCCCCGACCGGAGTCGTGCTTGTGGCTCCTGGGGCGCCAGGGGTGAGGCTCACGCGGACGCCTAGTTCAAGTGGCCGACCGGAGTTCACGCTTCATATGGATCAAGCGCCGGTTGAATCCGTGCTCGGAGGGGCCGAGTGCGTGCGGGATCTGTATCAGCTGGCCGTGGCGGGGGCTTGTGCGCTCATAGACGGCGCGGTGGCGGGCGCCCTGGCGCTGACCAGGGATCACGTGGCCAGCCGAGAGCAGTTCGGCCGGCCGCTGGCGGCGTTCCAGGCCGTCTCGCAGCAGATCGCCGACGTGTACATCGCGTCCAGAACGATACACCTGGCCACGCTGTCGGCGTGCTGGCGGCTGGGCGAGAGTCGCGACCCGGGCGCCGACCTCGACGTGGCGGGGTACTGGTGCGCCGAGCGGGCACCGGAGTCCGTTCGGATATGTCATCACTTGCACGGCGGGCTCGGGATGGATGTGACCTATCCCTTGCACCGGTTTTCCTCGCTGGTCGCCGACCTGGTCCGGTTCCTGGGCGGCGCGGAGTACCGGCTGGAGCGGCTGGCATGTTCCCCGAGCTGAGCCCGGAGCAGCTCGAGCTGCGCGACGAGCTGCGCGCCTACTTCTCTGCGCTGATGTCGCCCGCCGAGCGCGCCGGCCTGCTCACCGAGCGGCACGGCAGCGTCTACCGCGAGGTCGTGCGCCGGATGGGCCGCGACGGATGGCTCGGGGTGGGCTGGCCGACCCGCTTCGGCGGGCGCGGGTTCGGCCCGGTGGAGCAGCATATCTTCGCGGACGAGGCGGCCCGCGCCGACGTGCCGCTGCCCGCGGTCACGCTGCAGACCGTGGGCCCTACCCTGCAGGAGCACGGCACGCCCTGGCAGCAGGACTTCTTCCTGCCGCCGATCCTGGCGGGTGAGCTGCATTTCGCCATCGGCTACACCGAGCCGGAGGCCGGCACCGACCTCGCCGCGCTGCGTACTAAAGCGGTCCTGGACGGCCAGGAGTACGTCGTCGACGGGCAGAAGATCTTCACCACCGGTGCGCACGAGGCCGACTACATCTGGCTGGCCTGCCGGACCGGGCCGCCCCGGCACCAGGGAATCTCCATCCTCATCGTCGACACCGCCGACCCGGGGTTCTCCTGGACCCCGATCATCACCCTCGACGGCGCCCATCACGTCAACGCGACCTACTACTCGGGCGTGCGAGTCCCGGTCCGGATGCGGGTCGGCGCCGAGAACGAGGGCTGGCGGCTGATCACCACGCAGCTCAACCACGAGCGGGTGATGCTCGGCCCGGCCGGCCGGATCGCCGTCCTGCACGACCGGGTGCGAGCGTGGGCCGCGATGAGGTCGCTGCTCACCGAGCCGGATGTGCGGCGGGCGCTGGCCCGGGCGTCGGCCGTCATGCGCGTCAACGAACTGCTCAACTGGCAGGTCGCGGCCGCGCCCGCGGTCGAAATCGCCGACGCGTCGGCCACCAAGGTCTTCTCCTCCGAGCAGCTGCAGGTGATCGGGCAATCCCTGGCCGACGTGGTGGGGCGGCACGCGGATCCGGACCCCGATACCGCGGCCCTGATGACCTGGCTGGATGTCCAGCTCAAGCGCAACATCGTGCTGACCTTCGGCGGCGGCGTCAACGAGATCCAGCGCGAGCTCATCGCGACCGCCGGCCTAGGCCTGCCCCGGGCCCCGCGATGACCCCGGAAAATCCCGTGACCCCCCAGACCGCGATCCGCGCGGCCGCCGACAGCCTCGCGGCGGCAGGCGAGAGCCGCCCGCGGGCCGCGCGCGACCCGGTCAACCTGCCCATGATCCGCAACTGGATCGAGGCGATCGACCCCGCTAGTACGGACAGCGCCGGCCCGGATGACCCGGACACTGACCCAATTCCCCCCCCGGCCATGATCCAGGTCTGGACGATGCCCGGCCTGCGCGGGGCGCGCGCCGACGACGACCCGCTGGGCCAGATGTCGCAGGTCCTGGACGACCTGGGGTATACCTCGGTGGTCGCGACCAACTGTGACCAGACCTACCACCGCTACCTCAAGATCGGCGAGCAGCTCTCCGTCCGGGCCGCTCTGCTGGACGTCACCGGCCCCAAGCGCACCGCGCTAGGCGAGGGCTGGTTCGTGACCACCCGCAGCACCTGGTTCTCGGCCGGCGAGCCGGTGGCCACGATGGACTTCCGCATCCTCAAGTTCCGCCCCCCACCCGCCGTCACCCCCAGCACTACCATTCCCAGCACCGCCAGCACCGCCAGCACCGCCAGCACCGCCAGCACTACCAGCGTCAGCACCATCAGCACCGCCAGCACCGAACCAAACGCCACCCCCATGCGCCCCCAGATCACCACGGACACCGCGTTCTTCTGGGCCGGCACCGCAGCAGGCGAGCTGCGCATCCAGCGCTGCGGCACCTGCGGCACGTTCCGCCACCCGCCCGGGCCGATGTGTCCCTCGTGCGGCGAAGCCAGCGACGGCGGGTACGTCGTCGCGGCCGGGACCGGCGAGGTCTTCAGCTACGTGGTGCACCATCACCCGCCGGTACCGGGCAAGCGGCTGCCGATGGTGGTCGCCCTGGTGCAGCTGCCCGAGGGCGTGCGGATGGTCGGCGAGATGCCCGGCGTCCGCCCGGACCAGGTGCGGATCGGGCTGCCGGTGCGCGCCACGTTCGTGCGGGTCGACGAGGACCTGACGCTGCCGGCCTGGAGGCCTACTGAAGGCGCGCTCCCGGACCTGGTGATCGACGTGACGCCCACCTTCGTGATCGCCTCGGCGCTGGCCACCCGCGACTTCACCGACGTGCACCACGACCGGGACCGCGCCGTCATGCGAGGGGCGAAGGACATCTTCGTCAACATCTTGACCACGACCGGGCTGGTGCAGCGCTACGTCTCGGGCTGGGCTGGAACCGTAGCCCCCGACGCGGTGGTCCGCGCGGTCTCGGTCCGGCTGGGCGTGCCCTGCCACGCCGGCGACACGCTCACCCTCAGCGGCCAGGTCACCGCGGCGGAGGGTAGTGAGCGGGTGGTCTCGGTGACCGGCCGGTGCGGCCTCGGCGACCACGTCACGGCCACCGTCCGGATCGAGATGCCCCGGTCATGACCGCCGCCATCGCCGGCATCGGGGCGACCGAGTTCTCCAAGGATTCCGGCCGCAGCGAGCTGCGGCTCGCCGCCGAGGCGGTGCGGGCCGCGCTCGCCGACGCCGCGCTGCGCCCGGCCGACGTGGACGGCCTGGTGACCTTCACCATGGACAGCAACGCCGAGATCGCGGTCGCGCGCGAGCTCGGCATAGGTGGGCTCACCTTCTTCAGCCAGATCGGCTACGGCGGCGGCGCCGCGTGCGCGACCGTGCACCAGGCGGCGATGGCGATCGCGACCGGGGCGGCCAGCGTGGTGGTCTGCTACCGGGCGCTGAACGAGCGCTCCGGCCGCCGCTTCGGCCGGGTCGCCGCCGGCGCGGTCGCCCAGCCGACCACCTCCGGCATCGACAACGGCTGGCACTACCCGATGGGCATCGCCACGCCGGCCGCGACCGTGGCCATGCTCGCCCGCCGCTACATGCACTTCTGCGGCGCGACCAGCGAGGACTTCGGCCGGGTGACGGTCGCGGATCGCCGCCACGCCGCGACCAACCCGCGGGCCTGGTTCTACCAGCGCCCGGTCACGCTCGCCGAGCACCAGGCCTCGCGGTGGATCGCCGAACCCCTCCGGCTGCTCGACTGCTGCCAGGAGAGCGACGGCGCCGTGGCCGTCGTGGTGACCAGCATGGACCGGGCCCGCGACCTGCCGCACCCGCCCGCCGTGATCCGCGCCGCCGCCCAAGGCGCCGGCCCCGATCAGTTCACCATGACCAGCTACTACCGCGACGACCTGACCGGCCTGCCGGAGATGGGCCTGGTCGCCGGGCAGCTGTGGCGCCAGGCGGGGACCGGCCCGGCCGACGTGCGCACCGCCGTGCTGTACGACCACTTCACCCCCTACGTGCTCATCCAGCTGGAGGAACTGGGCTTCTGCGGGCGCGGCGAGGCCAGGGATTTCATCGCCGGCGGCGCGATCGAGCTGGGCGGCCGCCTGCCGGTCAACCCGCACGGCGGTCAGCTGGGCGAGGCCTACATCCACGGCATGAACGGCATCGCCGAGGCGGTCCGCCAGGTCCGCGGCACCTCCGTCAACCAGGTCCCCGGCGACGGCCCCGTCCTGGTCACCGCCGGCACCGGCGTCCCCACCAGCGGCCTGATCCTGTCCTGACGCATGACACCGATACGGTCTCACCCGACCGGGAAGCCTTGGCGGTCCTTCGTCCGGTTCGCTACGGTAAGCGCGTGATGTGGACCCAATGACCGGGTTGAGAAGTGACAGCGACGCGGCCATCGAGCCAGCGGAGCCGCGGGAAGCGGCCGAGTGGCTCCGCAGCAACGGGGTCACCCTGGCCGCGGTGACGCTCATCGCCATCCAGTTGCTGTGGATGGGTGACCTGCTCGCGCACTCCTACTTCCGCCAGGATGACTTCAGCTACCTGTACGGCGGCCTTGACTCCGGGTTCGGCTGGAAGTACCTGATGTTTGAGGACGCCGGCCACCTGCAGCCGCTCGGCATGGCGCTCGCCTGGGTGCTGGCCCGGGTCTCGATCTACAACTGGCCGCTGACCTGCGTCGTCACCCTGTTGCTGCTGGCGGTCGTGTGCTTCGCGATGCTGCGCACGCTGCGCACGCTATTCGGGAACAGGCCGGCCATCCTGGTCCTGCTCGCGGTATTCCTGTTCAGCCCGCTGCAGCTGGCCGGGCTTTCCTGGTGGTCGGTGGTCATCAACGACCTCCCGCTGGAGCTCGCGCTGTTGATGACGGTGGATGCGCACGTCCGCTACCTGCGCGGCGGGCGGAGGCGGAACGCCGTCGCCGCGGCCGGGTGGCTGCTGGTCGCCTTGGCGGCGTCAGACAAGGGAGCGGTGGTCCCGCTGTTCCTGTTCGGCCTGACGGCCGGGTTCTTCGTTGCGGGGCCGTTGCGGACGGCGGCGATCAAGGCGGCGGTCCGGTACTGGCGGCTGTGGCTCGGGTACGGCATCTTGCTGGCGGCCTGGGTCGCGGTCTACGTGACCCATCTATCCGGCTCCGCCGTCAAGCCTGATTCTGCCTCGGACGTCCTGAACTTCGTATCGACCTTCACCGGGTCCACCCTGCTGCCCGCCGTGTTCGGCGGCCCGTGGCGATGGTCGACGACCGGCTACGACATCGTCAGCCCGCCCGCGGCCCTCCAGCAACTGTCCTGGGCCGTGGCCATCGTGGTCGTCGTGGTCAGCTGCGCTCGTCGCGTGCGCGCGTGGCGAGCATGGGCGCTCCTGGCCGCCTGGATCATCGCCGCGGACATCGTGCCTATTGTTCTCGGCCGGCTGGGGGGCCCATCCCCGAGCCTGATCGCCGTGCAGGCGCGGTACTTGATGGATGCGACGCCCGTGCTGGCCCTGTGTATCGGGCTGGCCTTCCTGCCGGTGGCGGGCCCGTCGATGGCCGAGCCGGACGCGATCAGGTTCCGGCTGCCCGCCGCCAGGTCTGCCGTCCTGGTCACCATGAGTTTCTTCCTCGTCGGCTCGTTCTGGTCCCTGCAGGCGTTTGAATCGCTCAACAGTGCCGCAGCCACGGCCGCCCGGTTCTACATCGCCACCGCCCGGGTCGCGGTGGCGGACGCACCGCGCGGCACGATGATCGTGGACGGGCCAACGCCGGCCTTCGTCATGGACCCCGGCATCTTCGGGCTATACGGGAACACGTCATTCGTGATCGGCGCGATCGCCCGCGGCGAGCCGGCCAAGCACCTGTCGTGGACCGGATCGCCACGTGGCGTGGTCGGCAACCTGATGACCTTCAACGACCTGGGCCAGCTGCTGCCGATGGCCATGCAAGGACCCTTCTCAGGGCCGCCCCCCCAGGGGCAGAGCTGCTGGAACGTGACCAGCACGGCCACGCAGATCCCGTTGACCGGCCCGCTGTTCCGGTGGGTGTGGACCGCGCGCGTGGACTACTCGGGCTCGTCCTCGGTCCTGGCGTTCCGGTTCGGCGAGAACTGGACCGAAGTGGCGCTCCCTGCGGGGACTCATACCGCCTATATCCCGGTCACGGGTGAGGGCCGCGCGGTCAGTGTCCGGCTCGCTCAGCCCGGGTCTGCGCTCTGCATCACCGGCATGAGGGTGGGCTCAGTCGGGCCAGGCCCGGCCAGCCAGGCGATCCCCGCCGTACCGGTCGGCGCGGCGCCGCCCCCTGCTGTAGCGGCACCCGCGGCGGGCTGATCCCGGCCTATGCGACGACCTGCCGCAGCAGGGAAATGAGACTCTGCGGATCGGGCACGGTCACGTCGGTCTGCCCGGCGATCGGGCTCCGCCCGCGGGGGCTCACCCCGACCGTCAACGTGGGCCGGCCGCTGCGTTCGGCCCATGCCTTCACTTCGGCAATGGCGGGCAGGTCGCCGAGGTCGTCGCCGGCGTAGAGGGCGGCCGCCGTATCGTCGCCGATGAGCTCGCGGATCGCGGTGCCCTTGTCGATGCCCGGAATGCAGATCTCGAGGACTTCCTTGCCCGGCCGGACCCCGAGCCCGGCCGCCGCCGCGACCTTACCGACCGGATCGCGCAGCATCTCCAGCGCGCGTTCCGGCTCTGCGGTGAGGCGGGCATGTATGACGAGCGACAGTCCTTTGTCTTCGATCCACAGGCGCCGATCGTCAACGATGCTGGTCAAGAGCCCGGGCAGGATCCGGCGTAGCTCGTCCAGGCCAGCTGGGATCGCCGGAGTGCGCAGTTCACCCGCCTGCCACCGTTCGGCGCCGTGCGTGCCGTAGATGACGATGCCCGGTACCGCGCCGAAGCCGCTGACGCGCAGCAGCGAGGCCACGCTCCGGCCGGTTACGACGGCGAGAGTCGCGCCGGTGGCACGCACATCGCCCAGGATCTGACGGGCGCCTGCCAGCGGACGCGCGTCGTCGGGGTGCGGGGATATCGGTGCGAGCGTGCCGTCGAAATCGAGTGCCACCAGGGCCGAAGAAAGGGCCGCGCGCAGCGGGTGCAGGTCCACCTCACCGCTCGCCGACGGTGACGAGGACTTTCACGTGGTTCCCCGACGAGGCCAGCTCGAACGCCTCGGCGACCTGATCGAGTGGCCGCATGGCGGTCACGAAGTCCGCGGTCTTGACGACTCCCCGGCCCAGCAGGACGGCCGATTCGGAGTAGTCCTCGGGAAGATAGGTGGCACTGCCCTGAATACGGATCTGGTGGTCCTGCACGATCGGCAGCGGGACCGTGACCTCGGCGGCCGGGACGCCGACCACCACGACCGTCCCGCCCTTATCCGCGATGGCGATCGCCTGGTCCATCGAGGACTGGACGGCCACGCAGTCGAACACGATGTCGGCGCTCCCCCCGAGCGCCTGTCTGACCTGCCCGGCGACGTCGGGTGTGCGTGCGTCGATGGTCGCATCGGCGCCGAGGGCCTCGGCTCGCGCGCGTTTGGCGAGATTGGGATCAGTGCTGACAACTTTTCCTGCTCCGTGCGCGCGGAGCACCGCGAGGGTGAACAACCCGATCGTTCCGGCCCCGAGCACGGCGACGGTCCGGCCGGCCACGTCGCCCGCCAGGCGCACGGCGTGCACCGGCGTCGACAGCGGCTCGATGATCGCCGCGGTCTGATCGTCCAGCACGTCCGGCACGGGATGCAGCCGGTTCGCGGCCAGGGTGAAGTAGTCCGCCATGCCGCCCTGGGGATAGCCGCAGCCGAAGAACTGCAGGTTTTCGCACAGGTTCTCGCGTCCGGAGGTGCACATCTTGCACCTCCAGCAAGGCAAGTCGGGCTCCACGATGACCCGCTGCCCGGGCGTGGAACCCTCGACGGCGGAGCCCACCGTTTCGATGACCCCGACGACCTCATGGCCCGGCCGGTAGGGCAGCGGGACAAAGGGGTGGTGCCCGCGGGCCGCGTGCAGATCGGATCCGCACACGCCGGCCATGAGCGTGCGGACCAGGGCCTCGTCCGGGTGGGGGGCGGGTGTGTCCGCCGCCTCGACCGCGATCCGGTCCGGGTAGACGACGACGCGTCGCATGCTGTTCAGGGCGACTTCCTCCTAGGTCGTGGCGTGCTGGTCAAGGTCAGCGAAGGTCTTCCGGACGCCACCTTCGAGCAGCGAGGCGAGAATCGAGCTGTACGCCCGGGTGAACCGGGGGTCGTCGGCCAGCTCGCCGAAGATCGCGCGGTTGTCCTCGACAAAGGCGGTCAGGTGCGAGCGCTGCCTGCGGGCGGCGGCTTGAAGTTGCGGCGCGCGGTCGTCGTCGATCTCGTACGCCTCGCCGTTCTCATCGGTGCCTTCGGCGTAGCGGGCCCAGCTGGCCACCACGGCCGCCGAGCGGGTGAAGGGACCACCGGTGGCGAGCTGCTGCCTGATGACCGGGAGCAGGAACTTGGGAATGAGGTCGGATGTGTTGGCGCAGAGCCGGGCCACGGTATCGCGCACCTCGGGATTGGAGAACCGTTCGATGAGCTGGCGGGCGTACCCGGCCAGATCAATGCCGGGAACCGGCCGAAGGGTCGGGATGGCTTCGGCGATCATGTAGTCCAGCAGGAACCGGGCGAACAGCGGGTCCGTCGTGACCTCGTGCACGAACCGGTAGCCGACGAGGTAGCCCGGATAGCACAGGGCCTGATGGCTGGCGTTGAGCAGCCGCAGCTTCATCAGCTCATACGGCTCCACGTCGGGGACGATCTGCACGCCGACGTCCTCGAGCGGCGGCCGGCCGTCGCTGAAATTATCTTCGAGCACCCACTGGGTGAACGGCTCGCTGAGCACGGGCCACTGATCGTCGATGCCGAACCGGCGGCTGAGCTCGGCGCGATCGGCTTCGGTCGTCTTGGGCGTGATGCGGTCGACCATGCCGTTGGGGAACCGGACGTGACGGGTCATCCAGTCGGCCAGCTCGGGATCACGCAGGCGGGCGAAGGCCGTGAACGCGTGCTGGCTCACGTGGCCGTTGCCCTGGATGTTGTCGCAGGACACGATGGTGAAGGCGGGAATGCCTCGCTCGCGGCGGCGAGCCAGCGCCTCGGTCACGAGCCCGAAAACGGTGCGTGGCCCGGCGCCTGGCCGCAGGTCAGCCACGACCGATGCATCGCAGGCATTGAATTCACCGGTGACCGCGTCGAGGTTGTAGCCGCCCTCGGTGACGGTGAGGGACACGATCCGGGTCGCCGCTGCGGCCATCTTCTCGATGGCTGCTTCGGGATCGTCGGGCGCGAACAGGTACTCGACGATCGACCCGATCACGCGGGCCTCCCAGGTGCCGTCGCTGTGCCGCAGGACCAGGGTGTACAGGCCATCCTGGGCGGCCAGCACGTCGCGCAGCACGGTGTTGGACGGCTGCAGGCCGATACCGCAGATGCCCCAGTCCATCGCCGCGCCGCTGTTCATCAGCGTGTCGATGTACATCGCCTGGTGCGAGCGGTGAAAGTTGCCGACACCGATGTGCACGATTCCGGTCGTCACGTGGCGGCGATCGTAACGAGGAACGGACACCTCAGCGTTCAGCTGGGCCAGGGTTTCCTCGGTCAAGCTGGTCATGCTGTCCCTTCCTGGCCGTCTGACGGGTTGGCCCACCCGTTCGGCGGATGTCTGGGTGGTTTTGAGGGCGGCGACGATCCGCCGGAATCGTGCGTGGCGGTCGGCGTGGCAGGCGGCCATGGCCGGGTCCGGTTCGGCCACGAGGTGGGCCGGCGGCGCTAGCGGCCCCTGGATATCGTCAAAGCTCAGCAGGCCCGCGGCGTGCGCCCCCAGCAGGGCCGCGCCCCGGCCGGACGCCGCGGGCACGTCCACGGCATGCAGCGGCAACCCCAGCACGTCCGCGAGCAACTGCCGCCAGCCAGCGGCCAGGGTGCCTCCGCCGGCCAGCCGGAGATACGGCGGGCGCTGATCTGCGAGCAGGGCCTCCAGCGCGTCGCGGATGGAGAATGCGGCTCCCTCGAGCGCGGATCGCAACAGCGACGTCCGGTCGTCGGCTAGCGACAACCCGGTCCAGGAGCCGCGGAGCGCCGGATCGGAATACGGCGTCCGTTCCCCGGACAGATGCGGGACGAAGATGGGGCCCTGGCCCGGATGATCCGCACTCGCGTACAGCTCCTCCCAGCTGGCGTTCATGACCTCCCGCACCCAGTTCAGACTCAAGCCCGCGCTGACGGTGGCGCCCATCTGGTACCAGCCGTCCGGGGTCGCCGACCGGTAGAGGTTGACGCCGGCGTCCGCCCGGCTGACCGGCTCGGTGACGGGCCGGATGACTTGCGCGCCGGTGCCGACGGTGAGCTGGATGTCGCCCGGACCGATCCCGCTGCCCAGGGCCGCCGCCGCCGTGTCGCCGGCCCCGGCCGCGACGGGGATGCCCGCGGGCAGCCCCAGCTCGGTGCCGGCCTCGGCCGCCAGCCGCCCGGCGGGCGCGCCGGCCGAGGGCAGCAGGGGCGCCAGCAAGCTGGCGTGCAGACCCAGGGCGCTGACCACGTCGAGGTCCCAGCGGTCGCCTATCACGTCGTAGAGCAGGGTGGCCGAAGCGTCACTGGGCTCGGCGTGGACCTCACCGGTGAGGCGGGCCCGCAGCCAGTCTTTGGGCTGCAGCGCCCAGCGAGCTCCGGTGTACGTGCGCGGTTCGTTCTCGGCGATCCACATCAGCATCGGACCGGTCATGCCCGGAGCCAGCGGGTTAGCCAGCCGGGCCAGCGCGCGAGAGCCGAGGAGCCGGTAGGCGCGCAGGCACCCGGTCGCCCGGCTGTCGGCCCAGAGCAGGGCCGGACGCAGGGCCTCGCCGTCGGCGGACGTCAGCACCAGACCGTGCATCTGTCCCGATAGCCCGATCGCCGACGGCCGCGCTCCCGCCGCGTGGACGGCCTCGCGGGCACAGGCGGTCACCGCGTTCCACCAGCGGGCCGGCTCGCTCTCGGCGTAGCCGGCCGCCGCCGAGGTCACGGTGTAACCGGCTGAGGCCTGGGACAAGACCTGGCCGCCGGTATCGACCACGACCGCCTTGGCCGAGCTGGTGCCAAGGTCGAGACCCAGGGTGCAGACCGCGTTCACTCTTGCCAGCACTCGATGATGATCTTGTGGACGGTCCGGTCGGCGCGCAGCGCGTCCAGCGCGCCGGCGTAGTCATCGAGCGTGAACCGGTGCGTGATGAGGCCTTCGGTCCGGGCCCGGCCGGTCCGCAGGGCCGCGATCGCGGCCGGGAACGAATCGATCTCCGCGAAGGACCCCTTGATCGTGATCTCGCGGCGGAACACATCGTACGGACTGACCCGCACCAGGTCTTCGGGCTCGGTCACGCCGTAGAACATCACGGTCCCGCCACTGCGGGTCAGCGGCACGCACTGTTCCGACACGGCCGCCGCTCCGGTGGCATCGACGACGATGTCGAAACCGCCGCCCGAGCCTGCCTTCAGCTTGGCGACGTCGCCGGCCAGATCGCCGCGATCCATGCCGAACGTGGTGTCGATCCCGAGTGCTTCGGCTCGCTTGAGCTTGAACGCCGACGAAGCCGCGACCGTCACGCTGACCGCGCCGCCGCGCGCGATGAGCTGGGCCAGCAGCAGGCCGGTCGGGCCCGCGCCGAAGACCAGAGCCGAACTCCCCGGCCGCGGACTCAGCGTCTCCACGCCATGCATGGCGCACGCCGTGGGCTCGGTGAACACGGATATGTCGGGGTCGATGCCGTCCACGGAGAAGACCAGGTTGGCGGGAACCACGACGTACTCGGCGAATGACCCGGGCCAGTTCGTGCCCATTCCCTTGAGGTTGGCGCACATCAAGGTGCGGCCGACCCGGCAGTACTCGCAGTGCCCGCAGTTCATGTTGGGGTTGACCGCGACGTATTCGCCAACGCGGAATCCCTCGGTGCCCTCGCCCAGCGCGTCCACCGGTCCGACCAGTTCATGGCCGGGGGTCAGCGGGAACTCGGCGAAGAATTTGCCGTTGTGGATGTGCAGGTCGGTGCCGCAGATGCCGGTTTGCCGTACTCGGACCCGCACTTCCCCCGGTTTCGGATCTGGTGTCGGGATCTGGGTGATCGTGAAACTGCCCGGGGCGTCGTAGACAACGGCTTTCATGCTGCTGCTCCTTTAGGCCGAATGAGCCGCGTGGTCAATGAGGCTCGCAAGTGGGCGGCCAGTAGCCCGCGCCCGCACAGGCTACTGGCCGCGGACCAAGCGCCTGGGGCGCTCCGTCCCGGGGGACGGGCCGAGGTCATTCCCGGGCCGGCGCCGCCTGCCTGCTGGTGGTCAAGTGAGTCAGCCAGCTGCCCATCGTCGTCCTGCCGCCCCGCAGCGCGGCGGCGCGCCGCTGCTGGTCGACGTAGACGGCGGCGATGAGCACGGCTCCCACCACGACCTCCTGCCAGAACGGCTGGATACCGATGATCACGAATCCGTTCTGCAGCGTGGCCGGGATGAACAACCCGATGGTGGTGCCGAGGATGGACCCGTAGCCGCCGAACAGGCTGGTGCCGCCGATCACGGTGCCGGCGATCACGCTGAGGTTGGTAGAACTCTGGCCGCCGATCGTGGTCGACTGGAAGAACGCCAGGTTGAGCCAGCCGGCGAAGCCGGCCAGCAGGCCGGACAGGGCGTAGACCATGATCAAGTGACGGTTGACGTTCAGGCCGGACCGCCGGCCCGCCTCGGGGTTCGATCCGAGCGCATAGGTGTACAACCCGAACCGGGTCCGGTGCAGGCCCACGATCCCGAGTGCGATGACGACCGCGGCGATGATGGCCAGGGTGGGGACCTGCCAGAAGATGTTGCCGAATCCCACCGAGTTGACCATGACGGTCGGGACATTGCGCAGGTCGACCCCGCCGGTGATCACCTCGGCCAGGCCGAGAGCCATCCCCAGGGTGCCGAGCGTGACGATGAGCGGCGGAACCTTCGCCCGCGCGACCAGGAATCCGTTGAGCATCCCCCAGCCGAGCCCGCAGCCGATGGCCACCACGGCGCCGATGATGGCACTACCCCAGCCCTGGCCGCCGCCCACGGCCGCCATCGCCTTGTCGGCGACGACGCCGCTGAAGACCAGGACGCTGCCCACCGAGAGGTCGATGCCGCCGGTGACGATGACGAAGGTCATGCCGACACCCAGGACGGCCAGGATGGCGGTGTTCTGCACGATCCCGCGGATGTTGAACACCGTGAGGAAGCTGCTGGTCTTAAGGGCCGAGAAGATAACCACGATCACGGCCAGCACGATGATGATCTGCAGTGCCTGCAGCCGGCCGAGCCGCGCGAGCCGGCCGGTCGGTTCCTCTTCGCTCGGCGCCGCTTCAGTCGGCGCGGGAGGAGGCGCGGTCGCCTGCCCGGTCATGACTGGTTCTCCTGCGTCACGGCGCCCGTCATCGCTCCGACCAGCTCCTCCATCGTTGTTTCCTTTGCTCTGTACGTGGCCACCCGCCGCCCGAGCCGCATGACCTGCACGTCGTCGGCCACCTCGATCACGTGCGGCATCGAGTGGCTGACGAACACCACGCCGAGGCCGCGGTCGCGCACCCGGCGGATCAGGTCCAGGACGGCCTTGGTCTGCACCACTCCGAGGGCGGCCGTGGGCTCATCGAGCAAGACGATTCGCTTGGCCCAGGCGGCCGCACGCGCGACCGCGACCGCCTGCTTCTGGCCGCCCGACATGGCGCCGATGCTGCCGGAAAGGTTCCGCACGGTGGCGCCGAGCTCGTCGAACGCCTTCTTGCTGCCCGCGCGCATCTCCGCGTTGTTCATGAACCCCAGCCGCCCCATGACCCCGGAGCGCATGACCTCGCGGCCGAGGTACATGTTCTGCACCGGATTGAGATGAGGCGCCAGGGCCAGATCCTGGTACACGGTCTCGATCCCGTACCCGCGCGCCGCCAGCGGTCCTGAGATCGTCACCGGCTTGCCGTCGACCAGGATCTCGCCGGATGTCGGCGTCTCGGTCCCGGACAAGATCTTGACCAGCGTGCTCTTGCCGGCGCCGTTGTCCCCGATGAGCGCGGTAACCTCGCCGGCCTTGACCTCGAAGTTAGCGCCTGACAGCGCGCTGACGTGACCGTACACCTTCGTGATGTCTCGAGCTTCCAGCGCAATGCTCATCGAAGCTTCTCCTTATCGACCACCGGACCGACCACCACCGGCGGAGCCGCTGAATCCATCACGGGCCCGCAACGCGGTAGTAACCACGCCGCAATGTTTACGAAGAGAGTGCCTCCTCATGTCACCGATGTCAAGACCTGAATCCAAAACGATACATGCTGTCTAGGAGCCCTATTCAGGCCGAGAAGAAGAACACCGGATAAGAGTCTTGACATCGGTGACATGGCTGCTGCAAGATCAACCCGTATGTTTCCGTGAGGTTGCCAACAGCTGAACATGCCGGTCAGCGGGATGCAAGCAGGCCGGGCGCCGCACGCTCATGCGGTGCGCACTCGGTGCCATCCGGGACCGGCAGCCGAACCCAAACGAAGGAGCAAGTATGAAGCGGTCTTTGGCGGTACCAACCGCGGGTACGGCGGCAGTCATGCTGCTGGCCCTCACAGCAGCGTGCTCGTCATCAAGCTCGTCATCGAGCGCGGCCAGCGGGTCGACGAGCAGCGCGACGAGCAGCGCGACCAGCGGCAAGACCTACAAGATGACGTTCATCCAGGGCGTGGCCGGTGACGGTTTCTACGTCACGATGGGGTGCGGCATCCAGGCCGAGGCCAAGAAGCTCGGCAACGTCACCGTCAACATCCAGGGGCCCTCGCAGTTCGATGCCACGCTGCAGAACCCGATCATCGAATCGGTCACCGCGGCGCATCCCGACGCGATCCTGATCGCTCCCAACGACGTGTCGGCCAGCCGGCCCCCGATCGCCGCGGCCATGGCCGCGGGCATCAAGGTCGTGCTCGTCGACACCACGCTGAGTGACCCGTCCGGCGCCGTCTCGCAGATCTCGTCGGACAACACGGCCGGCGGCGCCTACGCCTTCGCCGCGATCAAGCAGCTCGTGCCCGGCGGCGGCGAGGTGCTCGTCGTCAACGTAAAGCCCGGCGTCAGCACCACCGACCAGCGCCAGGCGGGCTTCGCGGCCGCGGCCAAGGCCGACCCCAAGTTCACCTACGTGGGCACGCAGTTCGACCAGGACAGCGCGTCTCTGGCCGCGCAGGTCACGCTGGCGGCGCTGCAGAAGAACCCCGGCATCGTCGGCATCTTCGCGGCCAACCTGTTCTCCGCTGAGGGCGCGGCCACCGGTGTGCGCCAGGCCGGAAAGTCCGGCAAGGTCAAGATCGTCGGATTCGACGCCGAGCCCGATGAGATCACCGCGCTGCAGCAGGGCACGGTGCAGGCGCTCATCGCCCAGTCGCCGTACGTGATCGGGACCAACGCGGTGGACCAGGCCTACGCGGCCCTGACCGGCAAGCCGACCACCGCGAAGATCGGCACCAAGTTCACCATCATTAACGAGGCCAACCTGAACTCGGCGGCCAGCCAGGCCGCCATCTACAAGACCAGCTGCTGATCTCAGGCCCCGATATTCTCAGGTCCCGATAAAATGCCCAGCGAATGGTCCCCCGGTGCTCACCGGGGGACCCTTCGCCGCCGGAGCTGCGTCGCTCGAACCTGCCGAACACACTCCGCAGTCGCCTGAGCAGGCGCCCAGTCTGGAGGCGATCCTCGATGACCACCATGCGCGATGTCGCTCGTGTCGCCGGAGTCAGCGCCAAGACCGTATCCCGGGTCTTCAACGACGATCCGCACGTCACTGAGGAGACCCGCGAACGGGTGCGCTGGGCGATGCAGAAACTGAACTACGTGCCGAACCTGCTGGCCCGGAGTTTCCGCGCCGGCGCGGACGCTGCGGTCGGCCTGGCCGTCCCCGACCTCGCCGACCCGTTCTTCGCCACGATGACGAGCAGCATCGAACTCGACCTGGTGAGCCGGGGCATGGCGGTCGTGGTGACCAGCCTTCACCACGGCGCCGACCGCGAGCGCACCGCCCTGGAGGCGCTGCTGCGGCGCCAGATCAGCGGCCTGATCGTGGTGAGCGTGAGCACGGACCAGTCCTACCTGGCCCCCTGGCAGGAGCGGACGCCGATGGTGTTCGTCGACCGGGCCCCGCGGGGGCTCTCCGGCGTCTACGTGATCGAGGACGACCTGGGCGGCGCCCGCGAGGCGGTCACGCACCTCGCCCGCCACGGGCACCGGCGCGTTGCCTTCTTCGGTGTCTCGACCCCGGTGACGACCACCTACCGCAGGCTCAGGGGCTACCGCTCCGCGGTGGCGGAGAACGGGCTCGCCGACCGTCCCAACCTCGTCTGCATGCCCTTCGAGTCCCCCGAGGAGTCCGCCGCGGAACTGGTCAAACGGCTTACGGCACCGGACCCTCCCACCGCCGTGTTCTCCTCGAACATCCCCTGCACGATGGCGCTCGTGCTCGCCCTGCACCAGGCCGGACGCACCGACGTCGCGGTGGTCGGATTCGGCGACATCCCCATGGCCGAGGCCCTGGCTCCCGCGGTCACGGTCCTGGATCAGGACCCCGCGGGACTCGGGCGCATCGCCGTGGAAAGGCTGCTCCAGCGCATCGAAGACCCGCACGCACCGCTGCGACGCAGGACCGTGCTCCCGGTCCGGCTGATCCCGAGGGGATCGGGCGAGCTGCCTCCGCATCCCGCGTGACCAGGAAAGACACGACCATGAGCGAACCAGGGACAGCAGAATGGCGTCGCGCCGAAGCCAGCCGGCTGATCACATTCGGGCGAGCGGCCGCGTGGCCAGACGGCGGTTTCGGGTGGCTCGGCGCTAACGGCGAAATCGACGTGACGCAACCTCGTCCGCTGTACATCAACGTGCGCATGACCTACGTATTCGCCCTCGCGCACCTGGCCGGTGTGGCCGGCGCGGATTCCCTGGCCGCATCCGGACTCGGCGCCCTCGTCAGCCGCTACGCCGACGGCGAGAACGGCGGCTGGTATTCCAGCCTTGACCCATCCGGGCACGTCATCGATGCCACCAAGACGAACTACGATCACGCCCACGTCCTGCTGGCCACCTCCAGCGCGATGGCCGCCGGAATTCCCGGTGCTGATTCCGCCCTGGAGGCCGCCGCGGCCGCCATTGACAAACACTTCTGGTCCGACACCGAAGGCTGTGCGCTGGAGTCCTGGAACGCTGACTTCACCGGACTTGAGCCGTACCGCGGCGCCAACAGCAATATGCACTCGGTGGAGGCCTACCTCGCCGCGGGCGACGTCACCGGCAACCCCGTCTGGGCCGCCCGGGCCGCCTCCATCGCCACCCACCTGATCAACGGTCACGCCCGGGCTCATTCATGGCGGATACCCGAGCACTACGACCAGTACTGGCAGCCGCTGCCGGACTATAACCTCGATCGCCCCAACGACCAGTTCCGGCCGTACGGCACCACCCCCGGCCACTCCTTCGAATGGGCCCGGCTGCTGCTGACCCTGGCGGCGGCCCAGCCGGCACCCCCCGCCTGGCTGCTCGAAGCGGCGACCGCGCTCTTCGACACGGCCGTCGCGGACGCGTGGCACCGGGACGGTCACCCGGGATTGATCTACACGATCGACACGAACGGCCAGCCGGTGGTTACGGCACGAATGCACTGGGTGGCATGCGAGGCCGTGCTCGCCGCCGACGCGCTGCACCGGCGCACCGGGGAGGAACGCTTCGCCACGCTCGCCGCGCGGTGGTGGGCTGAGATCGACCGCTACTTCCTCGACCGCACGGGCGGCGGCTGGTGGCAGGAGCTGGCCCCGGACATGACGCCGGCCGCGTCCACATGGTCGGGCAAGCCGGATCTCTACCACTCCTACCAGGCCCTTCTGCTCCCGTCGCTCCCGTTGAGCCCGACCGCGGCCACCGCGCTGGCCCGGCGAAGGTCCGGCGCGGCGCGTCCTGATCAGCCGCCGGTCTAAATCGTGAACGGACTCGCCGCCGTACTGATCGGCGGGCCCCCGGCGACGGGCAAGACCACCCTGGCCGCCGCCCTGGCTCCTCATCTCGGCGCCGCCGTCCTGGATCTGGATGTAGCGACCGGCCCGCTGGTCCGGGTGGTGTCCGAGCTGATCGGCGTCCACGACCTGGATGATCCCGTCCTGGCCGGGCTGACCCGGGCCGCGCGCTACGACACGCTGCTCGGCCTGGCGGCGGCCAATCTGCGGGCGGGCCTGCCCGTAGTTCTCGTCGCGCCCTTTACTGCCGAACGAGGACAGCTTTCCGCCTGGGCCACCCTCACGCGGCGAATCCCGGGCGAGCCCACCATGGTCTGGCTGCACCTGCCGCCCGGAGAGCTCATCGGCCGCCTGACCCGGCGCGCCCTGGCCCGTGACGAGAACAAGATCCGCGACCCCGCCTCGTTCCTGACCGGCCTGGACCTAGACCCTCCGGTGATCCCGCACCTGCCCCTGGACGCCTCCCAGCCCACGCCCACCCTAGTGAAATCCGTCCTAGACCACCTCTCCCGCTAGGACCTTCCACCGCCCCTCCCGGCGCGTCGCCGTCCCAACCACCCCGCCAGATCGGAGGCCTGGACCGTCCCTCCGATCGGCCTTGCCATCGATGGCATAATAAGGCAGAATCGAGGTATGCCATCGATGGCAACGTCAACGCCCAGCAGGCTTCTCGACGTCGCGAACGCGGCCGGGGTGAGCCTGCGCACCGCCTCGCGGGTCCTGAACGACGATCCGCGGGTCGCACCGGTCACCCGGCAGCGCGTCCGGGAAGCAATGCTCGACCTGCGGTTCGAGCCAGACGCGATGGCCCGGTCACTGCGGGCGGGAACGGACACCACGATCGGGTTCGTGGTGGAGTCGATCTCTGATCCGTTCTTCGCCGAAGTCATCGACGCGGTGGAGCACCAGATGTCGCGTCATGGCCGGCCCGTGCTCGTCACGAGCACCCGGCGGGACTCCGGCCGGGAACGCGATGTCATCGGGCGCATGGTGCAGCGGCGCGTCGCCGGGCTGCTGCTCAGCCCGACCGGCGATGACCATTCCTGGCTCGACCCGCGGCGCGTGCCCATCGTGCTCGTCGACCGGCCGGCGCCTGGCCTGGCCGCGGACCTCGTCGAGATAGACGACCACCGCGCCGCGTTCGACGCCGTGGCCCATCTCATCGCCCACGGGCACCAGCGCATCGCCTACATCGGCGACACGCCTGCCATCCCGACTTCGGCCGCCCGGCTGCGCGGTTACCGCGATGCCCTGGCTCGGCACGGAGTAGCGGCGGACGAGCACCTGGTCGACTGCGACTGCGCTACCAGCCAGGCCGCCGCGCACGCGGTGTCCGCCCTGATCGGCGGTGCCCGCCCGCCGACCGCGATCCTGAGCGCCACCACGCGGGCGTCGCTGGGCGTGGTCCCGGCCCTGCACGCCGCCCGGCGCACCGACATCGCCCTGGTTTCGTTCGGCGACTTCCCCATGGCCGATGCCCTGCGTCCGGCCGTCACCGTCGTGGACCACCCCGGTCATGAAATCGGGCGCGTGGCCGCGGCCCGGCTCCTCGCGCGCCTGGACCAGCCCGAGCTTCCCGTCGAGCGCATCGGTGTCCCGGCCACGATCATCGAACGCGGCTCCGGGGAGCTGCGCCGATGACGTTCAGCACGGATGTGGTCATCGGTATCGACATCGGCACGACCTCGTCCAAGGCCGTCGTCCGGTCGGCGTCGCGGTGCGGCACCCCTGACGTCGAGCACCCTTACGTGCAGCAGGCCACCCCGTGGCACACCGGTAGCTGCGGCCAGACCGAGATCGATCCGTACTGCCTCGTCGACGTGGCCGTAGACCTGATCGGGCGCGCGGTCCGGGCCGCCGAATCAGCGTGGGGACCGGTCCGCGTGCGCAGCCTCGGCGTGACCGGTCTCGCCGAGAGCGGCGTGCTGCTGGACGCGGCCGGGCGGCCGTCCGCACCGGTGATCGCCTGGTTCGATCGCCGCGGCGGGCATGAGCTGGAACGGCTCGGCCGCCAGTCCCCCGGATTTGCCGCCGTGTTCGAGCGCACGACCGGTCTTCCGTGGTCGAGCCAGGCCAGCATGGCCAAACTGCTGTGGCTGCGCGCCCGCGGCTACCCGGCCAGCCCGGCATCGACCTGGCTGAGCGTGCCCGAATGGATCGTCTTCGCCCTGGGCGGCGATCCGGTTCGCGAGCCGTCGCTGGCGTCCCGGACCGGGCTCATCGATCAGGGCACCGGCGAGGTCTGGCCCGAGGCCCTGGCGGCGGCCGGGCTGTCGGACGGGATTCTTCCCGGCGAACGGCCGGCGCGCTCGCGCCGGTTACCTGGGGTACGACGGCGTGATCTCCGGTGCCGCAGGCGCCGTGCTGACGGTGGCCGGGCACGACCATCCGGTCGCGGCCATCGGCGTCGGCGCGGTCGAGGCGGACGAGTTGTTCAACTCGAGCGGCACCGCGGACGTGCTGGCCCGCTCCATCCCGGGGACGCTGGAGGAGACCCAGCGCCAGTACGTGGTGAGCGCCGGCTGGTCGATCGGGCGGCACGTGCTGCCTGACACGAGCCTGCTCCTGGCCGGGGTCAGCGGCGGGCTGCTGCTGCGGCGCGTCCTGGCGGCCCTGGGAGCAGAGTCCGGGCAGGCTCGAACGGCGCTTGACCAGGCCAGCCTGAGCGTCGGTGAGCTACCCGCTGGCCTGTCGGTAACCGGCGACGGCCGGACCCAAGACGACGTCGTCATACGCCTCCAGGACGGCGCCTCGCCAGCCTCGGTCTGGACGGCTGCCGTGCGCTACACGGCGGCTCAGACCCGGCTCTTGCTCGACGACATCGAGAAGGTCGTCGGCCCGCACCGGCGGGCCGTGGCCGCCGGGGGATGGACGCAGATGGCCAGCGTGCGCGCGGCCAAGGCAGCCGCCATCGACGCGATGAGCTTCTCACCTGTGGTGCAGCCGGGCGTTACCGGGGCCGCCTTGCTGGCCGCGTTCGCCCTTGACGGCGAGGGACTGCCGCTCGCCGACTTCATCAGGCAGTCGACCAAGGAATGAAATGACCCACGCTACGAAAGCCCGAACGGGAACGCTGGACGACATCGCCACCGACAGTCACGTGTTCTCCATCATCGCCATGGACCAGCGCAACACCCTGCGCCGCATGTTCACGGCCGTCGGCCTCGACGCGAGCGACGACGACCTGCGCACCGCGAAAGCCGACGTCGCCCGTGTCCTGACGCCCGCCGCCACCGGCCTGCTGTCCGATCCGACCTACGGCGTCCCGGCCATTACGCAAGCCCGCGCGCTCGCCCCGAACTGCGGGCTGCTCATTGCCGCCGAACCGTCCGAGCGCCGCAGTTACCACGGCGAGCCCCGCACCCACCGCGACCCTGACCTGAACGCTCAATGGGTCCTTGACCAGGGCGGCGACGCCCTCAAGTTCTTCGTCCAGATGCGCGCCGACGGCCCCGCCCTGGCCCTGGACCTGGTCGCCGAAACGCTCGCCGTCTGCGAAGAAATCATCCGCGATTGCCGCGACCAGGGCGTCCCCGTGGTCATCGAGAACCTCGTGTACGCGCGACCGGGGGAAGATCTTCGCGGCCGGGCTCGCGAAGATGCGATCATCGAGGCGGCCCGGGCCCTCAACGACCTGGACATCGACCTGCTCAAGCTCGAATACCCCGGTTCGCCGGAAGGCTGCCGGCGGCTCGCTGCGATCCTCGGCCGGCCCTGGGCCGTGCTGTCCGCCGGCGTGCCCTTCGACCAGTTCACCGACATCATCCGGATCGCCGCCGACGAGGGGGGAGCCTCCGGCTTCATCGCCGGCCGCTCCGTATGGCGCGAGGTGGTGAGCCTCGTCGGCCAACCGCGCGAAGAGTTCCTCACCTCGGTAGCGCTGCCCCGGCTGGAACGTCTGGTCGACGTCGCCGCCGAGCGCGCCCGCCCCTGGACCGAGCTAACCCGCCCCGGCCGATGAGTCATGCCGACATGACGATCACTGGCAGCCGAAGCCCATTGCCCCTTTCGGGCTTACTTGGTCTCCTCCCCGTGGAAGGGTGCGGCTCGGGGTCGTATGCCACTGGGCGGTTCCCGCGCCCGCCCGGCCTCGCCCGGTGGCCGCACCCCCGGCGTTCGCGCTGGGGTCAGCTGGTGGCTGCGCCGTAACGGCGTCGCCGTCGCGCGTACTCGGCGATGGCGTCCCACAGGTCGCGGCGGTCGACGTCTGGCCAGAGGCTGGTGGTGAAGTACAGTTCGGCGTAGGTGCAGTGCCAGGGGAGGAAGTTGGATGTGCGCTGCTCGGCGCCGGTGCGCCAGAGCAGGTCCACGTCGGGCAGGTCGGGCAGCGGGAGGCGGCGCGCGAACTCGCCCTCGGTGATCTGCCCGGGGTCCAGGTCGCCCGCGAGGACGCTGCGTGCGACGGCGGCGGCTCCGTGCAGGATCTCGGCGCGGCCGCCGTAGTTCACGCACAGGGTGAGTGTCAGGGTGCGCTGGTCCCGGCTGGCGGTTTCGTTGCGGCGCAAGGTCTGCACGAGCTCCCGCGGCAGCCGGTCGGGGTAGCCCAGCCAGCGGAGCCGGACGCCGTGGTCGAGGTAGGGGGCCGTGCGCAGTTCCTCGTCGAGCATCGCGAACAGCCGGGTGACCTCGCCGGCGTCCCGCTTCCAGTTCTCGGTCGAGAAGGCGTACAGGGTGAGGTGGGACAGCCCGATCTCCAGGGCGCCGTGGACGACGTCGTGCACGGCCTGGATGCCGGCGCGGTGTCCGTCGGGACGAGGCAGGCCGCGCTGCTGCGCCCAGCGGCCGTTGCCGTCCATGATGACCGCGACGTGCCGCGGTATCCGGCCGGCGGCGATCCGGGGGGCCCGGACGCCGTCCGCGCGCAGCCGCGGGGGCAGGACCTGGCCAGGCGGCGGCCCGGCGGGCCCGGGCGGGGCCGGCAGCGGCCGGGCCGCAGGCGGCCCGCTGAGCGTCGTCAGCTTCCAGGCCAGGGCGGTCTTGATCCGGGCAGGCGCGAGGACCCGCCACCGGGTGATCCGCCCGGGCTCGGGTGAGGCGTACAGCAGGCCGGGCCCGGCCGCGGCGATCGCGTCGAGCCGGGCCAGGAACACGCGGCTGGCGGCCGCGAGCAAGATGGCCGGCCCCGGGTGCCACCCGGCGCCGAGGCCGGGCTGGTCCACCCAGCGCCGGGCCGTGCTGACCAGGTGCGCCAGGACGCCTTGCACGGGCATCGTCCACCGCCGCCGGGGCAGGTCCTCGGCGGCGCCGGGAAAGCGGTCCAGGACCTCGGCCGGGATCGTGAGCCGCCGCCCGCCCAGATCCCCGGGCAGGTCGGCCAGATCATCGGTCAGCTGGACGCCGTCCAGGAACCGTGCGATCGCCTCGCCGTGCCGCAGCGCGAACGACATGTCCACGCCGGCCCGGTCCAGCAGGACCAGGATCTGCCTGGCCCACGCGCTGTCCATCCCCCGCGCCCTCGCCCGCCAGTCGTCCCAGGTGAGCAGGGGGGCGGGATGCACGTCGCCGGCCAGCACCCCGAACGAGGCCCGCAGGTCAGCCACGTCCAGTCCCCACCGCACGATGGTGTCGGCCAGGGCCCGGCGGACCATGTCGGTGCTGGTCCCCGCCGCCAGCTCGGCGTCCAGGGCACTCACCCACGCCCGCACCCCCGCGGCGCGCTCCGCCGGGTGCCCCGCGCCGGAGTCGGCGATGTCATCCACCGCCGCCAGCGCCGCCCACAGCGCCCAGCAACCAGGCCACAGCATCCGCGGCATCAAAGCCGTCAACGCGTAGATCGCCGGATCACGTTCACGTACCGTGCGCCGGCACCAGCGGTACGCGTCCCCCAGTCCCGGCCGGCCCGCGCCGTCTGCCCGGCCATCATCCCCGCGCAGGGGCGCCGCCCAAGGCGGCAACCGGCGTCCAGCGATCATCATCCTCCAGTATCCCGGCAGTCAGGCCGGACGCGTGACGGACTGCCGCGCCAGCGGGACCAGCACCGCAATCACCCCCAGCCCGAGGGCAGCTGTGTGCCGCTCAAGCTAGTCCGCGGCCAGGCCGCCCCCCGCGGCCCCGGCCGGCCGTCATCCGGGAGAGCCTGCAAGGCGTCCTGCCCGTGCCGGTTCTTCATCCGGCCTGGCCGGGCGGCTGCCCGGGTACCGCGTCGGCGTCCTGGACGGGGATCCGGGTGCCGTCTGGCCCGGCCTCGCGGACCGGGACGCTGACCTCGAGGACTCCCTTGCCGTACCGGGCGGTGACGTCCGCCGCGTCGACCCCGGCGGGGAGCCTGACCGTACGGGCGAGCGATCCGTAGCGGAACTCCGAGCGACACGGCCCGTTGTCCTGCTGGCGGCGCTCGGCGCGGATAGTCAGGATCCGGCCCTCGACGGTGACCTCGATGTCGTGCTCCGGGTCCAGGCCGGGCAGCTCAGCCCGGACCACATAGCGGTCATCCCGGATCCCTTCCTCGAGCCGGAACACCTGGCCCGTCCAGAACGGCGGCGGTCCTGACCACGGGGACTCCAGCCAGCCGGCCAGGTCCGGGAACACGGCGCGGAACCTCGCGGGCGCCTGAGGGCGCGACAGCTTAGCCATGATGTCCCTCCACTGCACGTACGACCATGTTATCTGTCCTGGCCCAGCTGGCCGCGCAGGCTGAGCCGGCGGCGCCGCCTTTACCCGCGGCTCCGCTCCGGCTGGCCGCACGGGCCCTGCCTGCCCCCGCGGCCTGGCTGGCGGCGCGGATCCGGCCGGGGAAGCCGACCGGGCACACGCCGGCTGGGGCTCGGGCCGCGGCTGGGGCTGGGGCCGGGGCCGGGGCGCGGGGGCAGCCGTGTCCGCATACCCGGGCAGCGATCTGAGCACCTCAGCGCGGAAGGGCGCTTCGCATTCAAGCTGGCACAGCACGCCCAGGCCAGCTGCCAGTACCCGGTGGATGAGCAGGTAGGAGGGCGGCAGGTTGAGCCGCCGCAGCACGCTGGATGAACGCAAGGCTGATGCCTGCACTGTCTGGGCGCGCAGCCATTCGCGGCTGAACCTGAACGACTCCGCCCTGGACGGCTCGGCGAGCGGTGCCAGGACGGCGCGCAGCGCTGCCAGGTCAATGCTGACGCCGTCCCGGAGATAGCCGTGCGACCGGAATTCGTCCTCGAGCCTGGCGAGGTCGCCGCCGTCGTGCATGAGCCGCAGCACCCGGCCGAAGATGGGCGGGAAGCCGTCCGGCAGCCGGCTGACAGCGCCGAAGTCGAGCACGCCGAGCCGCCCGTCGGCGAGCAGCCGGAAGTTGCCCGGGTGCGGATCGGCGTGCAGGAGCCCGGCCCGCGCAGGACCCGAGAACAGGAAACGGATCATCATGATGCCCGCCCGGTCCCGCTGGGCGGCCGTGCCGCCGGCGATGACCGCGGCCAGCGGGATGCCGTCAAGCCACTCGCTGACCAGCACGTGGTCGCTGACGCAGACCACACCCGGGACGCAGACGCCCGGGTCGCCGGCGAAGGCGGCGGCGAACCCCTGCTGAGCGGCAGCTTCCAGCCGGTAATCGAGTTCCTCGGCCACCCGCTCCCGCAGCTCGGCGAGCAGCGGCCTGGCGTCCAGGCCAGGCATGAGCACGCCGAAAAGCCGGGCGCAGCGGCTCAGCTGGCTCAGATCGCTCATCAGCGCCCTGCCCGCGCCCGGGTACTGGATCTTGACCGCAACCCGGCGCCCGTCGTGCCAGACAGCCCGGTGCACCTGGCCGATGGAAGCCGCGGCCGCCGGCTGGTCACCGAACTCGGCGAAGCTGGCCCGCCACCGCTCGCCCATGTCACCCGCGAGCACCTCGTGAATAGTCCGGGCAGGCAACGGCGGCGCGGATTCCTGCAGCCTGGTCAGGGCAGCCCGGTACGGTCCGGCGACCTCCGGGGGCAGCGCGGCCTCGAATACCGACAGCGCCTGCCCGAACTTCATCGCGCCGCCCTTGAGCTCACCGAGGACCCTGAAGACCTGATCCGCCGTCCGCTGCTGGATTTCCCGGTCCACCAGCTCAGCCGGCCGGCCGCCCAGCCGCTTGCCGGTTCCCAGCGCGGTCCGGCCCGCGAACCCGGCCGGCAACCTGGCCAGCCTCGCCATCCGGGTAACACCATGGCGGGGCAGATCGCTCATGATCCCATTCTCCGCCATGCAGCCATCATGCACCACAGCGACCGAACGCACCGCAGTAACCGCCAGCCACACCGGACCCGCCGCCCGGCCCGCCGACACCGCCCGGCGCGCCATATCCGCCGCCACCCGGCGCCCCATACGCCACAACGGGGATATCGCTTATCCGAAGTCGACGCCTTCGATGTCTGCTGCGGGAGTGATGTCTGGGAGGCGAAGCATGCGGAATGAATTGCCCAGACCGAGGAGGGAGGCGATGGCGGGAACGAGTAGCGCTATCTGAAGGGAGCGGTTCCGGGCGTGGGTGTTGATGGCGAGGATCTCAGCCTCGACGGCCGGGGGCTCGCCAGCGATCTGCTGCTGAAGCTGTGTATTGCTCATGACCTCGGCATCGTGCTCGAGCTCGGCGGAGATCTGTTGTTGCTGGGCCGGGGGGATCACGGTGCTGGTCTCGGTCAAGTGGGTGAAGCTCAAGGCCAAGGCCCACAGCATGATGCCGCCGGCTATGGCGAGTCCGAAGGACAGCCCGAAGGAGCCTGCGGCGGAGTTCACCCCGGCCGCTTCACTGACGCGCTCCTCGGCGATGGGTGCCAGGGTGAAGTTGTTGAGTTGGGACACTAGCAGGCCCAGACCCGAGCCGGTGATCACCAGCGGGATCACCAGATACCATCCCGAGTCCACTCTTGGCACCAGGGGAATGATTGCGGCCATGCCGACGGTGCTGAGGGCGAATCCGGCCATGACGATGTGAGCCGGGCGCCGCTGGCCGGCCTTGCGGGCGGCAAGCATGGCCATGCCGAACATGGAAAGGGAAAGGGGGGCAAGGGAGAGGCCGGCCTGCATGGCGTTGTATTCCAGGGTCATCTGCAGGAAGAGCGGCAGGACGATCATGGCGCCGCCCAGGGTGATCTGCTGGAGCGTCTGCTGCGAGATGCCGATGCGGAAATTCAGGTGCTTGAACAGGTCAGGATCCAACAGGGTGGGCTTGCCGCGCCGCTTGCGGCGGACGAGCCAGAAGGCGAGCGCGACCAGGGTCACTGCGCCGATGCCTATGATCAGGCCGACATAGTCGCCGCCCTCCTGCCAGACGAGGATGCCGAGGACGACGCCGCCCATGCCGACCACTGAGAGCACCGCGCCAACAAAGTCGATCTGGCGCGGCCCTGTGTAGGGCACGTCCTTGACGAGGCGGATCTGGGACAGCACGACGAGGATGACGACCACCTCGAGCCCGAAGCCGACACGCCATGACAGGTAGGTCGTGAGGAACCCGCCGAGGAGCGGCCCGACGGCGGCGGCGATCGCAGCGGATGCGCCGACGAGCGCATAAGCCTGCTTCTGGGCTGCGCCCTTGAAGTTGCCGTGGATGAGGGACTGCATGGCCGGTAGCAGCAGGGACGCGCCGAGCCCGCCGATGATCGCCCAGAAGATGATGATGGCAGTCAGGCTCTGCGCAACGGTCATGGCCAAGGCGCCGACGGCATAGGCGAGCAGGCCGATCACGTAGGCACGCTTGCGCCCCATGAGGTCGCCCATCTTGGAGTTGATCAGGATGAAGGCCGCAGAAACGAGCGCCTCGAGGGCGATCGCGGACTGGACGCCGCTCGCCGTCGTATGCAGATCCTTGATCACCGCGGAGATCGACACGTTCATCAGCGAGGTGTCGACAACCAGGACAAACATCGCCGCGGACAGCAGGAGCGCTAGCCGTGGGCTGGCGCTGTTCTCCTCGCTCACGGCGTCGTCAGTGGCGGTGCTCATGGAGGCGGCATCCCTTCTTATGTTTGTCAAGGGGGCGGATGACGTTTTCGTGCCGCCTGCGGCAGAGCCATGTATCCCACGAGTAGGTGACTCGGCTGCGCGGAGGAGGAGCCTTCGGAACGCGAGCCGGATCCCGTGGAGGATCTGGTACTCAAAGCTGTCCGCCGATCGGCCCGTCAGGCTTACCCACCCGGGTGATGGATGTCCACGGGCGGTAGGTCCTGCACCTGCTGCTTGGTTATGTTGAGCCGGATACCGTCGTCGACCCCAGTCACGGCACCGATCGGGATGGCCACTTCCTTACGGCCCCACAAGTGCCCCTCTTGGAGCAGCACGTGGGTCACGTGGTGACTGTCAGGCTCGATGACCAGCCCTTGGACTCGCCCGATGTGGCCGTCGGTGGCATGGACGTGCTCACCGCGGCGTACCTCCACCTCGTCCAGCGGGACGGCGTCGTAGGTGACCGTCATCGGGGCGTAAGCCTCGGCCCCGGCCATGCCCATGCCGCCCATGCCGTAGTAGGGCATGTAGGCCACCTGTTCCGGGTCATAGCCCGGGTATCCGGGCGTGCCGGGCAAGAACTGCGTCTCCTCGGCGGGATCGAGTTCCTCGAACTCCGCCAGGGTGCAGCGTAGCCGGATCTCGCCCGTCGTGGCGTCGACAAGGTCGAGAGGAACCAGCCGGGCCGAGCCATGCCGGTGCTTCGGTTCGACCGCGAGATGGGTGACCGCACGAGCCACCGGGTTAACGATCACGCGGGTCAGCTCGCCGCCAACCCCGTCAGTACAGCTGACGTCGGCTCCGATGGTGAACGATGTTGTCTGCGCCATAGCCACCCTCCTCGTTTCTAGCTACGCCAGGTCGCCGTCCGGCGCATCGCCCACCATGGGTGAAGACGGTGTCCGCGCGGCCCCGCCGCCAGGCCGCGCACCCGCCTGGCACATCACTGCCCGGCCGCCATGGTGCGAGCGGCGATGTAGCCGAACGTCATGGCCGGGCCGATGGTCGCGCCGGCGCCGGCGTAGCTGTGGCCCATCACCGACGCGCTCGCGTTCCCCGCGGCGTACAGCCCCTCGATGGCGCTCCCGTCCGCGCGGAGCACCCGCGCCCGCTCGTCGATGAGCAGGCCGCCCTTGGTGCCCAGGTCACCCGGGACGATCTTGACCGCGTAGAACGGCGGCCGGTCCAGCGGGGCCAGGTTGGGGTTGGGCCGGCGGCGCGGGTCACCGTAGTAGCGGTCGTACGCCGAGTCGCCGCGGCCGAAGTCCTCGTCCTTGCCCGCCGCGGCGAACTCGGCAAACCTGGTCACGGTCTTGACCAGGCCTTCGGCGTCGAGGCCGGCCGCGGCCGCGAGCCCGGCCAGGTCGTCCGCGCGGACCACCGTCCCGGCGGCGTACCAGCGGCGGGGGAGCGGCTTGCCCGGCGGCAGGCCGGCGAACACATACCGGTCGCGGTAGCGCTGGTCGAAGATCAGCCAGGCGGGGATGTGCGGGTTCTCCGGCGTGTTGCCGTCGTACATGGCGTGCACGGCGTCGACGTACGGGGCCGACTCGTTGACGAACCGCTGACCCGCGCCGTTGACCAGCAGGCAGCCGGGCAGGCTGCGCTCGGCCAGGCAGAAGTAAGGCCCGCCGGGCAGCGGGATCGACGGCCCCCACCAGGCGTCGTCCATCAGCCCGGTGGCCGCGCCCAGGTCCAGCCCGGCGAGGATCCCGTCGCCGGTGTTCCCGGCCGCGCCGGTCGTCCACTGGGTGCCTACGGGCGCGCGCTGATACCGGCGGCGCATCTCCTCGTTGCGCTCGAACCCGCCGGCGGCCACCAGCACCCCGCGCCGCGCCGCGATCAGCAGCGGCTCGCCGTCGCGGGTGACGCGGACCCCGCTCACCCGGCCGTCCCGCACCTCCAGGCCGGTCATCGGGGTGTCCAGCCAGACCGGTACGCCGCTGGCGCTCAGCCCGGCCCGCAAGCCCGCCGCCAGCGCCTGCCCCAGGCTGAGCATTCGGTGCCCGAGCAGCCGGGTGCGCGCGGCCCGGCCCGCGACCCGGATCCCGGCCCGGATGGCGCGCGGATGACGCGGGCCCAGGCTCAGCCAGCGGTATTCGGCCTGGGTGATGGCCACCGGCGACGGCAGGTAGGGGCGGCCGAGGTGAGCCAGTTCGGCACCGAGCAGCCGCCCGTCGAGCGGTACCGGCTCGATGCTGCGCCCGGCGGCGAGCCCGCCGGGTGCCTCGGGGTAGTAGTCGGCGTAGCCGGGCACCCACGCGAAGCGCAGCGGCGTCATCGCCAGGACCAGGCTCAGCATGTCCGGGGCGTGCTCGAGCAGGGCCTCCCGCAGCTCTGCCGGTACGCCGTCGCCGGCCACCTGCGCCAGGTAGGCGCGGGCCTGCTCAGGGGTGTCGGCGACCCCGGCGGCGCGCAGGACCGTGTTGCCCGGCGCCCAGATCCCGCCGCCCGAGCGGGCGGTCGACCCGCCGAAGAACCCGGTCTTCTCGATGACCAGGACGCTCAGGCCGAGGTGCGCCGCGGTCAGCGCGGCCGTCATCCCCGCCGCGCCGCTGCCCGCCACCACGACGTCGACCTGTGCCGGCTGGAGTCCCATATTAGAACACGTTACAGTTTTGCCGTCGGCGCCGGAAGGAGCCGTGGTCACCCTCGGCGGCCGTCGGGCCGCACGAGCGGCTGCGGCGGCCCGCCCCGGCCCTAGCTGGGCTGGGGCACGATCCGGATGTAGGGCTTAGGCTGCTCCCACTCCCCGAAGATCTCCCTGGCCTCGTCGTTGGACACCGAACCGGCGATGATGACGTCGTCACCCTGCTGCCAGTTGGCCGGCGTGGCCACCCGGTGCTTGGCGGTCAGCTGCAGTGAGTCGATCACCCGCAGCACCTCGTCGAAGTTGCGGCCGGTCGTCATCGGGTAGACCAGCACCAGCTTGATCTTCTTGTCCGGGCCGATCACGAATACGTTCCGCACGGTCTGGTTGTCGGCCGGCGTGCGCGCCTTCGCGTCGCCCGAGACGTCGGCCGGCAGCATCCCGTACAGCTTGGCCACGTGGAAGTCGCTGTCCGCGATGAGCGGGTAGTTGGGCGCCGTGCCCTGGGTCTCGGCGATGTCGGCGGCCCACCGCTCGTGGTCGCCGGTGGAGTCGACCGACAGGCCGATGATCTTCACGCCGCGCCGGTCGAACTCCGGCTTGATCTTGGCCATGTAGCCAAGCTCGGTGGTGCAGATCGGGGTGAAGTCCTTGGGGTGCGAGAACAGCACCGCCCAGGAATCCCCGAGCCAGTCGTAGAAGTGGATCGGCCCTTCGCTGGTCTCCGCCTCGAAGTCCGGCGCAGTATCGCCGATGGTCAGTGGCATGGTATTCCTCCTTGGTCATGACCGCTGGCCTGAATATGGCCGCGGACGCGCACCGCAGCATCCGTGCTTAGCACGGATCGCCCCTCCCGCGCAATTTACGACATGGTCAGTAGGTAATGCTGACTTCCGGGGTCAGCGGGACGGCCTGGCAGGCGAGGATGTAGCCGTCGGCGATGTCGGCCGCCTCGAGCACCTCGTTGTGGGCCATCTCCACTTCGCCGCCGGTGAGCAGGCAGGCGCAGGCGCCGCAGATGCCCTGACGGCACGAGTACGGCGCGTCGAGCCCCGCGCCGATGAGCACGTCCAGCATCCGGGTGCCGGCCGGCCACGGCAGCTGCTTGGTCACGTCGTCCAGCGTGACGGACAGCGTCGCCGCGAGGCCGCCCGCCGCCGGCGTCTCCTCGAACGGGTTCTCCGCCAGGGACACGAACCGCTCCGCGTGCACGCGCCGGCCCGGCCCGAGCGCCTCCCGCACCAGGGCCAGGTAGGGGTCGGGCCCGCAGATGAACGCGTCGTAGGACGCGTACGGGCGGGCCAGGGCCGCGATGGCCGCAGGCGAAGGCACGCCGAGCAGCGAGTCGAGCCAGTGCACGACCACGAGCCGGTCCGCCGCCGCGGCCATAAACCTGCGCAGATCGTCACCGAAGATCACCGACTGCTCGTCCCGGTTGGCGTACACGAGCACGACCCGGCCGCGCCCGGCGGCCAGCACGGACTTCAGGATGGACATCACCGGGGTAATCCCGCTGCCCGCCGCGAACAGCAGGAAGTCGCCGTCCAGCGAGCGCGGGCTGAACGTCCCGGCCGGAGGCAGCACGTCCAGCACGGTCCCGGCCGCGACCTGATCCATAATCCAGTTCGACGCGAACCCGCCGGCCGTCCGCTTGACCGTGATGGCCGGCCGTTCGCCGGTCAAAGGGGAACTCGACAGTGAGTAGCACCGGGCCACCGAACCAGTCCGGTCCGACGGGACGCGCACCGTGATGAACTGGCCCGGCCGGTAGCCGAACGTCGCCGCCAGCGGCGGCGGCACGTCGAGCACCAGCGAGCACGCGTCGTCGGTCTCACGGACGACCTCCGCCACCGGCACCTGGTAGTAGTCACGCATCAGGGCGGCGACACCTCGAGCCGCCCGGCCGCTACCGCGGCGTCGATGCTGTCCCGCAGGCTGGCGCACCCCTCGACCAGCGCGCTCGGCCGCCCCCCGGCCGCCGAAACGCTGAACTCCGCGCACGTCCGCACCGCCGCCGCGCTCCACTGCACCGAGGTGTGCTGCGGGCTGAACTTCGCGGCCAGCACGGCCGCCCCGCAGCGCGCGCACAACACGGGAACCACGGCGGCATGCCGCTCGTCCCGGTGCTGGCCGTTACCCAGCATCAGCTCCGCTGGCCAGGGGGGACGCCCCCCCTTGACCCCCCGTGGGCCGGGCAAGGTTCCGTGCGACCTCCGCCTCCCAGCCGGCCACCGCGCGGGTGGTGTCGATCTCGAACTCGAACCGCGCCACCATGTCCGGCTCGATGTCGGCCACGTCGCAGTAGAACTGCTCGTACCAGCGGCGCAGCTGGTAAACCGGACCGTCCTCGGCGCAGAGCAGCGGGTTGTCCACCCGGCTCTTGTGCCGCCAGATCTCCACGTCCTGGGTGAAGCCCAGCCCGACGAAGTCGGCGAACTTGGCGGCGACCCGGCTCGCCTGCCCGTCCGACAGGCCGGGCGGCCGCCGGACGATGGCGCCCCACTGCAGCAGGAACGAGGTCGGGGTGACCGGGTAGTGGGTGTTGATCAGGACGCTCTCCATGGTCATGCCGTGGTAGTCGTGCCACAGGTTGTCGATCATGTAGGAGGGCCCGAAGTAGGACGCCTCAGAGCGCAAGGTCGTCTGCCCGCCCGCGCCGTCGGAGTAGTTCGACGCCCCGCCGACGTCGGGCCGCGATCGCGTCCGCAGGTACTGCGATGCGACGTGACCCTCGAAGACGTTCTTGAAGAACGTGGGGAACGCGAAGTGGACGTAGAAGAAGTGCGCCATGTCCACCACGTTGTCGATCACCTCGCGGCAGTTCGCGCCCTCGACCAGGATCGAGTCCCAGGTCCAGTCGGTCCAATCTTGAGAGTAGGCGCCGTCGATCCGCGGAATGGTCACGTCCGGCGGCGGCGGGTTGCCCTCGGCGTCGTGCCAGACGAACAACTGCCCGTTGCGCTCCAGGGTGCGCCAGGATCGCGTCCGGGCCGCCACCGGGATCCGCCGGGCGTACGGCACCGAAGCGCACCGGCCGTCCCCGCCCCAGCGCCAGTCGTGGAACGGGCAGGCGATGGCGTCGCCCTTGACCGTGCCCTGGCTCAGGTCGCCGCCCATGTGCCTGCAGTACGCGTCGAGAACATGCAACTGCCCGCCCGAGTCGGCGAAGATCACAAGCTTGGTACCGAACGCGGCCACTGCGTGCGGGACGCCGTCCCGGAACCGCCCCGCGAGGCCGAGGCAATGCCAGCCGCGTGCGAACCTGGCCGGCGGCGTGCCCGCATCGATGGTCCGAACCTGATCCATACCCTAAGACTAGAACATGTTCTAGTCTTGGCATATGGCAGACCTAGATCAGCAGGCGGTGCTCGCCGGGATCACTGAGCTGCTCCCGGTGTTCCGGCAGCGGGCGCAGGAGGCCGAGGACGGCCGGGTGGTGCCGGCCGAGTCGGTCAAGGCGCTGGCCGAGACGGGGTTCTTCCGGCTGCTCCAGCCGAGGAGTTCCGGCGGGCTCGAGGCGGACCCGGTCGCGTTCTTCACCGCGGTCCGGCTCATCGCCAGCGCGTGCGGCTCGACCGGCTGGGTCGCCTCGGTCGTCGGCGTACATCCCTGGCAGCTCGCCCTGTTCCCGCCGCAGGCCCAGCAGGACGTCTGGGGCGCCGACCCCGCGACCAGGATGTCCTCCTCCTACGCGCCCACCGGCCGGGCCACGCAGACCGAGGGGGGCTACCGGCTGGACGGGCGGTGGAGTTTCTCCTCCGGCTGCGACCACGCCAGCTGGGTGCTGCTCGGCGGCATCGTGCTCGACGACGAGCACAAGCCCGTCGACTTCCGCACGTTCCTGCTGCCGGCCAGCGACTACGCCATCGACGACGTCTGGGACACGGTGGGGCTGCGCGGCACGGGCAGCAACGACATCGTGGTGGACGGCGCCTTCGTCCCCGAGCACAGGTCGCTGAGCTTCACGAACGTCACCCGGTGCGCCTGCCCGGGACAGCAGGTCAATGAAGGGCCGCTGTACCGGATCCCGTTCGGCTCCATATTCTCTTATGCCATCACCACGCCGATCATCGGCATGGGGACGGGTGCGTACGAGGCCCACGTGGCCTACCAGCGCGGCCGGGTGCGGGCCTCCTACGTCGGGGTGAAGGCGGCCGAGGACCCGTTCGGGCAGGTGCGGATCGCCGAGGCCGCGGCCCTGCTGGACGCGGCGTGGCTGGCGCTGGAGCGGGACATGACCGAGCTGATGGCGCACGCGCGCGCCGGGGAGAAGATCCCGCTGCCGCTGCGGCTGCGGGTGCGGCGCGACCAGGTGACCGGCACCGGCCAGGCCATCCGGGCGGTGGACCTGCTGTTCGAGAACTCCGGCGGGCGGGCGCTGAAGATGGGCACGCCGATCCAGCGGTTCTGGCGGGACGCGCACGCCGGCCGGGTGCACGCGATCAACGACCCGGAACGGGCGCTGTCGATGTTCGGTCGCGGCGAGTTCGGCCACGACGTGCCGCCGGACGCGATGTTCTGAGGGGAGGTCCGCCATGCACCTGCACTACGAGGAAGCCGGGGAAGCTGGGTCCGGCCCGCCGGTCGTCCTGCTGCACGGCGGCGGCCCCGGCGCTTCGGGTCCGTCCAACTTCGCCAAGAACCTGCCCGTCTTCGCCGAACAGTTCCGCACCCTGGTCGTCGACCAGCCCGGCTACGGCAAGTCCGACAAACCGCCGGTGCCAGGGGAACTACTTCACCTTCGCCGCGGACGCGCTGGCGGCCCTGCTCGACGAGCTCGGGCTTGAGCGGGTGCACCTGGTCGGCAACTCCCTGGGCGGGGGCACCGCGGTGCGGTTCGCGCTCAACTACCCCGAACGCGCCGGACGCCTGGTCCTGATGGGCCCGGGCGGCCTGTCTCTCAACGTGTTCGCGCCGGACCCGACCGAAGGCGTCAAGCGGCTCACCGAGTTCGCCGCGCCGCCCGGCCCCAGCCGGGAGAAGATGGCCGCGTTCCTGCGCACGCTGGTCTTCGACCAGCGGCTGGTGACCGACGAGCTGATCGACGAGCGGTACGCCGCGGCCTGCGCTCCCGAGTCCCTGGCCGCGATGGCGTCGATGGGCGCGTCGTTCTTCGACCCGGCCAGCTACGAGCAGGGGCTGCTGTGGCGGGAGGCGCACCGGCTGCGGAACCGGGTGCTGCTGATCTGGGGTCGCGAGGACCGGGTGAACCCGGTCGACGGCGCGCTGGTGGGGCTGAAGCTGATCCGCCGCGCGCAGCTGCACGTGTTCGGCGGCTGCGGCCACTGGGCGCAGCTGGAGAAGTTCGACGAGTTCAACCGGCTGGCGATCAGCTTCCTGGAAGGGGAAGAACCGTGATCTCATCGCTCGGCTACCTGCGGATCTCCTCCGCCGACGTGGCCGCCTGGCGCGAGTTCGGGGTGAAGGTCCTCGGCCTGACCGAGGGCTCTGCTGCTAAACACGGGGGCCCCGAGCCCGGCGCGCTCTACCTGCGGATGGACGATTTCCCGGCGCGGCTGGTGATCGTGCCCGGGTCTTCCGAACGGCTGCTCGCGGTCGGCTGGGAGGTCGCGGACGCGGCCGCGCTGGCCGCGGTGGGCCAGGCCCTGGCCGACGCCGGGGTCGCGGTCAAGCCGGGGACCCCGGACGAGCTGGCCGCCCGGCGGGTGGCGTCGATGCTGGTTTTCGAGGACCCGGCCGGCCATGCCCTGGAGGTGTTCTGCGGGGCCGCGCTCGAGCACCGGCCGTCGGTCAGCCCGTACGGGAACCGCTTCGTCACCGGCGCGATGGGCCTGGGGCACGTGGTGCTGCCGGTGACGCCCGGCTCGTCGGCGCCCTTGGACTTCTACACCGAGGTCCTCGGGTTCCGGCTGCGGGACTCGATGCGGATGCCGGCCGAGTTCTTCGGCGGAGCCAAGGGCGACCCGCCGGTGTGGTTCCGGTTCCTCGGCTGCAACCCGCGGCACCACTCGCTGGCCCTGGCGCCGGTGCCCGCCCCGGCCGGCCTCGTGCACCTGATGATCGAGACCGCGTCCCTGGACGACGTGGGCCAGGCCCTCGACCGGTGCGCCCGGCGCGGCGCGCCGGTGTCCGCGACGCTGGGGCGGCACGCCAACGACCTGATGGTCTCGTTCTACGTGCGCACCCCCGGCGGGTTCGACATCGAGTACGGCACCGACGGCCTGCTGGTCGACGACGCCACCTGGATCAGCCGGGAGAGCACCGCGGTCAGCCTGTGGGGGCATAGCTTTGCCGGCCCCGCCACGCCCTGACGTGGCCCCGGAAGCCGCCCCCGCGGCGGCCGCGTCCGACGCCGGCCGCGAGCCGTCCCCGTCCCCGTCCCCGTCCTCCGAGCCCGAGGCCGCCGCCTTCCGGCAGGTGCTCGGTCACTTCTGCACCGGCGTCACCGTTATCACCACGGCTGCCGGGGGCGGGCTAGCCGGGTTCGCGTGCCAGGCGTTCGCCGCGCTATCCCTGGCGCCGCCCCTGGTGCTGTTCTGCCCCAGCCGGTCGTCGGCCACCTGGCCGGTGATCGAGCGGGCCGGGCACTTCTGCGCCAACGTGCTCGCGGACGGGCAGCAGGAGCTGGCCCGGCGGTTCGGGACCAGCGGGGGCGACAAGTTCGCCGGGGTCGGCTGGTCCCCGGCACCGTCCGGGGCGCCGGTCCTGGACGGCGCGCTGACCTGGGTCGAGTGCGCGGTCGAGGCAGTCCACGAGGCCGGAGACCACTACCTGGTCGTGGGCCGGGTCACCGGGCTCGGGCCGTGCCGCGCGGGCAAGCCGCTGCTGTTCTACCGGGGCCGGTACGCGGCCACCGACCCGGGGCACGGGCCGACCGAAGTCGTCGACACGCTGCTGGCGTGGCCGCGGCATGCCGACTGGATGTAATCCGGACGCGCCCGGGGGGGAGGGCGCGCCCGGAAGTTCAGTATTCAGTGTCAATGGTAGCCAGCGCGGTTTGGACCTTTTCCAGCGGGCCGCGCAGCTGCATCATCTTCAGCATCTTGCCCTTGATCTTAACCTTGCCCTGGGTGAACGCCTTCTGCCCGTTCAGTTCGCCTTTGTTGACCTGGGCCGACGTCTCGTAGGACTGGCTGATGGTGACCTCCGCGTCATCGAGGTCGCCCAGGCCCGCCGAGGCGCTGCCGTCGGCGATGCGCAGCCAGTACCGGATCTCGCCCTGCGGCGAGTCCGAGATCACCATCTGGAGGGCCGCGATCTTGCCTTTGAGCGCGGCGTGGACCGCATCGTCCTGGGCCAGCGCGGCGTTGTATTCGTCGATCCACTCTTGGGACAGGTACTTGACCGGCATCGCTGCTCATCCCTTCCCTTTCAGTGGCGGCACGGCCCTGACGACCGTCAGTGGCGGCACGGCCCTGACGACCAGCTCACTGGCGGCACAGCAGGCCACTGACGATTCCAAGCCAGGCTCAAGCGCCACGAGCAGGCCAAATGACCAAGCGCTTGCTTGGTAAGCCTAGTGCGGCCCGCCTGCCGCCGTCAACGCCGCGCAACTGGCCGCCAGGCCACCGATCAGGTGGCCGACTCGAAGCACCAGGACGTTCGGCTCAATGATCTCTGTCAGCTGCCCCAGGAACTGGACCGATCATGATCACGTGTCATTCGGCGTCATTGCTGGCGCCCTTCGGCACACGATCACGGTACCGGTGCCTCTTGCCGAACGCGTTAGCGAAGGCTAACGTGTGGAGGCCTGACACACCTGGGGGCTGTCGGTCGCGGAGCCCTCGCCCTCGCATCCTGTCGATAGAGTTCCTGGTCCACGCCTGGGACTTCGCCCAGGCCACCGGCCAGCGAGTGGTCGTCTCCGACGAGGTCGCCCAGCACGTCCTCGGCGTGGCCAACCAGATCATCACTCCCGAGGCCCGCGGCGGCGGAGCCTTCGCCGACCCGCTCGAAGCCGGGCCGGACGCCGGTATCCTCGACCGGCTCGTCGCCTTCACCGGCCGGGCCGGATAAGCCGTTTCATTCACCCGAAGGGGGAACCATGCCCGAACGCACCTCTTACACCCAGGGCACACCGAACTGGGTCGATCTGCAGACCACCGACCAGGACGCCGCGAAGGCGTTCTACACGGGCCTGTTCGGCTGGACCTACGATGACCAGCCGATGCCGCAGGGGCCGGTGTACTCGATGGCCATGCTCGGCGGCCATCCGGTCGCCGCCATCGCCCCGCAATCACCCGAACTGGCCGCCGCGGGCGCGCCGCCGATGTGGAACACCTACCTGGCGGTCGATTCGGCCGACGACGCGGTGGCCAGGGTCGAAGCCGTCGGCGGCAAGGTGGCGATGGCGCCGTTCGACGTCATGGACGCCGGGCGGATGGCGTTCGTGCTGGACCCGGCGGGCGCGGGCGTGGCGCTGTGGCAGGCTAACCAGCACATCGGCGCCACGCTGGTGAACGAACCCGGCACGGTCGTCTGGAACGAGCTCGTCACCACCGACCCGGGCGTCGTCACGTTCTACGCCGATGTGCTGGGCTTGACCACCTCCACGGAGGACATGGGCGCCGGGAATATGTACACGGTGTTCCAGGCGGGCGGGACGATGGTAGGCGGCACGACCGCGCCGCAGATGGCGGGCGTGCCCAATCACTGGCACGTGTACTTCGAGGTCGCCGACGCGGACGCCGCCGCGGCGAAGGTAGGGGAACTGGGCGGGGCGGTCGTGGTCGAACCGTTCGACATACCGGTCGGCCGCATAGCGGTCGTCAGCGACCCGCAGGGCGCGGTGTTCAGCATCATGAAGTCGGCGCCCCAGCCCGGATAGCACAGCCCGCTTAGCGCCGAGCCTGGCGAGTCAGGAGCCCACGGTGGAGATACCCAAGCCCAGCGAGGAGGACAAGCAGTTCTTCCGCTCGCTGCTGCCCGAGGACCCGGAGGTCGAGATCAAGCCGATGTTCGGCAACCTCGGCGCCTTCGTGCACGGCAACATGTTCGCCGGGCTGTTCGGGTCCGCCGTGGGCGTCCGGCTCGGCGAGGCTGACGCCGGGGAACTGGCCGCCATCGACGGGTCGGGCCCGTTCGGCCCCGCCGAGCGCCCGATGGGCGGCTACCTTAGCCTGCCCGTGACCTGGCGTGATGACGCCGACCTGGCCGCACGCTGGGTGGAGAAGGCCCGAGCCCACGTCGGCTCGCTGCCTCCTAAGGTCAAGAAGCCTAGGAAGGGTGGCGTGTCGGCCGGCTGAGGTCCATCAGCCGGGTTCAGGGCAGCGCAAGTCAGGGCAGGGCCGTGTTCAGTGCAGGGCCGGTCAGGGCAGGGCGGCGGCCACCGCGTCGTGCAGCGAGGTGGTCGGTCGGCCGATGAGCTGGCGCAGGTGGCCGCTGTCGACGTAGAGGTCGCCGCGGGCCAGGCCGCGGTCCGCGTCGGCGACGATCGCGGCGGCCGGCTCGGGCAGCCCGGCGCTGATGAGCAGTTGCGCGTATTCCGCTACAGGCAGGTCGTGGTAGCTGACGGGCTGGCCGGCCTGGGCGCTGATCTCGGCCGCGAGCTCGGTGAGGGTGAACGCCCGGTCGCCGCCGAGTTCGTAGACGCGGCCAGCGTGCCCGTCGCCGGCCAGGACGGCGGCCGCCGCGGCCGCGTAGTCGGCCCGGGTGGCCGCGCTGACCCGACCGTCGCCGGCGCTGCCCGGCAGCGAGCCGCGCTGCAGGATCGCGGGGATCTGGGCGGTGTAGTTCTCGGTGTACCAGCTGTGGCGCAGCAGTACGTACTCCAGGCCGGAGGCGCGCAGCGCCGCCTCGGTGGCCTGGTGCTCCGCGGCCAGACGCAGCGTGGTGGTGTCGGCGTTGGCGATGCTGGTGTAGGCGAGCAGGCCCGCTCCGGCGCGGCGGGCGGCGTCGATGGCGTGGCCGTGCTGCCGGACGCGCTGCCCGGCCTCGCTGGCGGAGATCAGCAAGATCCGGTCGGCGCCGCGGAAGGCTTGGCCGAGGGTCGCCGGGTCGTCGTAGTCGATGACGCGGACCCGGACGCCGCGGTCGGCCAGGTCCTTGATCTTAGTGGTGTCCCGTCCCGCCGCGGTGATGTCCCGGGCGGGGACGCCCTGCTGAAGCAGGTTCTCCACGACAAGGCGGCCGAGTTGGCCGGTAGCGCCGGTGATGACGACTGACATTCCAGGCTCCTTATTGCTGAATCGGGTCACCCGGGCCAACTCGTCAGGAGCCACCTGAGCTTCCCATCGGAGAGTACCCACTTTGAAGTAAGGTACTTGCGTGGAGGTAAGTAACCAGGTGAGCAGGCCGCTGTGGGAGTATTTTCCCGACCGCGTGCTTCCGGTCGGCTGCCCGAGCCGGGTGGTCCTGGACCACGTGACCAGCAAATGGGGCGTGCTCGTCCTCGTCGCGCTGTCCGGGGAGACCCTGCGCTGGGGGGAGCTGCGGCGCCGTGCGCAGGGAATCAGCGAGAAGATGCTCGCGCAGACCCTGCGGACGCTGGAACGCGACGGGCTGGTGCACCGGGACGCGCAGCCGGTGATCCCGCCTCGTGTTGACTACAGCCTCACCGCCCGCGGCCGTGAGCTCGCCACGCTTCTCCTGCCGTTGGTGGAATGGACGGTGGCCAACGCCGGGGAGATCCTGGGCTCCGGCTCCTAACCCGGCGGCCCGGCTCCTAACCGGCGGCCCGGCTCCTAACCCGGCGGCCCGGCTCCTAACCCGGCGGCCCGGCTCCTAACCCGGCGGCCCGGCGGGTGCACGTCAATTTCGTAGCTGGTCAGGATCATCTTCGAGTTCCAGCACGTCAGACGGCGCTCGTCTGGTTGTACGGGTAACGACCAGACGAGCCACGGTGGCTGTGAGGCCTGCGTCGTCAGCTCTTGCTCTTGGTGCGATGTGCGGCGGCCGTGACCCGGCTCTGGCAGCGCGTGGAGCAGAACCGCTTTCCGAGGTTGCACGAGGTGTCGATGTACACCCGGTCGCAGGGGTCGGCCTGGCAGACGCCAAGGCGGCCTGCGAGGTCGGAGCCGATGGCCATCCCGAGGCCGGCCGCGATGCCTGCGCCCCAGCCGGTGACGATACTGGTGTCGCGGCCGTGGAAGTGAAGGGCCCAGCCGCCTCCTCGCGCAAGGTCGAGGCGGGGGGCCGCGCCGAATTCTTGGAGCAGGCCATTGACTATGCCGGCGGCGCGGGCCACGTCGCCGGACGAGCTTGCCGTGAAGACCTCGCGGACTCGTCCCGCGAGGGCTGTTAGCGCCTTTGCCTGCTCTTCGGTGAGGACCGGCCGGTAGTCGTCGCGCTCGAGCACCGCGCGAACCGCGTCAGCCCGGTGGCCGACCGGCGGCGGCTCTACTGGCCGGGTACCGTCGTGCCCCGCTGTCAGCGCGTTGACCAGACGGCAGGCGACGTCGGTGACTACCCACAAGTGACTGTTGAAATGTATTTGACCCGTCATTCGGCCGTCGAGTACCGTCTCTCCCATGACGGCCATTATGCCATTCGCCAGTCACGAAGGTCGCGGCTGGCCGCGTCCGGTACGGGCGCTCGTGCTGGCCCGGCCGTCAACCAGCTCGGCGCCTTCGCAATGTCGTTCCTGGCCGTCGTGCTCGTCCACGTCTACGGCGCCTCGCTCATCACCGCCGGGTGGGTGGTCGCGCTCTTTGGCCTTGCAACGGTTCCATCACGGCTGGCCGGCGGGCGGATGGCTGACCGCCTCGGGCGACGCCCGACGATCGTGCTCGGGCTGCTCGGCTGCAGCGTCGCACTGCTCGTCATTGCCGTCTCGCCCGGTGTCAGCGGAGCGGCGGCGGGAGCCGCGCTGCTCGGTCTCGCCTTCGAGATCTACGAGCCGCCCAGCCAGGCGCTGCTGGCCGAGATGGTGGCGCCTGAGCGGCGTCCGCAGGCCTTCGGGTTGCTCGGTGCCGCGCTGGCCGCCGCGGCGTAGGCGCGGGGATCCTCGCGGTGCTGCTCGGGGGCGTCAGCCTGCGGCTGCTCTTCGTCGCCGACTCCGTCACCTGCGTGGCAGCGGCAGCATTGATCCTGCTGTGGGTGCATGAGCCGTCCGCGGCGCGGCCGGCCACGTCCGGCGGCAACCCGTGGCGCGATGGCCGCCTGCTGGTGATGCTCGGCGTCGGTACAGGGTTCGCCTTCGCCTGGAACCTCTCGGTCACCGCGCTTCCGCTGACGGTTGCCGCCCGCGGCCTCGGCCCGGCGGAAACGGGCTGGCTTCTCGCAGTCGAGGCTGCCGTGACAATCGCCGGCCAGCGATTCCTGCGAGGCGCTGCGGCACGGCCGTTCTTCCTGATGGCGGCCGGGCTCGCGATCGTTGCCGCGGGATTCGCCGTTGTCGCCTTCGCGGACGTGATCCCGCTGCTCTGCCTCGGTGCCGCCACCGTGGCGCTGGGCCAGGTTTTCCTTCTCGGACCTCCGTACGCCGTTGTGGCCGGCCTCGCGGATGACGTCTCCCGCGCGCGGTACCTGGCGGCGTACGGCACTTGCTGGGGCATCGCCCAGACCCTCGGGCCGCTTGCCTGGACTCACCTGCTGTCCATCGGGGTACCCGTGGCCTGGCTCACCGGCGCTGCCCTGTGCGTTCTGCTGGCCGTCCTCGTCCCGTTCGCCGGCAGGGCCGTGACAATGGCTGAGCGCCGCTCCGCCCGCGAGGCCGCAGCCGCCTGACCTGGAGCGAGGTGGTCGCTAACTGACGCCGAGGAGACGCATCCCCCATAGCGCCCGGCCAGGCGCTGGCCTCCTACGACCTCTGACCCCATCGCCCGACCGCCGCTTCAGTCCATCAACACCCTGACCAGGCACTTTGCATCTGGTTGTTACTGTCACAACTACGGCAAGCGTCCTACCAGCAAAAACGTTAGCTGGCCTACATTTTTGACGTACACCCCGGCCCGGCGCGGCTTCCCGTGAATGTCAGTGCTGCGGCGTAGCTTGACCGCTGGAGCACCTTACTGACCGAATCCCCGGGGAGCCTGACATGCTCGGCCGCGACCACGCGCTGTCCGGCGCCCTGGCCTTCACCGCCGTCGCGCCCCTGCTGCACGTCACCGGCGTGCACCTGGCGGCGGGGATAGCCCTGACCGCGGGTGCGGGAGTCCTCCCCGACCTCGACGAGCCCGGGTCCACGATCGCCCGGACGTTCGGCTTCCTGACCGGGGCGTTCGCGTGGATCGTGCACAAGATCAGCGGCGGCCACCGGAAGGGCACGCATAGCCTGGTCGGCGTGGCGGTCATGGCCGTCGCCTCGCTCGCGGCCGGGTCCTGGCAGGCGGGAGCCCGGGCCGTCGGCGGACGCCCGGAACTGTGGTGGCATCTCGTCCCGGCCGGGCTCATCCTGGCCCTATTGTTCTCGGCGGGTTTCCGGGCCCTGCACATCGGCGGCCATCACGGCGACGCGGCCGGGATCGCGCTGGCCGCCCTGGTGATCTGGAAGGGCTGGGACGTGGTGCTGGTTACGCCGCGGAACGTGCCCGTCCTGGCCGTTTGCGTTACCCTCGGCATGCTCGCCCACATAGCCGGCGACATGTGCACCCATGACGGCTGCCCGCTGCTGTACCCGCTCAGCCGTCACGAGTTCGGGCTGCTGCCCGAGCCGGTACGGATCACCACGAACAAGCTCGCGGAGCACTGGGTCGTCTCACCGCTCCTGCTCGCCGGGCTCGCCTATTTCCTCTGGCGGGACGCCGGTTTCTCCCTCGCCGCGACCAACCACCTGGCCGGACGGTTATCCCGGCGGCATCACCCGCCCCCAGGCGCGGCCGTATCGCACGCGGGAATTAATTACTCGTAGTCCAGACGGTGGCTTGGACGAGCGTGGAGGTCATATTGTCGCTGCTGTCCGTATTTATCTGCTGGACGACGAAAATCGCGATGTTTCCCTGGTCGGATTTGGCGCAGTAGATGTCGCCGGTCACTGGCTTGACGTCGTTTACGCCCTCGGTGCTAATCAGCTCAGCGCAGCCCGCGGCGGTCGCCGCGCCCTGGCGGTTGCCGGTCCACGATGCCATGAAGTTAGAGTCGTTATACATATTGGAGTTGAGCTGCAGAACGCCCGCGGCGTTGACATTCGGCGGGACCTGGTCCAGGTTGACATCTTCGCCCGCGGTGAACAACAGCGGCTTCTGCCCCACTGCTTAGACCACACGACGGAAGGCGGTGGATTGGGCGGCCCATGCGTCCAGACGGTGGCTTGGACGAGCGTGGAGGTCATATTGTCGCTGCTGTCCGTATTTATCTGCTGGACGACGAAAATCGCGATGTTTCCCTGGTCGGATTTGGCGCAGTAGATGTCGCCGGTCACTGGCTTGACGTCGTTTACGCCCTCGGTGCTAATCAGCTCAGCGCAGCCCGCGGCGGTCGCCGCGCCCTGGCGGTTGCCGGTCCACGATGCCATGAAGTTAGAGTCGTTATACATATTGGAGTTGAGCTGCAGAACGCCCGCGGCGTTGACATTCGGCGGGACCTGGTCCAGGTTGACATCTTCGCCCGCGGTGAACAACAGCGTGTTCTGTCCCCACTGCTTAGACCACCCGCCAGAGGAAGAAGGATCCGGTGACGACACTCCGCTAGTTTGCGATGGCCCAGCCGAGCCCGTACTCGAAGATTGCGATAGCCCAGCACTCGGCGGCTGGTGTGACAAACCGCCCGACCGAGTTATGAGAACGATGCCAATGGTCAGAATGCAAAGCGCCAAAAAAACCGCTACCACATTAATCCATACCCAGGGAGAGCGGCCATGCTCCGGCTGGTAGCCACCACCGGCATGGGCAGCCCGTCGAGCCTGCCTGCCCCGGGCACGCCTGTCTCCGGTATACGCGTAGTAGGAACCGACAATTGTGGCAATAGTTCCCAAAGCGGTCAATAGCAGCCCCACCAATGCCATCCGGCGATCATAGCAGCGCATAACGACGCTGAAGGCACGTTCGCACGGTCAGTACGCGCTCTGGAAAGCCAAGGGCCTTGGCTAGGCCATCGAGAACCTGACGCGAGGGCTCTTGCTGCGGTCTGCCTGCGGTCTGCGGCATTTTCAGGAAGCACCGAACCGATAAACGCGAAGCGTTGGCCGCCGTAGGAGTACTGCCCCGGATTCGACGAGCCGGACAGCATGGCCGCCGCCGCCGGCGTCACCTGGGCCGCCTGAGGACAGGTTCCCCAGCGGCTCACCGGATGGGGGACTGCCAGAGGGTGGGCTGCTCACCGGCGGGGGTAGCGATGAAACCGACCCCGGTCAGCGTGCGGCCTGACACGGCCAGGCCGGTGATCGCCTGGACGCCCGGGGAGGCCAGGCCCGGCCCGGCCGGGGTAGCCGCCTTCCAGGTCGTCCCGTCCCGGGATGTCCACACCACTACGTCCTGCTCACCTGGCCTGGCGCCGAACGTGCCGGTCACCGTGAAGCTGCCGCCGGTCGCCGCCAGCGCGCTGACCTGCGCGGTGCCCGCGGGCACGGGTAGGGCGGACTCGGTCCACGTGCGGCCGCCGTCCGCCGACTGAGCCGCGAACGGCACTTGTCCCGCTGCGGTCAGGGCCACGCCCGCGGCGACCACGGTGCGGCCGTCGGCGGCGACGTGCTGGAGTACCGCCCCGGTGGCGCCGACCGGTCGCGGGAGGTCGGCCTGGGTCCAGGTCCTGCCGTCGGATGTCGTCCAGGCGGCGGGGTTGCTGCCGTGCGAGCCCACCGCGAGGAAGCCGTCCGCCGTGGCGGTGACGGCAAGCATCTGGCTGCTGCCCGCGCTGCCCGCGCTGCCCGTGCTGCATCGCGCTGTCCGCGCCTGCTTCCGGGCCCACCGCGCCGCCCGCTCGGTGCCAGCCGGTCAGCCCCGCTGACCACCATGCGGCGGCCATGGTACGGGCCGGCGCCTCCCGGGGCCCGGCGGCATCCGCTGCCTCCGTCACCAGCTGCCAGCCGACGATCACGTAGCCGTCGGGGCCGGCCGCCGCCTGCTCGGTGACCAGGCCGCTCCCGGTGAAGACTGGCTCGCCGTCGGCGGCGGACCAGACGCTGCCGTCAGCCGAACCGATGACCACCGGATGCTCGGGAGCTGCCGCGGTGACGCCGCCCACCGCAAGCCATCCGGAGTTGCCGTGCGTGATGCCGGTCAGCTGCTCCACTCCCGGCCTGTACAGCACCCCGGGGGCATCGCCGGTGGCGCGATGCCAGGTGCGTCCGCCGTCGGCGGACATCCAGGCCGCCGGGAAGCCGTTCGCGCTGCCCACAGCGACCCGCTGGCTGCCCTGAGCCGCGATGGCGTTGACGGCAAGCTGGGGTTCCACCCCACCGGGAATGGCGGCCAGCTTTACATTCCTCACGCCGCCAGACCCGCTGGACCCCCCGGCCACCGTAATCAGCTGCTGGCTGCCGCCGCCGCCGCTCATCCCGGCCGTGGCGCCGCTCATCCCGGCCGCCACCACGGCGCCGGTCTTGGTCGCGGCTACTCCTGAGATGGTTTCGGCCGCCGCGCTGCCGAACGCCGGAACCTGGCGCCAGCGGGCGCCGTCCGGGGACGTGAAGGCGGTCAGCGTACGGCCGGACTGGCCGGCCAGCACGGCACCTTCGGAGCTGCCATTCATCAGGCCGGGCGTGAAGCCGCCAGGCGTGGTCAGCGTCGCGGCGAACGTCCAGGCCGTGCCGTTGCCGGAGCGGTAAACGTCAGCGGCCCGGACGCCATCCACCGTCGCGGGCCTGACCAGCAAGAATCCGCCACTGGTGGCCGCCGCGTCGGAGAACTGGTCCTGCGCGTCGTGGCCGGTCGGCACTGTGACCGCCCTCCAGCTGAGGCCGCCGTCGTCGCTGAGCCAGGCGCCCCCGGTGCGGACGGTCACCACGTGCCGGGACCCGCCGCTGGTCACCGTCGTCGGGGTGGCCACGTCTCCCGCGATCAGGATGAGGTGCCCGGTGGCCGCCGCCAGCCTGATGTCCAGTGCCCGGCCACTACCCGCGGCCAGACGCAGCCGATCGGCGCCGAGCCTCCTCCAGCCGGTCCCGCCGGAGGATAGGAAGATCACCGGAGTGGCTTTGGCCTGATCCCCGTCCGGCGTGTTCGCGCCCGCGGCGATAAAGCCGCTGCCGGTTCGTTTCAGCACTGTGACCTGGTCGCCGGGCAGTTGCGGCAGGCCGGTGGCGGACGTCAGCGTCCATGCCCGGCCGTCGGCGCTCGTCCAGACCGAACCGGGGCCCACGGCAGCCCATGCCCCCGATCCTCCGGCGATGAAGCGGGCCGCGTGTCCGGGTGACGGCGTCCCGCCGCCCGCGGCGGACACCGTGCCGAGACTCCAGGACCGGCCGTCATCCAGCGAGACAAAGAACTGAGCCCGCGGGACGCTCTGGCCGGTCTCGGCGCCGACCGCCACGATCTCCGCGCCGGAACTCGCCACCCGGCCCTCGGACAGGGCGATTCCGCGGGTACTTTCCGCCGAGTAAGGGGTGAAGTCCTGCCCGGCCAGGATCGCCGCCGGGTAACCGGGAGAGGAGGCGGACGGGACCCGCCGCCCGTCGTTGTTAGCGTTCACAATCAGGCTGACGGCAATGCCGAGGGTGATCACGGTAACCGGAACCGCCACCCGTATGGTCTGGCTGCGCCGATTGAACCCGGGCTCTCGCCGCGCCTTGCCGACCCGGCTATTCCGGTGTCGCCCGGGCCGCTGGATCCGGCCTTCGGATTGGTAACCCGTACCGCTCCCGGCCGCGTCGGAGGCGGGAGATGGCGCCGGGCGCTGCGGATCGAGCTGGAGCAGCCCCGTGCCGACCCGTGACGGGCCCGCGCTGACCCGAGATGGCGGAGCCACAATCCACGGCGAAGGCTGGAAAGCGCGGCCATCTTGACGGCCCCAAGGATCCCGCGCGCCGTCACCACCAGGATTGCCGACTGGATTCCTGATCACCCTTTGCCTTCCCTTCGGAAAAGGCCCCGACATGGACGGGAAACGCGTATGTCATCCCAGCCGTGTGATACGGCCGAAAACCTTAAGCAGACCGTAAGATCTGCGCTTCGCGCAGACTCTGACGATTCGGGTGTAAATTGGCGCCAAGGAAACCCCTGGACGGTCTGGGCCCTGTTCGAGGTCCCGGATACGGCCAGGGTGGGGGAATTGCTCCGTACACGGACGACGTACCCCGAAATTTAGCAGCTACCGAAACGTAGGGTCAACGGATCGGCATTTTCTTCTCGATGCCTTTCCCAGCGAGGACAATGCCGTCAGCCGCAGGTAACGACGAGATCAGCGCGCTTGTCCGCGACTTCGCGGAAACGCCGGGTCACCTCATCAGGCGCGCGTATCAGACGCATACCCAGCTATGGGCAGAGGTCGTTCCGGTGGACATTACTGGTTCGCAGTACATCTTCCTGTGCGCTCTGGCCGTACACGGTGACCTGGATCAGGCGAGCGTAGGTCGGCTCACGTCGCTGGATCGCTCGAGCGTCGCCGAACTGGCCACCCGGATGGCCCGTCGTGGCCTGATCCAGCGCAGCCGGGATGAGCGGGACGGGCGCAAGCGCGTGCTGCGCATCACCGAGGAAGGGGTCAGGACCGTGGCGGCGGCGGCACCGGATGTGCGCCGCCTGGGCCAGCGCCTCCTCGCCCAGTTCGATGAGGAAGAACGCGCGCAGTTCCTGGGTTACCTCGGCCGCGTGGGCGATCAGAACAACCGCGGCTGACCGCGGCGGTGACCGACGCACTCGGTCCGTTCGGTCCAAAGATTTTATACCGAACGACCTGCTGCGTGCCTCGATGCCGCCCGTTTCGCGGTACCTGCGCGGCCTGATGTCAGTGTGCCCCGGGCCGACCGCGTCATGCCCACCGCTGGTATCACCATCAAGCGATCAGCGGTAAAACGGTAACGAGGAAGACCTCAGGGTGCGGTAGCCACCTGGCTGAGGGCGTCGGCCAGTTCGGCCGGGCGGGTGAACATGGACTCGTGGCTGCCGGGCACCGAGACCGGGGAGACCTTGATCCGCTCGGCGAAGCGGTCCCAGCCGTATTCACCCGGCGGCAGCGCCACGTCGCCGTCGGACAGCACGTAGTGCAGGGGGAGGCCCAGGCCGCGGTAGGCCTCGTCGGCGGGCGGGTCGGTGAACGTCCGGTAGGGCTGCGGGCGCAGCACCGAGTGCACCACGGCGGCCGCGGCGGGGTCGGCGTCGCCCATGAACGCGCCCTGGAACACCTCGAGCGGCAGCGCGACGGTGTTGTCCTCGGACGCCCCGGCCAGCTGGCTGAACAGCTCCTGGTAGGACGGCGGCACCTCGTCGTACAGCGAACGGCCGGACTCCGGCACGAAGGCACTCCAGAACACCAGGGCCTTCAGCCGGGACGCCAGCCGCGGCGCCGCGCCGGCGATGACGTAGCCGCCCCAGCTGTGCCCGACCAGCGTGATGTCGACTGCGAAGGACGCCTCGACCTGGCTCACCAGACTGTCGACGCAGCCGGCCAGCGTCACGCCGCGCGGGTCGTCGTCGATGCCGAGCCCGGGGCAGGTCGGCGCCCACACCCGGTGGCCGGCGGCGCGCAGCCTGCTCGCCACCGGCTGCCAGGCCCATCCGCCGTGCCACGCGCCGTGCACCAGCACGAAGTTCTCTGTCATGGTGACCTCCTCGTCAAGGGCGGGATTCCAGCACCAACTCCCGGACGAATGTACCGGCCGGGCCGTGCAGCGCGTCGTGGGCGGCGGTGAACAGCGCGTGGGCGCGGCGACCCTGCCACCCTTCGCGGCCGAGGAGGTGGAGAACCTCGTCTACCGGATGGCCGGGATCGCCCAGGTGGCCGCCGTGGCCGCGCCCGATGCCGAACTCGGCGAGCGGATCTGCGTCTTCGTGGTGCCGCAGCCTGGGCAAGACATCACCCTGGACGCCATCAGGGATGGCATGGCGGCGGCCGGGGTAGCCAGGTTCAAATGGCCGGAACGGCTCGAGGTCGTCGCCGAGTTGCCCGTCACCAAGGTGGGCAAGCTGGATAAAAAGGCGCTGCGCGACATGCTCGCCTTCGGGAGGAGTCCGGAATGACCGACACCGACGCACGCACCGCCACCCGTTCGGCCCGTACCGATTTCGACAGTGCCGAGCACCAGGCCAGGCTGGCCGGACTGTACCGCGACTTCGAGGCCGCCGGGATGACCCCGCTGTGGCTGACCCGCGAGGGCCTGATGCCCTTTCACCCCCAGCCCCGGGCGGTGCCGCACCTGTGGCGCTGGGCCGACCTGCTGCCGCTGGCCGCGCGCAGCGCGGAACTCGTCCCGGTGGGCCGCGGCGGTGAGCGCCGGGCGATCAGCCTCGGCAACCCGGGCCTGCCCGGCGACCCGTACACCACGCCCACCCTGTGGGCGGCCATCCAGTACCTGGCCCCCCGCGAGGATGCCCCCGAACACCGGCACAGCCAGTCGGCGTTCCGGTTCGTCCTGGACGGCGAGGGGGTGTGGACGGTGGTGGACGGGGACCCGGTCGCGATGCGCCGCGGGGACCTGCTGCTGACGCCCGGCTGGCAGTTTCATGGCCACCAGAACGTCTCCGACGCGCCCATGGCCTGGCTGGACGGGCTCGACATCCCGCTGGTGGCAAAGACCGACCAGGGATTCTTCGAGTTCGGTCCCGATCAGGTGCGCACCCGCGCCACCCCGGAAAAGAGTAATGCCGAACGGCTCTGGGGCCTGCCCGGGCTCACCCCCGTCGCTCTGGCCGGGACGCGCCCGGCCTCGCCACTCGTCGCCTACCGCTGGGCGCATACCGACGCCGCCCTGACCGCCCAGCTAGAGCTCGAAAAAGAAGGTGTCGCGGGGGTCCTCGAGCCGGGCCACGCCGCCATCCGCTACACCAACCCGACCAGCGGCGGTGACGCGCTGACCACCATGCGCACCGAGTTTCACCGGCTGCGCGCGGGCGCAGCCACCCGGCCGTCGCGCACCTCCGCCTCCTCCGTCTGGCAGGTCTTCGACGGCGCCGGCACGGTCCGGCTGAACGACACTGAGCGCCCGCTGGAACGCGGTGACATCATCGCGGTCCCGGCCTGGACCGAGTTCGCCCTCGACGCCGCCAGCCAGCTCGACCTGTTCACCTTCTCCGACGCCCCCGTGTTCGAGAAGCTGAACCTGCTCCGCACCGAAGTCACCGGCTGAAGCCTTAAAGCTCGCGTCGGTCCGCGTTGCTCCGCCGCAGGTGCGGGCCGGGTGCTCGGCGGACGTAGTCGCCGGGGGCCTCGGTCATCGGTTCGAACGCCGGGCTGCCCAGAGTTTGCGGGGCGGCCCGTTCCGCGCCTGAGTGCGGGGTGATCCAGTCTGCCCAGGCCTCCCACCACGACCCGGCGTGCCTGGTGGCGGCCGCGAGCCACTGGTCAGGATCGTGGCCGGGCTGCTGGCCGGTGTAGTAGGAGGCCTTCGGGTTGCCTGGGGGGTTGACCAGGCTCTGGATGTGCCCGCTGTTGCTGAGCACGAATGTCATCGGCCCGGACAGCAGCTGGGTGGTGCGGTAACAGCCTTTCCACGGTGTCAGGTGATCGGTCATCGCCCCGGTGGCGAACACCGGGACCGTGATCGTGGCCAGGTCGACGGGCGTGTGCAGCACCGTCATCGCGCCGGGCCGGCACAGCGTGTTGGCCTGGAACAGGTCGAGGAACTGACGGTGCAGCGCGGCGGGCAGGTTCGTGCCGTCGGCGTTCCAGGCCAGGACGTCGAAGACCGGGGGGTCCTGGCCCATCAGGTAGTTGTTGACCCAGTAGTTCCAGATCAGGTCGTTGGGCCTCATGAAGGTGAACGCCGCGCCCATGTCGCGGGCCGCGATCACGCCGGCCCGGCGGGATCGGGTCCGGGCCGGGGACAGCAGCCTGGCGCTGGAGAAGGCCTGGATCGGTGCCCGCTGGCCGAAGTCCAGCATCGTGACCGCGAAGGAGGCAGAGCGGATCCGGGCATCACCGGTGGCGGCCAGGTGATTGAGCACGCCGGTGGTGATGATGCCGCCCGCGCAGAAGCCGATGGTGTTCACGTCGCCTGAACCGGTGATGTCGCGGATGGCGTCGATGGCCCGGAGCACCCGGGCCGCGTAGGTGTCCAGGTCCCAGTCCCGTTGGTCCTTGCCTGGGTTGCGCCAGCTCAGCACGAAGGTCTGCAGTCCGCGGCCGACGGAGTATTCGATGAAGCTGCGCCCAGGGCGCAGGTCGAGGAAGTAAAACCGGCCGATCGGCGGCGGCACGACGAGCACCGGGCGCTCGCGGACGCTGCCGGTGACCGGGGTGTACTGGATCAGCTCGGCGACCTCGTCCCGCTCGACGACCGCGCCGGGGGTCAGGGCCAGGTCGCGGCCGACCTGCAGGGCCTGCGGGTCAGTCATCGAGGGCAGGCCGCCGTTATGCCGCAGATCGCCGGCCCAGTTGCGGACCCCGCGGGTCAGGTTGCCGCCACCGGTCTCGAGGGTCCGCTTGATCGCCGCGGGGTTTCCGAGCCAGAAGTTGGTGGGCGCCATCGCGCTGGTCAGCAGGGTGACCGCGAACCGTACCTTGTCGGGATCCTGTCCCGACTTCTCCGCCTCATCCACCAGCCGGTCCATCGATCCGGCCAACGACAGGTAAGCCTGCCCGATCCGCCGGTAGGCGGGGTTCTCGGTCCAGGTCGGGTCGGCGAACCGCAAGTCCCCCTTGGCCGGCGCGACAGCGGAGGAGCCCACGGAGATCCGGAGGAGCTCGCGCGCCAGCCGGCCCGCTTCGCGAGCCACGACCCGGCCCTGCGTGGCCGTGCCCGCGACTCCCCTGCCGTTCATCGGTTCTCCTACCGGCTCAGCACGGCGCAGGCGCTCACGCCGGGTGCGCCGTAGACGTGGGTGAAGCCCACCCGCGGTCGGCCGGGGACCTGTCGCGCGCCGGCCTCCCCGCGCAGTTGCACTACCACCTCGTGCACCTGCCGCAATCCGGAGGCGCCGATAGGCTCGCCGTTCGCCAGGCAGCCGCCGTCGGTGTTGACCGGCAGCCGGCCGCCGATTTCGGTCGCCCCGCTGGCGATCAGCTTTTCCTGCTCGCCGTGCCGGCACAGGCCCGTCTCGGCCAGGTGCATGACCTCGGCCCCGGATTCGGTGTCCTGGACCTGGGCGAGATCCACGTCCGCCGGGCCGATGCCCGCCGCTTCGAACGCCGCCGCCGCGGCTACGGCCGTAGGCGAGGGGGCCGACTCGATAGCGACGGACGGGCTGAAAACCTCAAACGAGCCGAACGACCGGGTGCGCAGCGCAACCGACCGCAGCAGCACCGGCGGGCGGGCCGATCCGCGCAGCCGCTTGCCTCGGGCCAGCACCAGCGCCGCGGCTCCCTCCCCTGGAGAGCAGAACATGAACTGGGTGAGCGGGTGATTGACCATCTTCGACGCCAGGATCTCCTCTGCCGACAGCGGCTTGCGGCGCCACGCGTTGGGGTTGAGCGCCCCGTTGCGGAACGCCTTGGCGGCGACCTCGGCCAGGGTGGCGGAACTTATGCCGTGCTCGCTCATGTACCGCTGGATCTTCATGGCGAAGAACTGGGTGGTGAGCATCAGGCCGGTCTCGCCGTACCAGCGGCCGAGGCCCCAGTCCTCCGGGTCCGGATTGAACGCACCCGGCGGGTGCTTGTCAAAGCCGACCACCAGGGCGAGATCCGCGGACCCGGCGCGCAGCATCGCGTGGGCCATCGTCAGCGCCGAACCGCCCGTCGCGCAGCCGTTCCTGACGTTGACGAACGGAACCCCGGTGAGCCCGAGCATCGCTACCAGGGTGTCCGCGTTGCCCGCCTCGTCGCTGCCGCCGACCGCGAAATCGATTTCCGGCCAGCTGACCCCGGCGTCGGCCAGGGCCGCGCGGGCCGCGGCCACGGCCATCTGCAGGCCGGTAACGCCCGGATGACGGCCGAACGGGTGGATGCCAGCCCCGATGATGCCTACGTCCTCATCGCTCACTCTGCTCCTCCTCGGTCATAGGCCGGAACGCATAGGTCACCACGCCGCGTGCGGTGCTAGCCACGGGGGGACGAACCCAAAAACCCCCCTGGCACCCCCCGCCAGCGCCGCTGGGCGCGGGGATGAGCGTCAGTTCCATCGGCAGGCCGATGCGCAGGCGGCCGGGGTCTGCCTCGGTCAGCCGGGCCTCGACCCGCACCTCTCCGGGAAGCTCGACGTACCCGACCCCGTACGGCTCGAACGCGCCGGGATCGTCGGCCGCGTACGGCGGCGACTTCGGCGGGAAGCACTGAATGGTCCACGACCACAGCGTCCCGCGTCGCGCCAGCAGTCGCTCGCTCACCTCCACCGACGTGCATTTCGGGCAGCTGAACTGCCGGGGGAAGGCGACCGTGCCGCAACGGGCGCACTGCGAGCCGATGAGCCGGACCAGCCCATCAGTGACCGTGAACAGCCCCTCCGTGATCGGTGTCACGCTGTCTCCATTCATGCGACCAAAAGAACCGACTCGGCCACATCAGGCGCCACGCCGGCCAGGGCCAGGCTGCGCGCCACGAAGAACTCCGCCACGCGCGGCAGGGCGACGATTCCGTTGGGCCGGTACCAATGCCAGACGCTGTTGTACATCCCGAGGATGGCGCGCGCGAGGAGTCTGGGATCGCCGTCCGGGATGGCTCCCTGCTCCATCGCACCGGCCAGCAATGCCGCCCACAGCCGCTCCAGGTCCCGGGTAAGCTGCCGGGCCGCCTGACGGGACTGCTCTTCGCGCGGCGACTCGCGCGGGTTCATAAGCAGCCCTTGCTCGGCGACCACGACGCGGTTGCGCTGGATGTCGTCCTCGGTCAGGCGGAAGCAGTCGTGGAGCACGGCGACCAGGGTGGTCAGGTAATCCGGCTCGCCGCGTGCAGTGAAGGGGGATGCGGAGATGGGTGGGCGATCGCTGTCCGCCAGGTGCTCGAAGCGGGCGCGGAAGTCCGCCATGGCCTGGCCCAGGATCACGAACAGGCAATGCTGCTTGGACTCGAAATAGTGGTAGAGCGCGGTCGGGCCAACTCCTACATCGGCGGCGATGTCTGCCCACTTGGTGTTCTCGTAGCCGTACCGCCCGAACCGCCTCGTGGCGGCATCGATGATCTCGTCTCGCTTGGCGCCATCCACTCGTGTCGGTCCCTCCCGCGCGGTCAGCTGCGCTCCTTCAATGACCTGAACTCATATCAGTAGAAGATTAACATACGATCCTCGATCACGTAAAT